>NZ_JBSWWF010000008.1:0-301764 GCF_056159945.1 Alteromonas sp. ABH2_165
TGTCTAAAGCTGACATCGATTGTTCAACGACTGGGACTCAGATAAAACACGTCGAATTCGACGGGTTTAATTATTCTGCATATCTCCCAATAGGAGGTTGCTTGCCTCAAAGTTACGGCTGTTTTAACAAGAGTCTAAGATAGCTTTCCCAATCCAGCCATTTCATGGCTTTTCACCCATTAGTTAGTCAATGAAACTCACCTATACTGCTCATGTCTGTGTAGAGATTACAGAGTAGGTTTAACACGCATTCAGACCATCTAATTAAAATCAGCCATCGGATAAGTCAGCACCAACATATGTGTCACGTTCAGTAACCAGTGTGTGAGTACGGCAAAAGCAATGCGCCCGGTAAGCACGTAAACCGTACCGTAAAGTAATCCCGCCACAGTAGCTACCAGCACGTAACTCGCGCCACCTGCAAAATGTGCAATACCAAATACCACACTGGTGAAAGCCAATACGAGTGTTGTACGTTTTGTAGGGGAGAGCTTGTCTGGAAGCTTAGACATAACAAACTTAAACAGCAGACCCCGGAATAACAGTTCTTCAGCCACGCAGGTATTGATGAGATTAGAAATGGCGATTAATGGAAAGTAGCCTGGTAAAGCGATTTGCCAGGTGACGATGCCTGTACTGACTGCAATAGCGACTACAGCAGCGATCCCTAAGGGTACGCAGAGTGTGGGTATCCACCAGTGAATCGATTTATCTGACGGCAAACTGCGTTTAAAAAACGGAACAAAACATAGCGCTGACCAGCTAAACAGGGCTTTATCAACATTCAGATACAGGTTAATGGGTAAACTGTTGGCTTTGAGCACTTCGTTTTCAGCCAGCAAAAGCCCATGGTAACCGGGGAGTTGATGAACGATGAGTCCTGCACTCAGTAGTATCCAAATCAGCTGATAAAGCCGGGTTAACCATATATTGTCAGCGTTGTTGTCAGGTTCGGCCAATCGCCAGGTGACGTAAATATAAAGCGCTACGAAAAGTAAAAATACGGGAGACAGGGAAACAAAACAGAGCGCCGATAAAAGCACAAACGGCAGCCCGAACTTCACCCATCGGGAAGCAGAAAAACTGCTCGCTATCAATAAAGCGGATACGGATAAATAGAGTTCTGCCAACGGTTCTCTTCCCTGAGTTTTAAAATATTCTCAAACGCGCCATAGCGCGTCAGCAATTTAGCTTTACTTCACACCTTCTTTTCAGTGCAACTAAAATTGCCACTTTCATTACTCAGAAGTTTGCGGCCTAAACACAATCTTGCCGGATTCAACCGTCATCACTAGCGGCATATCAGTCAGCCATGCGTAGGTAGCCGGTACATCCTTCACTTCGTAAACGGGCTGCTCCATCAAAAAATGATTCAGCAGGCTCATTACCTTACTGCTCACCGGCGCAAGGTTGCCGCGATAACCCATGGCATCGACGGTGGTGTCGTTCAGTACCAGCGAGCGAATGAATACGGCCTTTTTGCTTGGGTCGTAATAGGGCATACCTTCAACGTCTAGCTTCACTTTGGCTGGATATTTCATGCCGAGCACGGATACGGTTGCCGTGGCATCGGCAATGAGCTGAATGGTCTGGCGGTTTTCCGGCCCGATATTTACTTGCATGTCATCTACTTCGAGAAGCAGTGGAATGCCAAGAATCGAACCTTGTTCCTGCACGCTGGCTACCTGCCTATCTACTACCCGCTGAAGGTCGGCATTGGTTACACTGTATGAAGCCAATGAGGCGAGGGTGCTACAACCGGCCAGGGCAACCATACAAACGAAAGCAACGAGCAGGCGGAAATTTAAAAAGCGGTTCATATAAACTCCGTATTCGTGGTGAGGCGTCAGTTTACCAAACACGCTGGCAGAGCTGATAATTTATTTAAATACGCGGTACAGTTCAACAACGCGGTGCACCACGAAGCTACGATTAGCTCAACCTTCACCGGCGCGAAAGGGGAGTATTTGGATTTTCAAATGAGCCGCTCATCGCCGGGGCGTTATGCCATTCATGAATTCGCTACAAGCGTTTCGATAAAGAACTGGAAACGGAAGTAACGTTTTATCAAAAGCCAGATTTGAAGATTACCGAGATGGCGGAAGACGAAGTGAGTTATAAAGCGACATCATTCCGTAGTGCATGGTTGGGTGAAGCGGAGAGCGAAGAGGAGAGGTAATTCCGTTTCATTATTTGATTAAAGCACGACAGAAAGCGGGAGATACATCAGAGTGCCTCCCGCTTTTTAAATAGTGCTCTTGCTAACCTACTAGTTTTAACGAGCAGCCTTGGCGCGAAGTCTTCAGTGGTTGCTGAGCTGTTTAACCATCGCCTTTGCCACACTATGAGCACTCGACGGGTTCTGGCCTGTAATCACGCGGCCATCCTCAATCACAAAATCCTGCCACGGCTGTACTTTACTGAATCGCGCCGCCTTTCGCGCTAGCGCTTCTTCAAGTAAGAACGGAATGTCGTCGATGGTACCGTAATCGATTTCTTCTTCGCGAGTAAATGCGGTCACTGACTTGTCTGCCAGTAAGGTTTCCCCGGAAGACAAGGTGATTGGCAGCAGTGCAGCAGGACCGTGACATACAGCGCCCAGTAATCCGCCTTGTTCATAATGGGTGGCCGCCAGTGTGGCAAAGTCTTTATTCGTCGCTAAATCACTCAGCAAACCAAAACCACCGGGATAGAAGATTGCTGCGTAATCATCAATGTTCACTTCTGAGACAGGCAGGCTGTTGCTAATCCGGCTCTTAACATCGTCGCTGTTAAGCACCTGCGCGTTAATCTCATCACCTTCGATATCCGTGCCATAAATCGGTACCTCGCCACCTGTAATTGAGGCAATGTCATATTCATAACCGTGTTCATTGAACACATGCAGCGCATGGGTAAGCTCAGGTGAATAGGTGCCGTTAGCCTGATCGGTTGAACCCAGGGTAGCGTGATTAGTGACGGGAATTAGTATCTTTTTCATCGGAAGTCCTCCGGTTGCTGTATTTATTCGCGACCACTATATAATGCTACCTGTTGGTTGATAATCCGCTGAATTTGATAAACACTGTTGCTGTATAGCAATAATCAGGCGTTGAAGCAGATGGACAGTTTTGAAGGTGTTGTGGAATTTATCGCGGTGGCAGAAACAAGGGGCTTTTCTGCTGCCGCAAGACAGCTGGGATGTAGTACAAGTCACGTAAGCCGTCAGCTTGCCCGATTGGAAGAGCGGCTTGGTTGTGTGCTGTTGTCCCGCACCACACGGCTGGTGAGTCTGACCGACAGCGGTGAAGTGTATTATCAGCAGGTAAAAGATTTGCTTACTGGCCTTCAGCAAGCCAATGAAATGGTGAACGTGCAGCAAGTTAATCTTACTGGCACGCTGCGTGTGAGTGCTGCCGGGGGATTTGCCGAACATTATGTCGCACCGGCACTGATGCGTTTTACCGAAGCCCATCCCGGCCTGTCCATTGAAATGGATTTCAATAGCCGTATGGTTAACTTTGTGGAAGACGGCGTCGACTTCGCTATTCGCTACGGCGAACTCACTGATTCAAGCCTCATTGCCCGCAAGCTGGTTAATCGCCCGATGATGGCGGTTGCAGCCCCACACTATCTGGCGCGATGCAGCGAACCGAAAAAACCGGGAGATTTGAAAAACCACAGCTGCATTATCTCAAATAACGACACCTGGAAATTTCAGCGTAATGATGTCGTAGAGACTATAAAAGTTAAAGGGCGCTGGCGAAGCAATAACGCTAATGCGGTACTACAAGCCTGCGAGCAGGGCCTAGGCATTGCTTACATGCCGGCGAGTACTTTTTCAGCCGCTGTGGATAGTGGACGGTTGCAGCCTGTGCTGAAGCCTTGGTGGGGCAAGGGCGCAGGCAGCTGGATCGTGTATCAGAATAGACGGTTCATGCCCCTGCGAACGCGCATGACGATTGATTACCTGGTGGATTATTTCGCGGATTGGCGGGAAGAGTAAAGGTAGAAACCAGGTTGGTTTCTGCGCTCAGGGCCAATGGTGTCCTGTAGCCAGGTAAAAGCGCTGAATAAGCCACCATTGCTTATTCAATAACAGTAATAATCTCTACCCAGTTAGCGCCTGTATCCGTGGGCGCTTCATCAACTTTTTTCGCTAGACCGGTTTCAGCGTTAAGCCGGTATAAACCAACGGATGATGCTTTTTCACCTGCCACCACCATAAATCGCCCATCTTCGGAAAGGTTAGCCTCTGGGCTGTGTTTCCACTTTTGTCATACCAGCGAATTGCCCGCTACTGGTTGATTCGGTTCGCCGTGCCCAGTTGCGGCAATCAGGCTCAATACCATTAATAATAAGAGCAATTTTATGTGGCGAGGAAGGGATGTCATGGCTTCGTCCTTTTAAGCTCAGCCCCATCACCCAAATTTACTGTCTGCCACAAACGGATTGGTTTTGCGCTCGGTACCAATGGTGCTGGTGGGGCCGTGGCCAGGGTAGACGGTCATCTCATCGGGCAGGGTAAACAGCTTATTTCGAATGCTATCGATGAGTTGTTGATGATTGCCCTGTGGGAAATCGGTGCGACCGATGGACCCGGCAAACAGAATATCTCCCACAATCACGGTATTGCTGTCTCGTTCTACCAGCGCCACGTGACCGGGCGTATGGCCGGGACAATGAAGTACATCAAGGGTGAGGTTGCCCACGGTAATCGTGTCGTTGTCGTTCAGCCATTGATTTGGTGCGAATGGGGAGGCTGGCGGGAAACGAAACATCTGGCTTTGCTGCGGTAATCCATCCAACCAAAACTTATCGCCAACATGTGGGCCGATTACGGGTACATCGTAGTGTTTAGCCACTTCTGTGGTCGCGCCAACATGATCGAGATGGCCATGAGTGAGAATGATTTTTTCAATCGTCACTTTGTTTTGCGCTGCTGCATCGTACAATTTAGCGCTGTCACCGCCTGGATCAACAAACGCCCCTTTCATGGTAGCAGGGTCCCAAATAAGCGAACAGTTCTGGGCAAAGGGCGTAACAGGGATAACTTGTATTTTCACGGGCAAATCCAGAAAAAGGTTTCCGGCATTCTAGCAACTGCGAATGAATAACTGAAGATAGTGTAGAATGCCCGCGTGGCATTTTGCCGCAGTAACGCTAAGGTGTCACTGAGTTGCTCAAACGCGCCAGTTACTGCATAAAAAGTTACTACATAAAAGGTTCCTACATAAAAAGTTATGACCTGAGATTTAAGGATAGTGTTGTTGCCAGTTCTTGTTGTTCATCCCAATATTCTGGGAAAGTTTTTTGCTAAACCCTCAATCAGTCTCACGAACGAAAATTTAGTTTTCACACAAAAAAGTGGCAGGGAAAACACGCTGTCGCTAGCTTCTGTACGTACGCTTTTTCAGGTAAAGAAACGCTTTCTCGGCTACGAATTGCAATTGCCGGGGGCAAAAACATCGGTGCGTTACCGGTTTCTGAAAGCCGACAACGTAGTGGCATTGCAGGAAACTGCCAACAAAATCATTCGAAGCCACTTTAAGGCGTATCTACACACGGTTTTTACTGTTTTCAATAACAAGGTGAAGCTGCAATATCCGCGAGATTCATGGGAAGCCGAACTGCGCGAGCTTATTGAAACGCTGCATCAGCATTACAGTAACTACAAAGCCGACTGGCAAGCGCTGTTGTCGGCAGACGCCCTACGCGAAGTAGAAGAGATAGCGAGCCTGTATCCGTTTGATATGGCCAGCTTACGAACTTACCATGAACACCTGCAGCTAAAAGCCCGCCGCACATTTCTCGATACGGTAGAGTCTAACCCGTTAACCGAGGAGCAGCGCCTCGCGGTGCTTCGCGCCAACGATAGAAATTTGGTGCTGGCAGCTGCGGGTACAGGCAAAACGTCGGTAATGGTGGCAAAGGCGCTGGATATGATAGACCGTGGCTTGGCAAAGCCCTCGGAAGTATTGATTCTTGCTTACAACCGTACGGCATCGGAAGAGCTTAAATCACGTCTGCTGGAAACGGCCAAAAGTCGGAATATTGCTCTGGCCGATGCGCCACAAATCTTCACCTTTCATGGTCTTGGTCGTGAGCTTTTGCAGCATGCTGGCGTACCCGTCGCGCTGAGTGAGTTTGCGGAAAATAGTCAACGGTTAAAGCAATGGGTATTGAAGTGGATTAAAGGTTATAGCGATGAAAATCCAACGGTGTTTCAGGAGCTCGCGGGTTTGCTTTCGCCACATTCAGCGAAGGGCAAAACAAACCAGGCAAACGAGCACGCCGCTTTGTCGTCTTGTGTGGAAACGCTTGTCAGTGCCTTGCAAGCCATACGTATAGAGAAGTTGAAACCTGCCGATGTTAGCAAGCGACTGACGAGTGCAGGCATTAAACCGGCCAGAAAGATAACGAGTTTACTCAGTGCCTTGCATAAGGCTTATGTAAGTGAACTAAAGCGTCAGGACTGCATGGATTTTGATGATCTTATTACCCGCGCCATAGAGAGCATCAACTGCGGAGTAATAAAGCCAACCTGGAAGTATGTGCTGGTAGATGAATTTCAGGATATCTCCACCGCGCGCATGGCGTTGTTAGAAGCCATTCTGGCAAAAGGTCATGAGGTATCACTTACTGCGGTGGGCGACGACTGGCAGTCTATTTACCGTTTCTCCGGCGGTAAACTTGAACTCACCACGCGCTTTGGCGAACGGGTGGGCAGCTATACCGAAACTAAACTGCAGAAAACCTTTCGCTATAACAACAGTATTGCGGATACCGCTGGGCAGTTCATTATGGCGAACCCCGAGCAATTCAGAAGATACATACATACGCACACCAAAGTCGATTCACCTCAGGTGTTTTTGCTGGATAACAAGCCGGGCAATGACAATGGTGTTTTTGAGCGTATTGCGGAAGTGGTCGCGAAAATCCGTGGCAATGAATCTTCAAGCTCTATTGCTGTTATCGCCCGCTACAATTTTCTGTTGGATGAAACGAAGGCCACACTAACTCGGCTTAATCTCGCCAACCATGTGCATTTCTGGAGTTTTCATAAATCCAAAGGGCTGGAAGCAGACCACTGTATTTTAATTGGCTTCAGCAAGGGTAAAAACGGGTTTCCCAGTGAGGGCAGGGAGAACGCGCTGATTGAAGCGCTATTGCCCGCGCTAGATGATTATCCTTACTCGGAAGAACGGCGGTTGATGTACGTCGGCATCACCCGGGCAAAACATAAGTGCTACATCATTGCTGACCCCTCGTCGCCATCCGAGTTTGTGAAGGAACTGCTGAGCCCGGAATACTCGATTAACATCGGGTCTGCTGCATTTCATCGCCAGGCCGGTAATTGCTGATGTTTCATCGTGTATAAACACAGCCTTAGTGGTTGTGCAATTGTAACCCGTCTTTTAGTTTCTTCAGGTAACGGCGGCTCACCGGAATAGACTCGCCACACCGCATATGCAGGATGGCGAGGCCGTTATCGAGCAACTTGATTTCGGCAACCTGACTAAGGCGTACAAGGTATTGACGGTGACAACGCACTAGAGTGGTTTTCTGTTCCAGGGTTTTCAGCGTCAACTGGGTATCCGCCTGTTGCGATGCTGTTTTAACATGCACTCCTGCCACGTCACTGAATGCAAATTCAATGTCAGCTTCAGGCACCAGCAGAATACGCTGGTGACCGGCACAGGGAATAATTGACAGCGTCGGTGACGCTACCGTCTCAATCACTTTCAGCGGTTGCGTTCGCTTCTTCAGTTTCGCCAGGGTTTTGGCCAGGCGTTCGGGTTCAACAGGTTTGAGGAGATAATCGAACGCATTTTCTTCAAACGCCTGAATTGCATACTGTTCGAACGCTGTAACAAGCACCACATGGGGCAGGGTTTGCACATCGGGAAGCGCGTCCACATCCAGCATAGCGAGTAAATCCAGGCCGGTAAGCTGCGGCATTTCAATATCGAGAAAGATCACATCGGGCTGATGAAGCTGAATCATCTTCAGCCCCTCGATGGCGTTTGCTGCTTCACCCACAATGGTTATCTCGCCGCTTTCCTCAAGCAGTTCGCAGAGTGCATCGCGGGCCAGCGGCTCATCGTCAATTACCAGGGCGGTTAGCATTCAGTTATCTCCTCATTTTTCAGCTTCGCGGACTGACTGGTTAACAGCGGCACGCTGAAAGACATCCGAGTGAATTCTCCGGGCTGACATTCTGTTATCAGTCCTGATGTCGCGCCAAACTGGTAAATCAAACGCTTATCGACAATGTCCATGCCCAGCCCTTCGCTGTCAGCATGGCGGGGTTGGTAGAGCCCGGCATTATCCTCAACCATCACACACACCTGATTGTCACTGGTGAGTCTGGCGCTGATGGTGATGGTACCGCCATCAAGCTGCTGTGCGATTCCATGTTTAACCGCATTCTCGACCAGTGGCTGTAAAGTGAAACTGGGAATGAGCACCGGGAGCGTGGCATCGTCACAGGCGATATGAACGCTGAGGCGCTCAGCGAAACGGGCTTTCTCAATAGACAGGTAGGCATTTACATGCTCGATTTCCTGTTTCAGCGATACCAGCGCGGTGTTCTGCTTAAGGTTAATACGGAAAAAACGCGACAGGCTGAGGATAAGCTCTCTGGCTCTGTCGGGCTCCCGCCGCACAATGGCGCTGATGGTATTGAGCGCATTGAACAGAAAGTGAGGATTGACCTGAGCGTGAAGCAGTTTTATTTCTGATTGTGAAAGCAGTTCCTGCTGTTGCTGATAAGCACCGTACACAATCTGGCTGGACAGCAGCTGAGCAATGCCTTCGGCCATTGACATAGTCACGGTAGACATAAATTTGCGTTTCGGCTCATACAGCTTGATGGTGCCAACCACTTCGGAGCCGGAATGCAGAGGGATAATGAGCACTGAACCCAGCGGGCAGTGCTTGTCCAGCGAGCACTGATAATGACGTTCTGCGCCGTCTACGTGGACGATGACATTGTTGTTAATCGATTCCAGCGTGCTGGATGAGGAAATAGGGGTCTCGGGCAGGTGGTGGTCGTCGCCGATGCCGATAAAGGCGAGAATTTTCTCTTTGTCGGTTATCGCCACTGCGCCCACGTTGGTCTCCTCATACACAATGCGAGCAACTTTTTCGGCGTTGATACGGTTAAAACCTGAGTAAAGCAAACCCACTGAGCGGTCTGCAATCGACAGGGCGCGGCGGGAAAACGTGGCGGAATAGCGTTCGAAAATAGTTTTCTTATCAGACAGGATACTGATGAAAAGCGCAGCGCCTACCGTATTGGCAATAATCATCGGGGCAGCGATGTCGCTGACCAGGGCGAAAGATTTGTCGAAAGGTTTGGCTACCGTCAGCAGGATGGCCATTTGTACGAGTTCTGCGAACAGCGTGATAAGGCCTATACGCCAGGGCGTGAACAGCGCCAGCCGATGATTTTTCCGCACGTAAAATACGTGCATCAGGCCGCCAATCAATCCTTCAGCAGTGGTTGAGAGGGCGCAGGCGAGATCGGTGAATCCTCCCAGCGTGTAGCGGTGCAGACCGCCGGTTAAGCCCACTGCGAATCCCACTACCGGACCACCCAGTACGCCGCCGATCACCGCGCCTATGGCCCGGGTATTGGCAATTGCATCGTTGATTTGCAGGCCGAAGTAAGTGCCGAGGATACAGAACGACGAAAATACAAAATACACCAGATAGCGGTGACGTTTATGTGACGAAATACTGAGAATGGGAAGGAACAACGGGGTCTTGCTCAGCAGGTACGCTAACACCAGATAGACGCACATTTGTTGAAGCAGTGAGAGGATCAGTTCCATAACGGTGTCAGAAAGAGCAGGGTAAAGCGGGTAGTGTAACCTATTTCCCGGTGGAAAAGGGACAGGCCATCCTGCAAAGCAGATGGCCTGTCAGACTGTTAAGCGTCTACCGGCTGGCGGGATTCTTCGCTTTTTACAGTCAGCGGCTGCAACGGCTCTTCGCCTTTGCCTTTGGAAATACGAATCACATACACCGTGGTCAGCAGCGACACAACAACACCAGTGATGGTAGAGACATTCATTGCCAGTCCAAAACCCAGAGTCGAGTTGTTCAGGATAAAGGTCACACACACAGCGGTCATAAAGATTGCCGGAATCGTGGTGATCCAATGCAGCTTGTTGTGACGCAGCAGGTAAGCTGACGCGGTCCACAGCATCATTACCGCTGTTGCCTGGTTTGCAAAGCCGAAGTAGCGCCAGATCACACCGAAGTCGACCTGCGTCAGAATCGCACCCAGTACAAATAAGGGAGCAGCCATCAGAATACGGTTACGGATATTCTTCTGACCCACGTTGAAGTACTCGGCCAGGATCAGGCGGCTAGAGCGGAAAGCGGTGTCGCCGGATGTGATAGGCAGAATAACGACCCCAAGGAATGCCAGGATCCCGCCGAACACACCTAACAGACCAAATGACGCTGAGTAAACTACATTGCCCGGACCACCATCGAGCACAGCGCTGGCCAGACCGTTCAAGTCGTCGAAGTAGGACAAGGCAATTGCACACCAAATCAGGGCGATGACGCCTTCACCAATCATGGCACCAAAAAACACGAAGCGACCATTCTTCTCATTTTCCATACAGCGCGCCATCAGCGGAGACTGGGTGGCATGGAAGCCGGAGATTGCACCACAGGCAATGGTGATGAACAGCGCGGGCCAAAGTGGCATGTCATTCGGGTTCAGGTTCGTCAGCATGTCGCTGGCGGTAAACTGGCTCAGGATAGAATGTTCGTCAGAGAACCAGGCCGCGCCCAGTAAGCCTACCGACATGAAAATCAGCAGCGCACCGAAGAACGGATAGAAGCGGCCAATCACTTTATCTACCGGGATAATTGTAGCTAGAACGTAATAGGCGAAAATCACTGCCACCATCACACCCACTTCTACATGCATGGAGGTTTGTTCGTTAACCAGATTGGTGATCATGCCGGCCGGAGCGGACACAAAGACCACACCAACAAGCAGCAGTAACACAATGGCGAACAGGTTCATGAAATGCCTAGCACCGCGGCCCAGGTAGCGTCCGGACAGGCTGGGAACGGATTCACCGTTATTGCGAACCGACAGCATGCCGGAGAAATAGTCGTGCACGGCACCGGCAAAAATACAGCCCAGTACAATCCACAACATGGCCGCAGGGCCGTAAAGTGCCCCCATAATCGGGCCGAATATCGGACCAACACCAGCGATATTCAACAGCTGGACCAGATACACCTTGGGCGTGGACATTGGCACGTAATCCACGCCGTCGGTCTGCGTATGGGCCGGTGTAGGGCGGGCAGGCTTAGTGCCAAAGACCTTTTCGACAAAGGCGCCGTAAATAAAATAGCCTGCAATAAGAGCGGCTACACAAATAAGAAACAAACTCACGGGCATCATCCTTATAAATTGTAAATAGCTAACGCAGTAATGTTTGATTTAGGTTAATAAAGTGAATGAGATGATGCATGGGTTAAATGTTTAAGTGGTCGTATAGCGAATTAAGCGGCCAGGAATGGTTGGAATTTAGACAGATGTAACGCGCGAACTCTACCGAGAACCAGCGTTTTTCAAAACACTGAGAATAATTGCGTACTAACACTTCGCTTAAGGAGCGGGATGGTTATGTTCTTGCCGCAATTACCTGCCCACGCAGTAAAACTTGTTTTCTGCGTTTTACCTGCGGGTTTCGCAATTCAAACACCAAACCGTTGTCTGCATTATTCGCCAGTGTATGACTGCATAGTGTCAGTTCAGAAGGCAATGTGACCGGGTAGTGAAAGGTATTGGTGATCGAGAAGGATTCTTGTGGGTGAATGAACGACAAATCTAATGACGACACGCTGCGAGATAACACGTGAACGCCATGGGCGATGGCTTGTTTGAACCCAAACAGCTTTGCACTCCAGTGGTATAAATGGATAGGGTTGTAGTCGCCACTAATTCGCGCATAGCGTCTGCCTGCATTGCTCGCGAACGTTAACGCTGAGGTAGTTGCCTCTTGGCTTTGTGCCAGCGACGCTTTTTCTGTATCGGCTGCATCGCCCTTCGCCAGCGTATCGGATGCCGCCCGGTATAAGTATGTGCTGGTGATGGTTTGGCAAACGCTGCCGTGCTGTTTCACCAGCAAGACAATATCGACAACAATACCGCGAGGATGCATTCGAATATTGCTGAAATGACAATGTATGTGCATGTCATCATGGGTTAACGGGCGTGTTTGTTCAATGTTGTTTTCTATGTGCACCAAACCCATAAGCGGGAAAGGTGATGCCTTACTGGAAAGGGTTTCAACGTGTTGCGATAGCCCCAGGAAAAGGGAAAAGCAAGGGTGTATGTTGTCGTGCTGCCAGTGGTGATTACGATGAAAGATTTGAACCGCATCGCCAATTTGCGCCGCCGAGAACGTTTTTTCGCAACTTACATCAGGCAATTCAGTAACCTGTTGTTGTGATATCCACTGCTGTAGCAATGGCGTGTCAGCCCGCTTCATTGCCGCTTTCATGGTTTGTAAAAACTGCTGCACTGCAAACTCCTTTTACTACAGTGATAACTTCCTGAACCTGCATTGTTTTCAGGCATGTATTTATGTGGCAATACGCTTACCGACAGCCTACGTTAGCGTACTTTCAATGATTTAGCACACGTTACCTTTTAACAATCAGGCTAGTGCATCAGGTTCACTGGCGCTCAAACGATTAAACGTTTACACATTACCGACAGTTCTGGTTCATCATTTTCTGCCACCGCCAGGGCCATGCTGAAATCATCGCCAAAGGATTGCTGGCCAAAACGCCACCGCCGCCCGCTGGCCTGTGAGCTTGCGGTTATCGTCACCTTTGGTTGCGCAGAATCGATGTCTGAAAAATAAAAACTATCGCCGGCAATGGCCATGCCTTTTCCTTCTGCCTTAATGAACGCTTCCTTCAATGTCCAAAGCGCGTAAAAGTGCTTCAGTTGCGCAGTTTCATCGGGTGCATTTAATAGCAACGCATGTTCCAGTGGATGGAAATAAAACGCTGCGAGGTCACGTACGTTACGTGATACATCGAGTTTTTCTATGTCTATGCCGCACTCGCGGCCGCGAGCGATGGCAATCACAATCATGTTGCCAGAATGGGAAACATTAAAGTGAATGTTAAGAGGATTCGTGCGTAAAGCAGGTTTGCCAAAGTCATTGAAAATAAACGCTATATCAGCGGGCGGAAGGCCAGGATGTAATGCTGCAAGAAGCAAGCGAAGAGCCCCCCGGGCTATGAGAAATCGCTGTTGCGCTTCAGGCTTGCGGAACTGCAATATACGGCGAAGTTCGCTATCTGACAGCACTGAGCGAAACAGCGCTAATTGGTGATTTTCTTCATACTGACGAGTATCAAGTAGCCACAGGTGTACGTCTTGAACACCGATGTTTTGCGCTGGTTTAGCGAAAATTAAATCTGAAAACATGCCGGGTTGCAGAAATAGTTTTTATTGTAACATTAGTTTAAACTAGCGCCCTTTCAGAGAGAAGCGTACATAGTAAGGACAGTATCAACTATGGCTACACATACAGAATCCGAATTAAAAATGGCTGAACTTTTAGTTGAAGCCCTCAATTTAGAAGACATGGAAGCGGAAGAAATTGATCCGGAAGATCAATTGTTCGGTGACGGTCTGGGACTCGATTCTATTGATGCGCTGGAAATTTCATTAGCGATATCAAAAGAATACGGCGTGCAAATTAAAGCGGAAGACGAAGGCACACGCGAAGCGTTCGAGACCTTACGCAGCTTAACCGCATTTGTTGAAAAGAATAAATAAAATCGGGCGGTTACCCTCGGATCGGCGGTAAATAAAGCTATTTGAGGGTTATCTTTGACGACATGAAAATAGATATCATCGATTACGAATCCTGTTCGGCAGCTGGGGTTAACCTCGGCGCCTTACGGACTTCACTCAAACAGCATAAAAGCGGCCTGATTAAGAACAACCTGCCAGGTTCAGATTTAGACACCTGGATTGGCCTTGTTGAGCAAATCAATGGCGTGGATGACCTGGGTCAATGGCAAAGTCGAAACAATGCTCTTGCTGTATTAGGTTATGAACAGGGCACGATTCGCCACACGGTTTCAGCGTTAATCAGCAAATACGGCGCTGCCCGCATTGGTTTAGTTATGGGCTCAAGTACGTCCAGTATCGACCGTACTGAAGAAGCCTATACCAAACTCAACAGCGACAATGGGTTATCCGAAGCGTTCAAGCAGCCGTTTGTGCATAATCCTCACGCACCTGCCTTGTTTGCTGCTCACCTTTCCGGCATTAAAGGCCCATCACTCACGATTAACACTGCGTGCTCTTCTTCCGCCAAAGTGTTTGCCACCGGCGCTCGCTGGCTGGAAACCGGTATTGTCGATGCAGTGCTGGTAGGCGGCGTGGATACGCTGTGTCTGAGTGTGCTGCACGGTTTTAATTCGCTGCAGCTACTGTCGCCGAACCCGTGTAAGCCCTTCGATCAGCATCGAGACGGAATAAACCTGGGTGAAGCATCCGGTTTTGCTGTTCTGCAGCGCGCGGGCGAAAATGACAATGGCCGGGGCATCACGCTGGCCGGTTATGGCGAAAGCTCAGATGCACACCATATGTCGCACCCACATCCTGATGGATTAGGCGCCAGATTGTCGATGACACAGGCGCTGAAACGAGCCGCATTGTCTCCTGAGTCGGTGGATTACATTAACCTTCACGGCACGTCCAGCCGGGCTAACGATTTAATTGAAGGAAAGCTGATTTCCGAATTGTTCCCTGCGTCTGTACGATGTTCATCGACCAAAGCCTGGATGGGGCATACCCTGGGCGCAGCCGGTATTACAGAAGCCATTATTGCCATGGATACCTTGCACACCAACGTGATCCCAGGTTCGAAGAACCTGGAAACGCTAGATGAAGCACTGGATTTCTCCATTAAAGCCTCAGACGAAGAGAAAGTGTGTCAGCACGTGATGACCAATTCATTCGGCTTCGGTGGTAATAACTGTACACTTTTGTTTAGCAGGGCAGAGTAATATGCAGACAAAAGCACTGAAATGTAAAATTGCAGGCACTGGTGCCTGGGGCAGCTACTTTGAAAACTGGTCTGCACTTCAAGCGCTGCTTGGTGGCGCAGACCTACCAGAAGCAAAGCTGAAAAGCCCGAAACCCGATATTATTCCCGCCAATGAAAGACGCCGGGCCCCGTTGCCGGTTAAGTTGGCGGTTGAGAGTTCATGGCAGGCTACGCAAGATGCCGGTGTTGAGCCCAATACGCTTACCTGCGTGTTTGTCTCTGGTCTGGGCGATACCGACCTTACCGACTATATGTGCAAAACATTGGCGTCTGAACATAAAGAATTGTCGCCGACCAAGTTCCATAACTCTGTACACAATGCGCCCGCCGGCTACTGGACTATCAGTACGGGCACCATGAGCGCGGCCAATTCTGTTGCTGGATATGAAGAGTCGGTGTCGTTAACCATTCTTGAAGCCATGATTCAGTGCGAAACTGAAAATGTGCCCATGCTGCTCACGTTTTATGATGCGCCGGTGGCAGATATTCTGACCCCCGTGTTGCCTAATCAGGAAACCTTTGCGTTTTCACTGGTGATTTATCCGCACGACGCCGACGTGGAAGGCCAGGTGCTAACGGCAATGGTAAATCAGCAGGAAGATGCAAGCTGGCCGGCACTCAATGCAGACACTACGTATCTCACAGAGATGTACGCTCAGAACCCAGCGGCAAAGGTATTGTGTGTTGCTGAGCTGTTGAATCAACCTAACGGGCAAATCACCATTCCGCTAAGCAGTGGAACCAGTCTCTCTTTAGCATGTGAAGGGTAAACGATGGATCAGATGAATACGGATATTATCATCGCCGGTGGCGGGTTGGCAGGCATGAGCCTGGCGCTGCAGCTGCTTAACCGCGACGACACTTACGCCATAACCATAATTGAGAAGAACACCTTTCCGGTAAACGACACCACGGCAAAAGTGGGAGAGTCTACGGTTGAAATTGGTGCGCACTACTTTACCGATGTACTTGGCCTGAAAGACCATTTCAAGGAAAAGCATTTGCGTAAGTACGGCCTCAGACTGTTCTTCGGTAAAGTGCAAAACGACTACAGCGATTATGATGAACTGGGCGTAAGCGAGCTTTTCGGTATTCCGGCTTATCAAATTGAACGTGGCACGCTGGAAAACTACCTCTACACCATGCTGAAAGAAAAAGGCGTGGTATTTATTGATGGCGCAGTACCCGAAGACATTGAACTGGGCGATAAAAATCACACTGTGGTTTGCCGTCGCGGTGACGACACAATTACGGTTCAGGGGCGTTGGTTAGTCGACGCAGCGGGCCGTCAGGCATTGCTACGAAATAAGCTGAACTTGCAGACTGAAACCGGCCATCAAGGCAATGCGGTTTTCTTCCGAATCAATAAGCGGGTCATTATCGATGAATGGTCTGATAATGAAGCCTGGCAAAATCGTGTCCTTGAACCGGGCAAACGTTGGTTAAGCACCAATCACCTAATGGGCCCCGGTTACTGGGTGTGGATTATTCCTCTTGCGTCCGGCGCCACCAGCTTTGGTATCGTCATGGACGATAAAGCGCTGGCCGACAGCAAAATCAGCACCTTTGAAGACACCATGGCGTGGCTACAACAAGAACATCCACTTTGCGCAGCGGCTATTGAAGGGGCGGAACTGCTCGACTTTAAAGTCATGCAAGGCTATTCCTACGGCTGCAAGCAAATGTTCTCAGACTCTGGCTGGGCCATGACGGGCGAAGCCGGTGCCTTTGCAGACCCTTTCTATTCACCGGGCAGCGATTTCATCGCGCTGAATAATACCTTTGTTACCCATCTTATCGAGCGTGACAAGAAAGGGCAGGACATTCGTTTTGAAGCGGCCTTGTTCCACAAGTTTTACGACTCGTTCTTTGAGAACACCCTGTCAATTTACAAAGATCAGTATGGCGGTTTTGGCGATCGTAAGATGATGTCAATTAAGCTGGTCTGGGATTACACCTACTACTGGGGTGTGTTTGCCTTGCTGTTTTTCACCGACGCTATCGGCGACTTAGACACCATGCGTAAAATTACCCCGAACCTGCTGAAAACCCAGAAGCTGAATAAGAAAATGCAGATGTTGCTGGCTGAAAGAGCACAGAAGCGTTTGGTTTTACCCGCCAAAGGCAGCTTTATGGATCAATTCCTGGTGCCGTGTCTGGGCGAGCTCAACGACGTACTGAAAAACCCGGATATTGATGTGGAAATGGCACTGGAGAAGAACATTGCCATTATGCAGAAAATTGTCCCGTACTTTGAAGATATGCTGAGCGACGAAGCCACCACGAAGATTGATGATGAAGAACGTGCGGTGCTGGGAAATTACAGGCAAAGCGTGCTGGCGTGAGTGCATCACCGCGGCAGCGAGGCCCGAAGGATTTAATTCCGCTGCTCTTTGTTCTTGTGTCTGTGGCTTACCCGTTTGTGGTGTGGCTCAACATCGACAAGATAGACCCCCGCTGGTTCGGTGCGGCGTTGCTGTTAGTAGCTATATTCAGGCTGGTGGTTGCAGGAAGGCATCGTAAAACCAGTGACTGGTTGATGACTGCCGTGATTGCGTTATATTGCGTCGGGGTTATATTTCTAAACAGTGAAATACTGCTGAAATGTTACCCTGTGATCATGAGCGCCGGAATGGGAATGTTGTTCCTGATTTCGTTGCTTGATGAGCATACCCTGATTGAGCGCTTCGCCCGGGCTGGTGGACATAATCCGCCGGCACAGGCAAAAGGTTATCTCAGGGCGCTGAGCCTGGCGTGGGGGCTGTTGCTGTTATTCAATGCCGCAGTGGCCGCCTGGACAGTTTGGTTCAGCAGTTTAGCTGTATGGACACTCTACAACGGTTTACTGTCCTACCTGATTTTTGCCGTATTTGTGGTTGCTGAATTACTCTTTCGGCGCCACTACAAAAAGAAGCATAAGATTGTTGATGACTGATATACATGCGTTGAAAGCACTGTTTAACGCGCAGGAAGGGCCAGATATTACGGCCGTAAAAATAGATGAAGCGTCTGCTGAGATCATGCTTAAGGTAAGCGAAGATCTTGCCTGGTTCGACGGTCACTTTCCTGATCATAAAGTGCTGCCCGGTGTGGTGCAGATAGACTGGGCGGGAAAGCTGGCAAAAGCGTTGTTTATCAGCGATAGCCGTTTTCATCAACTCTCCAACATCAAATTCAAAACCATGGTCATGCCGGGTGCAAAGATGCAGCTCACGCTCAATCACAATGCAGCTAAAGGCAGTGTTTCGTTTCACTTCTCCAACGAAACGGACTCATTCTCCACGGGCAGTTTTAAGTTTTCCGCATCATGAAATATTGCATTATTGTTCCTCATTACAAACACGAAGTGCTGTTTGAAAAGTTTCTGCCGGCGCTGGCGTCACTGAATTTACCCTGCATTGTGGTAGATGATGGCAGTGGTGAAGAAAGCGTGGCGAGGGTAGAAGCACTACTCAAACCTTACCCAGATTTTCATCTTGTCAGACACCAGACGAACCGTGGTAAAGGTGCTTCGGTGATCACCGGCTGTTATCACGCCAGTGCGATGGGCTTTAGCCACGTATTGCAACTGGATGCAGACGGCCAGCACAACATCGATGACGCGCAAAAACTGCTGGATTACAGTCGCTCTCACCCGGATTCCTTTATCTCCGGTCAGCCTTATTTTGATGAAACCGCGCCGTTCGCCAGAAAGTACGGCCGCAAAATTACCGATTTTTGGGTAGCGCTGGAAACCCTATCTTTGCAAATTAAAGACGGCCTGTGCGGCTTTAGGGTGTATCCCATCAAACAAATCGAGCGAGTATTCGATAATTACTACCTTGGCCCACGCATGGATTTTGACCCGGAACTGCTGGTGAAAGCGGTATGGGCAGGCATCGATTTGCATTTCATTCCTACCAAGGTGATTTATCACGAAAACACCGTATCCCATTTTCATTATCTGAAAGATAACCTCATGCTGATCCGGCTGCATGTACGGTTGATGTTTGGCATGCTTGTTCGTTTGCCAAAATTGTTAGTCACTCGCGTTCGTGCCTTGTTAGGTAAGTAAGAGGGGCACGATGACGGCGTCAGATAAAACCGCAACCACAGAACAGCAGGCTCACTGGTCGCAAACCCGTGAAGCCGGCACCATGGCAGCCATGCGACTGGTGTTTTTTATTTACCGGGTATGCGGCCGTAAAGTGTTTTCGGTCATCATGTATCCGGTGGCGCTGTATTTTGTCCTGTGCCGCAAGGAGCAGCGTGAAGCATCGTTGCAATATTTGAATGCGCACTACCGCTTCAAACCTGAAGTTTTGCAGCGTAAGCCTGGCTATCGACATGTTCTGCTGCATTTCAAAACCTTTGCCGAAGTGATTCTGGATAAGATGCTGGGCTGGTTAGACGAAATTACCGAAAAAGACTTCGTACTCAGCTCGCCAGAGAATATTGATGCCCTGCACAATGACGACCGAGGTCAACTCATTATTGGCTCTCATTTTGGTAACCTGGAGTTTTGCCGGGGCTTTATGCACCGTTATCGCAGCAAGGTTATCAATATACTGGTGTACGATAAGCACGCCGGCAACTTCGTTAAAATGATGCAAGACGAAAATAACGAATCCCGCCTTAATGTCTTCCAGGTTGATGAATTTGATGTTACCACCATCATGATGCTGAAAGAAAAAATTGATGCTGGCGAGTGGGTGTTTATTGCCGGTGACCGAGTGCCCTTGAGCGGCCTGGAACGTACCGTTGATGTTCAATTTTTAGGGCAACAAGCACCGCTACCCATCGGCCCTTACATGCTGGCAAAAGCGTTGGCCTGCCCGGTAAAGCTGATGTTTGCTTATCGCTATAAAGCGGCAGACAACAAGGTGTTGTTTGATGTGGCGCCGTTGTGTGACAAATTGCAGATCAACCGCAAAACTCGCCAGCAGGATTTACAGCATTATGCGCAACAGTTTGCGTCGAAACTGGAAGCACATTGCCTTAACGCACCGTATCAATGGTTTAATTTTTATGATTTCTGGCAGCCCGGCGACACCACGTCTTTAACAGCGGGCACCAAAGGGGAAGGGAAGTAATGTCGCAGGAAACCCGTTTCGACAGCCGGTTGTTTGAGTTAATTCCTCACCGTCCGCCCATGTTATTGATTAACGAAGTACTGAATATCACCGAAACCTCATCGGCATCGCGTACCTACGTTGATGAAGAAAGCCCGTTTTTTGAAGCTGACAAGGGCGTCCCTGCCTGGATTGGTTTGGAATACATGGGCCAGACTGCCGCGCTTATCGCCGGGCATCAGCTTGCTCTGGGGAAAGTGTCGCCGCATTTAGGGTTTCTGCTCGGTACGCGGTCATTTAAAACCCACTGCGATTACTTTGCGCCGGGTAAGTACACGGTGCGCTGTGAAGAAAAAGCGCTGGTGGGCGATGGGCTTGCAACGTTCGATTGCTTCATTGAAAATGAGCCGCAAGACGGTAGCGAAGTGCAGTGTTTGGCAACGGCGAGTTTGTCGGTTTTCCGCCGGCCGGTTTAAAGAAAAGGATGTAGTTTGAGTAACAATAATGACAGACGGGTTGTGATTACCGGTGCCGGTGTAGTGTCTGCACTGGGTGATGAATGGTCGCAGGTAAAATCTGCGCTTCAGTCGATGAAATCAGCAGTATGCTACATGGAAGACTGGAAAAAGTATGACGGTCTTGGCACCTATCTGGCTGCTCCCATTCACGACTTTGCGTTGCCCGATCACTACACCAAAAAGAAAAAGCGCAGCATGGGGCGTGTTGCCCAAATGGGTGTGCTGGCCACAGAGCGTGCGCTGGCTGATGCTGGCCTAACAGATGATCCGGTGATCCGCTCTTCTGCGACGGGTGTTGCTTACGGTTCCGCCACAGGCAGCAGTGAAGCAGCACTAGAATTTGCCCCTATGCTTGAGAACTTTTCGACTTCTCGCATTAACAGCAGCACCTATCTGCGCATGATGAACCACACCGCTGCGGTGAACATTAGTGTGTATTTTGGTACCCAGGGTCGCATGTACACCACATCGAGTGCCTGTACGGCGGGTAGCCAGGCCATTGGCTATGCGTATGAAGCCATTAAGTTTGGTCAGCAGGATGTGATGATTGCCGGTGGCGCAGAGGAATTGTGTCCTTCCCAAGCAGCGGTATTTGATACCCTGTTCGCGGCCAGCACCAAAAATGATACCCCGGAAGCCACGCCTCGGCCTTACGATCGCGACCGTGACGGCCTGGTACTGGGTGAGGGTGCGTGTACGCTTATTCTTGAGTCCTACGAACATGCAAAAGCCCGTGGTGCGAACATCCTGGCTGAAGTCACGGGTTACGCCACCAATACCGACGGTGCTTATTTGGTTAAACCTAATCCAGAAACGGTGCAACGTGTGATGGCCTCAGCCATGAAAGATGCCGGTGTAACCGCCGATGACATTGGTTATGTATCGGCACACGGCACGGCAACGCAGCACGGTGATATTGTGGAAAGTAATGCGACCTATCAGGTTGTGGGCGCTAAGCCAATTAGTTCGCTGAAAAGCTATACCGGCCATACGTTGGGTGCTTGCGGCTCATTTGAAGTATGGGCAACCATTAATATGATGAAAGAAAACTGGTTTGCACCCACATTGAATCTGGATAACGTTGATCCAGAATGTGCACCGCTGGATTACATCCGCCAGGAATGCCGCGAAATCAAAACCGATTGCTTTATGAGTAATAACCTTGCCTTTGGCGGTATCAATACCTCGTTGATCATAAAGCGGGTTTAAACGCAAAACATTGCCGTGAAAAACAAACAAAAAGGGCGTCACGAATTTCTCGGGACGCCCTTTTTATTTAACTGCCGGTAAACTGATTATCTTTTCTTTTTCAGTGACGCATGGAGCGCATCAATGTTTTTGCGCAGCAGCTTACCGTTAGGTTCGCGGGGCAGGGCATCTACCACGTACACAGGTCGCGGCACAAAAGCACTGTCTAAACGGGCTTGTAAGAAGCGCACCAATTCCGCTTTTTCTACACCTTGCTTCAGCGACACAATGGCGACAAGGCGGGTTACCGGGCCTGCTGATTCAGGATGAATCACAATGCCATCTTCCAGGCCCTTAAACGTCAGCAGCGTTTGGTTAATGGTAAATAGTGAACCCCGTTTACCGGCAATCTTTATCAAGTCGCTTGCCCGGCCAGACAACACAAAGTGATTGTCATCTTTAAATTCAATGAAATCTTGCAGTAGGGTATCTGAGGGCAAATGTTCAGCGCGTACAGTGGTGGTACCGTCGTCCTGCGCAAAATCAATGCCTTCAAACTTAAACCAGGCTTGCTCCTTGGCAGAACGTCGTACCGCCATTGAGCCCACTTCACTGCAACCGTACACTTCTCTTAATGGCGCGTTGAATTTCTGCTCCACTTCGGTGGCAAGTTCAGTGGTAAGCGGGGACGTGGCGCACAGCACGGAGTGGGCGTGAACGTCAGTGGTCATATCGGCACACAGCGCCCGCAAATGTACAGGGGTGGAAACCAGTTGCTTGGGTTCCGGCAAAGCCGCGAAGGAATCCAGAATATCCCGTGGGAACAGCGGCTTTGCATCACTCATGCAAACTTTACTGAATAACGGCAATAACGCGGAAGTTTCAAACCCCCACATGTGTTGTGCCGGCATGGTGGCCAATTGATACAAGGTCTCTTCACAATCCGGGATCATGAAGGTGTAGTTAATCAGGCTGCTGCGGTGCAAGGTGCGCCAGTACTTAAGATTCGGTTTCGACTTTCCGGTAGAGCCGGAAGTAAAGCTAATACAAGCTAGAAAGTCATCTTCAACAACAGGCACATCCACAGTGCGATTTTGAACCGGTGCGTTTGCAGACAGAATATCGAATGCCGGCAGGTTTGGGCTAATTTCTCCGCCGTCATGAATGATAAAACAATCAGTATAATCTTCATTTAATTGATCCTGCGTGGCGACATTTTTGCTCGACGGTAATAAGGTGGTTGTACCGCGTAAAATTGCGGCACAAAGTCCCACCAGGAAGAGGTAGCGGTTTTCACAAAGATTAATAGCATGACCACGATGGGTCAGCGCTTCAGCCACCTGATTGACATGATTGAGAAACTGATTCGTAGACACGGGCCCTACATCAAGGCCAACGGCGTTTATAGGCTGTGTAAGAAAGGCAATTGCATCTTCAGATGTGCGGGTAACTAGCGGAAACGTATTTGACATGAATAATTGATTTACTGGTGTTCACGAATGTTAACAGCCAAGGTAAAGGATGCGTCCATTCGCTTTATTTTCGATTTTCGCTAGTTTAAACTACCGCCCAGTCAAAAACTAATTCTGTATCATGGAATGATCGTCTGAAAATAAGCAAGCAGAGCGTCAGGGAGTTGGTTTAAATCAGTTTTTCTCTGCCTGTTTGCACCATCATTCGTGTTTGCAGTCACACCAAATTCAGTTGTCCCATGTTAAAACAGCAATTTTGTTCCTCGCCCGCTAACGAATTAATCTCCAGTGTAAACGCGCTGGCGGTAATGCCACTTACTAATCAATGTGAACCGTTTGGTAATGGTCTTATTGCTACCGGGTTAGAAGGCGCGGTTGAAAATGCCGGCAATGAACTGTGGTTAATAGAAGGTGAGGTTAGCCGAGGGCAAACGGGTAAATGCTTCTGGTCTAAAACCGACGACGTAATTTGTGTTGCCCATTGGCTCACCAAAGACGAATGTGAAGACATCGAACAACAAACCTATGCGGCCTATTCTTCCATTTTGAATATCTTAAAAGCCCAGGGTTTTGTACATCCATTTCGCTTTTGGAATTATTTGCCGTCGATAAACGTGGGTGAAGGCGACAATGAGTTGTACAAGAAGTTTTGTACCGGACGTTTGAATGCGTTTGAGGCTGCTGGTATGCCGCCGCAAAGCTTTCCGTCAGCCTCAGCGCTCGGTCATCATACCGACGGTGCGGTTTTTTACGTGTTTGCCAGTAAGGTGGAGCCACGTCACTATAACAATCATCATCAAGTTAACGCTTACGAATATCCTCGTGAGTACGGTATTTCCAGCCCTTCGTTTGCTCGTGCTACCGCGCTAACCCTTGCTGATTCTCACTTCCTGTTCATTTCAGGTACCGCCAGCATTACCGGTCATCAAACCCGTGGCGAGGGCGACCTGGAAATGCAGCTTACGGTGACAATGTCTAATATTCGTCACCTGCTGGAAACGGCAAACCCGGAAGGTTGTCAGCTGTCTACCTTTAAAGTCTATATTCGTCACGCCAAAGATGCGGCTTTTGTACGCGACTGGCTTTCGACTCAATATCCAGACGTCGATGCGGTGTACACCCTTGCGGATATCTGCCGCAAAGACTTGCTGGTCGAAATAGAATGTTTCTGTGTCTAGCGCGCTCTCTTCTGAAGCCACGGCGCTCTCATCACGTAAGGGCGCAGGCATGGTAGCCACAAAGCTGCGCAAAGCCTGGCAAATCTTCAGTGCTGGCGTGAGCTATATCCTTTTTGGTGTAGGCGCGTTGCTGGTTGGGGTTTTCTTCCGCTTGATGAGTCCGGTTACTATTATTTCGCCGGCGAAAAAGCAGCGCATGATCCGTTGGTGTATTCATAAAGGGTGTCTCACGTTCATCCGTATCATGCGTTTCTTTGGGCTGATCCGCTATTCCTTCGACTTAGACTCAATGCATACCGCACGCCCCGGGCATATTCTCATTGCGAATCATCCGTCGTTAATCGATGTGGTATTGTTACTCGCCGTCAACGAGCAAATGTGCTGTTTTGTGAAAAGCGCGGTGTGGGATAACTTTTTTACCGGTGCAGTGGTGCGTCAGGCCGGGTTCATTCCTAATAATGCCGAGCAGATATTACCTATGGCCGCGGCCAAGCTGGCAGCCGGTGAGAATATTCTTATTTTTCCCGAAGGCACCCGCACCAAAGAAGATAACGTTTTACGCTTTAAGCGAGGCGCGGCCAATATGGCGGTGGCTGTTAATGCGTCTATTATGCCGGTGATGATAGAGTGTTATCCGCGGGCGCTGAAAAAAGGCGATAAGTGGTACGATATTCCACCAGGCGGCCCGGCTTTTACACTGCGTTCAGGTGAGTTGATGGCGTTAGACGAATGTATCGACACCACGCTACCACGACCTAAGCAGTACAGACATCTCACTCAATTTCTGGAAAACTATTACAACAAACAGCTGTCAACAGAGATAGCGGCAACGCCGGAACAGCTGGAAAATTCATAGAGGGAATGCGAAATGAATGCGGAAAAACAAAATATTCTTGATCAGGTCAGAGACACTCTGGTTGATCTTTTCGAGCTTGAGCCAGCGGAAATCGTGCCGGAAGCCCGTCTTTACGAAGACTTAGATATCGACAGTATCGATGCGGTCGATTTGCTGGTAGATCTGAAAAAGAGCATTAACGTTGAAATTTCACCGTCGCAGTTCAAGCAGGTAAGAACAATTCAAGACGTGGTCGACGTACTCGCCGAGTTACCTGCAAAAGCGTAATACCATGAAAAAAAATAGCCTGAATATCGATATTCCTTTTTTCGATGTGGATGCATACCGCGTGGTTTGGCACGGTAATTATCCAAAATACATCGAAATGGCCCGGTGTGCATTGTTGTCTGAAATAGGCTGCCCGTACAGCGTCATGGAAGAGCAGGGATTCTTTTTTCCCATTGTCGATATTCAGGTGAAGTACATTAAGCCTCTGCTGTTTGAACAAAAAGTAGTAGTGGAATCCTGGTTGACTGAATGGGAAAACCGGCTGAAGATCAGTTATGTGATAAAAGATCGCGACACCGGCGAAGTGTTCACCAAAGCCAAAACGACCCAGTTTGCGGTTGCGATGCCAGAACAAATCACCCAATATGAGTCTCCAGCCTTTCTCACTGACGCAATCAATGCATGGATAAGTCAATCATGAGTCGCTTTTCGCCAGCCCGTTTGGGTTTAGTCCTTTTCAGTGTTGTGAGTGTATCGGCCTTGGCAGAGCAGAGCTCCGCCAATGAAGAAACCTTACTGTCGTCGATGTTTCCTTCGGGTTGTCACTTTTCCGGACACTTCAGCCAGCAAAAAGCAATGGAAGGGCTACCGGTACCATTGAAATCGGCAGGAGACTTTTATTATTCCTGCGATTTGGGGTTGGTATGGCACTCCATCGAGCCATTCAGTGAAGCTATTTTATACGTAAATGGTACTAACAACTTCAGGGCAGAGGACGACGGTACACTCACGCCGTTGAGTGGAGTAGCCCGCTATATCATGTCGAATATTTTTATTCGGTTACTTAAGGGTGATACCGGCTACTTTACAGACGAATTTGCGATCACGCAGGAAGACAGTGGTGCTCTGCTACTTATACCGGAAAGCGACATGATGCGCAAAGGGCTGGATGCCATTCGCATTAGTCAGGAAAACACCGATAACGCTCAGCCAGCCGTTACCATAAAAGTGACCGATGCCACTGGCCAAAACACCCAAGTGCTCATCGACAAGATTCAAGCATACGAGTTTGACGGTAAGCGCAAGGCGTACGAACAATGCGAAGCGTTGTATGCTGACAAAACCGACTGGTGCCGCGTGTTGCGCTCTCCAGGCCGTTTTGAAACCTATTAATTACAACTTATGTCGCTCTTTATTCGGCTGTGCTTCGTTTTTACCCTTGTGGCAGGGATCGTATTCGCTTGCGTAAATCCTCAGTCTATTAAGATTGATACCAACCTCAATGATTTAAATCCGGAGAAAGTGAGTGACCCCGGCTTGCAGTTCGCTCTGGATGCGCTGACCAACGATATCAGCCAGCGCTTCATTGTGGTGGTGAAAAGCGACAACAAAAAACACGCCGCAGACGGCGCCAAGGCGTTGCAGTCTGCCATCAACACGCTGCCAGGCTTACAAGCACTCACCAACGAAAATCAACAGGGTGGCTACCTCTCTGCGATTACGCCCTACCGGTTTAATTTCCTTTCCGACGCTCAACGAGACGCACTTGAATCCGACACCCCGGAACAAATGGCGAAGGCCGCCCAGCGCAAGCTCTATCAACTGGGGGAAGGGATCAGAATGGTGCCGTTCGAAAAAGATCCCCTCGGTTGGTTTTCCGATTATCTATTGGGGCTGACCGAGCAAATTGAATCCACCGAGTCTATCGAAGCGGAAGGGGAATACGTAAACACCTTCACCGTGATTTTTAATGACTTTCCTGGCGGTATGGCTGAACAAAACCAAGTTTATCAGCAAATTACCGAAGCAGAGCAATCTGTACGCGATGAATTCAATGTGTCGGTACTGCACTCCGGCATGTTCTTTTTCGCTGTTGATTCTGCGCAGTCTGCAAAAGCTGACATTCAACTGATTGCAGTGGGTTCGATAGCTGGCGTGCTGGTGCTCATGCTGCTGGTATTTCGCTCGTTGTTACCGCTTACCCTGGCGCTCAGTTCCATTGCCGCCGGCGTTGGCTTTGGCATACTTACCAGCGTGTGGGTGTTTGGCTCTGTGCATGTACTTACTATTGTGTTCGGTGCGAGTCTTATTGGTATCGTGGTGGACTATTCACTGCATTATTTTTATCACTTTCTATCGAGCGCGTCGCAAGTAAACGCGCAGACTTCACGACACCACGGCGTACTTTATCGGGCTATGGTGCTTAGTGTGATTACCTCGCTAGTAGGTTATGGCGCCTTAAGTATTGCCGATTTAACCATTCTAAAGAAAATTGCGCTTTTCTCTTGCGCCGGTTTGGGCATGGCCTGGCTGTGTGTGATGCTGCTGGGCCCTTGGGTGGTGCGCCGTCCTATTGAAGCCCGCCAGGCCATGTTGAAAGTGGTTATCGCGTCGTTGCAACGTGTTGTTGCCCGACGCCCGAAAGCGCTCGCCGCCACTGGATTATTGCTCGCTGCCGGTAGTCTGCTGTATGTGCTGAGTGGTGGGCTTCAGGTGAATGATGATCCTCGCCGTTTTTTCCATGTATCTCTTACGTTACTGCAGCAGGAACAAGCTGTATCTTCGCTCACCCAGGTTTACGAGCCCGGTCGGTACTTGCTTGTACGCGGGCAAGAATCCCAAGACATATTCAATGCGCTAGAAGATTTTTATGCTTTTCCCGGCGTGAACAAGGCCGCGGTGAGCGGTATTGGCGACTGGTTGCCTTCGCCTGAAAGGCAGCGAGCAGATTACGCTTCCCAGGCTAAACTTTATGGGCAGGGCGGCGTTCTTGATGTATTTGCTGCTTTGGGATTGCCGGCTGAGTCAGTGTCACCGGTAAAAACTGAATACACAAACGCTGCCGGAAAGGTCCTTGATTTTACCGAGCTATCAAGCCAGAACGCCACACTTCCACCGCTCTGGAGTGAGAAAAACGGGCAGATATACAGCTTCGTACTTATTCGCAAAAACAGTGATTTAACGGCATTGAAAGCCGCTGCCGAGGCGATTCCTGCCATTGAGTATGTGAACACTTTGGGCAATGCATCGAAGGCACTTAAGTCTCAGCGCGAAACTGGGGCTATGCTGTTAGTCATTGCTTACGTACTGGTCGCGCTTTTGCTGGCGCTGTGGTACCGCAGTGCGTCTGTTATTCAACTTTTACTTATCCCCGCTTCTGCCAGTTTGATTGCCGTTGCTGCTGTGCTATTGGCCGGTCAGGCGCTGAATGTGTTTCACATCATGGCGTTATTCTTGGTACTTGGCCTGGGTATGGACTACATCATTTTTGCCCGGGAAATGGCAGACAAGCCTGATACCACCCAGCAGGCTATTTTACTCTCGGCGATCACCAGTTTGTTGTCATTCGGTTTGTTGGCATTCAGCGCCATGCCGGTTGTGCAAGCCTTTGGCAGCATTATTCTGATTGGAAATACGATTAATTTTATTGCGGCGATAAGCCTGTTTAACGGCAAGCCGGAAAATAAGGAAAAAGGATCTCATGTCTGAGCAAAAAAGAATCCTCGTCACAGGTGCCAGCAGTGGTATTGGTAAAGCAACAGCTTACAAGATGGCGGCGCAAGGCTTCGCCGTGGCGGTGCATTACCGCAGTGGTAAAGAGGCCGCGAAAAAAGTGGTCAACGACATTCTTGCTGATGGCGGAAATGCTGTAGCTTTGCAGTTTGATATTGCCGACAGAGAAGGAACCAAAACGGCTATTGAAGCGGATATTGAACAAAATGGCGCGTATTACGGTGTGGTGTGTAATGCCGGTGTAACCCGGGATACTGCGTTCCCAGCCATGACAGGTGATGAATGGGATGGCGTTGTTCACACCAATCTTGATGGATTTTACAATGTGTTGCATCCGGTGATCATGCCAATGATCAGGCTGCGCCAGGGTGGCCGCATCGTAACGCTATCGTCTGTATCTGGCCTCATGGGCAACCGCGGACAAACCAATTACAGTGCATCTAAAGCGGGAATTATTGGTGCAACCAAAGCCCTGGCTATTGAACTCGGTAAGCGAAAAATCACCGTAAACTGTGTGGCGCCGGGTGTTATCGAAACCGGCATGATTGAAGGTGCGGTGGCCGATGAAGCGAAAAAAATGATTCCGCTGGGGACATTTGGTAACGTGGATGATGTTGCCAATACGATTGGATTTCTGGTTTCTGATGAAGCCCGATATATCTCCCGTCAAGTGATTAGCGTAAACGGCGGCATGTACTAACTTTTTGTGAGTGAATCTCAATTAATGGAGAAATGATGAGATATTTAACGACAGCCATGATGGCACTGATACTAACACTCAGCGTGTTGTCCTCAAAAGCCTTTGCAGAATTGACGCCGCAAGAGCAACGACTAGCGGATATGATGCTTTCCGGCGACATGACGCAACTTCGAGCGGCATCCAAACAAATTTACAGCGCGAAAATAGCAAACCCTGAATTGCTGGATATCGCTGCAGCCATTCTGTTGAAAAAGTACCCTCATGCGACCCGCAGTGAAGTGGACTCACTGGCTTGGGTAGCCCGTGCCATTGGCGCATCTGAAAATGGACGTTATTACAGCGTGTTGTCTGAAGTGGTGGAAAAAACCACCATCGACAAACTGGAACGTCATGCGGATAAAGCCTTAGATGACCTTCCTGGTGCTGAAGGTGAACAGTTCGCTTACGGCATGTACATGTTGCCTGAAAAGCTGTACAGCAAGGAGCTGGATAGCTCAGTAATTAGCCGCCTTAAGTCGCAAATGACAGCGGGTGATCTGTCTAACCTTAAGCAGGCTGCGAAAGAAATGACTTCAAGAGAATTGAAGAGCCAGGCGCTCTGTGACATCGCAGCTGAAATCCTGCTGAGAAATTATGCGTCAGCACAGAAAAATCAACTTGATACCTTTGCATGGTTAATGAATGCCATTGGACGCAGCGGCATGGCCCGCTACCACGATGTGTTACTGGAAGTTGAAGAAAACAGTGAAACGAGAAAGCTGCGCAGATATGCGGAATCTAACCGCGAAGCGCTCAATGAAGAGACGGCAGAACAATACAAGTTAGGCATGTTCGACGAGCCTCTGCCTGATTACGCATTCTGATAGTGAATCATCACAGAAAATTGGGCGCTGATGCTGTATGCTTAGCGCCTTAATTTTACTAGTTAGTTAAAGGTTACCCCGCAACATGAGTTCCGAGCAAGCAAGCAGTTCCGGTCAGGGAAAGCGCCTCAATAAATACATCAGCGACACCGGCCATTGTTCCCGTCGGGAGGCTGACAAGCTGATTGAACAAGAGCGGGTAACCATAAACAACCAATTGCCTGAACTTGGCACCAAGGTGCAGCCTGGCGATAAAGTGAAAGTCGACGGCAAGCTCATTGGGGCTGTTGCTGCAGACAAGTCTGACCGGATTTATATTGTTTATAACAAGCCGGTGGGGATCACCTGCACTACCGAGCGCCATGTGAAAGGCAACATCATTGATGCCATTGGTCACAAAGAGCGCATCTTCCCCATTGGGCGATTAGATAAGCCATCGGAAGGGCTAATCCTACTGACCAGCGATGGCGACATCGTGAATAAAATTCTGCGGGCGGAAAACGCCCATGACAAAGAATACGATGTGACCGTAAACCAGCCCATCAGCGGCCGTTTTCTGCAAAAAATGTCTCGCGGCGTACCTATTCTCGGCACCGTGACGAAGCCTTGTACGGTAGAGTCGAGAGGCCGTGACCGTTTCACCATTATTCTGACCCAAGGACTTAACCGACAAATCCGTCGTATGTGTGAGTTTTTAGGTTACGACGTACTGAAGCTAAAGCGTACGCGCATTATGCACATTACCTTAGGCAATTTACGTCCCGGACAGTGGCGTAATCTTACGCAGAAAGAACTGGATGTGCTGAATAAAGCCGTGGAAGGTTCATCGAAGACAGCGCCGGAAAAACGCTAGATTCCCATTTTATCAACGCATAAAAAAGCCGCCTGACTGCAGCAACAGTTCAGGCGGCGATAATACGCAATTCACATAAAATCGATTTAGCTTGCCATGCGCGGAGCGCAGTCAGCGAGTAACGATTCAGCACTCGGATATTTCTGATTTCCCACCTTACAGAATCCACCAAACGCATAAAGCGCTTTCAGTTTACGCTCCACCTGTGGCGTGATGTCTGCTGCCGACAGCTTATGCGTTTCAATTCCTTTGTTGTCATGTACCTGGATATTCATCATGGTAATCTCTCTGTGGTTGTACAAGTGCGATAACTGCAAAAGATAAAGCAAGGACGTTGCCAGAATGACACCGAAAGAAATGGCAATAACCTTTACCGCAGCCCCGCTCCTTGTGTTATGGCATTTCATAAATATCTGAAAAGTTGTCTGGCTGAAAAAATGCACAGGAAGACAATATCATCATAGCCCAACATTCACGTGAATGTGTTAAGCAGCGTGAATTTTATTCCAACTACCGGGAATTTTTATTCCACCGGCGGTGGCGCTTAGCTTACTTGCTCAGAGTAGGGCGGTGGTGTTGCAAAACGATTACAGCAATGACTATAAGAACAAAGGTGTTTCGTCGCCATAAAGGCATAAAAAAAGCCCCGGCTGGGCTAACTCAGTGTTACCGCGCCGGGGCTTTGTTTGAATCTAACAATTAGAATTTATATTTAATTTCACCGTACACGTATTGGCCGCGCAGCATATGGGTTTCAGCCACATAGCCGTATCCGCGGGCAGTGAAGGGAGGATCGGTGTCGAACAGGTTATTGACGCCCAGGGTAAAGGTGGTTTCATCGTTAAACTGGTAGTAAGCCTGTAAGTCTAATAGCGTTTGAGAGTCAACCATATCTGCTTCAGACGCTTCAATTTCAGATAAAGCCTGGAAGCTTTCAAATTCGCCAATGTAACGCACAATACCCGTCAGACCCAGATCACCGAAGGTCCAGTCTGCTGTCATACGAGCGCGGTTTTTCGGATAATTCAGCTCACCGGCGTATTCAATACCGTCTTTTTTGAACGAATCAATATAAGACCAGTCGAGACCAAACTTCAGTTGGCCCATATCGGCCAGATCAAGCAAATAACCGGCAGATAAATCTAAACCACTGGCTTCCTGCGAACTCAGGTTTACGTAAATGTTGTAGATACGGTCGATTTGCCCCAGCGTTTCGCCAGGAAGTGGATCAAAACGGATACACACCGTACTGTCTTGGTTGTTACATTCGGCAGCGTAGATGTTCTCAACCGGGTTCTGATCAATCTTGTTATCTTGTTCAATACTCCACAGGTCGGCAGTGAAGTCAAACTCGTCAGTGACTTGCCAAACAATACCGAAGTTCCAGGTGGTAGATTCTTCTGGTTGCAGCACCGCATCCGATGTGTAGATAACGCCGCGCTCACGTTCGCCTTCACAAATGCCGTCTGACTAACAGCGGTAATAGTCGTCTACCAATGGTGAGTCTTGTGATGGGCCTAAGCCAATTTGTGCCAGAGACGGCGCGCGGAAGCCCTGACCCCACGAGGCACGTACGGAGAAGTTATCAAGTGGACGCCATGACACGGCCACCATTGGATTGGTGGTTGAACCAAAATCGCTGTAATCATCGTAACGGCCAGCCAGTGTGACGTCGAAGGTGTCGGTGAACGGCACCAGGAACTCTACGTAGGCGGCAGAAATGTCACGAGACGCCGCAGCAGAAATGGCTTCGGTACCGAAAATCAGGCCACGTTGGAATTGCTCATCCGGGTTATCGGCAACATCTTCTTCACGGTATTCTAAGCCTGCAGCCACTTGCACAACTGCAATAAAAACCTTTTCCTGGCATCACTGGTCAACCTGCTACATAATTGGGCCTGAAGTTTTTTCCCTTCCTGAATAACATGATTAGAAAAACAACGTTTGGCTTCATTGGCTTGGGTATTCTGGTGGCCTCCGCGATAACCATTAACGCCATTCACCACTTATACAGCATGAAGCGCATTTCCTTCGATCCTCAGCTTAGTGAAATCTCCGGTATTGAGTTTGATAAGCGTGGCCGCCTGTGGGCAATTAATGACAGCGGTGATGATCCGGTGTTGTATCAACTTAATGACGACGGTTCTATTGCTCGCCAAGTAGCGGTGACCAACGCAAAGAACATCGATTGGGAAGACATGACCCAGGATGCATTCGGGCATTTTTTCTTAGGTGATTTCGGCAATAACAACCAATCGCGAAAGTGGCTGACCATTTATAAAATCGAAAACCCAATCGATATAAAGTCAGACGAAACTGAAGCGGAGATTATCAAGTTCACCTATCCTGAAATGGATGGTTCGGAGATCGCCCCTGATCAACGAAATTTCGATTTAGAAGCCTTCGTGGAATTCAATCATAACCTGTACCTGTTTACCAAAAACCGGACGTCACCCTTCGACGGCATTACCAATCTTTATCGCATAGGTGATTCTGCCGCGAACTTTGACGCTGAGCTGATAGGGTCATTTAAAACCTGCACAACGCTAGAAAAACTGTGTTGGATAACCTCAGCGGCATTAAGTCCTGATCGCAAAATGCTGGTATTGCTGGACTCCACCAGTCTTTGGATTTTTGAGAATTTTGAAGGCGATAATTTTTTCTCGGGTGATGTGTCGCGGATTGACTTGGGGATTGTGACGCAAAAAGAAGCAGTGTCTTTCTACGACAGCAATACCATTGTTTTTACCGACGAAGAGTTCAACGGCATAGGGGGTAACGCCTATGTAGTGAAACTAGATGAAACAAAGCGCAAGCGAATTCGCCGTTATCAATCGGATACCGTGGCTGACGAAGAGCCCGAAGCCTTGGCGCCAGAACCGCAATAAACCACATGAAAAAAGGGCGATAACGCCCTTTTTTCATATCTGTAAGCAAGTGCTTAAGTCGCTATTGGTATACCGCAATACTATTTAATAACAGTGTGGCATCGGTATTATGGTTATCCAGCGTAATGGTCATGGTGTGATTGCCGGGGGCCAGGTCAAAACCCCAATTCAGAAAGAAGCGGCGGGTGAGATAGTTCACCGGCGCGGTTTCCGTATTTGCTGGCTTGTCATCAATCTTGATAGTTGCCGTGATCACGTCGCCATCTTTGCCAAGCGCGTCAGCAATTACCGTAATTCCCCGGCCATCGAAGCGATATTGGAAGGTGTCAGGCATGGTAATACCGCCTTGATAATCGGCCAGGAAAAATGGGTCGTAACGCTCTTTTTCCGATGGATAGCAATTGCGGTGAAGAAAATAAAAATCCGCCCCGAAGGGCGGATCTGACCGTGATTAATATTATACGATCTTGCACGAGGTGTATTACGCGCCGGTCTACAGTTCCTGTATACCCATCGAATACAAGGTAAAGCCATAGATATCGGCATATTGTTCAATGGTTTTGTGTACTGGCGTGCCAGCACCGTGTCCGGCGTCAGCTTCGATGCGAATAAGCATGGGTTTGGGGCCGCCATTCTTGTCTTGCAGTTCCGCAGCAAATTTAAAGCTGTGTGCTGGTACTACGCGATCGTCGTGATCTGCTGTAGTGATAAGCGTAGCCGGGTAGCTTTCACCTTCTTTAACGTTGTGAATGGGCGAATAACCAAGCAGGTATTTAAACATTTCTTCGCTTTGTTCAGAGGTACCATAATCATAAGCCCAGCCTGCGCCAGCAGTGAAGGTGTGATAGCGCAGCATGTCGAGTACACCAACAGCAGGCAACGCCACCTGGGCGAGATCAGGACGTTGAGTCATCACTGCGCCTACCAGCAAGCCCCCGTTTGAACCACCGCGCAGCGCCAGATATTGTTTGCTGGTGTAATTGTTTTCAATCAGGTATTCACCGGCTGCGATGAAGTCATCGAACACGTTTTGTTTTTGCAACTGCGTACCCGCTTTGTGCCAGGCTTTACCGTACTCGCCACCACCACGAATATTTGGCACAGCATAGATACCGCCCAGTTCTAACCAGGCCGCCACGGTTGCACTGTAGCGAGGCGGTAGACTGATATTAAAGCCACCGTAGCTGTAAAGCATAGTGGGATTTTTACCGTCCAGTTTTAGCCCTTTCTTGTGCGTGATGATCATGGGTACTTTCGTACCATCTTTAGAGGTATAGAATATTTGCTCAGAGGTATACGCATCGCTGTCGAAGCTGGTGGACGACGCGCGCACCAATTCGGTTTCACCACTTTCGATATCGAGCTTATAGATTGCCTGCGGCGTGCTGTAATTCTCGAACATAAAATATGTTTCGGTGGCATCTTTGCCGCCAGTGAATGAACCGATGTCACCCAGGCTGCGCCCCGAAGATTCAACAGAGCCAATACCGGCCAGGTCGATGTCGCGAACAAAGCTGCCGTCGAGGTTGTATTGTTTAACCTGTGAAATGGCATCGACCATGTATTCGGCAAAGAAATAGCCGCCAACGGTGGTAACCGACAACACATTGTCGGTTTCAGGAATTACATCTTCCCAGTTTTCCAGTGCCGGTGCGTTTACATCGAAACGAATCAATTTGCCGTTAGGTGCGTCCAGATCGGTTTTCACATAAGCATAGCCGTCTTTGATCAGCAGCAAATCGGTATCGGCTTCCAGTGAGGGTTTCAGGGTAATGAAATCACTTTCAGGTTTGGTTAAATCTTTCATAAAAAGGCGATTGCCCGAGGTAGATTCGGCAGCGAAAATCAGCAGGTATTGGTTGTCTCCGGCTACCGTTGCGCCGATGTAGCGGTGTTTCTGTTCAAGGGTATGTCCAAATACCTTATCATCGTTGCTTTGTGGCGTGCCTAGCTGATGATAGTAAATTTTATGCTGGTCGGTTTTCTCGCTTAGCTCTGAGCCTTTTGGCTTGTCGTAACTGGAATAATAAAAGCCGTCGTTCTTAAACCAGGAAATGCCGCTGAATTTCACGTCTACCAGTTTATCTTCAAGCAGCGTTTTACTGATTGTGTCCATCACATAGACGGTGCGCCAATCACTGCCACCGGTTGAGGTCATATAAGCAGCCAAGGTGCCGTCTTCTGAGAATTCTACGGAAGCCAGAGAGACCGTGCCATCATCGCTGAATGTGTTCGGATCGATAAAGACTTCAGGCTCACCACCGTCTTTCTGACGATATAACACGCTTTGGTCTTGCAGACCGTCATTTCTATAGAAGTAGCTGTACTCACCTTCCTTGAAAGGCGCGGAGATGCGTTCGTAGTTTAAAAGGGTACTGACCGTTTCGGCAATTTTCTCCCGATAAGGAATATTACTCAGGTAAGCCTGGGTAATCGCATTTTCGGCTTTTACCCAAGCTTCAGTTTCAGTGCTGCGATCGTCTTCCAGCCAGCGGTAGGGATCGGCAATCTGAGTACCGAAGTAGGTATCTACCACAGTGCCTTTCTTTGTTTGCGGGTAGTTGAGCGGACTCTTCGTTGAAGCGGTTTCTGACATCGCGGTTTCCGGTTTTTCTGCAGACGGCTGACAAGCCGTAAGTGCGGGTATAAGTAAAAGTGGAGTGAGTTTCCTGGTTAGGTGGCGCATTCGCTGTCCCTGTTTGTTGTTATTGTCAAATACCAATATAAACGGGGAGGTGGAATTGAAGCAAGTGCAGACCTTGTTCACGTATAAACCGCCTGTTTAAACGGTGTAAAAGTTGCCCGACCGGCGCGTAATGGTAACGGTTAAAACAAAAGAGACTTGGCATATCTTATTTATCATTTGCACTAATATTCCTAAATCACGACAATTTTATTTTCATAACTAATTGATATAAATGAACTTGGTAGCCTATTCAGTGAACACTAGACAGGATTTAATCGTGTCAGCATCTTATCCGGAACAGAATTTGAAACTCTCTTTTGATTAGTCCTCTTTTAATTCCAGCGTAATCCTTCGAAGGAGCAAGTCATGTCTTTTATTTCTGCCGGTCATTTGCAACAGTTTGAAAATCTCATTCCAGTTCGTAAAACACTCGACGATACCGACATTCTTATTATACGAGATGGTAGTAAAGTTATTGCCAGCAGCCCTGACTGTCCACATAAAGGCGCGCCCCTGGAAGACGGGGCGGTATGTCGTGGCAAGCTGGTTTGTCCGTGGCACAAAGCGGCTTTCGATATTACTTCTGCAGATGTATGCGAGCCACCGGCGCTTACCGGTCTGAAACGCTACGCCATAGAAATTAGAGAGGGTGAAATTTTTGTCGATACCAGCGTGGCAACAGACAGTACTGGGGATCGACAAAATCGATTAACAGCAGTCAGCGACCGTGCCCACGTAGTGATCATCGGAGCTGGCGCAGCTGGTAGTGCCGCATTACAAACTCTGGTAAATAATTGTTTCAACGGGCAGATTACCGTTATAGACCCAGATCAGCACGCGCCTTATGACAGAACCTTACTCACAAAAGCCGTGCCAGCGGGTGATATGGAACCTGAAGACGTTCCAACCTTAGATGCTGTTGATGCGATGCTGCGCACAGAAGTGACCCGCTTAATGTCGGCAGTGGCTGAAATCAATACCCGAGCGAAACGGGTTGAACTGAAAGACGGGCAAACCGTTAACTTTGATCGCCTTATTATTGCAACTGGTGGCGTACCGGTTCGACCAGATTTGCCTGGCGTAAATCTCTCAGGCGTTCATACGCTAAGGAATGTGGAGCAGGTTACGCACGTTATTGACGATGTGGAGAACACTAATCAGATCAGTATAGTGGGGAACAGCTTTATTGGCTTGGAAGTTGCCGCCGCGTTGAAGCAACGCAATAGCCGGATCCGGGTGCGGGTGATAGCGCCCGATCCGGTGCCGTTTGAAAAGCAGTTTGGCAGAACAGTGGGACAATATTTCCGTAACTTACATGAAGGCAAAGGAGTGGAATTCGTTAATGACGAGGTGACTGCATTTACCGGTGCAGAAAAGGTGACTGGTATAGAACTGGCATCAGGCCAATTTATCGAATCCGATTTGGTGTTATTGGCTACCGGTGTCAAAACAGATAGACATCTTCTTAACAGTTTACCCCTGAACAATGATGGTCAGATTAACGTTGATGCATACCTTCGAGCGTCAGAGCATGTATATGCCGTGGGCGATATTATCAGCTACCCCTACAAGGGTATCGTGATGCATGTAGAGCACTGGCGTACCGCCCAACAGCAAGGTAAACACGCAGCACTAAATTTGCTGAGGAGTCTCGGGAAGCAAGGAGAGCTTCAGGCATTTGATAAAACGCCTTACTTCTGGACAAAACAATATGATGACAAGTTTGAATATGTCGGACATGCAAAAAGCTGGGATGATATTGAAACGGTGGGGGCGCCAGGCGACGAGCATTTTCTGGCAGTTTTCCGACAGGAAGGCAAAGTGGTTGCCGCATTGGCAAAGGGTTATCCCAAACTGACAGCAAAAATGGTCATCGAAATGGATGACCATGTGCCATTATCGTCGATAATGGCTAAGCTGGAAGCTGCCTGACGGCATATGGCTGCTGATTTCGGTCAGCAGCCACGCCATATTCATTCCCACTGATAATCAAGCTTTAGCCCAATAGTACGCGGTCGCGAATAGGCTGACGTAGCACTGAATCCGAGAAAGCCGGGGCTTACATAAACACTGGTTTTTTGCGTGTCGTCTTCAATATTGGTAACGAAAGCCGTAAGGGTAAGTGCATCGCCGGGAAAGGCATAGGTGACGGTGGCATCTGTACGCGTGTAGGCTTCAACTTTATCAATTTCAGGATGATTAAATTCGCGTAAGTACATGTCATCCTGCCACAGGAAATTCAATGCAGCGGTAATGTAGCCACCGTTACTCACTTCGGTACCGAATTCTATGCCAGCCTGCACACTGCTTTGCGGCACAAAAGGGATTTTGTTTCCGGCTAAATCTGTGCGGCCTAGGCCAGCGGGATCTTGTTCATTAAATACGGGCGCCGGATCGCGGGTATCGGTACTGAACAATTCGTCAAACTCCGCATCGGTTAACGTGTAATTAAAAAACAACTTCCAGTTGGCATCAACGATATAACGACTATCTATTTCAAAGCCTTGAATGGTGCTTCTAGCGGCGTTTGAAGTAAATTGTCCGGGCGCATTGTTCACGGTGGTGAGCGTAGTCAATTGCATATCTTCATAGTCGTAGTAAAAGCTATCAAGATTGACGCGCAATCGCTTATCCAGCCATTCAGATTTAACTCCAAATTCATAGGCCATCAGTTGCTCAGCATCGTAAGGTAAACCATTCGATGTGAGGTTAAAGCCTCCGGCTTTATAGCCAGTGGATGCCGAGGTATACACCAACATGTCTGAAGACGGTGACCATTCCGCCCCCAAACGCCAGGTGGTTTCTGAAAACGAAGCGTCGCCAGAATAAATATCATTCGGGATATCGGGTGGAAACGGGAGCCCGAAGTTGCCACGTGTCACTTTCACACCGCGTTTGTTGTCGCTGGTGTAGCGCAATCCGGCAGACAAATTCAGGGTATCTGTTAACGTGTATGTGGCCGAGGTAAACGCTGCCGTGGTTTCGCTTGTTCCGTCTTCATCGAGAAGAAAGTCAGGTAAGCTGATAAGGCCACCTGGTGTAAGGCCGTTTAGTCGAACCCGGCGGAAAATAAAGGTATCTTCGACAAAATAGTAGCCGCCAAGAAGCCAGGTCAATACATCGTTGCTGCTTGAAGACAAACGGGCTTCAACACTTTTGGCAATGCTGTCCTGCTCTTTGTTGAATATACTGATATCAACCGGCGAGGCGTCGAAATCTTGTTGCAGACGGGACTTTTGATCCATATACGACGCTTGCAGAAAGCCTTCCAGTTCGCCAAATGTTTTGGTGAGTCGCACAAACGTACTGGCGGTTTCTGTATGTTTATAGGCCTCGGTATTATTGTCTGCAATCAACGGATCTTGCGGATCTTCAGGCATGGTAACGAGTAGCGCTCGGACAGGGGGCGGCCCTCCAATGTTACGCTCGAGGTAGGTCATGTTCACCCCGGTGCCTTTCAAATCGCTGTAGTTTGCAGAAATCAGTAGCTGCAAATCATCGTCAGCGTTGTATTGATATTGCCCTTTTATCGTCACATCGCCATCGGTACCGAAGAAATCATCGGTTCCCGGTTCATCGGAAAGGTTTCGAACATATCCGTCTTCTTCGGTATACACAGAGGAAAATCGCACCGCACTTTTTTCGTTAATCGGTAAGTTGACGAGCCCTCTGAGCTCTCTTAAGTTGCGTTCCCCCACACTGACACCTGCCTTGGCTACGAAATAATCCTTGGGTGTGTTGGATATTACGTTTACCACGCCACCTGTTGCATTTCGGCCATACAAGGTGCCCTGTGGGCCGCGTAGCACCTCCACTCGCGCAATGTCGTAAAGAATGGCTGAACCGCCAGCAGGGCGCGCGATGTAATTGTCGTCGATGTAAAAGGCAACCCCGGAATCGGAGATAGAACTGGTGCCTTGCAGTCCAATGCCTCGGATAGATATTTTAAATCCATCCTGCTCCTGACCCACATGCAGTGCGGGTACATAAGATTGTAAATTGGATAAATCATCGATGTTTCGCTGTTGCAGCATATTGCCAGTGAAAGCCGAAATCGCAATAGGGGTCGATTGCAATGTGGTGACTTTTTTCTGCGCCGTGACTTCTATGACCTCCGTGCGTTCTTGCTCAGAATTGTCGTTCGTCGATTGTGCAAACGAGGGTAGCGATGCGGCAGTAAAAAGACATATAACGGAAGTAAACTGTTTGGGCATTGCCTGGCCTGCAACGAATGGTCTGAATTAACGTATATCTAGTTATAGAACATTTCAGGAAATAGGGTTAATTCGGTTTGAACAGGCCAAATAGCGAAATAATGCGCGTTAGAATGTGAATAACATGAACATCCAGTAGGTTCCGTCGTCATTCATCATGGTAGTCGGGCTAGGTCCGCCAGTAATACCAAACATCCCGCTTCGCATGTCATCGTACCTCCTGTACAAAATTTGACTTCAATTTTTACCATACTGGTTTTGTAGGTAGATGAAAAGCCATTATTTTTCTCAAATATCTTTGTTGTGAGTCGTATGTTAACAATCTTTAATCAACCAAAATATAAAAGCGCAGGTATCCATTAATGACACGTTCGAAGCCGTTTCACGTTCGTGCACATTTTTTAATTATCAGGAGAAACGAAATGAAAATGTTCAAAACCGCCAGCGCACTTCTTGTTACCGCTTCATTGAGCTTCAGTGCAATGGCTAACCATCATAAAGGTGAAAAAGACATCGTTGATACCGCGGCTTCGGATTCTCAGTTTTCTACATTAGTGGCTGCTGTGAAAGCGGCTGGTCTGGTAGACACGTTGAAGGGTGAAGGTCCTTACACTGTGTTCGCTCCAACCAACGACGCTTTTGAAGCATTACCTGAAGGAACGCTCGGCGAACTGCTGATGCCGGAAAATAAAGACAAGTTGGTGGAAATACTGACTTACCATGTCGTCGCCGATGAAGTGATGGCCTCAGAAGTCGTTGAAATGGACGAAGCAACGTCAGTTGAAGGTGCGCCAATTGATATTACGGCTACCAGTAGTGAAGTAATGGTGAATGATGCCAAAGTCATGGCAACAGACATTGAAGCGTCGAATGGCGTGATTCACGTGATTGATAAAGTGATTATGCCTGCCGAGATGTCAGCCGGTTTATAAGTGCGCGTAAAAGTTTAGTGAAATCCCCTGTGACAAGGTGAAAGTAAAAATCCGGACATGCGTTCGGATTTTTTGTTTATTCTTCGCTTGCTTCGCCTTTGGAGATGAAAAAAGCGGATTAGGTAATCCGCTTTCGGGTGAAGTTGTTGTGGTGTTAATTGCCGTAATTTTGTAGCAGTTGTTCATCCACTACGCCGTTATATTTAAATACAACGCCGTCTTTCATTACCATATCCACATCACGAATAATGTTCATGTATTTCAATACGTCGCCGCGAACGGCAATAATATCGGCCACTTTTCCAGGGGTAACAGAACCGTATTTGTCTTGAACTCCCATCATGACTGCAGGCCAATAGGTGGCCGAACGAATAGTTTCCATGGGGTCAAAACCCATATCGTGTACCCACACCGCCATTTCTTGCCAGGTGGACTGACAGTGAAATTTCATCGGAATACCCGAATCGGTACCTACTAGCATCATCACGCCAGTTTCTTTTAACTGTTTAATTTTATTCTTAATCGTTGGCGTGCGAAGTGGTGTGAGTTGCATGTAGCTCAGGTGACCTGGCTTGGCGATAGACTGTTGAATATCTGCAATGGTGTCGTCCTTCAATCCACGTTTCCAACAAGCGTCATCCAGTTCTTCCGGGTTAGCGACTAAATCAGGGTAGGTAAACAACCCTTCCATGGTGGGTGTCCAGAATAACAGACCGTCGAAGATCCCGGTGGAAGTGCGTTCTTTCAATGCATCCAGCACATCCTGAGGGTATCCCGGCGCAGTGGTGAGACCAGTGTGTTCAAAGCTGTCTACGCCAATTTCTACACCGAGACGAATTTCGTCAGGCTTGTGAGCGTGGCCGACTACTTTCATGCCGTATTTGTGTGCTTCATCTACAATTGCTTGGGCAACCGGGCGCGGCAAATCATCCTGATCAATAAGCTTCACGATCTCCATTCCCGCATCGTGCAGCCGTTTTACCTTGCTTGCTGCATCCTTGATATCTCTCACTTCCCAGCGATAGTGACTTTGCCATTCGTCCACGTGGTATTGCAAAAATGGGCCTGAGGTATAGAGGTTAGGTCCAGGTATTTCACCCTCTGCCAGCTTCTTTTTAATGGCCACTGAATCGTCAAGGGGCGCGCCAAGATCTCTCACACTCGTCACACCCGCTAACAATAATTGGATCAAAGATGCGGGCATGATTTCATCAACCTGACGATCGCGATACGCTTCCTGCCAATGTGTGTAGTTAGCATGGCCATTCAGCATGATATGAGCATGACTTTCCCAGAGGCCAGGTAAAACATCCTGACCTTCGGTAGAGACAACGCGATACCCTGGCGGTACATCAAGAGTATCAACGCTGCCGACTTGCTCGATAATGCCGTCTTTGATGAGGATAACGCTGTTACGTAAGGGGAGCTCTGCTGTTCCGTCAATCAAACGGCCACCTACCAAAGCCACATTTTCTGCCATTACCGGAAAGCTGAATATACCCATTGTGGCAAGCGCTACAATGCGATTACGTAAGCCCATATAACATCCTTTTTTTATTATAAATGAATGGTCAATTTATGTACTCTTAGCGTCACTTGCAACAAGTAAGATTGAACTACCGGAAACCAGCCGATTTCCCCGAAATAGAAAGCACGGGTAAACGCTACCCATAAGCAGGAAAACAAGGTTCAGTTAGACGCCATCTGACCCGACACTTTATCGACCCCATCGGGATATATTTTCATAGTCTGTGAATCTCTTTCTCTTTGGTCTTACTTTCTTTCATTCATTTTTCCACCCTAATCTTTAGGTGGAATTAATTAAGTTGTTGAAGTTTATGATCTTATAGTCATGTTTGCTTTCTGGTTTCCAGGCAGAAAAACCGGTACATAACTTGAATTGCCACTACCACGCGAAAGTAGAGCAAATGCTCGCTTTAAATCTCAATGAATATGAATAGGGAGAGGCATGGAGTTTCCGCAAATCGATAAAGCGTACGAGCTTATCAACGAAAAACTGCAAACCTGGCTGGAAGGTGGCATTAAGCATCTTCCCAATATTGTGGTTGCGTTGTTTATCGCCATTGCATTCGGACTCATTGCTAAAGTGGCTGGAAATATTCTTCGTAAAGGCTTACGAAGGGCGTTTGAATCCCGGCAAATTGCAGACCTTCTTACTTCCATAGCCAAAGCGTTTATCGTTTGTGCGGGTATTTTCATTGCGCTGGATTTCATCGGTTTACAGGGCACGGTAACGTCTCTGCTCGCCGGTGCCGGTATTGTGGGTCTGGCCATCGGTTTTGCCTTCCAGGACATTACAGAAAACTTCATTGCCGGTGTAGCCATGGGCATTCGCAAGCCATTTGAAATTGGCGATGTGATTCAGGCCAATGACGTATTCGGTAACGTGGAAGAGATTAATTTACGTAACACCTGCGTTCTGACGTTCTACGGGCAGCGGGTTATCATTCCGAATAAGATCTTGTTTCGAAATATCCTTACCAATTACACCGTTTTACGTCATCGCAGAATCGAAATTCCGGTGGGCATTTCCTATGCCGACGACCCACAAAAAGCCCGTCAGGTCATTGTGGATGCCATGAATGAAAAAGACTATGTCATCAACAAAGATGAGACCAATGTTTATGCCGAATCTTTTGGTGACAGTAGCGTAAACCTGCTGTTGTGGTTTTGGATACGCTATCCCGGTGAACCCAATTATATGGAAGTGAGGCACGACGCCATTGTGACCATTCAGCGAGCGCTGAACGAGGCAGACATCCTTATTCCATTCCCAATTCGAACGTTGGACTTTGATGCCAGAGGCGGCGAGAAGCTTAACGCGATGCTGAGCTCATCGAACTTTTCAGATAAAAGTCGTGAGCGCGAGTCTGGCGAAAGCCAGGTAAAAAAAGACAGTGCTGATCAAGCCGGTCCGGGTGATGCGGCACCGGAAAGTTAACAGGAGAGTTAAAATGAGTTCACTACAACAATCACGGGCGTTACGCGGTAAATATCTGGTAATTCTATCGGCATTCCTGGTTAGCCTGCTTAGCGGCTGTGCTACCGTGGAAGGCGTGGGCAAAGACGTGCAGTCTGCCGGTGAAGCACTAGAAGATGCTTCCGAAGACGCCCAGAACTAAAAGTGCCGGACGACCCTGATATCAGGGTTCGTCCGCAACAAACTGAACATGTTTGCTCACATTTTTAAGTACGATTTGTTCGGCTGACAAATTGAACGCAATAAGCTGGTAAAGCTTAAGTTCGATATTTTGTTCTTTCACCCTCGCAATATCCTCCTCGCTGGCGAAAACGCAAGTAACCATCAGACTTTCTGGAAACTTGTTATAGTCTGCGGTATGCGTTAGCCATTCAAACCCGCAATCCCAATCTTTCGCAATTTCACAGGCATTCGTTAACGCTTTAATGACCATGTTATCGAGTTTTTTAAACGTTTTTTTCATCTACATTCAGGCCTGCTGTTGAGATAGTCGAAGGCGCTTGTTCCAATGCGCATTAATCAATAATGACGCCACGATAATGCCTCCGCCTAAACAAAGGCGAACTAAATCTGCATCACGATTCCATACCAATACGTTAATGATAAGACCCGCAGGGATGAGTGCATTGTTCATGATGCCCAAGGTGCCCGCATCCACTTTTACTGCGCCGAGGTTCCAGAAATAAAAGCCCAGGCCAGAAGCCACTACACCCAGCCAAATCAGTACTGTCCAATGCGTGGTGGTGGACGGCAGTTTGTCGGCATCGCCAAACATTAACCACGACGGCAGTACAACAATTAACGCGCCAATGAAAAACAGTGCGAAGCTACGCCAGGGCGGCGTTTTAGGCTGATAATGGCGCATAAGTCGGGCGTAGCCAACTTGGCCGATGGCAAAGGTAAGATTGGCTAACTGTAAAATAAGAAATCCGGTGACGTAATTACTGCTTACGTCGTCGTAGCGAATAACCGCCGCACCTGCTACAGCGATTGCCGTACAAACCAGTCCGGGCACGGACAAGCGCCGGGCCAGAATGTCGTTGAACAAGGAAACATAAAGCGGTGTGAAAATAGTGAACAACAACACTTCAGGTACAGTGAGGTAAGTAAACGATTGGTACAAACAAACGTACGTGATACCAAATTGCGATGCGCCTACGCCTAACATGCCCAGAATAAATGGACGTGGCAGACCACCAAGCCGTAAAAACGGGAGAAAGAGTGCCCCCGCCAACACAATACGGGTAAGCACTGCAAAATAGCTGTCTACCTGACCAGAAAGGTATACACCAATAAGACTGAATGAAAGCGCCCACAATACTGTGACAGCGGAAAGATAAAACACAGAAACAACCTTTTAATTGAAACGTCAGCGCACGGTCGCTGGACCGCTGTAAATCAGGCTGCGTAGTTTACCTTACGCGCACGCAAAAGTAGTGAGGTTGTTTAGAGCGAGTATGTTTATTGGCAAAAAATATTCTTTGCAATTAAATAGACGATCGGTCTAATATGTATTCCATGAGTACTTACATATCTTCTAAAGAAAAGCTTTCTGGCACAAAGCCTTCTGACGCCAAGTCATCTGGCACTGAGCTTGTTAACAGAAAGCCGCGACGTGGGCGTCCGCCTAAAGCTGGACGAAAGAACACCGACACCCGGGCTGAATTGATCCGCAGCGGCCTTGAACACCTGACTGAATTTGGATTTTCAGCATCGGGTATCGATACGATCCTGAAAAAAGTCGGTGTACCCAAAGGCTCATTTTATTTTTATTTCGCCAGTAAAGAATCCTTCGGTCATGCAGTGTTAAACAGCTATGCCAGCTACTTTGCCGAAAAGCTACAGCGTACACTCAATGATGAGAGCGTTGCGCCCCTGGCTCGGGTCGCTTTGTTTGTAGATGATGCATCAGCAGGCATGAAGAAGCATGATTTCACCCGAGGTTGCTTAGTCGGCAATTTAGGGCAGGAAGTCGATTCACTACCAGAAAGTTTTCGTGGCCGCTTAATTGAGATATTTACTGAGTGGCAGGAACATCTTCGCGATTGTTTGCAAGCAGCTATTGATGCAGGAGAATTAGCGGCGCATGCCGATTGCGATTGGCTGGCAGAAGTGTTCTGGACTGGTTGGGAGGGCGCAGTAAGCCGGGCCAAACTGGAAAAGTCAGCACGCCCATTGGCAAGCTATTCGAAGTTCTATTTAGCCGGTTTACCAAAGTAGGGCGGCTTTTTATTTATCAGTTAATAGACGATCAGTCTATATTGGAGGAAATATGTTCAGAGGAATCGTTATCGACAAAGTGGACGATAATTATCAGGCCGAACTTACCAGCATTAGCGAAGACATGCTAATGGACGGGGATGTGAGTATTGATGTGATGTATAGCACTCTGAACTACAAAGATGGCCTCGCGATTACCGGAAAAAGTCCAGTAGTAAGGCGATTCCCGATGATCCCGGGGGTGGATTTAGTGGGAACCGTTACCCAGTCGGGCTCCTCACGTTTTCAGCCTGGCGATAGAGTATTGTTAAATGGCTTTGGTGTAGGTGAAACGCACTGCGGCGGACTGGCGGAAAAGGCCCGACTGAAGAATGAGTGGCTGATTAAGTTGCCCGAGGGAATGTCACCACGGCATGCAATGGCAATTGGGACTGCGGGCTATACGGCTATGTTGTGCGTGATGGCGCTGCAAAATCATGGCATTGAGCCGGGCAGCGGCGATGTATTGGTTACCGGCGCTAACGGTGGGGTTGGCAGCTTTGCCGTGGCACTGCTGGCGAAGCTTGGCTATACCGTAGTGGCTTCTACCGGGCGCATGGAAGAAGCTGATTACCTGAAAAAGCTGGGGGCCACGGAGATCATCCACCGCAATACCTTGTCTGAGCCAGGCCGTCCATTGGCAAAAGAGCGGTGGGCTGCAGCCATCGATTCAGTAGGAAGTCATACCCTGGCAAATGTTTGCGCATCGACAGGTTACGGCGGTATCGTCGCCGCATGTGGTTTGGCACAGGGATATGATTTACCTGCCACTGTGATGCCATTTATTTTACGCGGCGTGACATTAGCCGGTATCGACAGTGTGATGCGTCCGCTGGAAGATCGGGAAATTGCATGGTCGAAACTAGCAGAACTGGTTGATGATGATTTGCTGGCTGAGATTTCACATGAAATTGGGCTTAGTGAGGTTATTGAAACCGGTAAACAACTGCTGGAAGGAAAAGTGCGCGGACGTGTAGTGGTGAATTTGTCCCGCTAGTCCTGGTTGATAGTCGCGAACCAATGTGAAGAGGCGGATGAGGCTGTATATCGCCAGCCCCGCCAGCCCTGTTAGCCGTTTGTTTCTCATTGGCTCACGGCTGTTTGTTTATTAATGGTCACCGCAGTTTGCTTAGCGTTCTTTCAACCACGCCACTAAGTCTGGAAAGTGGTCTTCTCTGGCGGCAGGATGAGTAAGCATATTGATATGATCGTAATCCAAAGCATTGCCATTGGCTTTACTCAGTAAAGTGAAAAAGCTGTCAGTATTTCCTGTCTCACGGATAAACCGGCGGATATCTTCAGGGTGTCCCAACGCATGATCGGCCACGGCTGCAATGTGCCAGGTTGGTGGCCAGGTGGTAGATTCCGCTGCTGCCGCATAGTCAAAACTGTCCTTAATATCTCGCCACGGGGTGTGTTTAACCCAATGTACACTTTGTCTTAACGACTCCCGGGTTTCGTCATCGGAGCCTATTTTGTATTGTTTGGCCGGTAGGTAGCCTTTGTGTCTGGCAATGAGGGGGGACAACCACTTCCAGATCAAGTCGACTTTTATCAGCTTTTCGAGATTTCTGGCGTACACACTGCGTTTACTGCCAAAACACACCTGGCTGCGCACTTTCTCAACCAGCTTTGGAAAGCGGGCGAGGGCAGAAGCCACCAGAATGCCGCCCCAGGAATGACAAATAATATGAACGGGTTGCCCCGTGCGCTGCCAGATAAACTCAATCATCAACGGTATATCGCGGGTGATTTGGTCGGTTTGGTCGTGTGCCCGATCGTCTCTGATCGGTGGTGTACTTTTCCCTCGACCACGCATGTCTGCGACGAAAACATCAAAATCTTGTTCTGCGAGATAGCAGCCAAGACCTTTGCCAGACTCAGTGTAGAAAATTTTACCGTTTTCAATAGCGCCGTGAATCATCAGCACTGGCGCACCGTTGTCATTTTGATGAATGTGCCTTAAGTGAAGCTGATGGTGTTTGTCAGCAATGAAAAGCGACTCTTGCAACGGGAGTGGGCTGTCGGCCATAAGGTATCAAGTTAATGAATTGTTAGTAAAGCATGCCAGCTTGCTTTGGATAGGTCAACTGGACAAACCAGTTGGCGTGAGTTTACTTCTGGATATTATGGTGTGTGAGCTATACAGGCTATAAAAAAAGCGCGCAGTTTTTGCTGCACGCCTGTTCTTGCTATCGATTTTCCCAACACATTAGAGTGTGCGGGTACATACCACGTGTCGAATAGAACTGCGCGGTGAATCTGCCATACTGTTTCCTTCAGACGTTACTGCCAACGTATTCATCGACAGATCTGCTGCAATAGACACCGACCAGAAATAGCGATCATAGGTGGTAGAGCCTAAATCCAGTGGTGGCGTGGCGCTTTCTACGAACGCCGCGTTGAGTTCTTCCTGCATCGGAACGCGCCAATCCGTGTTGCCGCCATCTTCCCGGCGTTCGCAGAAGGCGACCGCTTCAAACAGTGACATTCGCGGGTAGTCACTCAGTGCCATCCATTCCAGTGTGGCTGCACTGTCGTAGGTTTGATTTATCGCAATGGCCTCGACTTCTGCTTGCTGCACGGCGCCGCTATCTGAACTAAAGCGTACTGCCGCCAATGCTGGATTGTTCGACGTGCGGGCAACGACAACGGCGCAGCTTGCATCTGGTGCCAATGTTGCGCCAGCACAGGTAGACGACTGAATAGTGAAATAAGCCGCATTTAACCCGTCCAGAGTTTCGCTAAGTCCGCTAACCGCACTGTCAGATTCATTGGTGAGCATAACGGTAACGGTTTCATTCGCAGCCGCCCCGGGTAGGGTCGATAATGCCGGTTGGGGAATGAGTGCGGGTGGTGTTACCGACAAACTGACAGTCAGTGCTTCACCGGTGCCCTGGGTGCCGTTCACATTCACTGTAATACCGCGATAGGTATCAACGTAATCTTCTGAAATGCCTAATGTCGTTTCATCTTCTGTCATAAGATAAAGCGCATCTAACGGGCTATTGGTGCCGGTGGTATTTCGGGTTTGAGGGATGGAAACCAGTAGTTGATACGCAGCATCTGAGTCAATTTCTTCAAACAGTGAAGCATCAGGACCAATGGGGGTTTTCACTTCAAAGTTAATGTATACCGCATCACCATTGTCGTCTCGGGCATAGGGTACGCGCAAGAGTTGCACGCCACCTGCGGGTGACGATGATTGCGCTAAATCCACGTCGCTTGCAGCCGTGGCAATCATCACGTTACCGGTGGTAAGCCAACCGGCTAAATTACGCATAGGGGCAGTAAATGCAGCTTCATGATCGTCGATGTCACCCATAGGAAAGGGGCTTTCATCGCCATCTTCTGCGCAGTCCTCTGTACTGCGGTAAGCAAAGCTTGAGGCTGGCAAGGTTTCACAACGACTGGCATTCGCATGACGCATGCCAAAGGTATGACCTAAGTTGTGCAACAGCGTAGCTTTGCTAACACATTCACTTGCCGTATACGCCGCGTAATGGTCCCAGCTTTCCAGTACATTGCTGTGATTTAGCGAGGCATAACAAACATAAGGCGTATTCGGACTGTCGTTAATAACAGTAATGAGGCGGTCGAAACTGGTGTAGTCTTCCACGTTTTCAGCAATCCAGGCGTAGATCTCCTGCAACTGCGCATCGCCTAACATTACCTCGTTATCAATAAGGGAAAAGCCATATGTTTCGCCACTGCTGGTGGTGTCGGTTGCGGTAAGGGTGTAGTTCGACATCACGTGAGGCTCTAACCACGCAGCGCCTTCCGACGCATTCACCACATACTGATTAATTGCATCGTCATCTGTAATGAACAGGGCTGTCAGATCATCTGTGCCAAAGTCTTCAAGGCTATCGCGCCCTGCGAATGACACTGGCAATACCAGCGTTTTCTGACCGCCAGTGCTGCTACGGGTTGTAGTATCAGATTGGGGAGTAAAGGTTGCGCTAACCTCACAACTTTCGCTGGCGGTAAAGCTATACACGTTACCTTTCAATGACCCGTTACAGCCGCTTACCGCATCTATCATGTTGGTTACATCGGGTACCAGTGTCATCGATACACGCTCACCTTGCTGCGTCGTCACAGAACTGGGGTAAAGCACACCGCCGCTTAGCTCAGCGCTGGTAACATTTACTGTGGTGTCGATTTCTGAAAAGGTGGCGGACACAGTACAGGCAGCAGTAATTGCCCCTGTGGTGTAGGTGGTTCCGTTCAGTGTGCCGTCACAGCCTTCAGCACGGGTGAGTTCATAGCCCGAGTCTGGCGTAAGTGTGATTGACAGCGTGCTGTTCTCGTTTACCGCTTCACTGGTGACTGAAGATGAGCCGCCATCGCTGGTGGTAACGGTAACCGTATAGGTTGTCGGAGTGGGTGTAGGTGTTACCGGTGTTGTTGGGGTGCTGTCAGAACCACCACCGCCACCACAGGCAGTAATCGATAAACTAAGTGCAATAAGGGAGAAAGACCTTTTCATGCATCATCCTTAAAAAAGCAGGCCAAGAGGGTTACATTCTCTACGCCCGCTTTTCATTAAGGTTCATGCACTTTTTAAACTATTTTTACGTTTTGCTAAAAAGATATAAAAACGTAACGTATTAGATAATTCTTTACAGCTAAGCAGCGTTCAACGTTCTCAAATGCGGACCTGGTAAACCTATTAAACGAACAACCCATTGCAGAAGGTGGCAAACTCGCTGGTCTTTGCTAATTTTAAACAAGAATCTTAGCCGCTAAGTACGATCTATTTTTTTGCTGTTGAGGGGCGTCTTTTTGATGCCGCCACTGACTTTTTGCAGGTTTGCCTTGATGAATGATGTAAACAATTGTGAGAACGGATTCGAAGCTGTTTTCAGAAATTCGAAAGATGGTCTGGCAATTTTTAAAGACGAAGTGTTTATCGACTGTAATGCGTCTATGTTAACGCTGGTCGGCGTTGACAATAGAGATGATTTTATTGGTAAAACCCCATTCGACTTTTCCCCAGCGCGACAACACGACGGCACCTTATCGGTAACTAAAGGGCTCGCCCTGGTGGCCCGTTGTCATCAGGAAGGCAGCGTGCGTTTTGAATGGATCATCAAACGTTTTAATGGCGATGCACTCTGGGTAGAAATTATTCTCACCCAAATGACTATGGACGGTGAGGAAGTCATTTATGCGAGCTGGCGTGATATCTCTGAAAGTAAAGCCATTGAGCTGGCGCTGAAAGAGCAGAAAAATACCTTTGAGACCTTATTTAATGAATCTCAAGATGGGCTGAGCCTGCTCATTGATCACAAGCTCATCGATTGCAATAAAGCCCTGTTAGATATGTTCGGCTATTCCAGCAAAGAGGAAATCCTCGGTCTCACGCCAATGGATCTATCACCAGAGTATCAAGCGGACGGTCGTCGCTCTGTAGATGTGGTAGCAGACAATGCAAAACAGGTAGCTGGCTATGGGAACAAGATGCTGGAGTGGCAGCATCAACGGGCTGATGGTTCGCTGTTCTGGACTGAAATTATTGTGATAGAGATAAAGCTAAATGGTGGCCCCGCCATCTATGCTATTACCCGTGATATTTCAGAAAAGAAAGCGCTGCAAGATAAAATAATAAGCAGGAACGAAGCGCTAAAGGCGACTAACCGCAGCTTGTCTGAAACCATTGAAAGTCTGAAGCTGGCACAGAGTAAATTGGTCGAGTCAGAGAAAATGGCCAGCTTGGGCTCGCTGGTGGCGGGTGTTGCTCATGAGATTAATACGCCGGTGGGCATAGGACTCACCGGTATTACCCAATTAATGGAAGAATGTCGCGATATCCAAACCCGATACGAACAGGGAAATCTAACGGAAAATGACTTCGAGGATTATCTTAATAGCGCCAGTGAACTGGCGGGCATGATTAAGAAAAATATTGATAGAACAGCGCAGTTAGTGCGTAGCTTTAAACAGGTGGCGGTGGATCAGACCAGTGAAGAAGACCGGGAGGTAAATCTTAATCAGTATCTCGATGAAATCTTCTACAGTTTAAGTTCTGTGTTACGCAAAGCGAAAGTGGTCGTAGCAACGGAGTGCCGCAACGATATTAATGTGGTGACAAACCCAGGCCTGCTTTCCCAAGTGGTCACTAACCTTATTATGAATTCCGTCAATCATGGTTTTAAAGACCGCGACTCTGGCAATATCTACATTGGGATTAGTGAACAAGAAGATAATATGTTCATGATGCAATATCGCGACGATGGCAGGGGAATTAGTAAAGAAAATTTAAGCCGCATTTTTGACCCGTTTTTTACAACGAACCGCAGTCATGGCGGCACCGGGCTCGGGCTGAATATTACTTATAATATTATTACCAATGCCCTTGGTGGCTCGATTACCTGTAACAGCGAGGAAAACAAAGGCGTTGAATTTATCATCAAATTCAAAGTGAAAGCGCGCCTCGATTAGTGCTGTTTCACGCCTGACTACAGCACCATCGAATATAAGGGTATCGTTTTTGTAATCAAAATTGCTCATCGTAACTGGCAATGCTGGTGTAAACCTCTGCGCTTCCATCCTTCTTTAGAAGCAGGATGTCATAGGGACTAAAGCGGCCGCCCATTTCCATTCCAGGTGTACCCACAGGCATTGCCGGCACAGAAAGGCCAATGGCGTCTGCTGCCGGTGATTGCAGAAATTGCTGAACAAACTTGGCCGGTACATGGCCTTCAAATACGTAGCCATCGATAATGCCGGTGTGACAAGACTGGTATTGCTCGCGAACGCCCGCCTCCATCTTTAATGAGAACAGGTTGGCATGATCAACGGGAGAAACGGCAAAGCCCGCTTCCTGCATATGAGCAATCCAGTTTTTGCAGCAACCGCACGTCGGGCTTTTATGCACTTCCATGGTAGTGGCTTGTGCTGACACGTTATCTTCTTCGGTTGCTGCAACCATAAAAGCGGGGAGTGCAACGAGCATGAATGATGAGAGTGTTAGAGCAATGGATTGTTTCATCGATTTTTCCTTAAAGCAGCGTCAGCCAGCAGTAACTATAAGCTGGAATAGTACCTTAACTATACCTCATCCCAGGCAGCCGAACAGGGAAAAAACTTGTCGGTTTTGTTGGTTAAGCGTAATGTTAAGGGGCGGGTTAGCCCGCTCAATGGAATGAATAAGCAGTAGAGAATAAAACTATGGATAAGCCTAGCGACTATTCCAGCTATACGCTGGCCGAAATAAAAGAATTACACCAACAACTTGTTTCGGAACAAACCAACACGCCTTCGACAACCCAGCAACAGCAAATAGAACAACTTGAACACGTTATTTCAGCAAAGGAAAGTGCCCAGCCACTGGCCGCAGAAGAACCGCTTGCAGCATCAACGCCTGAAACCGACGTGGTTACAGCAGCCGGTGTAACTCGACCCGCCAAACCCGTGTTGCGAACGGTACCCGTTAAATTTCTTGGTATCACGTCTGAGTTTTTTTCAATCTGGATAGTTAACTTACTGCTGACCATTGTTACCCTGGGTATCTATTCTGCCTGGGCGAAGGTGCGGACTAACCGCTACTTTTACGGCAACACGGAACTAGACGGTCATCGTTTCTCTTACCTGGCAGAACCGCTGCAAATATTAAAAGGCAGAATTATTGCCGTAGTGCTGTTCGCCAGCTATTTTCTTGCCGGTTATATTAGCCCGGCCGCCGGTCTGATCGTGGCGGGCCTATTGGCTTTGCTTGCCCCGGTACTGATTGTACTTAGCTATCGTTTCCGGTTGCGTATGACAGCCTACCGCAATGTGCGCTTTAGTTTTCGAGGTCGAATCGGTCGGGCCTATATGGTCTTTTTAGTCTGGCCCATTATCAGTTTGTGCACGCTGTACCTGCTCCTTCCTATCAACTTGAAAAAGATGGACGAATATTTGCTGGAGGGTTCCTGGTATGGCGACCGCCAGTTTAAGCCGCGTCTCAACACCGGTGAATACTTCGGAACGGGTATCGCTGCTGCTGCAATAGGCATGGTTATCATGATGGTTGGCGGTATCGTGATTGGTGTTACCAGTGTGATGACAGCTTCAGATACTGAAAGTGTAACTAACGTGCTGGGTTTCGGTATCGTAGCGCTGTACTTTCTTACCTTTATCATTGCCGGCAGTTTTTATACATCGCGGATCCGTAATCATATATTCAGCGCCACTGAACTTGATGGCGTAGCAGGTTTTAAATCGTCGTTAGCAATGTGGGAACTGATCAAACTTAGAGTCACTAATACCCTGGCCATTATTTTCAGCCTTGGGTTTGCTATTCCCTGGGCCAAAATCCGCAAGGCGCAATTGTACGCTAGCGTATCAAATGTCGATGTGTTGGCCGAACCTGAAAAGGTAATGGCGGCGAGAGGGAACAGTGCTGAAGCGGTTGGAGAAGAAGCCGCAAACCTGTTCGATGTCGATATAGCGCTCGGGTAGACGACGTGATCACCGGTCAGCTTTATTCTGAACAAAGTGCGGAGTCTTCAACCGTCTCGGTTAAGTTTGAAGCCCAAAACATGGTGATTACCGATAATGTCGGTGAAGCACGGGTGTTTACCCTCGACTCTCTGGATACCGCGCCTAAATTGGGGCGGTTACCGAGGGAAATCCGCTTACCCACACGGGAGCAGCTTGTCTGCGACCAATCTGAGCTATTAAATCAATGGCTGGACGGCGAACAAGGTGGGGTTGCTAAATTAGAAACTAACCGGCGCTGGATTTTCGGCAGTGTGGTGCTGGTGCCAGCGTTACTTTACTTTGTGTTTGGCTGGTTAATGCCCTGGGCTGCGGTGCACTTCGCTAACCTGGTGCCAAACAAAGCCAAAGTCATTGCCTCTCAGCAATCGTTATCCGCTTTAGATGCGACGTTGCTTGACCCGTCAGAGTTGGATGTAACTGAGCAGGAAAAAATACGTACAGGGTTCTATGATGTGAAAGATAGCATCAGCACGAATCACAAGGTTTTTAGTGTTCAGTTTCGCCATGCGCCGCAAATTGGCCCTAATGCCTTTGCGTTACCTGATGGCACGATAATTTTTACTGATGAAATGATAGCGTTGGTCGATGGTGACCAAGCGTTATTAAACGCTATTTTTCTTCATGAAGTCGGTCATGTAGAAAACAACCATTCGATGCAACTGGTTGCAGAATCGTTGTTTGCCACACTGGCCGTGAGCTATTTCTTTGGTGATATTAGCGGATCGCTGGAGGCGTTTTTCGGCATTGGTTCCACGGTGGTAAATAACAAATTTACGCAAGCCCACGAAGCCGATGCCGATGAATTCGCATTACGTCAGTTACGTAGTGCCGGTGAAGATCCTATGGCGTTTGCTGATGCGATGAAAAAGTTGAGTGAAATGCGCCCTTCCGCCAGCGAAACCATGGATAGCTGGTTTTCCAGTCATCCGGCCATTCAATCGCGGATCAGAAAAGCAGAAGCATTCGCTGAGCAGGAATAAAAACGCCCCTATCTATCATTAGGGGCTTTTTTGCAAGTTCAGGCTATGGCAATAGTCATAAAACGACTGTGAGGATCGTCATGGTAATTCCCGAAGGGCCCACAGTCGCTGAATCCATGACGATGATAGAGCCGGTGGGCAGCACTAAAGTAATCCTGGGTGCCGGTTTCGAGGCTTAATGAGGAGTATTTTTGTTGTTTGCAAAACGCTAGCGCGGCGTTTAGCAGTGCCGCACCCACACCGCGATTCCTTGCTGCATGACTTGTACGCATAGATTTAAGTTCGGCGTCCATAGCTGACAGTTGCTTTACCGCCACACATCCGAGCAACACGCCATTTTCCCGAGCGGTAAAAAAACAGACATCTTTTGCCTGTAACGCACTTATATCAAGTGCATGTACGCTTTGGGGGGGTGAAGTAGCGTGCATATCTGCGAGGTGCTCTTCGAGTAGGGCAATGATGTCGCGACTTACTACCTTTTCCTGGCTTATCTCCATGATTGCAATCCTTGTTGTTGAGCTATTTAATCAGACTATGACTACTGTTCTTTTTCCATAGCGCGAGCCTGCGGATCTTGTTCTTTAGCATGCAACGCAGAATTCGCTTCTTGTTCAGCTTCTTTTAGGGCTTGCTGAATTAACGCTTCCAGTTGAATAAACAGTTTGATGTAGTTGTTGTCGATGCGCTCGCCGCTGGCATCGTCTAACCAGGCTTCGTAAAGTGTATCGCTTTGCTTGTCTTCAATGCGTTTATAAGCTGCAACCTGCTTTTCTGCTTGCACGGCGTGAATGCCTAACGAACGTAATGCTTCGGCACCCATGGCGAGGGCAGAGTGGTAAGTTTCAGATACAATGAAGTTTGCTCCAGACTGGCGTAAACGATATCCATGACCGCGGTCAAATGCCCGTGAAAGCACTTTCACCCGAGGAAATGCGTGTTTAACGTACTTCACCATTTCGATGGCAGCTTCTTTATCATTAATGGCAATAACCAGCATGGAAGCTTTGTCTATGCCTGCGGTGTGCAGCATGCCTGGCCGGGCAGCGTCGCCAAAATAAGCTTGAGTACCAATGCGGCGCATGTTGTCTATTTGCTCGGCACGTACATCTAGCACCACGGTTTTAATGTTGTTGGCCAGCAGCAACCGGTTAACAATTTGACCGAAGCGGCCAATCCCAGCAATGATGACCGTGCCGTAGTCATCAATGCTATCGGGCTGACGTCGATTACTTCTATTGGTATAGGCAGGGAGAATCACATGACTAAATAGAATGAACAACGCCGGAGTGAGAAACATGGAAAAGGCGACGACGAGGGACAAGATCTCAACGAGCTCAGGAGGCAACACGGAATTTTGCGACGAAAAATTCAGTAGCACAAAACCGAACTCACCGGCTTGCGCGAGGCTAAGTGAAAAAAGCCAGCGGTTAGGCCCCTGAATACGAAATAACAAAGTAACAATAAACAAAATGACAGCTTTGATCAGCATAACGCCCACTGTCAGTGCCAGAATGATCATCGGCTTTTCCGTGAGCAACTGCATATCGATACCCGCGCCCACGGTGATGAAAAAGAGCCCCAGCAGTAAGCCTTTAAAGGGCTCAATATTTGACTTTAATTCATGACGAAATTCACTGTTTGCCAGCATTACCCCGGCCAAAAAAGCGCCTAACGCTGGCGACAGCCCAACCAGACTCATTAGTGCCGCAATACCCACCATTAGCATGAGGGAGGTAGCCGTAAAAATTTCCCGCAATCCCGACGATGCCACATACTTAAATAACGGACGACTGAGGTAGTGGCCGCCAACGGTTACTACGGCGACTGAGCCCATAATCACAATGGCATAGAGCCAGGCAGGCAAACCATCTACTAAACTGTAATTGTGTGCAGAGTCATCGGCCGTATTTCCCGCAGCCATGAGCTCGGGCAGTGCTAGTAGCGGAATTAGCGCTAACATAGGAATAACGGCAATATCCTGGAATAACAACACTGAAAAGGCGTTTTTACCGCCTTCCGTTTGTTCCAGCCCTTTTTCCTGAAAGCTTTGTAGTACGATGGCCGTTGATGAAAGTGAAAAAATGAGTCCGATAGTGAGCGACACCGAGAAAGGCTGTCCTAACTCAAGTGCGATAAAGGTAATAGCTATAGTTGTGAGTAGAAGTTGAATGCCGCCAAGACCAAACAATTTTGCTTTCATTGCCCATAACGACTTTGGTTCAAGTTCAAGGCCCACTAAAAACAGCATCATTACTACGCCAAATTCAGCAAAATGCTGAATAGCTTCTGTTTCATCGCCGACTAAATGTAGAACCGGACCAATGACCACGCCTGCAACCAAATAGCCCAGTACAGAACCGAGACCCAGGCGACGCGCCATGGGTACAGTAATTACAGCAGCAACAAGGTAAATAAATGCCTGCAGGAAATAGCTGGTCATTGAAGCAGTCGTCCTTTAAGAAGTGGTTATATGAATCGTTGCGGTAGCAATTTGGCGCAGACAGAGCGCTGTGAGGAAGCGCCTGCTTTGAATCGCATTATGTCTGCAGGTGGTTGAGCTGGCAATGGTTTCACGTTTGTCGATGCAAAAAAACAGGTGAAAATTCAAACATCAAAAAGTTGTGTGCGTAACTGTTCACAAAAGGCTTTTCTGTTCGCGGCGGCCGCATCATTGATTGCGTATATCACCACATTTTTTTCGTGCAGCCCAATGCCCTGCGCATAACAATCACCACTAATGCGAGGTGACCAAAATTTCTCTCTCATCAGCAGTGCTTCTAAGCGGGGGAGAATTTTGTCGGCCATTGGAAACGCGTAGTACCAGTCGTTGTGCGCATTTGTTACCTGAAGAAAAGGGGGAAATCTCTCCCAGTTATTTAGCACGTACTTGGGTAGCGCGGGTAACGTATTGAAGGGAAACTGTCCGCTGCTTTTGGCTTCACGCACAAACGAAGCCTGGTTGTTCGTCATGACTGATGGGAACAAGGCGGCTCTGGTGCTATTGAGATATTCAAATGGCACACTGATTTCTGTGTTTTCATAGTGTGAACTCTCCGCAGAATCTGTTTGTATCCCTTCATTAATGAAACATTCAATAAGCGCAGCAATTCCTCTAGAGAGCATTTTGCTTCGTTCAGGGCGGGGTTGTTCTTTGCGTGTGGTGTTGCTGTCATTGGTGTTTGTTGGGTGCTGCTTTTGCCTGGCGTCATCATCGACGAAGCTATGCTCAGCATAGGGCCGAATGCTTTCCTGTGCGGCGGCAATGTCAAGTAACGTTGTGATGTTATGAATATCACCGTTATTAACCAGAAGGGTGATGTTTTGCGGGGAGTACCAGGTCGCTTTATATGTATTTATCTCTGACTCGGTGAGTTGCGTTAGTCCGCCGCTAAAGCCCCCGGCCACGGCTTCCGTGTGTCTGCCTCGTGCCAATAAATCAGTAAGATGTGCCTCATAGCCGGGCTGACGTTCACGAAAGGATAATTCCTGAAAGATAACGCCATCTTTTTCTCGCTTGATGTCATCGCTCCGATAGGTGCAGTGAATGAGTCCGGCGTATACAAATTCTAATGCCTGGTAAAACAGACGTTCATGTGCGGTTTCTATAAAATAGTAAGTAATGCCAGTCAGCGTGGTGGCGTTGATTTTTACCGGAAGCAGAGCCAACGCGGCAAACAAATTATGTGCTTCGGGATAACGGGTAGAGGAACGAAACACCAGGTGCTCGACCACGTGCGCGATGCCCGAGGCATCAGGAATAGGTGTGGCAACGGCAAATACCGCACTGAACCCCTGCGAGTCAGTGTGGCATAGCAGGATCCTGGTGTTTGCTGACGTCCGGGCTTCTTGGGTCATTAATTATACCGTGACGATATCTATCTTATTTTTTGGGTCCCGCAGAATCACGTTTTTATCATGCTGTTTTGCTGCGCTTTCAATGGCCGCTTCTATGGTGTGGTGATGCGGTGATTTACTGCATACCGGATCGGCCTGATACATGTCGCCGGTTAGCATGTAAGCCTGGCAGCGACAGCCACCAAAGTCTTTCTCTTTTTCATCGCAATCACGACAAGGCGATGGCATCCAGTCGTAACCGCGAAATTTATTGAATGAGAAATCCTGATACCAAATGTCCTGCAGCGATTTGTCTTTCACGTTCGGGAACGTCATAGGCAATATTTTCGCGCTGTGGCAGGGCAGGGCTGACCCATCCGGCGTAACGGTGAGAAACGTAGAGCCCCAGCCATTCATACAGGCTTTTGGACGATCTTCGTAATAATCCGGTGAAACAAAAATAAACTTAGGTCCTTTACCATTCTGCTTGTCGCGGAAGGCATTGACCTTGGCTTCCGCTTCTTCAAGGGTGGCTTTCGACGGTAGCAATTGATCGCGATTTACGTAAGCCCAGCCGTAATACTGCACGGTGGCCAGTTCAACAAAATCGGCGTCTAACTCGGTGGCAAGGGCCAGTACATCATCAATCTGGTCGATGTTTTGCGCCGTTAAACAGAAATTCAGTACCATCGGGTATTCGTATTGCTTAATCAGCTTGGCAACTTCCAGCTTCTGCGTGAAGGAATGACGACGATTACCGATCAAATCGTTGGCTTCTGCATTGGCAGCCTGAAAACTTAGCTGAATGTGATCAAGGCCGGCGTCTTTTAACCCCGCGATACGTTTTTCGGTCATGCCAATGCCGGAGGTGATCAGATTGGTATAGAAGCCCAACTCACTGGCATGTGCGACCATTTGTTCTAAATCTTTGCGCAGTAAAGGCTCACCGCCGGAGAACCCCAGTTGTACTGCTCCCATGTCTCGGGCCTCCGACAGCACGCGAAGCCAGTCTTCCGTACCGATCTCGTCTTTCTTGTCGATGAGATTCAGAGGGTTAGAACAATAGGCACAGTGCAGCGGGCAAGCGTAGGTGATTTCTGCTAAAAGCCAAAGTGGCGGACCCGCTTCGATAACCCGTGTTTCGCTTTGACCGTTGTTAATCTCAGACATAGTGAATCCAGTCTTTGCTTTCGGCATCGCTCAGGAACGCAGTAATATCATCGCCGATGTCATCTGGCGCTTCCGGGAACTTGGTTTTGAGTGACATGATGATGTCGTCAACTGACTTTTCGCCATCCACTTGTAACAAAATTTCTGCCGCGCTGGGATTCAGCTTCACCATGCCTTCTGGATAAAGCAGAACATAGCTGTCCTGTGCTTTTTCAAATTGTAGTTTGTAAAGTCGGTTGCGTTTAGGTACTTGGCTCATAACAGCCCCTTGTGACAGATTGACTGATCGGCAATGCCGGTGAAAGGCTTACGATCAAACTCGTAGGCCAGACTGATAGCATCAGCCATCGACCACAAGACATCCAGCTTAAATTGCAGAATGTTCAAGGCTTTTTCCTGTTGGGCGCGAGTCACAAAATGGTCCAGTGTAATTTGCAGACCGTGTTCCACATCGCGACGAGCCTGACTCAGTCGCATCTGGAAATAGCTAAAACCCGCTTCATCGATCCACGGGTAGTGCCCAGGCCACGTATCAAGTCGGCTTTGGTGAATTTCAGGTGCAAACATTTCTGTTAGCGATGAACAGGCGGCTTCTTCCCAAGATGCACGGCGGGCGAAATTCACATAAGCACCCACCGCAAATTTCACGCCGGGCAGCAGAAACTTTTCTTCCAGCATATCGTTACGGTTTAGGCCCACGGCTTCACCCAGTCGTAACCAGGCTTCGATACCGCCCATACGTGGATCACCTTCTTCTCCGTCGTGGTCAAGAATGCGTTGGATCCACTTACGGCGTGTTGCCATGTCTGGACAATTTGCCAGTACCGCGGCGTCTTTTACGGGAATACAGACCTGATAATAAAAGCGGTTCGCGACCCACCCTTGAATTTGCTCCTTGCTGCATTCACCTTTATTCATGGCAATGTGGAACGGGTGATAAATATGGTAATACTCGCCTTTTGCGCGAAGTTTTTGTTCGAATTCTTGTTTAGACCATGGCTTGTCTGACATAAAAAATCCTCGGATTTAAAGCGTAATATGCATGCCGTCGTAGGCGAGCTCTATTTCATTGTCTTCAAGATACTGATGGGCACCGGAGTCTTCATTTAACACCGGGTTGGTGTTGTTAATATGGATAAGCACCTTGCGGGAAATATCAAAGCGATTAAGCAAGGCTACCGCGCCATCATCGCCGTTCACCGGCATGTGTCCCATTTGTGTACCCAGGCGATTACTAAAACCATTCTTGATCATTTCATCGTCGAGCCACAAGGTACCGTCGAACAGCACGCAATCTGCCTGTTCAAGCATATTTTCAACCAGTGGATTGGCTTGCACGCAGCCTGGCGCATAAAACACTGACTTACCAGAGTGCTCATCTTTAATGTGCAGGCCAATATTGTTGCCCGGCACAATATTGTCGCGGTATGAAGAGTAGGGCGGTGCATTTGACGCCAGTACAACGGGGCGGAACGACAGTCCGTCTGCGCCTATCGGTGTGAATGTGGAATCATATTCGGTATCAATGCCGTGGCGCTGAAGGCCACCGTGCCAGTGTTTAAGCATAGGGAACAGCGGGAACGCTTCAGTGAGATCCTCGTACACCACATCAGTACAGTAGACCGGTAAGGGCAAGCCTTCACGTAGGGTAAGCAAACCGGTGGTATGGTCTATCTGGCTGTCGGTGAGTACGATGGAACGAATCGAAGTGCCCCGCTGCTGGTTGGGATCGGCAGGCCATAATTGTGGCGTTTGATTAATTTGCTGGCGTAAGTCTGGCGAAGCGTTAATGAGTATCCAGTCTTCACCATTGGCCGAAACGGCAATACTGGATTGGGTTCGGGCCTGGGCGTTAATGCTGCCTTCGCGCAGCCCTTTACAATTTTTGCAGTGACAGTTCCACTGAGGAAACCCTCCACCTGCGCCTGAACCTAAAACGAGAATTTGCATAGTTCACCTGTCAACGTCGTTGCCTGAAAGCATGAGCAGAAGAGCCGGAATAAAAAAGGCTGCCAAAGGCAACCTCTTTTCATACCAATCAGGCAGTTTGACTACCCGATTGTAATGCCATAGAAGAAGCGTGCTGGCTTAACGACAGCCTGCCTCGTATGGGCTGTTAGCGGTTTTTGATGTACAGAGTAACTTCAAAACCTAAACGCATTTCAGTATATTGAGGCTTGGTCCACATGGTGCGACTCCTATGTTTATTAACGATGTTTTAACATTCGATCACATTATAAGAAAGCGGATTTCGGAAAAAAATCCTACTTTGGGAGGACTTCTGATGAACTTTCTACTTCTTTGGGAGGGAGGCATCGGATCGTCAAGTTAGCAACTCATGCTAGCCCGACGACAATGCTATACCCTTCTAAGAATATCTTCCTGGTTAAAGCTCACCACCCCGAGTCCGGCTTCCAGACAATCTTTTCAGACAAAAATAGCTACGTTAAATATAGTCGTACGGTTTAATTCTGCCAGTGCAATTCTCGCCGCCCTAAGCACGCGAAAAAGACATGCTGCTGTCAATGAAAACTATATAACTTCTGAACATGACAATGTGCGATAACGATATCGAACTATTTTGATTTAGATCTATTCTTAACCTTGTAATCTTTCCTGGAATAGAACAAAAATGTGGGTGTAGACTAAAGTAGCGTCTGCAACGGACTTATCAGTCTTTTTTTAGCAAGTGTAAGAGCGAGTTCTTAAAGGAATTGTTACTTTAAAAAAATGTGATCTTTCGCATGCAGTTAGACGAAAGAATGTGATTCTTACCCGGAGAGCAACCATGACTGTAATGCGTCTAACCCAGGCCGACAAAGCGTTAAGTGTAGAGCAATCCCATATTTGGCTACACTGTTTCCGAACGTGCTATAAATGTGAAGTGTTATCAGAAACCCTTACTTCTTATGAGTTTAATGATGGCAGTCGTCTAATTCTTGATTCAAGTTATCCCTTCCCTCAACCTGTAAAGTCGAAGGCAAAACTACGCCTCGCTTAATCCTCTCGTCACGCCTGGCTAACAAAGCGGGCAAGTTGTGTCGTTGTTGCAGAGGCCAGTGTTTGTGCTTGTCTGGCCTCGGTATCTACCGTCACTAACTTCTCCTGCATGCCTTCCGCCAACGCCGTTATTGTAGTGACTGAAATTAAGGTTTGTTGAGATTGCCGGTTTAATTGCGTAACCGACCGGGCAATATAGTCAAACTCATCACTGTTTTTCTGAAAGTCAGTCATCATATCGCTGAAAGTTTTCATCGTACTATCCAGACTGTTTTTCATTTTCGAAGACGCATCTAATAGTGAATCTGATTCGCGTTGGGTCTCATTAACTAATAAATCCATATCGTTAAGAAAGGCATTAATTTGCCGGGTGGCGTCTGTCACTTTTACTGACAATGCGCGCACTTCGTCAGCGACCACCGCGAATCCTCTTCCAGCCTCGCCGGCACGGGCGGCTTCAATGGCCGCGTTTAGCGCGAGCAGGTTGGTTTGGTCAGCGAAAGACTCCACCATGCGCAGAATGCTTTTCACATTGGCAGCATTTTCCTGCAAACCACCCACAGTGTGAGAAAACGAAGATAACAGCGTAGAGATATCGCCCAGCTGCGTGTGTGATTCAGATAGTGTGGTGTTGGCCAGCGATGCCGTATGCAGATTTGAATTGTTGCTCTGCGCCATGCCATTACTCGCCTGCATAATGTCGTTTATCCCTTGGGTTACTGTGGTGGTGCCGGCAACCACTTCCTGGGTCAGGTGCTTTTGCTGGTTGGCTTGGTCGCTGGTGGTATGAATTTGTGACGACATGGCAGCATTGCTATAAGCAGTAAGCTGTGCATCGCCGTGGATGCGATTCAACAATTTGTTCAAATTGTTAGCAAACAGGTTGTAGGCCTGTGACAAGTCGCTGAATTCGTCTTGGGTAAACGCAGGCAACCGGGTTCTTAAGTCGCCCTCAGTATGATTGATTTCATCAAGGGTGCGAACGAGTGCGCTTACAGGCCGCACGATTAAAAAGCGTAAGTAAAAGAGGGTGAACAGAAAACCAACCGCGTTCAATACCAACATAGTGGCTAGCCACAGAAAAGCGGTGTCACGAGTTGCTTCATTTGCATGTGCATAAAGGTAGAAAAAATACAGGGTGGCTATCTGGCAGAGAAACAGAAAGCCAATGTTGCCCGCAATCTTTTTCGTTAACGTATTGAAGAAGGTTTTCTCAATGGTGGAGTAGAGCGTCCAGAACATACAATTACAGAATCTGCGAGTCAGAGTGCAACCATAGCCTAGCCGGTCATTTTAGGTAACAAAATGATCGCTGAAGGCCGATGTAACTGGTAATTAATTGATTTACATCATGCAAAACGGCTCAGCCGTAGCTTTTCCATAAGTCCATACTTTCAATAACTATATTCTTCATCATTTGCATTTCTTCTTTATTTCGAGGAGGCTCATTGACACCAGTTACACTTAATACAAACTCGAATACACACGGTCCATCGAATCCTGAATCTTTCAATGCTTCTTTATAAGCGCTGAAATCGATATTGCCTTGGGCGATGCCTTCCCGATTTGATCCCGAAATATGAAAAATTGCGTTGCGACTGCCATACTGTCGAAGAGTGGTTAATGGACGCTTTTCACCAATATTCATATGAAAGCTGTCGAGTAACACACTGATATTGTCGCAGCCGCTGTCTTTAATCAGCCGCTGATAATCGTCTGCCGTATGTACGTATGCAACTTCATAAAAATTGCACGGTTCGTAAGTCAGAGGTACAGATTTTTCACTTGCATACTTGGACAGTTCTTGAACAGCGTCAATGATAAATTGCCAGGCTGTTTTATCGTCCTTACAGTCTTTAGTCCAGGCGCTCAATCCTTGCAATGTCTGTAAACATCCGAGGCTGTGCGCAAAATCTATTTCCTTCTTGTAAAACGCGATAGCATTTTCCAGTGTGGCGGCACCATGTTGTTCGCCGGGCGCGCAGTCAAAAGGATCATTAGCAATAATAGCCAGGTTATATTCTTTCGCACTCGCTACTACTTTTTCAGCCGGGTGCGCGTGGGCTCCTTCGCAGTATTGAATTGCATTTAGCCCCATACTGGCAATGGTAGACATTAGCGTGTCTAAGTCATCAATGCCCAGTGTCCAGCTACAGATACCAAATACAGGCTTAGTCATGTTTATAATCTCCTTTACTTGTGAACTTTTTCGTACCTTGGAGATTGATGAAGAGATCAGATGTTTACTTATAAAGCGTCTTACAATCGCTTAAAACAGCCTGAATTGCGTTCAGTGACGCTGTGCTGTGCAGCAGATTCAGACAGAATGGGATAACAACGAAGAAGAAGGAATAGGTATGAAGTTCTCCAACGTTTTTATTGCACTTATCACTGCAGGCTTGATGTCGGGCTGTAACGATGCCAGTCAAACCGCCAAACAGGAAACAAAGGTGACGCCCGCGCAGCAAGAAGCCGCGGACATTGCGCTTACTGAAACCGCCGATACGTACACCCGGGTTTTCTTTGACCAATATCCGACGCTGTCAACCACGTTGGCAATGCCGATTCAGCAGACTGGGGGTAGTTATAACGACAGGTTCCCTGATTATTCTGTCGCCGGTATGGAACAATTCCAGAGCAGTATGGCGCAGGCCGCAACCGCGCTGAAAGAGGTTGATTGTACATTGCTTTCTGAAAAAGACCGCATGCATCAACAAATCCTCATTAACATATTCGACTTTTATACCGGTGACCGCACCTTTCCTGGGGGATATATTGATACCTGGAGTGCGCATCTGCCTTATATTATTAATCAGATCACGGGCCCATTGATTGATATACCCAAGGTAATGCAGGTACAGCAGGCCGTGGCGACAAAAAAAGATGCCGAGGACTATCTCACCCGGCTGGAAAAAATGGGCGCATTTGTAGATGGCGTGGTGGCGAAATTTAAGGCCGACGAGGCGAAAGGTATTGTACTGCCGAAAAAACTGCGCCCGAAAACCTTGGCTTACCTGAATGGCTTTTTGGCCGCCGAGCCCGACTCTCATGGATTGGTAACTGCTTTTGCGAGCAAGCTTGAAAAGGTCAGTGAACTGGATGCGACAACTAAAAGCGACATGGTGAAGCACGCTGGTGAATTGGTTTCCACGGTGGTCTATCCGGCGTTTAATCGTGCCAGAGATGCGGTACTTGAAAGCGAGCAAAAGGCGGGTAACAGCGACGGCATATGGGCGCAGCCAGGCGGTGAGGCATTTTATCTACATGAAATTAAATTCCTGGCGGATTCGACATTGTCACCGGAAGAAATTCATCAGTTAGGTTTATCTGAAGTTGAGCGGATTGCTGCGCAGATGGATACTATTCTGCGGCAAAACGGTTATTCCGAAGGGACAGTTGGTGAGCGCATGCTTGCGCTTGCTGACGTTCCTGGACAGCTTTTTGATGCCACAGATGAGGGGCGTCAGGCACTCCTTGATTACCTGAACGATGAAGTGAAAACGGTGATGGCTCGGGCGCCTGAATTCTATGGCACATTGCCCACACAGCCGGTAGAGGTTGACCGTATTCCGCCGGTGTCGGAAGCGGGTGAAGCGGGAGGTTATTATTCCCAGCCTTCCCTGGATGGCAGTCGACCTGGCGTCTACTGGATCAACCTGCGTGATATGAAGGCAGTACCTAAGTTCAGTTTAAAAACGCTCACTTACCATGAAGCCGTACCAGGGCATCATTTTCAAATCGCATTGAACATGGCGCAAACTGACATCGGTCTGATGCGACAGAATGCGCCTTACAATGCGTTTGTCGAGGGATGGGCATTGTATTCTGAATATGTGGCTGCGGAGTACATGGGCATGTATGACGACGATCCATTGGGTAATTTAGGTCGTCTTCAAGCCGAACTTTACCGGGCAGTTCGCTTAGTGGTCGACACGGGAATGCACTTTAAGCACTGGACCAGAGAGCAAGCAATAGCGTATTTCCACGATACTACGGGGACGCCGTTATCTGACGTTGTGCCAGAAGTTGAACGCTATATGGCCATGCCTGGGCAAGCACTGGGTTATAAACTGGGTATGCTCGAATTTGTTGCATTGGAAAAGCAAGCGCGACAAGCGCTGGGCGTTAAGTTCGATATCAAACAATTTCATGACATTATCTTGTTACCGGGCGCCCGTCCTATGGCCATGGTGAGACAAGACGTTGAAGCCTGGATAACGGCAAAGTCGACTGACGAATAATAACGTCAAACTGATGTCGCAAATGTCACTAAAGGTCAAAGTGCGTTTTTGGCCTTTTTTTGTGCAATAAAACAGGCTTTCCTCTCAATGCGTTGTTTTATCTATACCTTAGCGTAGGTATCGGTACTTATCAGTATCGACATCTGATTATCAATTCGTATATCGAACACATTTCATACCTTAGCTACACTCCAAACTAATCAGGATACCGGTCGATTTCTGCCGGGCGTATTTGCGCTTATAGACCTGAATAGCCTAAGAAGGATTAGCTAATGTTGACATTGTCCCAATTTCGAAACAGTTACCCGTTGCAACTGGAATGTTCCCTTGCAACAGGAAGCAGCCCCAAAACGCTGCTGCGACTGTCTGCGAAATTTAACGGTCGAGATCCTTTCTGGCATTTTGTTGAACAAACCGCGAGCAGCAGTAGGCCGATTCATTTTCTTGGCCATGATCGCAGTTTAGATGCCAGTGTCAGAAACTTAAGTGAAATCAGTAAACAAATTGCTGATATTGAAGAATGGCTGGGGTTGTCCTACCAGGATATTCTGCAAAAAATCAGTGGGTCTTATAGCACAACCTCGGTGAGCAAAATTTTTGACTTGCAGGCACCGGGTCAATGGGAAGGCGTCACCCGCGGCGAACTTCAAGCTTTGCTGAAAGAGCTGCATTACTGGGTGGTGTACATCAACGATCTGGACATCATGCGTAAAGATGCAGAGTCTGCGCTTAGTTTACATTATTTCTTGCGCCGTCATCCGGTCGCGGGATGTCAGAGTTTGGCCGATGTGGTTTTACTCAATAATGACAGCTGGGACCTGGACGAATCTGGTTATCAGACAATTTTGCAGGATCTTGTCGCCAAAGATGACGACTGTATTTTGCGCTGGATAGAGCAGCCAGAACCTGTTGCCCATTTTAATGTGCGCTCGAAAGTCCCTTATAACTCAATGTTAACGTGGGTTATTCTGTCACTGATTTCACGCACCTATGGTTACACCAGTAACCAGTGGGCAACCAAAATCCAGTGGAAAAAGCAGGGGTTCAAACTACGCAAGGATGCCCGTCCGGCCCCGGTTTTTCATTACTTCTCTATGCCTTCAGCAGAGCTGTCGTTAGGTGAAGGGGATGAAGGCGCGCCGCAAAAAGGACGAAGGGTTTCGCTGGTGTACAACGCCAGTGAATTGCTCGACTACAACGGCATGCCCTATGAAGAAGGTTTTGTTGAGCCGCTGTCTACCTTGCGTGCCCGACTGGAACGTTTGCAGGTAGATGTACGGGAAGGCAATGAGCCGAAATGGCACCCGAACGAAGATTACATTGAAATGCCACCGGATACCGGCTTGTATGCGAAGCATGTAACGGCGGCCTACTATCAGGCAATCTTACCTCTGTTAATCCGTTGGGCAGGGCATAAAAAGCGTTTGAATGTAGGCGCACATTTACGTGACCCCGTGCAGTTCGATGCCTACACCACGCTGGTAACGGAAGTGGCTGCGGCCAATTTGTCGGTGCGCTTTGGACTAGACAGAAAACCTTGCCAAACGAGTGTACAGCGAATTGGTAACTGGATTGACGAATTGTCACCCCAGGGGCGCTTTGACATCCTTGCCAGTGCGTCGGAATGTGCAAATCGACTTTGCTTGTTCTTGTTTCCCGAAGACAGAGAAACCGTTTAATTGACGGTTTTTCTTTGTTAATGCTTGGCCTAGCAGGTCGCGAATAACAATATTGTATGATTTTTCAACGCTCAAGGGGTAAATCCGGGCGTTTATGTTGCCGTAAGCCGGGAATTTGATAGAGTTGTGTCATCAGTTCCCGCCTTGTCATTTCTAGCTTGTAGCGGGATTATAATTATAATTCAGGATGCGCTACATGTCTCAACCGTGCTTTCGAATGAAAGGCACCACGCTTACCAGTATTGTACTGGAGGTTGTCTCCTTTGAACCGGATGAATTTGAATCGCAACTGGCGGAAAAAATTGCCAGTGCGCCGCTCTTTTTCACCCGCTCTTCACTGATCCTTCATCTTAATGCGCCGCTGTCTGCTACCGAGTTTGAACTGTTGGTGGCGTTATGTCGTCGCCATGATTTACAACCCATGGCGATAAAGGGTGTTACTGAAGGACTAAAATCTACCATCAATGATTTGGGCATGGCTGATATTAGTCAAAGCAAAATCAGCGAAAAGCCACTTGCTGAAAGCAAACCTGTTGAGGCTTCAGCTTCACAAAATCAGCCCGAACCCACAGAAGCGCCTGCACAAGCAGAAACCGTTACGCAAACAGTAGAAGTGGTGAAACCTGCTAAGATTGTTGCCAGACCCGTGCGTTCTGGTCAGCAAGTTTATGCGGAAGGCAGTGATCTGGTGATTCTGGGCGCCGTAAGTGAAGGGGCTGAAATTCTCGCTGATGGTAATATTCACGTTTACGGAACACTACGTGGACGGGCGCTGGCCGGCGTTAAGGGCAATGAGCAGGCACGAATTTTTTGTCAGAATATGGAAGCTGAATTGGTTTCTATTGCCGGACGCTTCGTGATGCAGGAAAACATACAAAATAAGTGTTGGAAAAAACCAGCACAGGCATATTTAGACGCAGATGCACTTCTTATTGAAGCATTATCCTAACGCGGTGCAAATGCTATTGGGGAATAGTAAATGGCTAAAATAATTGTAGTAACTTCAGGAAAGGGCGGCGTAGGCAAAACCACGTCAAGTGCTGCCATTGCTACAGGTCTGGCGCTGGCCGGACATAAAACCGTGGTGATTGATTTCGATGTGGGTCTGCGAAACCTGGATCTGATCATGGGCTGCGAACGTCGTGTGGTATACGACTTTGTAAACGTAATTAATAAAGAAGCCACGCTTAATCAGGCACTGATTAAAGACAAGCGCACGGATAACCTCTATATCCTGCCAGCTTCTCAAACCCGAGATAAAGACGCACTGACCATGGAAGGCGTTCAGAAAGTACTTGATGATCTGTCGAAAGACTACGACTTCATCATTTGCGATTCTCCTGCCGGTATAGAGCAGGGCGCACAGATGGCGCTGTACTTCGCTGATGAAGCCATCGTGGTTACAAACCCGGAAGTGTCTTCCGTGCGTGACTCAGACCGCATTCTAGGCATTTTGCAAAGCAAATCCATGCGCGCAGAGAAAGGTCAGTCTGTTAAAGAGCATTTGCTATTAACCCGCTACAATCCTGAGCGTGTTGCCACTGCAGAAATGCTGAGTGTTGCCGATGTAGAAGAAATTCTTGCTGTGCCGCTGCTGGGAGTCATCCCGGAATCAGAAGCCGTATTAAAAGCATCGAACCAAGGTGCGCCGGTTATTCTGGATACCGAGTCGAACGCAGGTAAAGCTTATTCCGACTCGGTGAAACGCCTGTTGGGTGAAGAAGTGCTTCATCGCTTCCTGGATGTTGAGAAAAAGGGTTTCTTCAAGCGACTGCTGGGAGGTAAGTAATGGGCATTTTCGATTATCTGCTGAAAAAAGGGAAACCAAATACTGCGGCTGTCGCCAAGGAGCGCCTGCAGATCATCGTTGCCCATGAGCGTCGTAAACGTTCGCAACCGGATTATCTGCCGATGATGCAACAAGAAATCCTCGAAGTGATCCGCAAATACGTGCATATTGCCGATGACGACGTGTCAGTGCAGCTAGAAAATAGTGAAGACTGCAGCGTACTGGAACTAAATATCACCTTACCGGAAAAATAAGTGCTCTGTGTCTTACAGGCACAGACGCATTACGCAGAAGGGGCCTCGAGCCCCTTTTCTTTTATGTGCGCTTCAAGCTCGCTGAAAAACGCAGGAAATTCCTTATTTATTTGCGTATACGCAGGCAGAATTTCTTCAATGCTGCCTTCAAACCGATGACGAAACCGAATGCGTGATGCGGTTCTGTCTAGTGCCATTGCCACGCCTTCCACATTCTCATAGACATCTAACCAGCGGTTTTCCAGCATGCTTCCCACTACCTGATGCATGCGTGGCGGCATGTCATTGTGGCGTTTTGCCAGTAGTGCATAGCGGTTATCGCAGAATGTCTGAAAAGGCTGGCGACTGAATTGTTGCCAGTGTTGAATGAGAAAGTGGTCGAAGAGCACATCTAACGTGATGCCGGCAAAGCGACGTCGCCGGGGGCTGAATGTCTGTCTGAGCGCTGTTACCCAAGGATGAGAATCGGTAAATTTATCGACCAGCTTATGATTCTCAAGGCCATTTTTAACCGCTTGAGGTAGCTGAGTGACATCAATGCCTTTTTGGAAATCGCCTAAGAGATTGCCGTAGCAGGAATCTGCGGTTGGCTGAGCCAGAAAGAGGTGGGCGAGATAATTCATGGTGTGAGTGTAACAAAAATGCCAGCATCACGTGCTGGCATTTTTAGATCTTATGGGTTGGTTTTCGCTAGCCAAGCTTGCGCTAACAGGCTTTTGCCAATCACTGCGGTAATCGGAAGTCCTGCTCAGTGCTATCGGTCGTATTTGGCCGCTTCGTCTTTTGCTGGCAGACTCTCGCTGATGAAGGTACGGATGTCCTCGTTTGCGGTTTTTAAGTCTTCATAGCGCAAATACATCATATGACCACTGCGATAACCTTTGAAGCGCAAGCGGTCTTTCATTTTGCCGCTGGGGTCGAGTTGGGTCATGGTGTACTTGGCATCAAAATAGTTGGTAGCACCATCGTAATAACCAGACTGCACCATCACATTCAGGTAAGGGTTGGTAGCCATTGCCTGACGCAAGTTGTCGCCGGTGTGATCGTTGTCGCGATCCCATGGATACACCATACCGAACATGTTGTACTTGGTGTCGGTTTCAAATTTCAGGTCGTTACGCAGATAATCATTGATTGCTGGCGTGAACGAATGCAGCCAGGATGTTAGCTCTGCATTGTAATCGGGGCGATCACCGGTTTCCTGCTTATCGATACCTAAATAACGGCTATCCAGACGACCAATGGTTTTGCCTTCATCACGCAGCAGTGCTTTCCAGAAAAACCAGGTGCTAACGTCTAGGTTACTCTGCTCAACTTCTTTAGCCGTTAAACCAGAGTAGGCCGCAAACTGATTAATCACAGACTGCTTCTCTTCATCACTGATCCAGGCACCTTTCGCCAAGGCTGGGAGTAATTCGTTGAGGGTGAATTTTTCGACCTGCGGGAGCAGTGCTTCTAAATCCATGTTCTGGTATTGAGGCGCTAATTTATTGTGATACCAGGCGGCGGCTGCGAAATAGGGCAGGCGGTTAGCTGCCTCTACCGGGCCTTCACGTTTAATGCCAAGCTCAGTGGGCGACACCAGAATAACGCCGTTGAGGTACATCCACTGACGTTCTTGTAACGCTAGTGCCAAGCCAGAAACCCGAGTAGTACCGTAGCTTTCACCAATCAGATATTTCGGGGAACGCCAGCGGTTAGTGATGGTCACGAAAGTGTTAATCCACTCGGCGAGGTACTGCACATCCACATTCACACCAAAGAACATCTTGGCGATTTTATCTTTCGACGGCATCTTACCGTCTTTATCTGGCAGGGCGCGGCTATAGCCGGTATTCACCGGATTCACATAAACAATATCAGCCACATCCAGAATGGAGTAAGGGTTAGTTTTGGTTCCATAGGGTTGCAGCGGATAGCCTTCCTCATCGATGTTCAGTACTTTTGGGCCGGTGTAGGCAATGTGCATCCAAACTGAAGCGGAGCCCGGGCCTCCGTTAAAACTGATCACCAGCGGACGGGAAGCTCGGTCCTTAACATCATCACGCTGATAGTAGGTGTATTGCAGCGTGGCTGTCGGATTACCTTCTTCATCCCACACGGGCTGCATGCCGGCGGTAGCGGTATAGCTGAATTTCTCACCTTTAACTGTGGTTTTATGTTTAGTGGTAACCGCGGTTTCCACCGGAATACTGCGTTTTACGCCTGGGGTTTCGGCGGCGAGAGCCGATGGTGCAGCGAGGCCTCCTGCGACGCTCAGTGCCAATGTCAGGGCAGTGAAAGTACGACGAAATGTCATGTTGTTTCCTCTGTAATAATTGTTGTCGTTTTTGTTATTAGCGTGCGCTACCTGGCCCGCATTATTTATTCATGTGCTACGCAATGTTTACCTGCGCAATACTAAATACTAAGTTAACGAAGAGTGATAATTGAAAGCAAAGGTTTAACGACGTACCGGCTAAAGGCGGCGGTAAAGTAATTCCAGTACACCCAGACAGTGGGAATCAAAATACCAGACGAAACGGTGGTCTTATAAGTTTTTTGCTATTTTATCTGTCACTGAACTGTGTAAACTTTGAAGGCGTATCAATAGCTGACTGTTTTCTCGTCTTTTACCTCTACAGGAATGCAATGGAACGCCTCACACTGTTAGAAAATACCAAACAGGAAACCCGGCTTATTGAGCAACACATCCGCAATGTTGCAGAACAAGCCAACGGTAAACTTATTATTCTGGAAGCGGGATGCGGACAGAAATGGCCGCTTAAGCTGGAAGGGATAGACCGGTTCATTACCGGTGTAGACATCGACGAAGCGGCGTTGGCGCTACGAAAAGCTAAACACAATGATTTGCATGAAATTGTGATAGGCGATTTGCGCGCGCTGGACTTACCTGCCCAACACTTCGATGTGATATACACGTCATATGTGCTTGAACATATTGAGAACATCAATAAAGTGCTGACGAATTTTACCTTATGGCTAAAACCCGGAGGCCTGATCGTCATCAAAGTACCTGATCGATACACCGTGTATGGTTTCCTGGCACGCATGACCCCGCATTGGTTACATGTAAGCTATTACCGGTTTATCAAAGGGAAAACCCAGGCCGGTAAACCGGGTCATGCTCCGTATCCCATTGTGTACGACCCCCAATTATCCCGCGGCGGTATTAAAGCCTTTTGTGATGCAAACGGCCTGCAACTAAGTATGGAAATGGGGAAAAATAATTATCTTCGTAAGCGCTCAAAGAAAGACAAAGTTGTTGGCTTCTTCGCCAGAATACTCAGCGCGTTATCGATGGGGAAATTGGCCTGGCGCTATAATGATGTTATTTTCATTATTCAAAAACCAGTCAGCTAAATAGCAGGCAACTAGGCAAGTTACAGAGGAATTCATCGTGGCTGTCCATGAAATTAAACATCCGCTTATTCAACACAAAATCGGTCTGATGCGGGAATCCAGCATTTCCAGCAAAGATTTCCGTGAACTGGCATCTGAAGTGGGTAATTTGCTTACCTACGAAGCTACCCGGGAACTGCCAACTGAGACTGCTGAGATTAAAGGCTGGAGTGGTGATACGCTGTCAGTGCAGCAAATAAAGGGCAAGAAAATTACCGTTGTACCCATTTTACGTGCCGGGCTAGGTATGCTGGATGGTGTATTGCAACTTATCCCTAACGCCAAAATTAGTGTAGTTGGGCTATATCGTGACGAAGAAACGTTAGAGCCGGTTCCTTATTTTGATAAAGTGGTGAAGGATATCGATATTCGTACTGCACTGATTGTAGACCCTATGCTGGCTACCGGCGGCACGCTCATCGCGACAATCGATTTGTTAAAACAAAAAGGTTGTGAGCAAATTATGGGGCTGTTTCTGGTGGCCGCGCCAGAAGGTATCGAGGCGGTACAACACGCGCACCCAGATGTAGACATTTTCACGGCATCCATTGACGAACGCTTGAACGAGCAGGGCTATATTTTGCCGGGGCTGGGCGATGCTGGCGACAGAATTTTCGGCACGCGCTAAGCTGTTCTCTCGCTGCACCTAAAATTTTTAGTAAGCCGGATATCTGACACAAAAACCGGCTTTTTGAAAATTTTAGCTTTCTCTTAAACACTACTTCAGCCCGTAAGAACTTGCTAACACTGTGTAAGTGGCAAAATAAGATCGTCATGCCCGCAATCTCTGTGCTAATATTTTAAAAAAATGTTAATCGTTTAAGTTTGCCCATGCGGATCGCTGCTGTTAGGAAGTACGTCCTGACGTAACTCTGTTTGGCTGCTTGTTGTGAGCGAAGTCGCGGTATGAAAAAAGTAAAACTCACTCTTAAAGACGTGGCCGAAAAACTCGGTGTTTCCACGGCAACCATTTCTAATGCGTTTAATCGGCCAGATCAGCTTTCTGCTACCCGGCGTGATGCGATTTTGAAAGCGTGTAAGGAAATCGGTTATAGCGGTCCAAACAAAGCGGCACAAATTCTTCGTAAAGGTCACTCTAATATTGTGGCAGTGGTGCTGGCAGATAACATCGGATACATGGTCAGTGACCCGGTGGCAAGCACCTTCATTCGAGGCGTGTCGTCGGTGTTACAGGAAGCGGGTAAGCACTTGTTGCTTTATGCTGGTAATGCTACCACGATTCTGGATGTCGCCGATTTTGTCGATGGATTCATTTGTTACGGTGCACCGCAGAATACGAAGTTAGGTGATGAACTTAAACAACAGAGTAAACCTGTTGTTACCGTAGACTTTAACTTAGAAGGTTGCCCTTCGGTAAATATCGATAATGAAGAAGCTGCCTATCAAATGGCGTTATCTGCAATCGAAGAAGGTGACAGCGTCGCAATTTTAGGCCTGAAACTTATCGATTCTCCTAGTACATGCCGTATTTACGACAGCCCATTACTTGATGCAGAAACTGCTATCTCCCATCGTCGACTCGACGGTTACATACGGGCAATTCAAGATCGCAATGCAAAAATCAGTAACGACTGGATATGGCATCTTCCTGAGAGTGGGGGTAATTTCGCTCGCCAGGCTGCAAAAGAAGCATTAAGTACTACATATCGGCCGCGAACCATTCTTTGTATGAGTGACATTATCGCTATCGAGCTTTTGCAATGTGCGTTGGGCATGGGCATTGATGTGCCAGGCGAACTAAAAATCACTGGTTTTGATGGTATTGATGAAGCGGCTCGGACCCGTCCACAACTTTCGACCGTGTGCCAGTCGAGTATTGAAAAGGGTCAGGTTGCAGCGCGATTATTGCTAGCCGGAGACGACGCTAAGTCCGAAGTACTGAGCTTTGAGTTACTCAGCGGTGAGACGATTTAACTCACCTCACCGCGAATTGGGTTTACTCGTGCTGGGCTGATAATAGGTCGAGTTATTTGCCAGCTTGTTGATACAGCGGAGTAGGTTTACAAGCCACACAAACCTGATCACCATAATAGTTATTTTGATAATTGCAGGTTACTGCTACGCCATTATCGGATTGTTGCTTCTTTACCAATTTTTGAATCATTTTAGCCATTTGTCTGCTCCTCGTTAAGTTGAGTACAGATTATTAGATTGTATTGATGAATTAAAATCTTATTTATTAATCGTTATAATCGATTTTTAAAGATCTTAAAGCACAATCTCAAACTCACTCACGTAGCGACTTAGTAAAGTGCATATCACGCCACTCGTGATTGTTGCTTTCACGCTCGCTAAACGGGTGTAGCGTAAACCCCGTTACTTGGTGAGCGCCATTTACCTCGTAGCGTATAAACGCATCGCTGGCGGCATTCTGGTTGTCCCACCGAATCACCCAGGTATGCCCTTCAAACGGTTCAAGGGTACCTGCGAGGGTAGGCATCTTTTCAGACTGAATACGCAGACCGTGGCGACTTTCAGAAATAGTCAGGGCGCCAAACCACGCATCTTCGAACACACCACTATACGCATCTGCTTCAAGTAGCATGTCGCCATTGCCCCGGGGCACGGTGTGACGGGCCAGGTATTTCTGCTCCTGCTTGTCCTGATAAGTTTGATAGTTGGCAATCCAATCTTGTTTGTCGCCGGTATCTGGCATATAGGCTTTTAGAATTGTTTGCATGATACTGCCTCGGGCACCGTAGTTTGACCCGTTGTTCAACAGCACCACCCCTAACTTTAGTTCTGGCACAAAAGCCACGTAAGCCTGATAGCCAGACAAGGTGCCAGTGTGAGATATCACCTGGTGCCCATATACATCAATTAACCGCCAGCCTAAGCCATAAGCTTTGAAATGGGTGTTGTCCCACGCTTCATCGGTTTCGTCGATGGAAAGTAGGGTCTGCGCGGTAAGCATCGTGTTGTAAGCAGACTCAGACAATAAAGCATCGCCGGAGGGCAGCTTCCCGCCATCTAGCCACATCTGTAACCATTTGAGCATGCTACTGGCATTGCAACTCACACCACCCGCTGCAGCAGACACAATGCCTTGACGGGCAATTTGATTGCGAGGAATTTGATAAATGCCACGTTCATCATTGTGGCCATAACTAATCGCGCGATTTTCCAGTACGTGCTCTGGTACGTCGCCCCCGAAACATTCCATGTCGAGGGGAGAAAAAATACTTTCCTGTAAGCGCGTTTCCCAGCTTGTCTTAGTTAGCTTGCCAACCATTTCTCCGGCCGTGATGTACATTACGTTGGAATAGGAATAGTGACGGCGAAAGCTGTAGCCCGGCGTGAGGTAACGTAGGTTGTGAATGATTTCGGCTCGACTAAATCCACTAGGCTCAGGCCACAACATGCTGTCACCGGCTCCCGACACCAGGCCGCTGCGATGGGTAAGCAAATCTGTCACGTCCATTTCCCGGGTTACCCATGGATCTTGCATCTGAAATTCAGGCAGTACATCGGTTACTGGCGTATGCCAGTCCAGTTTTTCCTCATCAACTAACTGCGCCACAGTCGCAGCGGTAAATGCTTTGCTGGTGGAGGCAAGGCGAAACCAGGTGTCAGGTGTTACTGGCAACTGATTTTTTACATCTCGCAAACCATGTCCGGCAAGATACACGGTTTTACCATCGTGAATAATGCCAACACTCATTCCCGGGGTGTAAAACTGCTTGAGCGACTTATCGATGGTGGCTGGCAGGTCGCTTAGTTGCGGAGGAAGCTGATTCACTGGCCGGGTGTCTGCAAGCACTGGCAGCGCAAGCATCAGGGCCGCCAGTGAAAAACCGATTGGTAACAGTGTGCGCATGAAATCTTCCTTAATGTTGATTGAGGTGATGCAGAAGGTGATTAGTCTCGTGGCTTATCCCAAACCAGTTGCTTAAAATGTTTACGGCACATAGATTCATACCTGTCGTTACCGCCTATTTCAACCTGATTCCCGCCGGTTACGGGTTGCCCTTGTTCATCCATTCGCACCACAAAGGTCGCTTTACGCCCACAATGGCAAACCGTTTTCAGTTCGGTGAATTTATCTGACCAAGCCAGCAGGTAATGACTGCCTTCAAAGGTTTCCCCGAGAAAATCGGTACGCAGGCCGTAGGCAAGCACAGGAATATCCAGCTCATCAACAATTTCAACCAGTTGCTTAACCTGGGTTTTAGTCAGAAACTGAGCTTCATCAATAAACACACAATCCAGCGGTTGGGTGCGGTGGGCCTTAAACACGGCTTTGAATAAATTGTCTTCTGGTGCGTAGAGTGCCGCATCGGCTTGTAAGCCAATACGCGATGTGACTTTCCCCACGTCATAGCGATCATCGATTGCTGCGGTGAAGATCATCACGTGCATGCCGCGCTCACGGTAGTTATATGCAGATTGAAGCAGTGAAGTTGACTTCCCCGCGTTCATGGCGGAGTAGTAGAAATATAGCTGGGCCATAATTTATTATTTTTCTGTGTCGAACCAGCGACCAAGGGACTCTTCCCGCTCGGGCCTGGCGTAGTAATATCCTTGCAGACAGTCTACACCCATCGCTTTGAGCCTTGTAGCTTGATTTTCGGTTTCCACACCTTCAGCAATGGTTTTGCAGCCAAATTCACCGGCAATCAACAGGGTCGCACGTATGATGGGCTCACCAGTGGAATCCAGGTTGTTAATAAATGAACGGTCAATTTTTATATGATCAAAATGCAGTAACTGTAGCTGGCTGAGCGACGAGAAACCGGTACCGAAATCATCGATAGATACAGCAACCTGCCGGGATTTAATCGCGTTAACTTGTTCAGAGAGCTTCTGTTTATTGTCTGCAAAAACCGATTCGGTCACTTCCAGGTGCAGGCGTTCGGGGGCCAGCCCGCTGGTGGCCAGTACTTTATCTAGTTGCTCGACAAAGCTGTCTTCCATGAGTTGAATCACCGACACATTTACCGAAATCGCGACAGATTTATCTACCCAATTGGCTGCATTATTACAGGCGGTAGACAGTACCCACATGCCAATTTCATTAATACGCCCAGAACGTTCTGCAATTGGAATGAAATCCACCGGTGACACGTCTTCACCTTCAAAGTGCCATCGCAGCAAGGCTTCGAACGACCAGACCTTGCCGGTACCTGAGCAGATAAGCGGCTGATAGACTAAATAGAGCTGGTTTTTACTTATGGCATTGCGAAGCCCTTCACGTAAAGTGATTTCTCTGTGTACAGCGTCAAAGATGGTGTCGTTGAATATACCAACGTGGCTGAGTTTGCGGCGTTTCTCATGGTACATGGTGATATCGGCACGTTGAATAAGTTGCCTTTCTTCATCACCGTGGTCGGGGTATACGGCAATGCCGATGGTCGCATCCAGGTTTATCTGGTTTTTCTCAATCGCCATGCCTTGAGCAATGCTACTGCGAATATCCGCCGCGAGTTTCAGTAGCCGGTCTTGCTGGCTAAAAGTGGCCAATACGATAAACTCGTCGCCTCCCCAGCGGGATAACCTGTCTGAAGAGGCAAAGCGGCCGAGCCGGGCTGCAGCAGCCACCAAAACCTGATCACCCACCTGATGGCCCAAGCTGTCATTCACTTGTTTAAAGCCGTCGAGATCAATAAACAACACGGCGAGTTTTGACTGATTCTCTCTGGCTTCCCTGATTTCCTGTCGCAGATGGCGTAAAAAACCTGAACGGTTCGTCAGCGATGTCAGTGGATCTAAATTCGATAACCGCAGTATGTCGTCAGTACGTGATTGTACCTCTACTTCTAACGAGGCATTCAAGGCGTCTAGTTTTTGGTTACTGCTGGTTAGCGCTTTGTTTACGCGCACCACGTCATTGCGCTCTTCTGCCATTTGTTCCACCAGCGCCTGGTTTTGTTCTTTCAGATCGATGGTTTCGAGGAAAAACGCATTGGTTTGACGTGAGGTGCCAAGCATGGTGACATAGAAGGCGATGCCAAGCGCGCCAAGGATAAACAGCTCCTCTCGGGGATCAACCATTGCGGTCACTGAAATCGGTATGAGCAGCAGGGTGCAATAGGTCCATACAAACAGGCGGCTGGCGCCCAAAACTGTTGCCGCGCCTCCCGCGAGAGCTGAAAGCACCACCATGGTAGTGGCGAGCTCCAGAATGGACATTTGCCGAAATAAGCTTACGCTATAGGCCGCCCAGAATAATGCGGTGAAGGTAACGCCCGCTCCAAAACGCAGATAAGCAGGCCAGGGTGACTTGTCTTTCTTTTTAAGCACTTTCATCCAAAATACGGCATCGAAAAAACGCAGCAAAAGTAGACAAACCATCACGAACCAAAACATTTGTTTGGTGTCGGCAGTTTCTGGTGAATCAAAGCCGAAGGTGAGGGCGCTGATCGCCGCGATAGAGATAATCATGCCGTTGAAAGCATTGGAATGGAGCAAGTGGACAACGTCCCGCAGAGTATTATCGTCGCGGTAAGCGGTTTTAAAATATGTGCGCACTACAGCATCCTGAAAGGCTAAAAACTATCGCTTAGTCAGATGTTTGATTCACTCCTGTTGTGACATTGCTAAGTTCCCTGAAAAGCAAAATCGATCATCGCTTAAAGTAGGTATAGTTCAGATTGCCAATAACGCAATAAAAAAAGGTGGCCGAAGCCACCTTTTTACTAAATAAGTTGTACTTAAGACGGTTGTGAATTAAGCCGCATCGCGATCCGCAGTTTCGGTCTCGCCTGTTTCAGCTAATGGCTCAAGGTCGAAATCGAACTCATCTACACGTACTGCCAGTTTGCGCTTTTCGTTGTAGTCATGAAGTGCTTCCGCTTCCTGTGCGTTAATCACGCCACGTTCCTGCAATTTGTTCAGTGCATTTTCAAATGACAAGAATGGCACAACTGGCTCTTTGCGCAGCGCTTTTTGTACTTTACCTAACAGGTGGGCTACGGCGTGTTTAGCTTTAAAGGCTTGCTCATTAATGTCATTGCCGTCTCCGGGCACAACACGTACCAGGTGGGTTAGCTGTGCTTTAATGCTGTCATCTTGCATAGAAGCTAGCGCTAACTTGCTGGCAAGCTTATCGCTAATGCCGCTTACCGAGTTGGTGTACGTGCAAGACAGCAGACGCATCAGACTACGGGTAGCTGTGTTCGGGAAGTTGGCAATGAAATCGACCAACGCCTGTTCTGCTTGTTGCAGTGTCCATTCCATGGCGTATTCAAAATACGGTTGCGCCGCTTTGCGATCTTCAACCCGCTGCTCATAGAAACGAATCGCTGCCATAGCTCCATACAGGTAACTCATTACATCACCTAATCGGGCAGACAGTAACTCAGCCTTTTTCAAATCGCCACCCAGTACTGCCAGAGACAAATCAGCCATAGGAGCCAGTTTCGCTGACATCGCATTCAGACGCTTTTCATACTTTGCCACTTCTGGCAGTGCTGAATCACTGCTACGCAGGAAGGGCAGGTAACTCTTACCTAAACTGCGGAAGGCATTCTTCACGCTGAACGATACGGTTTTCTTCAGTACCCGGTTAAAGTCATGGTCTGCCGCACTGTCATCGCTGTGGATCAGATCGACCATTTCTTTTAAGTAAGGGTGACAGCGCATGGCACCCTGACCGAAGATCATCAGATTACGGGTCAGGATGTTCGCACCTTCAACCGTAATCGCAATCGGCAGCGCATTGTAGCCACCTGCCAGTGTATTCTGCGGACCACGTTGAATCGCTTTACCTGCAAGAATATCCATTGCAGAGTTCATTACGTCACGACCCAACTCAGTCATGTGATATTTTGCAATGGCCGTAACAACGGAAGGTTTCAGGCCCATACCTAAGCCTTCGGTGGTGAGCACGCGCATAGACTCTAGCAGGAACGTTTTTCCGGCAATATCGGCTAACTTGCCCTGGACACCTTCAAACCGACCAATTGGCAGACCAAACTGCTCACGAACGAAACTGTATTCAGCAGACGCTTTCAATGCTGCCTGACCGGTAGCAACACCCATAGCAGGCAGTGAAATACCACGACCAGCACCTAAACAACTCACCAACATCTGCCAGCCGCGACCAATGTTTTTCTGGCCACCGATGATGAAATCCATCGGAATGAAGACATCAGTACCACGGGTTGTACCATTGTAGAAACGTTGACCCATTGGATCATGGCGATTACCAAGCTGTACGCCTGGATGGGTTTTCGGCAACAATGCGCAGGTAATACCCAGCTCCAGCTTGTCACCTAAAAGTTGCTCAGGATCGAACACCTTAAATGCTAAACCAAGCACAGTCGCAATCGGTGCAAGGGTAATGTAACGCTTGTCCCAGCTAACTTTCAGGCCAATCACTTCCTTACCTTCCCACTGACCTTTCGTCACAATGGCTGCGTCAGGAATACCGCCTGCGTCAGAACCGGCCTCTGGGCTGGTTAATGCGAAACACGGAATATCTACACCCTCTGAAAGACGAGGCAAGTAGTAATCCTGTTGCGCTTTTGTACCGTAGTGCATCAGCAGTTCGCCTGGACCTAATGAGTTAGGCACCATCACGGTTACTGCAATGGCACCACTCTTAGCTGCGATAGTGGCAACAATGGTAGAGTTGGCGTAAGGGCTGAATTCCAGACCACCGAATTTCTTTGGAATGATCATAGAGAAGAAACGGTGTTTCTTAAGAAACGCCAGGATCTCATCAGGAATGTGTTTGCTGTTTGCCAGTTCAAAATCGTCAATCAGACCCAGCAACTCCTGCACAGGACCGTTAATGAACGCTTCTTCATCGGCACTCAGTTTGGCCTGCGGAATAGCACGCAGGGCCTGCATGTCTGGTTTGCCTTGGTAAATGGAGGCCTCCAACCAAATATCGCCGGCATCCAGCGCTTCCTGTTCGGTTACAGAAATAGGTGGGAGAACTTTTTTAAGGCTTTTTCGAATACTCATTTTTTACTCATCCGCTCATCTGACCAGTTGTATTTTCTAAATATTACACAAACGCTTTCCAAGATCAAACGTAATGTAAGTATTGTGTTAACGTTAACCGCTTAAATGACCATTAGATTGGCTGAGTAATTGATTCGCTGGCGTTTTTTTGAACATTAAAATTTTGTTTGGAAAATGTCTTAACTAGTGACTTCCGTATTAGTAGCTATACTTACACTTGGTATGCTTAGCAGATACACTGTGCAAGATTCATGTTTTAAGGACACAAAGCGTTATGCAAAACCTCCCTGCCTGGGCGCGTTGGTGCATGGAAAAACCGAAAACAGTGGTGGTGCTTTTTCTTCTCGCCTGCATTGTGACGGGTTTCGGTACAACTAACCTGTATTTCCGTGGCGATTACAAAGTTTTCTTTGAAGAGAACGATCCGCAGAAACTCGCCTATGAAGAAATGCAAAACGTTTTCAGCAAAAGCGAGAACGTGACGTTTCTTATTCTTCCTAAAAGCGAAAATGTTTATCAGCCTGAAACCTTCGAATTACTTTATAAGCTAACCAAAGATGTCTGGCATATACCGCTGTCTATCAGGGTTGAATCGCTATCGAATTATCAGTACACCTATGCTGATGACGAAGGCCTGGTGGTTGAAGATTTAATTAAAAAGGGCCAGTACGATAGGGCCCATATTGATTACGTTAGAAAATCCATTGAGCCGCTGAAAAACGTGCGTGGACGGCTGATATCCGATAACGATCAGATGGCTGTGATTAACGTTACCATTCAGTTACCCGATGGGGACCAGACGCCGAATATCATGAAAATCGGCGAATTCTCACGGCAACTAAAAGCAAAGTACGAAGCCGAATTCCCCGACCACGAAATACACCTTTCGGGCATCGTGAGTATGAACGATGCCTTTGCCCTCACTGCAATGGACGACGCAAGCACGTTAATCCCGCTTATGTTTGTCATTATTGCCGTGATGATCGCCTTACTCACTCGCTCAAAGGCTGCCTCTGCGGTGGTGTTCGCCATCGTTGGCGGTACCATCATTATGACCATGGGGATTGGCGGTTGGTACGGAGTGTTTTTAAGCCCGTCTACGGTAAATGTGCCGACCATGGTAACCACATTGGCTGTTGCTGATTGCCTACACATTATTGTGACCTACCGCCAAAAACTGCAAAAAGGCCTGGCAAAAGAGCAGGCCCTTGCAGAAAGCTTTGTGATTAATTTAAAAGCCATATTGCTCACCAGTATTACCACTGCGGTCGGCTTTTTAATGCTGAACTTTGCCGAAGTGCCTATTTTGTCGCACTTGGGCAACTTAACCGCTCTTGGTGTTGTGCTGGCCTGCATTCTTTCCCTTACGGTACTTCCAGCAATGCTTATGCTTCTGCCTGTGCCAAAGAGTATTGTGGTCGATGAGAATAACGAGAAGGTAGATAAATTGGGCCATTGGGTGATGAATCATCATCGCCGTATCCTGCCTTACTCAGCAATTATCCTCACCGTATCTGTGCTCTTTTGTTTCAATAACCGATTGAATGATGTGGCTGTAGAGTATTTCGATCTGTCTTCCCCGTTTAGACAATCTGTTGAAATACAAAAGAAATACATGGGCGGTATGTCAAATATCGACTTAGCGGTATACACCGACGAGGTGTACGGCATTAACGACCCTGCAGCAATGATTGAGGTTGACGCGCTGGTGAAATGGTTGCGCAGTCAGCCCGAGGTGAAGCACGTGCTGAGTTTTGCCGACATCATCAAGCGGCTAAATATGAACATGCACGGCGATGATCCTGATTATTACAAATTGCCGGAATCGAAAGAACTGGCTGCGCAGTATCTATTGATCTACGAAATGTCACTGCCATACGGCCTCGATTTGAACAATCAGATCGATCTGGATAAGTCTGCAGTGCGTGTCATTGCCGTGCTTGAAAACTTAGGAAGTGATGAATTCACCGAATTTGAGACCAGAACGAAAGACTGGTTTGATAAACTGGCACCACATTTGCGTCTTGAGGCGGCCAGTCCTGCACTCATGTTTGCGCACATCGGTGCACGCAACATGGAAAGTATGGTGTGGGGCTCGCTAGCAGCGCTGGTCGTGATCTCGCTGCTAATTACGCTTGCACTGCGTTCCTGGCGACTTGGCTTGGTCAGTTTGATCGCTAACTTAATGCCTGCCGGTGTGGGTTTTGGCATTTGGGGCATGATGTCAGGTGAAATTAACATGGCATTGTCAGTGGAGCTGAGTATGACCATGGGGATCATTGTGGATGATTCGGTGCATTTTCTACTGAAATACCAGGCTGCCCGGAAAGACAACATGAGCGTGAAAGACTCGGTGAACTATGCTTTCCATACTGTGGGTAGAGCAATGATTACCACCACAGTGGTACTGGCAGCTGGCTTCAGTGTTTTGATGTTGTCTGATTTTAGACTGAACTCAGACATGGGGCTTATGACAACAATCATTTTCATTGCAGCATTACTAATAGATTTACTGTTCCTACCGTCATTTTTAATGTGGTTGGACAAAGATAAAAAAAGCAAGGCGACGGAGGCAATATGACACAGTTACGCAAACTTTCTTTTGCGGCACTGGCAGTGACAGCAATGCTGTCAGTACCGGTAATAGCAGATGAAGCATCGGAAAAAGAAGGGCTTCGCATCGCACAAGCAAGGAAAGAGGTAAACCGTGGTTGGGATAATACTGTAGCGAGTATTACTATGACCTTACGTAACGCACAAGGACAAGAAGCCACCCGGGAGATGCGGGTGAAAACACTCGAAGTGCCCACCGATGGCGACAAGGCCTTAACCATTTTTGATTCGCCAAGAGATATCAGCGGCACGGCGTTTTTAAGCTTCAGTCACGTTAGTGAAGCCGATGAGCAATGGATTTACCTACCGGGTCCAAAAATGGTACGCCGTATTTCCACTAGCAATAAGTCTGGCCCGTTCTTAGGCAGCGAATATGCCTTCGAAGACATGACCTCTTTTGAAGTACCGAAATACACTTACGACTATATTGGTGATGAGAAATTCGAAGGCGATGACGTGTATGTCATTGAGCAAGTGCCTGTGGATGAATTTTCAGGGTATTCCAAGCAACGCTTGTGGATCGACAAAACCCATTATCGCCCCCGCAAAGTCTTGTTTTTCGACCGCAAAGGTGATGAGCTGAAAGAACTGGAATTCAGAGATTACCGTTTATTCAAAGATGAGTTCTGGCGTCCGATGGAGAGTTTTATGTACAATCTCCAAACAAACAAATCGACAAAGCTGGTTACACACGACCTGCAATTTGGAACGGAATTAGAGGAATCGGACTTTGACAGTAAGAGTTTACGCAGGGCGAGATAACATGAAGAAGCGATTGTCGCTTATCGCTCTGGCGATGGGTTTTTCAGGCAGTGCGCTGGCTGATTTTAAAGATATCAGTATCAGTGGCTCTGCAGGCGTGGAAAATCGCTACTACATTCAAGACGCGGCTTACACCGGGCAGCCGCGCTCTCAAGCGTCGGTATTTCTGGAACCAGAAATGTATACCGAATGGAATGACCGCGTTGATAGTATTCTGTTCAAACCGTTTGTTCGTTTAGATCAGCAAGACTCAAACCGTACTCACGTAGATTTACGGGAGTTGATGTGGCTGCACGCGGCAGACAACTGGGAAACCCGCGTGGGTGTCAGTAAAGTGTTTTGGGGACAAACCGAATCGGTGCATCTGGTGGATATTATTAACCAGACCGATGCGGTAGAAAACATCGACGGTGAGGATAAGCTGGGTCAGCCTATGATTAACCTCAACGTATTTGGTGATTACGGCACCATCTCTGGTTTTATTCTGCCTTACTTTCGCGAACGTACTTTCCCGGGTGAAGAGGGGCGTTTAAGACCGCCTCTGCCTATTGAAGAAGATAACGCCCTGTATGAGTCTGACGATGAGCAAAATCATGTTGATTTTGCCTTACGTTGGCAGCGCTCGCTGGGAGATTGGGAAATCGGCCTTAGCTATTTCGACGGAACCACCCGAGAGCCGGAACTCCTTGCTGAAACCGCCGGTGAGGGTATTACCGCGATTCGCCCATATTACGCGCAAATACAGCAATATGGAGTAGACCTGTTAAAAGTGCAGGGCAGCTGGTTGCTGAAATTTGAGAGTATTTATCGTACCGGTCAAAGTGAAGATTTTTTTGCCGCAGTGGGTGGCTTCGAGCGTACTTTTGTTGGCGTATTCGATACCAGTTATGATCTGGGCTTCCTAATGGAATATCAGTACGACGAGCGAGAAGATAACTTCTTCGCTGTGGCGCAAAACGATATCATGGCGGGTTTACGCTGGGTATGGAATGACATCGACGGCACTGAGGTACTCACTGGCTACATTCAGGATCTGGATAATACCGACACCTACAGTGCTTTTGTTGAAGCATCAAGCCGGATGACAGACAACTGGCGCTGGAAAGTGGATGCGTATTTCTTCTCTTCTGATCAAACTGACGACACCTTCTATTATTTCCGTCGTGACGATCACGTACAGGTTGCCCTCGAATATTATTTTTAAACGTTGGAATAAAACAACATGAAAAAAGGACTTCTTGCCGTTTTACTCACTGGTGTAGTTAGCCTAAATGTGAATGCCACAGAGCGCATGTACGGCGTGGCGACAGCCGGTTATGCTGACGCCGATTTCGATGTAACAAGTAACGATGGTGTGGCTTATAGCCTGGCGTTGGGTCATCAATTCAGCAGCAAATGGTATGTGGAAGGCGGCTATCTTAATCTGGTCGATGAAGATAGCGGCACCGATGCGCTGAAAGCCCAAGGCCTATACCTTGCGGTACTGGGGAAAGCTGGCGGTCGATTAGGCGAGCTGTACTACAAACTTGGTGTGATGAATGCCGATGTACAGGGTTTCCAGACTGCCGAAGGTAATGACTGCGTTGCCACTGATTTAGCCACCGCGCCAGTGGGCATGTGCGCTTATGATGATGGTATTGTGGCGGGCATGGTCGGGCTGGGCTTCGACTATCACATTGGTTTAAACAGCATGTTGAGAATGGAAGCGTTGTACGTACGTGGCGAAGAGGACTTCGACGCGACGGTGCTGAGCATCGGGTATCGTTACAACTTCAACTAATTTCCCTATTAAAAAAGCTTCAGACGCATCAAAGTAATCCATCAGCTTGTGTCGCCGTATAAACCAGTAACATAAGTTGATGGATTACTACCGATGAAAAACGAATTAGACAGTAAGTTTCTGCTCAAGGTTTTCGATAAGATTCGCCAGCACGGCAAAAAAGACGGCGAGAAATACCAGCTCAACGGTATTACCGCGTTTACCGACCTTGAAGGTTATAATGTGTTTGTGGAAGACGCCAAAACCAAACTGCAGTTTGGCTTTCACAACCAATACCACTTCGATTATCCCAACCAGGATGCCTTCGACCAATTTGAAAAGAAACTCAAGCAAATCGACAAGGAATATTAGCCGACGGGAAATGTCAGGCGTGCCTTTTTATTCGCAATCATTCACTGATCCGAGTTTTTCTACTTTCCTTCGCCCGCTGGTAGGCTAGCGGGCGACAAATGAGTACAATGTGCTCCGGTTTATTTTTCGGAAATATTGTTCTTGGCTGCTGCAATCAAACCCCCTGTTTTCAAAATCGCATATCTTGGCCCAAAATATTGGGGCGTATGGATTGGCGCGGGTTTACTTTATCTTTTGCTCTGGTTACCGCTGCCGGTTATTCGTGTTCTTGGTGCTGGAGCAGGGCGACTCATTGCCCGTATCGTGCCGAAACGCGTTGCAGTGGCCCGTCGTAATCTAGAATTAACGTATCCCCATATCAGCGAATCGGAGCGTGAAAGCCTGCTAAAAGACAATATTCGTTGCACTGGTATGGCGCTGTTCGAAACGGGTATGGGCTGGTGGTGGCCAGCATGGCGAGTGAAAAAGCATTTCCATGTAGAGGGCTATGAACATGTAGAGGCCGCGCTGGCTGCGGGCAAGGGCGTGTTTGGCATGGCGCTGCATAACATGAACCTTGAAATTGCCTGTCGCGGTTTGGGGTACACCCATCCTGCTATCGCATTTTACCGTAAGCACGATAATCCGCTGATGGACTACCTGCAATACCACGGTCGCGCCCGTTCAAATAAATACATGATTCACAAACGTAACGCCAAAGCCTTACTTGCGGCACTGGGTGAACAGGAATTGTGTCTGTATCTGCCCGATCAAGATTATGGTCGTGCACAAAGTATTTTTGTCCCGTTCGGTGGCGTCGCTGAAACAGCCACGACAACAGCAACGCTAATGTTTGTTCGCCGTACAGATGCGGTACCTATGATTATCACGTCTCAATACACAAAAACGGGTTACAAAGTAAAAATCTATCCGCCTCTCGAAGCACTACGTGAACTCGATGATGTTCCAGCGCTCACCCTGCTGAATGAGCACATCGAAACCATTGTCTCTGAACAGCCGGAAAGTTACCTGTGGATGCACAAAAGGTTTAAGACCCGTCCTACTGAAGACACTCCTTCGCTTTATAATTAAATATGCTGCCCGCTTTACATCGGTGTTGCAGAACCTAAAATTAAACTATGATAGTTTGAAATATCTCTTTCGCTTGCTCGCCGCTGCGGGCAAGCCAAAAAAAACAGTAGTACGGATGAGCTATGGCGAAGCAACCTCAGTCTGATGCCGCTTTCTGGGCAAAACACCTTGGCGTAGCCATTGCTGTGCTGATTGTCGCAGGCATTGTGGTGTATTTTTATCGAAGTAGTGGGGCTGAATCTGCACCTGAAGCGGCCAGCCAGGAAAAATCGATTTCCAGTGGTCTTTCGGAGTTCTATCGAGAATACCGGATGACGAGTACCGATGTTATTGAAGACGAGAGCAGTGACTTTGTACTCGAACTCAATAACAGTGAGGAAAGCCTTGATGCTCAACTTGCTGGCATGTCTAGTGATTTGAAACCTGCCAATAAGCGTTGGGTGGGGGAGCATAAGTTTCGCAGCTTCAAGGCCGGAAATACGCTTAGGGAAGCCATCACCCGCTATGCCGAGCAGGAAGGCATGCAGGTGATTTGGGATTTAGATCAGGATTTCGTGATCAAATATCAATTTCAGATGAACAATACCATTGTTGGTTCCTTGTCTGATATCGCCAAAGCCGTAAATGCAAACTTTGAAGACGGAGTGGGTACTTACGTTTGTCCTCAACAGCGTTCGCTGGTGGTGACCGAGGAAGAAACTGCGTTTCTGAAAAAGAACTGTTCGGCGGTGAATTAACCGCCGACATGTCAGGTATTTTCCGCGTCACCAAATATTTCTGACCACACTTTTTTCACCTCTACGCGTAAATCACTCAAGTCACTTTGATCAGCAAATCGATGGTCGGCTAAGGTAAGCTGATGATAACGATCCCGCAGTTGTAAGTATGCTTCTTGCAGCTGTTGTGACGTCGAATCTGACAGCAAATTTGCATCTCTTGCAGCATCTATAATACGAAGGTTATCTGGATAGCGGGTAAGTGCAGCATTGTTACTGGCATGACCAAGCACTAAAAACTGAGCAATAAACTCAATGTCTGTGATACCACCGTTACATTGCTTCAAATCGATTCCTGCGTCGGTATCTGACAGCAAATGCTCGCGCATTTTCTGACGCATCTGGCTAACCTCAGCGGCCAATTTGTTCACATCTCTGTGCTGACACAGAATGTCTTTGCGAGCGGCTTCAAAATCGCCCAGCAGGTTACTGTCACCCGTAATGCCGCGGGCTCGCACCAATGCTTGATGTTCCCAAGTCCAGGCATCTTCTTTCTGATATTTAATAAACCCTTGTAGGTGACAACTGAGCAACCCGGAATTGCCCGACGGGCGCAGGCGAAGATCGGTTTCATAAAGTTGACCAAACAGGGTTTTAGTACTGAGCAAGTGCATCATGCGTTGCGACAATTTGATGTAAAACTGATTGGCATCGAGTTGGCGTTTACCGTTGGTGTAACTGTCTCGCGGGGCGTTATGAATAAATACCATATCGAGATCAGAGCCGTAACCCAATTCGTAGCCGCCGAGTTTGCCGTAGCCAATTATCGCAAATCCGTATTCATCGTCCTGCAGATGTGCCGGTTTGCCATATTTATCCGTGGTATGTTGCCACGCGCTGGCAAGAACGTTTTCTAGCATGACCTCTGCCAATGCGGTCAGTTTGTCACTCACGCTGGCGATAGGCAACGAGCCACTGATATCACTGGCGGCAATACGGAGCTGCTGGCAAAGCTTAAATTGCCGCCAGGCATCCATGGTCATTTCCACATCTTCCGGCTCGATGCGCATTAGCGACTGTCGCAACTCGTCACGATAGATACTCAAGCTCTGATTGAAATCCGTTTTTTGCTGCTGAAGGTAGAGCGGCGTGAGTAGCTCGTCGAGCAATAGGGGGAAGCGCTGGATTTGGTCCGCTATCCATTGGCTACGGTCACAGAGTTTAAGGAGTTGTTTGAGAACATCCGGGTTCTCCAACAATAAGTCGAGATAGGTAGTTCGGCCGGTTATTGCGCTGATCACCGATAGCGCCCGATCTAATACGACTCGTGCTTTTTGAGGCGCTTGCTCGATAAGCACATAAAGCACTTCCGGCATGAGTTTATTGAGTGTGTCCCGCCCACGCTGCCCCAGTCTCGACTGGCTGAGTTTGTCGCGAAATGCCATAAATCGTGTGTAAATAACATCAGCATCGTCAGGGTGAATAGGCGGACACAGCAGAGCGGAGAATTCAGCAGGACTCAGCGACAGATTCCAGGCATCCTGGCACCGCTTGAATACGCTGTCGTCGGCATCATGGCTGTCTTCACTGTTATCAATAAGGCCACGAAACATGATGTGGACACTGTCACAGACATCAGCCAATTCCTTTAAGAAGGCCTCATAGCCTTCAAAGCCCATCACTTCAGTAACAATGGCCCGACGTATGTCGTCATCAGGCAGCAGCTGGGTTTGTTCGTCATTGATTTGTTGCAGGGTGTGTTCGGCTTTGCGAAGAAACAGGTAATGGCGGTAAAGGGCGCTAATATCTTCTTCTGATGCCAGGTTTTTTCCTGCTATGGCTTGTAACGTCTGTTTCAAGCCTTTTACCTGTAATGCCGGTTCGCGTCCGCCGTGGATAAGTTGGAAGCTTTGCGCGAAGAATTCAATCTCCCTGATCCCGCCGGCGCCTAGCTTAATGTTACTGGTTAACTGACGCCGACGCTGCTCTGAGGCTATCAAGCCTTTCATTTCTCGTAGGGCATCAATAGTGGTGAAATCCAGATAGCGTCGGAAAGTAAATGGGCGCAGAATGTTTTCAACGTCCTGACGATACGGGGAGGGAGGATTCAGCACCCTGGCCTTGATCATGGCAAAGCGCTCCCAGTGACGGCCTTGCTCTTGATAGTAGTCTTCGAACGCTGCCATGTGCATCACAAGAGGCCCGCTATCGCCAAACGGACGCAAACGCATATCAACACGGTAAACCTGACCATCTGTGGTAATTTTATTGAGTGCGTTAATCAGTTTCTGCGCGAGTTTAATAAAAAACTGTTGGTTTTCGATGGGCTTCTTCGCCCCTTCCGTTTCGCCTTTTTCTGGATAAACAAAAATCAGGTCGATATCTGAGGAAAAATTCAGTTCTTTGCCGCCTAGTTTTCCCATGCCCAGAATCAACATAGGTTGCGCACCGTGTTCGCCCATGGGAACGCCGTAGCGTTGGCAGTGTTGTTGGTACAAGCTGTTGTAGGCGCCTAGAATTAGTGCGTCAGCCAGTGCTGAAACCTGGGTGAGTGAGGTTTCAATGGTTTGCTGATTCAGCATGTCGAGCCAGGTTATTCTGGCCATATGCTGATTGCGGAAAACCCGCAGTGCTTTTGTCAGGCCGGCTTCATCTTGTTCCGCTAGCAACGGCGAGAGCGCATCGCTAAACGCATCTACGGTATCGGCAACAGGTTCCTTTGACAGACATTCAGACAGCAAGGTCGGGTGAGCAAGGCATTGACGGAAAATAAAATCGCTACAGCCCAGAGCAGCTATAATTGTCTCTTCGTGTTCACTGAATTCACTGAGGTGCGGATGTCGTTCGCAAAGGGTTTGCCAGGCTTGTTCACCCTTTTTCTGGATAATCCTGTTTTTTAGTTTTGTCGTAGGCATAATACGCGGGATCATTTATATCGGTATGCGCCGAGTCTGGCATAAGATGCGGATGGTCTCCAGTTCAACAGTTACAACTTTCCTTTTATTTTCGGAGTGATAGTTCATGGATGCGTTGGTTAAGTTAAACCCGGTTCCCCACGATATATGGATATACCTGCTGATTGATATTGCTATCGCGCTGGCGCTTTTGATGGTGATGAAGTGGCTGTCTGGTGCTTTTCGCAAACATTCCGTAGTAGAAGAGTTAGGGGTTCAGGATAACTTCGCATTCGGCATTAGCATGGCCGGTGGCATGTTATCACTCTGCATCGTGTTGGCATCTGTTGTAGGGCGTCATGTAGGACAAGGCTACACGGAAGCGGCAATTGGTATGATTACCTTTGGTCTTGTAGGTGTCGTCCTGGTGAAGTTCGGCCGCTTCGCCCACGACAAAATTGTGCTAAACCGACTCGATACCATGGGGCTTATTGAAGATCGCAGCGTCAGTGTGGCATTGGTGGATGCATCCAGTCTCATTGCCAGCGCCATTATTCTGCGTAGTATGATGCTGTGGGTCGATGGCAGTGATATGAACGCGCTGATAGCGATTATCACTGGCTTTACCGTGGTGTTGGCGCTATTAATGATGATGACCCGGCTCTACGAAATCCGCTATGCCAGAGATAATCAAAACGACTCGTTTCAGGGAGCATTGCGAAAAGGTCAGCTTGCACTAGCCGTGGAACATGCCGGTAATTTGCTGGGGATTGCTATGATTGTGTCGTCAGCCAGTCACCTGCTTACCTATAATCCTTCCGGTTACGTGAGCAACATCACCGGCTGGTTGATTACGGGGGCAATCTTGTCATTGGCGCTGTTGGTGTTAGTGACGCTCAGTAAAAAGTTACTCTTGATTGGCCTGGATTATCGCCAGGAAGTCGATCAACAACATAACGTGGGCGTAGCGTGTTTAGAGCTTACGCTGAGCATCGGTATCGCACTGGTGGTAAACGGTATTCTGGCTTTTCTGGACGTTAGCGCTTAACGGCAAGTTCATTGCAGAGGGGCGCTTAGTTATCTTGAAAAAGGTGGGTGCAAACCTCTGCTTCGAAGGGGAGTGGCCGTACGCCTTTAATCAGCGCCAGTTTCTGAGGCCGCTTTAACTGTTTCAAACTATACTCGCAGCGCATGGCGTCAGATTTACCAGACACTGACGCAATCCATCTGAACTTTATCGGACCTTTACCTTTCAAAGCTCTCGCTCCGCCTTTAATTTCCCCGCGATGTTGTCGAATACGACGTTGCGGGGACGTGGTCACGCCGGTGTAAAGCTGGCCCAGACGATTTTCAACGATGTAGATATACCACTGCGGCGCCGTTGTCTGCTCTTTTGTATCGATGACTGGTATACTCTGCTGCAACTTAAAAGCTAGTAAATAAAACGATGATTCTACCAGACTTTAGCGCAACGCGTATTCTGATTGTCGGCGACCTGATGCTCGACCGGTACTGGACCGGCGGCACCGGCAGAATTTCCCCTGAAGCACCGGTTCCTGTGGTCAATGTGAACAGTATCGAAGACCGTCCCGGTGGTGCTGCTAACGTGGCAATTAATGCGGCATCACTAGGTGCAAATGTCACTTTGCTGGGGCTTTGCGGTGACGATGAAAATGCCGCTATTCTTGCAGAAAGGCTGACATCTTTTGATATTCAACATGAGTTAGTCCGTTGTGCGGGGCACGATACGATTACCAAATTGCGTATTATGAGTCGAAATCAGCAACTGTTGCGCCTGGATTTCGAAAAGAGCTTTGCCGATGTGGATAAAAGCGCACTTGTCGCCGCTTACGAAAAAGCGCTGGCAGATCACGATTTAGTGGTGCTTTCCGACTATGCGAAAGGCTGTCTGTCGGATGCCCAGGTATTTATCAAAGCTGCGAAAGCGGCGGGAAAACCTGTCGTTATCGATCCTAAAGGGCAAGACTTCTCCCGCTATGCGGGTGCCACGCTCATTACACCTAATCGAGCCGAGCTTGAATTAGTGAAAGGCCCTGCCGCTGATGAAACCACTCTGGTTGCTCAAGCCGAGTCATTAAGAAATGAACTTGAACTGTACGCAATTTTACTCACCCGGTCTGAGCAGGGCATGACGCTGTTTTGTGCTGATGAAGCCCCGTTCCATTTACCCGCGAAAGCAAAAGAAGTTTACGATGTGACCGGTGCAGGTGATACCGTCGTGTCGGTGCTGGCATCTTCTATCGCAGCCGGCGTGAGCATGCCAGATGCCTGCGTATTAGCTAACATTGCTGCAAGTATTGTCGTTGGCAAACTAGGTACTTCTACAGTAACAACCACGGAACTCGCTGTTGCACTGGGTGAACAATCCAGCCATTTGGATGGCGGCGTGATGACCGAAGAGCAGCTCTTGTCTGCCATGGCCCAGGCCCGTCATCGTGGCGAACGTATTGTGATGACCAATGGTTGCTTTGACATTCTGCATGCGGGCCATGTGAGCTATCTGGAAGCTGCCGCTAAACTTGGTGACCGTTTGATCGTTGCCGTGAATGACGACGCATCGGTATCGCGTCTGAAAGGGCCGGGTCGACCCATCAATAATGTCAGTCGAAGAATGGCGGTGTTGGCCGGCTTAGCAGCCGTAGATTGGGTTGTTCCATTTAGCGAAGACACGCCGCAACGTTTGATCGCCGGGCTGCTCCCAGACATTCTGGTGAAAGGGGGAGACTACAAGGTAGAGGAAATCGCCGGCGGCCAGGAAGTCATGGATAATGGCGGTGAAGTGCGGGTATTGCACTTTGAAGAGGGTGTGTCGACAACGGGAATAATCAGCCAAATCGTTAGTAAACAGCAGTAGGCAGAAATCCCGCTTTATTCGTCAATAAAGCGGCTTCAGGCATAGCGATACTCACGGCTTTACGATACCCTTAAATCTTCACAAGACGTGGTTTAAGCATAGCGGTATATTCATGTACGAAAGTTTTTATGGACTCGATTCCAAGCCATTCCAGTTAACCCCGGATCCGGCGTTTTTCTTTGCCAGTAAGTGGCACAAACGGGCGATGTCATACTTACAGTATGGTCTGTCACAAGCAGAAGGATTTATCGTTATCACCGGTGATATCGGTACCGGTAAAACCACCATCGCTAACAGCCTGCTGGCTGAAATTGAAGATGATATCGTTGCTGCTCAAATCGTAACACCCAAACTCACGCCAGACGAACTGGTGAAAATGGTGGCATCGAAGTTCGAGATCAATACAGCGGGTCTGACTAAAGCCGATATTCTCAAAGAACTTGAGTCTTTCCTTTATGCCTTAAGCCAACAAGGCCGTCGCGCGCTTTTACTCGTGGATGAAGCGCAGAACCTGCCGCTGGAAACCATCGAAGAATTGCGAATGCTGTCTAACTTCCAGCAGAACGGTAAACCCTTGTTGCAGAGCTTTCTGTTAGGTCAGGAAGAGCTTCAGCCTATTTTACGTGCGCCGAACATGGAGCAGTTCCGTCAGCGTATTGTTGCATCATGTCATTTGGCTCCATTGGTTGCCGACGAAGTGGTTCGCTATATCGAGTATCGTATGGAGCATGCGGGTTGGAATCGTGGCGCGTTGTTCTCTCAGGAAGCGTATTCTCGTATTCACGAATTCACCCGGGGCGTACCAAGAAAAATTAATACGCTCATGGACCGCATCCTTCTGTACGGATTTCTTGAAGAGTTGGAAACCCTGGACGAAGAAGCGGTAAATGCAGTGATCAGCGAAGTCAAAGACGAGATGTTTGTACCTGACTCACCGTTAGCTGAGATGGATGAAGACGATGACGACGAAGAAATGGATTTGTCAGAGGTCATGGCGAGCCTGAAGCAAAAAGGCCCCCATTCAAAATTGATTACGCCAAAAGGTAAAGAAGTGCAGGACGCCGAATACTATAAGGCAATGCTTGCTGAGCTGGTGGATGCATTGGACGATGCGATTGCGCATAAGGTTAAACTCACGCAATACATCGACAAAATGCTTAAGAAGAAGTATCAGACGTACGTCCGCATGAAAGACGAGGAATGATGGCATTGGGATATTCTCAATAACCGTCAGCCAATAAAAAACGCCGCTTCAAGCGGCGTTTTTATTAAACGTTAAACACTATTCGTATTCGTAACGAACCGTCAATGTAATTCTTCGCTCATCGTAATTCGCACCATAAACCGAAGTTGCAAGCGTGCCGGTACGCTTCATGTAACCAGCCTCGATATCGCCACTGAGGCTCTTACCAAACTTACGTCGAAGACCCGTTGATAATAGCCACTGCTCGTTATCTGCAGTTGACGTTCCGTTGTCTTGCTCAGTAGTTCCATAGCGAAGGCTCCCAAGTAGCGTTGTGCGTCTTCCGAGTTCGTAAGTACCACTCACGGTTGCAGAGTAAATGGTTCGCTGTCGATTGAACTCAAGGAAGTTGTCGTCAGCATACTGCAAATTTAATAGTACAGTTGCCCGGCGCCCTTGAAGCCCCATTTCTGCAGCCGCTGATTTTCTCAATATAACAGCATTAGATAATTCAACGCCCGAATCGATAAACTGAAGATATTGTTCACCGTCACCCAGCGAGTAATCAAGCGAAGGTGGCTGGAAACAGTCTGCAGCAGTAAACTGACCAATAGGACAGACAAAAATGCCAAGTGATTGAGGGTTGGCTACAAGCTGGCTATATGACGTGACTTGTTCGTTATATCGTAAGGCTCCGCGTATTTTACGGGAGTTATAGGTCAGTGCTGCACTGCCCGATTTACCGTAGAAACGTCGTCCATAGGTAGCCTGGAAGCTGGTACGTGGGGTTATCGCCCAACGGGTGTCGATACCAACGAATATGTCGCCATCGTCTCTTTCTACATCTGAATTGACTTTGTTAGCTGTAATTGCCACATAGTGGCCAGCATCCTGGCGGTAAGTTAACCCCACACCATAACTTCTGAACTGCCGCTTGTTACTGAATTCATCGGTACGGTCGGTAAGTTCATTGGCGTCATAACTGGCGTTAAGACGAATGCCAATGGGGCCGTAAACCATTGAATCGAGTGAACCGGTCAGGTAGGTACCTGAGTAGTCCCCGTTACTGGTTTGTTCGTCGCGCTCAAGATCACGGTACATGCCTGTGGCAGTCCAAAAGTAATTTTGTGCGTCATTGCCGTTCATCAGATAAAAATCTGAGGTCATTGAGTCGTTGTTGAACGTTGTCGTTGGTCGAAATTCTGACTCGCTTGAGTCACCGGCTGAGTAGTTAACTGAACCGCCACCAGCGATGTAATCACCCTGGGGTAAAGTGAGCTTGGCGCTATAGCTTTGCGTTTCAACTTTCACCAACTCTTCAGCGTAGAGAAAGTAATCTGAAATTAGAAAGTTAGCACCTGTATTGTCGAGGAAGCGTTGGCTGCCTCGTGTTTCGAGTGTCAGCAGATTATCAATAGCTTCCCAACTTGCACCGTAGCCATATTCCGCGTAGGTATCTTTACGGACAACATCGTCGGAATCCCGTTCCATCTGCGTAACACTACCAGTTACATAGCCGCGAAATGTACGTGATGTATAACCAATACGACCTTCGGGCGTAACGGCAAGTGTCAACAGTTCCTCATTTCGCACATTGGAATGACGATTCTGCAAAAGTGATTTAGCTTCTACCGAAGCTGATACATTAAGGCCTTCAGCATGCGCGAAATGAGCCGTTAGCACTAAAGCTAACGGCGACAGCACAGGTAACCAATTTTTTTTATTACGCTGAGATGCTCGCATACTAAGGGTTTTGCCTTTCTGCGTAGTAGTATCCATAGTAGCCGGTTCCTTCCGGATCATTATTCACCGATTTGTTAACAACGAAGCCGATTGCCATGTCTGGGTTCAAACGTTCGACTGCATGACGAACATCATTTAGTTTTGACTTACCTTCTTCAACCACTACCACAGCTTGGCCGGCGAAGTTTGCCAGTACAGCCGTTTCTGTAATCCCGATCAGGGGCGGTGTGTCAAAGATAACGATACGATCTGGATAGCGGTTGGCAAACTCATTTACTGTTTCGGCCATCTTCTCACTGGCCAGAAGCTCAGTGGTCAAATGGTGAGAACGACCGGCAGGAATGATTTTCAACTTATCAAGGTTAGTGGGGTAGAGTACGTCAGATATATCGTCCACTTCACCTGTGAGATATTCCATCAAACCTTCACGACGTTGTAAGCCTAATGTATTTAAAACATTCGGCTTTAACACGTCAGCATCCACCAACAGTACGGTTTTGTCCTGCTCGGCTGCAATACTCATTGCCAGGTTACACGCCGTGAACGTTTTACCCTCTGACGGGCGTCCACTGGTAACCATAATGATGTTACTGTTTTTCAGTGTTGAAGACAGTTTACCGAAGGCGTTGTTGATGAGCTTCCGCTTGATTTCACGGTACTCTTCGTTAATTTGCTTACGTACACCATTAATAGAAATATGACCGTTCTCTTCTAAACGTTGAATATCAAGTTCAAACGGTTCGAGAGTCGATGACTTACCTAAAGGTGCAGGTTTAGGTTTCGCAGCAGGCTGAGTAGCAGAAATAACTTCCTCTTCAGACACTGCCGGCGATTCAGAAGAGGCAGAAGCTGCTTGTTGAGCTTCAAGTTCAGCTTTCTTCTTCTGGGCTTCACGCTGCCGTTGCAGCGCTTTTTCAATTGTACTGCTCATTACAAGATACCCTGCAGTAGATCGATATTAAGCAATTCTGCTCCAACTAATAGGCCATACGCCATCACTAATATTCCTGAAGATACAAGGAAAACAGCCATGCGCACCCGGTTTGTCTTCCTGATTTCATTAATGTTCAGGTGAGTTACCGTGCCCCAGACTGGATAGTCTGTAATTTGATTGAGCTGCGACGCTCTGACCAACAGTGGAGACAATTGGCTAAACAGGAACGCAAGACCAATACCAATACCGAAGCTTAAAAGCAGCACAACTGTGTAGTAGATGATGCGATAAGGGCCGGAAGGCTCGTTCGGCTGAAGAGGAGGCTCAATGATTCGGAACTGCAACTCTTCAGCTGAAACATCAGCGCGACGAGACAGGTCTGCTGACTCACGTCGAGCCAGTAAGTCTTCGTACTTGTCTTTAGTGATAAAGTAGTCACGGTTAAGCGCAGCTGACTCGGCCTCGATTTGCGGCACTAAATCTATCTTAGATTCGAGAGCAGCAATACGGCGTTGTAAATCCTGTTCTTTAACGGTGAGTGCCGCAACAGAGCTCTCATGGCGACTGATTTCCAGTTTAAGTTCCTGGTTTAAATCGCTCATGGGCACGCCATCAGAATCACTTTCGTCTGCATTTCGAAAATCATCGATTTCTTTCTGACGGGCTTCTTCCAGATTCGCAAGCAAGGCTTTCGCTTCTATAACGTCAGGGTGTTGATCAGTGAAACGCAATTGAAGATCGTCAAGACGCTCTTCCAAGGTTTTGATTCGTTCATCGTAGCGAGTACGAAGCACCGAATCAGACTGATTACTCACACCAAAGCTATCGCCAGTGCCTTTAGAACGTGATAGCTGATTGGTTAACGATTCAACCTGCTGCGTTGTTTGCTTTATCAACAAGCGTGTGGCTTCGAGCTCGTTATTCAGCGTTTGCAATGTTGAATAGAAAGTACCTTGAAGCGGGAGAATATTATTGTACTGACGTTTGAAGTTGGCAAGGCGTTGCTCTGCTTCAGAAAGTCGTGACTCGTACTCAGCAATCTGCTCATCAAGGAAACGGTTTGCGGTATCGGTGTCGCGACGGTTGTTGCCGAGGGCACCTTCTACGAATAAATTCAGCGTTTCCTGAACCACAGTTTGCGCCATAGCCGGGCTTCTGTTTTCGTAGGAAATGGTGAAAATGTTGTCGCGACCGGTAGCTCTTAATTGAATATCGGTAGACAAGCCATTTACCAGGTTATCAAATTCTTTGTCGCTGGTAGTGGTTAAATCTAAATCGCTTTCTCGAGCAATGGTTTCTACGTTTGACCGGCTAAGCAGTGTTTTTGCCATTGTCTGTATTTCTTGGTCAGGGTTTGTCTGTATGGCCAAACCCTTCAACAATGGCTGTAACACGGAGCGGGTATCAACGAAAACCACGGCCTGCGATCGGTAAACGTCTGGAAGCATCGCCACGTAGGCGAAACCTATCGGGCAGAGTATCCAGGTACACACCATGATAAGACGCTTTTTGACCCAAATTCCCTTTACATAGTCGTTAAAGTGACCGAGGGCGCGCTGTAAATCCTGCATTGAATGTCCTAACTACTTTTTACTTCTAGAACCAGGCTTCTGGAATAATTACGATATCGCCAGGCAGGATATCAATATTCTTAGAAATATCGCCGTCACGGATCAGATCATCAATATTCACATCGTAGGTCGCTTGCTCGCCGTTTACGACTCGAACCAGTTTGGCGTCATTACCGTTAGCGAACTCGGTCAATCCACCCACTGCAATCATGAGATCCAGTAATGTCATGTTTTCGGTGTAGCTAATAGCACGTGGGTTAGTGGCTTCACCAATAACACGAACCTGTTCGCTGAGAGGACCAGAAAAATTATTCAGGCTAACCGTAACGCGAGGGTTATTAATGAAAGTAGACAGCTTTTCTTCAAGCTCTCGGGCTAATGTAGAAGGGGTTTTTCCTGCAACATCAACGTCTTCTACTAATGAAGTCGTCACTTTACCGTCCGGACGAACGATAAACTGACCAGAAATTTCAGGGTTACGCCACACAAAGATAGTTAACGAATCACCAGGACCGATAAGGTATTGATAATCATTAACATTTGTTGTCTTTGATGGGTGTGCTGTTGCAGTTGGCAACGTAGAGTGGCTTGTGCATCCAGAAAGGGCTGTCATGGCGCCGACAACCGTCAAACTTAAAACTTGTTTAGACCAATACATGAGAGTTCATCCTACACTCGGTTTAATTAATTTTTTTGCCTTAATGTAATTTACCCTACGGCAAATACCACTATAATGCCATCATCTTATGTAGTCTATTACAATAATAACCTTTATCATGTACAAAGATGTTGCAGTATCAGGGGGCCAAGGGTGGCGATAAATAAGCACAATCAAAGCAAGCGTTCAAACATTCTTGTTCTAACCGAAGCTCTGCTCGTTGCGTACATGGGATACATTACGCAGTTCATTTTGGTTCAGATCGGTATTAGTGAACCGGTAAGTATTGAGAAATTAGTGGTAAATGTAGGCATGCTCACTGTTAGTATCCTGCTTTGCTCACTGTCTGTGGGGCTTTACGAAGCTAAGCTCAGAGAAACATTCCGCGGTATTATTCGTCGAATTTTCGTGAGTGTGGGTCTGAGTTATTTTCTAGTGGAAGTGGTCAGTCGCGCGCTGTTCGACGAACTGACGATGCATTCTTATTTCCTGCCAGCGGCTGTATCTAGCATTATTATCACGCTGGTGATATTCCGCTACTTCACCAACCGCTTGGGCCTACTTGGCCTAGGTAAAGTGCGCATTGTCGTGCTGGGTGCGGGTGAGCGTGCATCTATTATAGAAAAGCGAATGCGCCGCGATGTGGACCGTATCGGATTTGATCTGTTGGGATTTATTCCCATACCTGGTGACAACCGGGAAGACGGCATCAAAAATGAAAAAATCATTCACGTTAAAGTCGATGAGAATTTTCAGCAGTTTATTGCCGACAATGAAATCGAAGAAATTGTCATTGCTTGTGACCAGCGTCGAGGTACGTTACCCATAGATGTCCTATTCGAATGCAGACTACGCGGTATTGAAGTGACAGACTTACTCGACTTCATGGAACGTGAAACAGGACAAATCGTTGTCAACCTCATGTATCCAAGCTGGGTTATTTACTCTAATGGTTTCCATAGTCAGAACTATCTGCGTGATGCAATGGATTACTTTCTCAATGCATTTCTTGCCTCGTTTGTGTTTTTCTTCACCTGGCCATTCATGCTGATCACCGCCATCATCATTTGGTTGGATGACGGCCGACGGACAGGCGCCTCTGTATTTTATAAACAGGAGCGTGTAGGTCTGAACGGAAAGCTGTTTAAGATCATTAAGTTCAGAAGTATGCGGCCTGACGCTGAAAAAGACGGTGCAAAGTGGGCCAGTAAAAATGATGATCGTGTGACCCGTATTGGTCACTTCATCCGTAAGTACCGGGTTGATGAATTACCGCAGCTGTTTAATGTTTTCAAAGGTGAGATGGCTTTCATCGGTCCTCGTCCTGAACGGCCTGAATTCGTTGAGAAACTGGTACGTGAAGTGCCGTATTATAATCAGCGCCACAACGTTAAGCCGGGCCTTGCTGGCTGGGCTCAGCTAAATTATCCCTACGGTGCGAGCGTTGAAGATTCAATGGAAAAACTGAAGTTTGATCTCTATTACGTCAAACATCAGAGTCTACTGCTGGATATTCTCATTCTAATTCGTACGGTAGAAATCGTTTTATTTGGTAAAGGGCGCTAATTTTCCGCAATCGCTATTGCTTAAAAAGCCGTTGTATAACATCAGGGTAGAAGTATGAATAAGGAGATGGGTATGATGGCTTTTTTTGCTAAGCATCCAGCAAGAAATATATTGCTGACGCTTGTTGGGTTAGCGCTTTTTTGGGCATTGGTTAATGCGCCAGTTATGCTCACCTTATGGCGCCATGGTTTCGACGATGGTACCTACTCCCATTCCTACCTTATTCCTTTCATTTTTATTTATCTGCTAATTGTACTTGCCCGCCGGGGGGAATTGCAGCCCCGACAATCCGTGTACTTGCCCGCAGTGTTTGCTTTTATAATTTGTGCCGTAGGCTTTTACTTTGCACTTACTGCACAGTTGTCGCTGCTATATTGGACGTTTTCTTTGTTACTGTTGGCTAGTGCGTGTTGGATCGTTGTCCATTATACGTTAGGGCTGGCTTACGCAATTGGCTTCTTATTGTTCATGTATCCAATGTGGGGTGCGTTACAATATGTGCTACAACATTTGTCTGTTTTTGCGGTGATGAACTTAATGAATCTGACCGGAATTCCCACCTATGTGGAAGGGACTTCCGTAATGATTCCGGAAGGCACCTTTATTATAGCCGGTGGGTGCAGTGGTCTGCGTTACTTCATTGTTTCTCTCGCCATTGGCTCAATGTTTGTTTTTCTTAACCTTAGAAACAGAGTTTCTGTGGTTAAGTTTATAGCGTTGGCGATTATCGGTGCACTCATAACAAACTGGATTCGAATCGTGGCGCTGGTGTTGATTGGCCACTTTACCGAAATGCAGAGCGACCTGATGCATGACCACAATAATTTTGGCTGGTACATCTACGCGCCTTTCATCATATTGCTCTTTTGGTACGGCGAGAAATTGATTAAACAAGAACTCGCTGATGTGTTGCAAAAGCAAGAAGAGGCTGCGGCACTGAAAACATACCGTCAACATATGCCCAATGTTATTATTGCGTGCTGCTTAATTGTCCTCTCTTCTTCAGTACTGCAACTGAATGTCCTAACGCCGCCAATTGACAAAGAAAACTGCAACCAATATCAATTGGAGAGTGAATACGCGCCGTATCTTCCTTATGGCCCAACAATATGCACAACACAACAACGTGCCGGTGGCATTGCATATCATACGCTTTCAGCCCTCTACAATGGTGAAGATCCTGACGGTAAGCCAACGCAATATCAAGTCCGCCTAGCGCCGGAGTCGTGGCAGGAGCTGCGTCGGTTAGAGAATGGCTCTTGGACTATCCGCATATTTCGAAATGGCCGCGAACAGCATTTTATCGCTTATAGCTACATAACCCCCACAGAGCAGGTTGCCAGTGAAACGGCAATGAAAAAAGCCAGGGTTTCAGCTGCGCTAAAAGGGGAACGGCGAGCGGGCTTACTATGGGCACACGCGCAATGTCCCAATAACTGTGATGCAGTAATTCAACAGTGGCCGGCAGTATCTCAAGCTTTCAGCTTCCAACAGTTCTGAGTGCACTATGCGTGTCCGCGTTATCGATTCGGCTGACGAATTAATAGGGTTGGCGCCCTTGTGGCGTCAGTTGTATAAGGCCGCTGGGAATCGCCAAATTTTTCTACATCCCGAATGGCATTTATGCTGGCTTCGTCAATATAAAAAGTACATTCGTCAGCTGAAGATATTTACAGTTTTCCGCGGTGACGAATTGGTTGCCGTGTTACCTCTTTATCAGCGAAAGCATGAATGGTTTCAACTTCGTTTTATTGGTACTGGAGAATCGGAAGAAAGTGAAGTGTGTACGGAATACCACGATATTCTAATGCACAATGCTAATCAGGAAGACGTTTTAAAGGCGCTGAAAGCGGCGCTGTTAGCTTCTGGCAAAGGCCTAGTGCTTGCCAACCTACGATCTGACTCGCTGTTATTACGGCTATGTAAGCAGCTTTATAGCGCTTCACTGATGCACTCTGTACAGGTTCAATCACGATTTTATATTCCATTGATAAATGATGGCTTGGCTAAATCAAAACTTAACAAGAAATCAAAACGCTACCTTAACCTAGTTCACCGTCTTGGCGGGCAATTACGTATTTGTGAAGACAAACAGGATTTGCCGCAGTATTTCGATGAGCTCGTCAGCTTGCATAAAAAGCGCTGGGGCAAAGCAAACACACCAACCATATTCGATAACCGCGACTTTTTACAATTTCATCAGGCTCTGGCGAAATCCCTTTTCGATAGTGATGAACTCATATTAGCAACGTTAGAAGTCAACGGTCAGCCCGTTGCGGCTTTTTACGGCATGACATCGGCAGATTCAGTGTATTTTTATCAAAGTGGCATTGATGATGGCTTTACGCCGAATGTTTCACCAGGAACGGTTATTCATTTTCTGGTGGCCCAGGAGGCAGCATGGCGAGGTTTTAAAGAGTATGATTTTTTGGGAGCGTCTATCAATGATAGCTATAAACAACGACTCACTGAAAATAGCGAGCCATTAGTTGCGATTAACGCTTATCATAATCAGGCACAGCAATGGATTGATAGGCTGCGCGTAACAGCCTGCAAAGTCATGAGACGACTTTCGTGACACTCAACTAGCCGTAACGTTAACTAGTCTCAATTGAAACTAAACTCAATTCAACGTCGCTACTCATCGCCAAACGCCTTTAAAAAGCCTCTCGCACAATTTTCCCATGTATAGGTTGCCACAGAGTGTCTTAATGCGTCTGGGTCCCAGGCGTTATTCAATGCAGCTTCAACACTATTGGCAACGGATAGAGCCGTTAGCTCGTGGATTAATATTCCGTTAACACCATCAGTAATGATTTCCGGGATGCCACCCACGGCCGTTGCTATCGGTGGGATGCCGGCAGCTAGCGCTTCCATAATCACATTGGGCACGCCCTCGCGATAACTAGGCAATATGAGTGCCGTCGCATTCTTTAGTACGCCAGGAATATCTTTATGCATAACAGGGCCGCGAAGCGTTATTCGATCACCAAGGTTTAACTGGGCGATCCGTTCTGCCATGGCTTGTTCTTCAGGGCCTTTACCGACGATATCTAAGGTCACCTGAATGCCGTTCTCTTGCAGCAGCGCCATGGCGTCTATCAGTTCAAATACTCCTTTGGTTCGCAGCCAATTACCTATAAACAACAAACGCGGTGTGTGCTGTGCAACGGGGGCTGCTGAAAAAGCATCAAAGCTCACGCCGTTGTACACCGTCGAGAGCGGAAGGGGAGAGGTGGCTTTCTGAGAGATTTTATTTGCCAAGTCTTTGCTTACGGTGATGACTGCATCTGCGCTTTGAAAAGCATTGAGCATTTGCGACTGTCTACCGTTTTGTTGGAAATGGAGGTTGATATCAGTGCCAACGCAATGAATCACAACGCGGTTTCCAAAAATACGCTTAAACCAAGTGGCGACCACACCTTCAGGAAACGCCCAACTGGCAACAATCTTCTCTGAACGGGCAAGTTTGATGAAAGGAAAAATGCAACAAAGCATTGAAACCAGCAAGGTCAGTGAATAGGTACGACGCCCAAAACCAGGCAAAAAAAGAAACGGGAAAAAGCAGGCACGGCTTTGCTTTAGGTTGCCTTTTAAAAGTTGCTTAAAATAAATATGTGCTGGAACCGGTACCAGCACATCGACGTCTGCAAAATCGCGTAAAGCCTCTACTATTTGATAGTTGTATGCCGCTCTGGTTGGTTCCCAGGGTGAAGGATACAAGTTGGTAAAATAGGTAATTGCACTGCGCTTCATAATGCATTGACGGCTTTTAGATAAATGTCAGAGACCTGACTAATGTCAAAAGAAGATTTCACTAGCGCCAAACCACTGGCTGAGAGTTCTTGCCATTGAATTTCATTGGTCGCCATTTTATTCATCGCTGCAGTGAGCGATGCCTGGGTATCATCGACAAACAGACAAAAGTGCTGTTGTTGATCGAGGTTGGGTATTTCACCCACTCGGGTAGATATGGCCGGTATTCCTCTGGCAAGGGCTTCAATGAGCGCCATTGGCAGACCTTCCGTGGTTGAATTTATAACCAAGCAGTCAAGGTGCTTGTAAATGTCGTCTTCATCCAACACATTACCGTGTGTAAATACCTGATCATGTAACTGGTGCTGCGCAATCGCCCGCTCAACATTTTCTCTTTCTGGTCCATCACCAAAAAGATGCAATTCACATGCATATTCACCATTTAGTTCAGCAAAGGCATGAACAACTTTATCAATCTGTTTAAGTGGTACCATTCTGGCAACACACCCAAAGCGGAAGGGGCGAGATGGCGGTTGTGGTAAGGCTGAATTAGCTATTACGCCATTTTGAATCACTACAGTACTTTCAGGGGACCAGTTATAGCGTACTTTCACACTGGTTTTCACTTTTTCTGATACTGCAAAGTCCTGATCGATATAAAGTGCGGCTATCCAGTGACTTAAACGCATGCCTCTTTGAGAAGGAGAATCTTCACCGTGATGGGTATAGATGACCTTTTTATCCAGCAAAAATGGGAAAATGGGCATGAGTGCTCGAATTACTGCAGGAGAATGGATATGAATGATGTCGAAGTCGCGGATGAGGCGCTTGGCTGTTGCCAGGCGTTTAAGCACACTTTGCGTATTGTTAATCACTCTGATCCCTCGCTTTTCTACAATAGCTTGAAAAGGATCATTTACATGCCCATAGCTCAGAGCTGCCACTTTATAACCTTGCTCATGTTGATAAGTCAGGAGGTTTACAGCACACTTTTCTGCACCTCCAACCTGAAAGCTGCTCACACAGTGCAGTATTTTTTGAGTCTTCATTCTATATCCGTTTGGCGTAGGTGAGCATTTTCTTAAGGGCTGTGTCATCCATCATGTATTCGATGGGGAACCGACAGAGGTCATATCGATTCTTCGTCAAATTCACATTTACGCCAGGATGAAAATTAAAGGCAATTTCGTAGCCATTATTTATCAGTGCTTCAATGACACTGTCATTGTAGGTGTTTTTACTTCCAACCGGATAACTAAAAGCGCGCACTTTCTTACCAAGCTTCTCTTCCAAAATCGACTTCGAATGACTGAGCTCGAAAAGCATCTGTTCATCATCCAGTTTGGCGAGAATGTCGTGGCTATGCGAATGTGCGCCAATATCCATACCATTCGCACTCAGTTCGCGAATGTGCTCCCAGGTCATAAACTCTGAATTTGGGTAAGCAGTGGGCTTGCCTACAAAGTTCTCAATGTCAGTGATTTGTTGACAAATTGGTGATGTAGACTGCTTAATTTGATTGAGTATCAAGCGTACAAAAATTTGTCGGTTACCGGTTAATTCTACAGTTTCTTTCCAGTAAGGGAGTTTTATCTTTTTAATATGAGAACGCTGAATTAAATAAGCGACCTTGTCCCACCAGGGAAGCTCCGCATTTTCAATAAGGCCCGTAGCAATAAAGAACACAGCTGGGATTTTCAATGACTTGAGGATCGGGTAGGCCAATTCAAAATTGTCCCGGTAACCATCGTCAAAAGTCACAACGAGATACTTTCCATTAGCCCGCGATTTGTTGCTGACTAACTCAATAAGCTCACTCAGACTAATAATATCAAAGTACTGTTTGAGGTAAGTGAGATGTTGTTGAAGTTTTTCTGCAGAGCAGGAATAAACATTCGGATCCAGTTTACTGCTGGCAACATCACCTATCCGGTGCAGGTTGAGTACATAAACACCATTGGGCAAGTGTTTCCAACGAAAATCGGAAACGCCCAATAATGACTCAACTTTTGACTGTATCCTTTTGGCTAGCACACTACATCCTTTTAAATGCTGGCTTTTTCAAAATAAAATCGCGGTAATCGTTCGGATCGCCTTGTTCACCAGCTTCGGCTGCTTTGGCGATGTTGTACATTTCCCTTGCACTTACGTAATGTAATTTATATTGCTCACCATCATTGTACTTTTCATTTAAATGACGGTGCATGGCTTCGATAGGCTCGCCGAGTAGTGCAGGCATATCGACATCTTGAGCGCCGTGGGTATGAATTTTAATGAAAATCCAGTTTGGCTGCCCCTCAACGTGAATGTGTTTATCTACCCAGTTATCAATACGTGCCGGTGATGGACGCATATTATCGCGAATATCAGCGCGTTCTATCTTCGGCAGGATACCAAATTTGAAGGCTTCACGGTTGAAGCCCATAGGGCCTTGCATGATGAGCATGTCACCGCTTGCGCTGCCGTTTTTATGCATAAGCTTGCCCGTATTATAGGACTTGGGCTTATTTGGATCGTCTTTGGCGTAATAAAAACAGTTAGTCAGTGACGGCTGTGTTGAATCTGGTGAGGGGAATGTCATATCGACATAACAGCCAGTTTCTTTCAACACAATGAGCTCGTCATTCACGCCACACCAATGGCCTTTGGGATGAGAGTTATCAAGGGCCCAGTTACCATGAATAAATGCATAAACAGGCTTTCCTGTTACGGGGTCTGTCGCCAGGGCACCGTGTTTTTCATGCAGTGTCTGTGCAAAATTGCTCAAGACCATACGCAGATTATCACTGGTGTCGTTTTCGTGGTGAAGGTGTATCTCTATTTCACCAAATCCTCTGGCACACAAATCTGACAGCTTGTTCAAGTGTTCTTCGCGGTATTCTTCTTCAGGGAAGAAAAACGAATGTTTAGGGTGACAGCCGTCGGCATCAGTGAATTTTTCCGCCATTTTGGGGTAGTCATTAAACCAACGATCAACACGCTCTCTCTCAAGCTCAATATTGTCTTTATTTAACCACTGAGGTTCGTAGTGATCGACAAAGCAAAACATGACATGCGTAGTGCCGGATGTTTGAGGTTTACTGGAAAAAAAAGCTTTTCTCCAATACCCGAGGATCCAAGGATGCATATCTTTTTTATAAATAAGCACGACTGCAAAGGACACAGCCAGCAGTAAAAGAAACACGAAGGTAAGAAGAATATAAAAAGTCATTAGCGGGCCGTTCTTTTCCAGGTTGCAGACTGCTTTGATGTTAAAAAGCGAATGAATCCCTGTCCGAGGGAAACGTTCATAGAGACAAAAAATGTGACAAGTTTAATGATGGCAGCGAGTTTTCCCTTTTTGTTTTCAGACATATTTAAACCATAAAAATACGCCAGATAGAAGAGGGCATGACCGCACATCAAAACACTGTAAATCGGGTTGCCAAAAGCAAGCATAATATTGGTTACTAATGCTAAAAGCATGAAGTGAGGCACAAACCAGCGCACAATTTTGTGGCTAATGTAGGCAAAGCAACGGGCACCTGCCGTTGGGCTAAGTACCCAGCCAAGACGACTCATCGCTTGGTAATTGCCGGCACCAATTCTCACTCTGCGGCTTGCTTCTTCGCTAAGGTTAGGGGCAATTTCTTCAATGGCCCTGGCTTCCGGGTTATACGTTAACCGGTATCCTTGCCTCGCTACGCCCATAAATACACAGAAATCATCAATGATGGTGTTCTCTGGCAAGGGTTCATAAAGTTCAGTACGAATAGCATAAATGGCACCGTTTGCCCCGAGCATTGCGTTGATGCGAGATTCATGGAATTTAAGCACCTGCTCATACTGCCAATAAAGGCTGTCTTTGTTGTTACCGGAAAATGCGTCTACAAGCTCGAGTTCGCCGCATACGCCACCTATTTCGGGCTCACGGAAATCAGCGACCAACTTGGTAATTGCATCAGGCTGAAAAAACGTATTAGCATCGGAAAAAACGGTGATGGGTGTTTTTACCTGGTTCAGCAAATCGTTAAGTACGTTGATCTTGCCGCGATTTTGTTCAAATAAAACGGCTTCAAAACGCGAGTCAGTAAATTCGCTTAATAGCGCATTGGTATTATCTGTGCTCCCGTCAGACCCAATAAGAATACTCAACTTTTCAGCGGGGTAATTCAGCGCGAGTAAATTTTCAACCCGCGCTTTTATACACTTTTCTTCGTTATAGGCAGCAATAACCACCGTGACTTCAGGCAGCTCGCTGTCGCGTTTACGACGCCCCTGTTTACTTAGCACGAACTTCGTGTCTTTGATTGCCTGTTTTAAGCTACTTAATAGAATGAGCAGAACCGGATAAACAGCATAGGTGTAAAGGATTGCACCAACACTTAGCCAGAAGACGGTTGTAAGAAAAGTCGTCATTGTTTAGGCTTCGCTGGTATGCCTAATGCGGTGCAGTTAGAAGGTATATCTTTTACTACCACTGCATTGGCGCCAATTTTCACGTTATCGCCGATGGTCACCCCACCGATTATTTTAGCCCCAGCGCCAATAAATACATCGTTACCAATAGTGGGTGATAGTCCTTTTTCATCACCAATAACCACGCCGCTTTCAATAACCACACGCTCACCGGTTACGACCTTGCTGTTAATCACCACACCCACAGGATGCATGATCACCAAACCTTTACCGAACTGAGCTTTCACACCAATAACGCAACCGTTGAACCATTTATTCAAAATTTGAAAAAAGAGTCCGAGAGGGCTGAGTAATCCTCGACTGCACAGGTGAGATAAACGGAACAAAAATGTTGCACTTGTTCCGTCAGTCAATAAAAGTCTGAGTAGTGAGAGGTGAGCACCATCATCGGCAAAGATAGCTTGTTTATATTTGAGGTCGCTCTTGAAAATGTTTAACACTAACTTGTACTTCCATATTTTCGCTTACTGCGAGCACAAGGTTGTGCCCGCGGCTGTTTACGTTAAATCTAACTTTTCAGTTCGTCTTCAATCAGACTTTTTGTATTTGACAATGTTTGATTGCCAGGACGGATATTCAGCGCTTGAGAAATCCACTTGTAAGCTTTATCTGGCTGTTTGTCTTGCAACAATAGCAGCGCGATATTATTCATTGCTTTCCAGTTTCTCGTTTGTTCGCCAAGCAGACCTTCATAAAACGCGATAGCCTTCTTAGGATGGAAATGGGAAAGCTCACTCACGTAAAGTAAATCTGCGTCATCGTAGCCACGGGTTTCATTGGCAAGTTCTTCTAACACGGCCAAACCCTTTTCCGGTTCGCCGGTTTCAACGAGCGCTTTATATAACAGTTGGGCTGATTTGGTTGTACGCATATTCTTAAACGCTGCCGTGAGCGCAGGAATAGCCTCGTCGTAATTCTGTTCAGCTGAGCTGATTCGCCCGGCTATCTCTTGTGCTGTTGGCGAATTGGCTACAGAAGCAGGTAAAGATGCCAGTACTTGCCTTGCCTCTCCGTAAGCTTTTTGGTTTACCAAAATATGGCTGCGCAATAGCAGAATTTGAGGGTCGGTTTTTATTTTCTCAGGCGCATTGTTCATGGCGCGAATCGCCGCGCGGTCGCCATCTGCCATCATGGTTGCTTCGAAAAACGCTTCGTAAACCGGAATAGTGACAAAATTAGACTTTATGGCATTTCGTAAGGTATCTAATGCTGCTAGCGGCTGCTTAAGCGCCATAAGCGATTTCGCTAATAAATAATCAACTTGAGGCTGTGTCTGATAGTTAAATACAGACGAGCGGGCCTGATTAACCACTTCTTTATAATCTTGCTGCAGGTAAGCCGCGTACAGTTTTGTAAATGCGGTGGTTGATGCATTTCCATCAAGCAACGAATCCAGACTTCTGTAGCCACTTTTCGTGCCAGATACAGCACCCGATGCTGTGTATGCACCATAGAGTGCTGCATGGTCGTTAGGCGAATCCGTTAACACCTTTTTATAACCGTCTAGCGCTTCTTCTACATTACCCTCGGCCATCGCACGGTCTGCAAAAAACTTTGTTGCCTCGAGGTTTGACGGAGAGATTGCTTGGATTTTGCTATAAATAGATGCCAATGCTGCGCGGTTACCAATTAATTTTTCAAATTTGACTAAAATAAGTAAATTTTCAATATTGTCTGGCTCGGCTTCTATCCAGTCCTGGATGATCGCACGGGTATTATCGATGTCACCTTCCGATGCTTTCATTGCTACAAGCATCAACTTAGATTGGAAACTATTGCCGCTAGCTGCACCCGCAACAATTTCTTCAGAGGCTGATTTAAGCAGCTCTGAACCGTCGGTGTCACCCACACCCAGTTTCATGATACCAAGTTGCTGACGTTGTTCAGGGGTTTCAAAATCGTCAGCTTTGATATTCTTTAGAATTTTAGCGGCTTGTGCATTTTCACCGGTTAACAAAAGCGCGGAAGCGGCTTTTGCTGCCAAACGGGTATTACTGGCAATCAGCGACGGTTGTCTTTCATATAAGGTGTAAGCATCCATGTAATCGCCAGCAGAGAGTTTGGCGGCGATGTACATCTGCAGGCCAGGGTGATTCGGTGGAAATTTATCAACCAGTTTCTCTAAATAAGAAAGCGCCTGTTCGTAGTTCCCAATCTGGAAATGGGAAATACCCGCCACATAGATTGTCGTGGTTGAAATGAAATTTTGCGCTATGACGGTGTCGATATATCTTGCCGCACTCTTAAAATCTTGTCGGGATAATGCTGCAATGGATTTAAGTTGATTGGCCAACGGGTGTGTCGGCACAATTTGGAGCACATTATCAATGTACTTCTCGGCCTCAGGGAACGCTTTCGCTTTTAACAGTGCTTCACCAATCTTAAGGTTGAGTTGCGCGAAATAGGGTTTCAGTTTTAACAGCGCTATGTAGTTATCAGCGGCAGCATTAAAATCTCCCGCTGCCTGAAGGATCTCTGCTATTAAAGAACGAATTAACCAATCCTCCGGGTACTTCTGTACCAAGGCATCTGTGGCCTGAATGTTGTCTACGTTCTCGTTAATTAAAAACTGATTGATGATAAATTCCACGTCGTTGATGCGTTCACTTTGTGACGGCGCATTGATTTTAGCGACGGCAGCTTTCGCGGCTTGTAGATGTTCATTGGTGGAATCAATGGATTTTGAACGGCCTGAAATAACGGCAGCAATGGTCTCAACCTTGACGGTGTTCTCATCGTTCAGGCTGCTTTTGAATTCTTCAAAGGTGACTTCGAAAACGTCGAGGTCTGCCATAGAGTACAATGCGAGAAAGTATTCTTCAGCAAAGTCGTTGATATCACCGCGCTGGGTTAACACTTTGTCAAACGTGGTGATAGAACTGACCATATCGCCTACATCAAAATAGATTCGGGCAAGTTCAATTCTTGGTCTAATGTCTTGTGGAGATTGCTGGACGGCTGCTTTTAAATGAATGATTGCTTGCTTGTAATCATCTTCGCTGAGCGCTGTCTGCGCTTCATTTAAAAGTTCATCTGTGGTCATCTGAGAGCAAGCGGCAACCCACATCGTTGAAGCAACAAAAGTGAGCGCTTTCGTTATTCTTTTTATACCCATATATACAGCGTGTCCTTTTTAAAATGAGTGGTTACTTTAATCGTTCTCCTATCAAAAGGAAAGTATGAAACCTTGAGGGAAAGTATGAAGGGAATGGCTCATTGAAGGCGAGAGAGTAGATGTAAAAAAAGGCGACACAAGGTCGCCTTTTTTCCTTAAGCGTAAAAACGCTTATTTGTTCTTACGACGTGCACTCATACCCAAACCAACCAGGCCCAGAGCAAGTACTGCAACAGTTGATGGCTCTGGAACGCTTACAGGAGCTGCAACGAAACCAGCAGACAAGTCACCAGTTACTGAAGGCAGGTTAGCCAGCGTATCGAAGTCACCGTTAACGTTCAGCAGTGAGTAGAACGGAATTGGGTCTACGAAGTAGTCTTCACCATCAGCAGTCAGTACGAAGTCAGTGAAGTCAAAGTTAAAGTTACCAGTACCGTTTGCATACTGACCGTAAGCATTAGTTACTGAAGACGCAGAGCCCAACAGGATGTCGTCGCTGTTGTTGGTAGTAGTACCGTCGATCAGGCTGTCTACACCAGTATCCAGGTTAACGTCGATGTACAGGCTGAACTCTGCTTGCGTCGCAGTGAAGTCAGTTGCATTGGTAGTAGTAGTACCAGATGCTGTCAGAACTGCGTACAGGCTGTATGAGTCACCAAGCTCGGTGTTGAACACAGGCATTGTACCGTTGTTTTGGAACAGTGCAGTCAGGTAAGCCATTGCGCCAGTAGTGAAACCGCCTTGACCGTCAAAAATCAGTTCTTCAACGTAACCACCGTTGAATTTATCACCAGTTTTAACTGTACCGTTGTAGTCTGTCTCATCGATAGAGAAGTCCAGGTACTCAGGATTCATTTGAGCGTTAGCAGAAAAACCAGCTACCAGACCAGCTGTAAGAGCTAAAGATTTTACAATTTTATTAAATTTCATGACCATCTCCATATTAAATTCGTTCGGCTATCAGCCTCGCTAAGATGGTAGCAGTTATGATGCCAACTTTTTTAGTTGTTGTTTTTAAAGGGTTTTGTGTTTTTGAGTGAAGTGCGGAAAAGCGCGTTGTAAAAATCCCTGACAGTATTTTTCGCTATTTCTCGGTGACGACGCGCTCTGCAATCTTAAACTTTAGTCGCTGGATAATGCCGCGGTTACCAAACGGGCACCAAGTTCTACTTAGTTTATTCTTATAGGCATCAAAATGTAAGCCATGGGGAGCAGAAAGTACCTTTCCGCGGTCTAACAATATCTTCAGTGCTGTTGTTTCTGCGATACCCGCACACAGGCTAACGGCCATGGCGGTGGACGGGCCTTTACGCGCATGAAAATCAACTGCGGTTGCGTCTACCAGGTAGTCTCGTTGAAGCATGGCAGGGGACAAACCAATAAGAAACTGGATTAATTGGCCTTCTTCGGTTTTTTTATCTTCAAACCGGAAGTACTCTTCGTAAGTCATTTGACCGGGCATAAAACAGAGCAGGGCGGCGCCCATGCCTAGTGGCGCAGCAGTAACTACAGGGATGTTCTTTTCATAGCAACGTCGGAAAACCAGTTTTCTGGCTGCCAGTGCAAAAAAGTCGAGACTGTCTATATAAAGGTCTACACCGTCAAGGAAGTCGTCGACATTGGATTCATCAATGCCTTGGGGGTACTCGTTAATGCCAAGCTCAGGATTGATATCCTTCAGCATGGTGGTCATCACACTGATTTTATCCTGATCTTTTGTCGATACAAAGGCGCCTGATTGGCGGTTAATATTGTGGATATCGAACTGGTCAAAATCGGATATGTTAAGATTTCCGACACCCAGTCTAGCAAGGGTAATGCTGTGTAGTCCGCCCACACCGCCGCAACCGGCTATTGCAACCCGCTTATTGCGCAACGAGGCTTGTTCTTCATGCGTTACCCAACCAATGTTACGGGAAAACGCTACATCATAGTTAAAATCCATACGTTACTCAGTTATTCTGAATGCTTCAGTTTAGCTTAACCTTTATAGGGTAAGTTAATATCATGACATATAAAATGTTACCAAGTTAAAATTCGCTGGAATGACGAAATAGGGATGCCGAGGTGAAGTACTTTCGAATTTTATTATTGCTGATTGTTGGAATAAACAGCGTTACCGCCGAACCACTTAAAGATGTGGTAAAAAAAATTAAGCCGTCCGTGGTTGGAGTTGGCTTCTATGCGCCCATGGCCACAATAAGTCACCAACTGAAAGGGACGGGATTTGTGGTAGGAGATGGCCGCTATGTAGTGACCAATTCTCATGTCATTTTAGCGGTGCCTCAGGAAGAAAATATAAAGTTCAATGAAGTGGTATTTGTGCCCAAAGGCAGGCAAACAGGTATTGCGAAGGTTAAACAGGTGTTCACAGATGAGGAACACGATTTATCTATTCTAGAACTGACGAAGCCATTGCCAGCAGTGCGTCTGCTATCAGAGACAGAAACCTTGGATGATGGAGAAGACGTGGCGATGACCGGATTTCCCATTGGTGCTGTTCTTGGCTTGTACCCTGCTACGCACCGAGGTATCGTCGCGGCTTACTCACCCAATGTCATTTCTGCCGCAAATAGCACCCAGTTATCTGAGGCTTATCTGGCCAGTTTGCGCAATCCGTTTATGGTGTATCAGCTTGATATTACAGCTTATCCTGGCAATAGCGGCAGCCCAGTTTATAATGCGGAAACCGGGGAAGTATTTGCCGTTATCAACAAAGTGTTTATCAAAGAAACCAAAGAATCAGCAATCACTGCACCCAGCGGTATCACTTACGCTATTCCTGTAGAGCATGTTTATGCGCTAGCGAGAAAGCATGGCATTTCGTTGTAAAAAATCAGGTTTAAAATCGGCGTTGATTTTGCTTTCGATCTTACAGCCTGGTTTTCCAGTATTATTTAAAAATTGATTGAGTATCTTGCTCAACACGTAGCATTTATCTAGGGAGCACGATATGAAAGTGTTAGTGACAGGGGCGGCCGGCTTCATCGGTTCGTATGTTTCAGCTTTTCTGATTGAACGTGGGGATGAGGTTGTCGGCATTGATAATCTAAATGATTATTACGATGTGTCGTTGAAAGAGGCACGCCTGCAACGTATTACTTCTTTGCCTGGTGCAGAAAAATTTACTTTCATAAAGATGGGCGTCGAAGATCGTCCGGCCATGGAAGCGCTATTTGCAGAGCAAAAGTTTGACAAAGTGGTGCATCTTGCGGCGCAAGCCGGGGTGCGTTATTCATTGGAAAATCCTCACGCTTATATCGACGCGAACATTGTGGGTTTCATGAACATTCTTGAGGGATGCCGTCACAACGAAGTGAAACACTTAGTGTATGCGTCATCCAGTTCGGTGTATGGCGCTAACGAAAGTATGCCCTTCGCAGTAGAAGACAATGTCGACCACCCAGTATCACTTTATGCGGCGAGTAAAAAAGCGAATGAGCTAATGGCGCATACTTACAGCCATTTATATGGTTTGCCAACGACCGGACTGCGATTCTTCACCGTATATGGCCCATGGGGGCGCCCTGATATGGCGTTGTTCTTGTTTACTAAAGCCATTTTAGAAGACAAGCCGATCAAAGTGTTCAATTACGGTAACCACCGTCGTGATTTTACTTACATTGATGACATTGTCGCGGGCGTGATTGCCACTCTGGACAATAATGCTAAAAGCGATGATAACTGGTCAGGCGAGGAGCCTAATCCTGGGTCAAGTAAAGCACCTTGGAAGGTCTATAATATCGGGGCGCAAACGCCGGTGCATTTGCTAACTTACATTGAAACCCTGGAAAACGCGCTGGGCAAGAAAGCAGAAAAAGAAATGTTACCGATGCAGAAAGGTGATGTGCCAGATACCTTTGCAGACGTTGAAGCCTTAGTAAAAGATACTGGATACCGTCCAAAAACGGATATCGCTACGGGGATTGGCCAGTTTGTTGACTGGTATCGCGATTTCTATAAGGTTTAACGAAGATAATTTTTTTGCGGCACTCAGTCTTTGATGAACTGCCGCAAATAGTCTTCTTTTTCCTCCGGCATATTGGGAATTTGATGCCGCAGGTTAAGTCTGATCTCTTCGAGCATCGCGGCAAAGCCAGGTTTCAAACTTCCCTCAAGCAACGGTCGGTTAATGTAGTATGGCGCTCGCTTTCCATGGTAATTCACTACCGGCCCAATTTGCTGAAACTTTATTCCCACATAACCCATACTTCTCGCTAGACGGGGTTCCATCATGACATACGCATGCTTTACGCCAAACTCCAGTGCTGAAGCGGCAGCGGCAAAATAAAGACCAACAGCAATGAAGGGGAAGCACCGTAATTCGGTCTCTGAGTAGGTGACCGGGTTGATAGCACCCACTGCAGAACCGTCAAAGTCGTCTGAACGACGTCGGCGGAAATACTTGGGGACAGCCAATCGCGATATCTCGCAAATTTCGTGGCGTTTAAATCGTACCGGACTCAGATCTTCCCGGGTAATGGATGACAGGCAGTATTTTTCAATCGGCAATTGCTGATGCGCTTCCAACGGGCGTACTGCTCTTACCGTACCAGCCATTTCATTTGAACCAATATGTCTAATTAAACAATGGCGGGAATAAGCATCAAATTCGTCCGTTTCGAGACCTGATTCTTTAACGGGTTCGAAAGCTAATTCATCGCAATACACGTTATGCCGTATTTTGTATACGGACTCACGTAGCGCGTCGTCAACGGCAAGCACGGGTTCGAGGTAAGTACTGAAGTGTGACGATATGTAATTCGCCTCACGCAATTGTTGATAGCCAGACACGAGTTTTCCGAAACGCGTCCGGCGGAACTTTTTGTTGATTGTGTCAAATATCGATTGATTAGCCATAAAGGATTTTTACTTCCTACTTCTAGTACCGCAACCTTACACTAAGGCTGCAAACTGGCACAGCGTGAATACATATCCCTCTTGATACTATAGGACAGATTCGGATATTTATGGCAAAAATTAGAATTTCTTTATACGCCTTTGAATTAGATGGATTTACCGCTTTTCGACCGGTTATTTGTCACGCAGATTGCGTGTGATGGGCTATACCTGAGCCTTACGGTTTGCGACAGTGATAGCGTTTTTAAGCCAATAAAAAAGCCACAAAATGTGGCTTTTTTGTACATCGATGCGTTAATCAAGAAATCATAAAACTATGAATTCAGGGATGCTTTCATATCTTTCCGTCGTTGGTGCAAAAGGGGCTCGGTGTACCCGTTTGGTTGTGAAACACCATCAAAGATCAGCTCTCGGGCGGCTTTAAAGCCAATAGAAGAGGTGAGGTCTGGGGTCATAGGAATGTACTCACTGTCGCCCTGATTTTGCTCGTCAACCAGTGTCGCCATGCGCGTTAAGGACGCATCTACCTGTTCGGCGGTGATAATGCCATGGACTAACCAATTAGCGAGGTGCTGAGAGGATATCCGTAGTGTCGCGCGGTCTTCCATTAAACCGACATTATTAATGTCTGGCACTTTAGAACAACCGATTCCCTGATGAACCCAACGAACAACATAACCAAGAATACCCTGCACATTGTTGTCAACTTCTCGTTGGATTTCCTCACGGGTTAAAGAAGCGCCTTCTGGCATCAGCGGAATAGTGAGGATGTCGGCAATGCCGTCGTAATCCTGTTCACCCATCTTTGACTGCAGGCCAAAAACATCAACCTCATGGTAGTGCAGGCTGTGCAAGGTTGCTGCGGTTGGTGAAGGTACCCACGCCGTATTGGCGCCCGCTTTGGGGTGTCCTACTTTAGCTTCCATCATGTTGGCCATCTGATCTGGAATAGGCCACATACCTTTACCAATTTGCGCACGTCCGGAGAGTTGACATTTTAAACCCGTTTGCACGTTTGCTTTTTCGTAGGCGGTGATCCACTGCATGGTTTTCAGTGTGCCTTTGGCCGCAAATGGACCTGCCTGCATTGAAGTATGAATTTCGTCGCCAGTGCGGTCGAGGAAACCGGTGTTGATAAACGCGACTCGCGATGACGCGGCACCAATACACGCTTTCAAATTGATGCTGGTGCGACGTTCTTCATCCATGATACCCATTTTCAAAGTGTCGCGTTTCAAACCGAGCATGTCTTCCACACGGCCGAATAATATATTGGCGAATGCCACTTCTTCGGGACCGTGCATTTTCGGTTTAACAATATAAATACTGCCGGTGCGGCTGTTGTTGAATTTACCGTTACCGAGCAAATCATGTTTGGCGATGAGCGAGGTGATTACGCCGTCCATAATGCCTTCAAATACCGGTTCACCATCTAGCAAAATAGCATCGTTACGCATTAGATGGCCTACATTGCGAACAAACATCAGGCTACGTCCTGAGAGCGTCACTGTGTCAGAGCCATTGGCGGCAGTGTATTCCCGGTCTGACTGCATAGCGCGCACAATTTTTCTGCCGCCTTTGTCCATAGTCAGCGACAGATCGCCTTTCATCAGGCCCAGCCAGTTGCTATATACAAGGGTTTTATCTTCAGCATCAACGGCGGCAACGGAATCTTCGCAGTCCATGATAGTGGTCAGAGCGGCTTCTACCAGCACATCTTTTACGCCGGCAGGATCGGCTTTGCCGATAGAGCTGTCAGCATCAATCTGAATTTCAAAGTGCAAACCATTGTGTTTAAACAGCAGAGCGGTGGGTGCACTGGCTTCACCCTGGAAGCCGATAAATTGTTCCGCTGATTGTAACGTGGTTTCACTGTCCTTTAAGATTACTGCCAGTTTTCCACCGTTGATGGTGTACGCAGTGACACCTGTGTGAGAGGCATTCTCAAGCGGTAGCATTGTATCGAGCAGCGATTTTGCTTTAGCGATAACCTTGTCACCACGAACAGGGTTATAGGTTGAACCGGCCTCTGCGCCACCGTCATCGCTGATCACGTCGGTACCGTACAGTGCATCGTACAGACTACCCCAGCGAGCATTTGCCGCATTCAGTGCATAGCGGGCGTTATTAATCGGCACAACAAGTTGAGGCCCAGCCATGGTGGCAATTTCAGAGTCTACATTAGTGGTGGTCGCCGCAGCGTTAGCGGGTTCGGGTTGCAAATATTCGATATCGCGAAGAAACTGCAGGTAGTCGTCACCGAAAGCTGGCTTGCCTGCCTTGTGATATTCGTCGATTAACACTTGCAGATGGTCGCGCTTATCAAGAAGCGCTTGATTGACTGGAACGAGGTCGACAAGCAGAGATTCGAAATCAGTCCAGAATGCCGCGCTATCTACGCCGGTGCCTGGCATTGCCTGTTCATTGATGAATGTGTTGAGCACTTCAGCAACCTGAAGCCTTCCGTGTTGAATGTAACCTTTCATAATGACCTCTACTCTTTAATGAATGGTTAGTGTAGAGGGTATTGAAGCGTATTTTTAATTTATGGTTTGTATGATTGCCATAACCCTTATGAATTATGGCAGTCATTGATTACATATTGCTCATTTCAGCGGCGAGATCACCGATGAGTCGGCGTAGCCAAATGTGACCTGCATCGTGATGGAGTAGGGCGCTCCAGGCCATCTTCAATGCAATAGGGGGAATGTCGAAGGGCGGCTCTTTCACAATCACAGTGGGGTCGTCTTTAAACAAACGAGCTGCTTTGCTGGGTAGGGTTGCCACCAAGTTTTGTGTTTTCGCTATTTGCAGTGCAGCATGGTAATGGCGAGTAAATACTCGGATAGCCCGTTGTTTACCGAGCTTCGTGAGCTCTGCGTCTACCCAGCCCAGTTTTTGTACTTCATTAGGGTCGATACCCACGCCTACACCAAAACCGGTTTTGCTTACCCAAATATGCTGGGCGCTGAGATAGCTTTCCAAATCCCATTTCTGTTCAGCAAGAGGGTGTGACGCCGCCAGTACGCAGCTGAAACTGTCATACCAAATCACTTTTTGGTGGAACGACAGGGGAAGTTCATCGAAACGGTTGATGGCCATGTCAACCTTGCCCTGTTCCACATCATGGAAAGTGACGTCACTGGGGGTAATTAAATCGAGGGTGATATTCGGTGCCAGTTTGCCGAGACGACCAACGAGTTCAAGTAGCAAGGTACTTTCAGCATAGTCACTGGTCATAATGCGAAAAGTGCGTGCGCTGGTAGCCGGGTCAAAATCCGTTTCTGGCTGAATAGAACTTTCCAGTTTACTTAACACATCGCGGATAACCGGTTGTAACTCAAGCGCTCGTTTGGTCGGCGTCATCCCTTCACTGGTTCGCACCAGTAGCGGGTCTTTAAACAAATCCCGCAGACGCTTCAAACCATTGCTCATGGCTGGCTGAGTAATGCTCAGCTGATTTGCTGCCCGGGTCACACTGCCTTCTCTAAGCAATACGTCGAGATAAACCAGAAGATTCAGATCCACTTTGGCTATATTCATGCTTCTAATGCCCCATATCAGGATTATTCTGTTTAACTATTATAATCGAATCGGTTTCACTGAACAGATGACTAATGGTCGCAGATTTTCTGCCCAATGTTCGCCTTAAGCACTGATACTTTGGTACGAAGTTAACAATCAGCCAGGCTCTGGATTTAAAATTGCCGTAATTATAGTCCAGAAAATAATAAAATCGGTGAATATAAAAAAGGCTCCCGAAGGAGCCAGAGGTTAGGAACCTGTATGCTTACACATCAAATTGGTTCATGGTGTTGTCGTCGCCTGAAGCTTTCAGTGCGCCTTCACCAGAGAAATACTCTTTGTGGGTGTCACCCAGGTCAGAACCAGCCATGGCTTGGTGCTTAACGCACGCCAGACCCTGACGAATTTCTTTACGCTGAACACCTTTAACGTATGCCAGCATACCTTCGTCACCGAAGTAACCTTGCGCCAGGTTGTCAGTAGACAGTGCCGCAGTGTGGTAAGTAGGCAGCGTGATCAGGTGGTGGAAGATACCTGCTTCACGTGATGCATCACGCTGGAAGGTCTGGATCTTCGCATCTGCTGCTGCAGCCAGTTCACTGTCGTCATATTCTGCAGACATCAATTTCGCCCGGTCGTAAGCAGATACGTCTTTGCCTTCTTCCTGCCATGCGTCGAATACTTGCTGGCGGAAGTTCAGTGTCCAGTTGAAAGACGGTGAGTTGTTGTAAACCAGTTTCGCGTTCGGGATAACTTCACGAATCGCGTCAACCATGTCACCAATTTGACGTACATGAGGTTTTTCAGTTTCAATCCACAGCAGGTCAGCACCGTGTTGCAGAGAAGTGATACAGTCAAGAACAACGCGGTCGAAACCAGTATTTGCTTTGAACTTGAACAGACCATTAGGCAGACGAACAGGCTTAACCAGTTTGCCGTCTTGTTTGATAACCAGGTCGCCGTCAGACAGGTCATCTGCACCGGAAACTTCAGTGGTGTCCAGGAATGCGTTGTACTGAGAAGCCAGGTCGCCAGGTGCGGTAGATACAGGGATTTTCTGTGTCAGACCGGCGCCTAATGAGTCAGTACGGGCAACAATAACACCGTCGTCTACGCCCAGCTCTAAGAATGCGTAACGAACCGCGTTGATTTTCGCCAGGAAGTCTTCATGAGGAACGGTAACTTTACCGTCCTGGTGACCACACTGTTTAGCATCGGATACCTGGTTTTCAATCTGGATACAGCAAGCACCCGCTTCAATCATTTTCTTCGCTAACAGATAAGTGGCTTCTTCGTTACCGAAACCGGCGTCGATGTCAGCAATGATAGGTACTACGTGCGTTTCGAAATTGTCGATTTGTGCTTGGATAGCCGCTACATCGCCACCGTTTGCCTGTGCTGCATCTAATTGTTTGAACAGATCACCCAGTTCACGTGCATCAGCTTGACGCAGGAAAGTGTAAAGCTCTTCAATCAGCATAGGAACGGTGGTTTTTTCGTGCATTGATTGGTCAGGCAGTGGGCCGAACTCAGAACGCAGGGCTGCAACCATCCAGCCAGAGAGGTACAGATAACTTTTGTTGGTAGTACCGTGATGTTTCTTTACAGCCAACATTTTTTGTTGACCTACGAAACCGTGCCAGCAACCTAAAGACTGCGTGTAGCTTGCACTGTCGGCATCATACTCTTCCATATCTTTGCGCATGATAGCGGCAGTGTACTTGGCAATGTCCAGACCAGTTTTGAAACGGTTCTGTGCTTTCATGCGTGCGGCGTACTCTGGGTTAATACCTTCCCAGCTTCCTTTCTGCGCGGCTTTTAGCGTAGCAATAGTATCGATATCTTGCTGATATTGCGACATAGAGGTCTCTCCCGAATTAACTCAAATATGTTGTTTAGGCGATTACGCTGCACTGCGCTCTCGTTAGCTCACAATCATCCTAGTGCCGTTGTAAGAATAACGTAAATATATAATCTTCATTCTCATCATATGTTTCATGAATGTTAAATGTAGGTGCCTGTGAAAGTTGACGTTATTGGTTTCAGCGGCGGTGATTTTTAAAGGGAGAAATATTGTGCGATAGGCCCTATTATTAGATAAGCAATGCATGAAGAGAGATAACATGAGCAGTATTCTTAATAGTGTCGACCAGCGAACCAACCTGGTAGGAGAAAACCGCCTTGAACTTCTTATGTTCAGGCTTGGCTCCCGTCAGGCGTTTGCTATGAATGTGTTTAAAGTAAAGGAAGTGATTAACGTTCCTAAGATGAACGTCATGCCCGGATCCCATGGAAATTTGACCGGGGTAACCAATTATCGTGGTTCCTCTATTCCTGTCATCGATTTGCGTAGTGCCATTCGTATGAAAAATGGTGGCGATTCAACTCACGCTAAAAATGTGATTATTACTGAATATAATCGCTCGGTTCAGGGGTTTCTGATTGGTGACGTACTCAGCATTGTGAACACTTCCTGGCAAAACATTCAGCCGCCTCCTAAAACAATTGGTAAATCAAACTACCTTACCGCCATCAGTCAGATTGAAATTGAGGGTAAAACGGAACTGGTCGAAATTATTGATGTGGAAAAAGTGCTAGCCGAAATCATTGATTACGACATTTCAATTTCGCAAGGGGTGCTTGACCAGCAAGTGGTAGAAGCCATGAAAGGGCGTCAGGTGTTGGTCGTGGACGATTCCGCCACAGCCAGAAAGCAGATCAAAGATACTCTGGCACAAATTGGTCTATCTTGCTTAGAGTGTTTTAACGGTGCAGAAGCGCTCGCACTATTGAAATCCTGGGCCGATGAAGGCAAACGTCCCTCAGAGTTAATTATGCTAATGTTTACCGACGCGGAGATGCCTGAGATGGACGGCTATCGCCTAACCGCTGAGGTACGTGGTGATCCCAGAATGAGTGACTTGTTCGTAGCACTGAATACCTCTTTAAGTGGCAGTTTTAACGAGGCCATGGTTGAAAAAGTGGGGTGCGACCGTTTTATTTCGAAATTCCAGCCAGATATGCTAGTGGACGTGGCGCAACAAAGGATGCGCGAAATTCTGAGCAACGCGTAAATACCAGACTTCCAACTTCATTTTATCGTCTTTCGTGAATTTTTGATGACTCACGGAATTCACATTGGTTGCGCTGTAGATGTGTTTTACACTTTACGCAGTTTCAAATCATGGATAATAAGATGTTCAACAAATTAAGCCTGTGCCCGATCATCGGGCTGGCTCTCGTGCAAGGTTGTACGAGCACCGATATCGCCACAACAAGCGACACAACACTCACTAACGACAAACGCATTCCTCACAACATTATTATGGTGGTTGCGGACGGTATGGGACCTGCCTATACCACAGCCTACCGTAATTATGCTGACGATCCGTCTACACCCGCAATCGAAACCGGTATTCTGGACGAAATCCTGGTTGGTAATGCCTCTACCTATCCTGCTGCTGTATCTGGCTATGTCACTGATTCAGCCGCTGCCGCGACAGCTTTAGCGACCGGTGTGAAATCTTACAACGGTGCAATTGGGGTGGATGCCAATAAGCAGCCTGTTGAGTCTGTGCTGCAACGTGCGAAGAAGCTGGGTATGCGAACCGGTGTTGCGGTGACATCGCAAATTAATCATGCTACACCTGCCTCTTATCTTGCCCATAATGAAAGTCGTAAAAACTACGATGCCATCGCCGATAGTTTTTATGACGATAAGGTAAACGGCCACTTCGTTGCCAATGTCATGCTGGGCGGAGGAACGCAGTACTTCGTGCGGGAAGATCGTAACTTAGTGACTGCATTTACTGATAACGGTTATCAGTTTGTAGAGGGCTATGATGAACTGGCCTCTGTCCCTGCCGGTTCTGATGTTATTGGGTTGTTTGCGCCAGTGGGGCTACCGGCTGCCCTTGATGACGAGAATCATCACCGTTTGTCTTATATGACTGAGCATGCCATTAAGCATCTGGAGAATCCGGAAGGATTTTTCCTGTTGGTAGAAGCGAGTCAGGTCGATTGGGCTGGCCATGCTAATGATATTGGCTCTGCCATGGCTGAAATGGACGATATGTCAGTGACCATGTCTTACCTGCACGATTATGTCGTCGCTCACCCTGATACCCTGGTTGTGCTAACCGCAGATCATAGTACGGGCGGACTGACCATTGGTGCGAACGGTGTGTACGAATGGCACCCAGAATATTTGCGCAACATGCAGTCATCGGTATCGTCCATCGCGGTAAATATGGTAAGTGAAGACTCACCCGCAGGGTATGCGGAAGCACAGCTTGGATTTACTTTTGAAGGTGATGACACGGCAAGAGTCACTGACATTGCCGCATTACCGGATTTTGAAGCCCGGGAAACAGCTCTGAAGGCTTTTCTCGACGAGAAAACCAATACCGGCTGGACAACAGGCGGGCATACCGGGGTTGATGTGGAAGTGTTCGCTTTTGGCGCAGGTGCGCACGCGTTTGCGGGTCAGTTAGACAACACGGACATTGCGAGAACGTTTTTCCAATATTTGGAAGCCAAATAAAAGTAATTACACATATCGCAAAAAGCCGCTTCAAATGATTTTGAAGCGGCTTTTTTAACGGGATTAAAAAATAACGGGCTTGTTGCTCCGCCTCTTATTGATTAAGGAAATTGTCCAGTTCTTCGCCCGTCAATTTGCCTATCTGCGAGAATAAATACCACAAGGCCGTTACTAGCAGAATCATACTGGGAATAACGATTACCGGGTAACTTAGCATGGTCATACGACCTAATTCTTCGGTGTAAGCCGTGGTTCCTGGCTCACTCACAAGAATGATTTTCGCTAACGCGTAGTTCAGCACAGAGGATAAGAAGAATGAGCTGGCGACAATATACGAGCTTATGGCAATTTTCTTCCTGAACTCACCTTGCTTGCCTTTTTCGTCCAGCGCTTTGTTAAGGTTATCCCAGTTGATGATCTGATCGTTGAGGATCAACATCTTCACCAGCGGCTTTTTGCTGAACTGTGTTACCAGCACTGCAATACCAATCAGAGCAGGAATGGTGGCTTCTTTAATGGCGATGTATTCTGCGGGCAGTTTTAGCAGACTAATACCACCGGTGAGAATTACGCTAACAATGCCCAGAATGGAAAATCCATTAATTTTACCTGACTGTTTTAAATCCCAGATGCCATAAACAATAGGGAATGCCAGTGCCGCTACGATACTCCAGGCTGGACCAAGGTACTCATCACCACTGCCGTAAGACATGATAACGACGGGAATGACGATGTTGAATGCCAGGTTGCCAAAAAAGCCCTGGTTTTGCTGTTTTTGAGGTTCTGTGGTGCTACTCATAATATCTAATCTGTACGACGTTGAGTTCAGTATACGGGAATCAGCTACTTCACCCAATACCATGCTGCGATGAGGCCACCAATAAATCCGAATAAGTGATACTCAAAGGAGACAAAGGCTTTAGTGGGGAAGATGCCGAATAACATGCCGCCGTAAAGTAAGGCAACCAATACGGATATCACCAGATAGTGCACCTGCTTACTTCGAAAGCCTGCTAACAACAAGAAGCCAAAATAGCCATAGACGATGCCACTGGCACCGATATGAATAGCAGAGCGTCCGAACAACCATACGCCAAGCCCACCAATCAAAAATACCGTGAGTGTAGTAAGCCAGAACGTTTTATTGCCCCACTGCATGATGAGCCACATAAACAGCAAAAGGGGCACAAGGTTAGTGATGAGGTGACTCGGCGAGCCGTGAAGAAAGGGAGCGATAAAAATAAAGGGCAGGCTATGCAGTTCTCTGGGTATAACACCGAAGATGTTTAAACTGTTAGCGGTAAGCACATTTATCGCTTCCAGGATAATAAGGACCAGGGCGACAATGGCAATAAAACGAAACTGTCTTTTAAGTACTGACATAACTCTCCGTCAGGCATCGCAGTGTATGCCAGGTATTTCTCATACTAACCGGCGGAGCCGGTGTGCTGATTCAGACGATAATGTGGGGCAGGTATCGGGACAAATCCTGCGTGATCATAGAACTGTCTTCCCGTACCGAAATGCCTGCAGGCATGTCATCAATTAGCCAACTGCCAATCAGTGTGTAGTTTTCAGCAAACTGCGGCAACGCTTGGTAGGCTTGAACAATAAATCCCTCTTCTCCATACGGACCGTCAGATAAATCGGTTTGCTTACCATTGTCGATGATGCTGATATTGGCACCTTCCCGGGAAAACAGTGGTTTTTTGATCCACTTGCCCGTGGACAAAGCCGGTGTGTCTTCAGCAAACCAAGACGGTAATAGGTTGGGGTGGTCTGGGAACATCTGCCAAAGCAAAGGAAGCAGCGCTTTATTAGACAATAGTGCCTTCCAAGGCGGTTCAATCCAGTGCGTACCCGCTTCTGAAAGGGCGTCGCCAAACGCTTCTCGCAGCATAAATTCCCAAGGGTAAAGCTTGAAGCAATCGGTGATAGGGTTGTCTTTTAGATCGGTGAACACACCTGTGTCACCCAGGCCAATATCTTCGATAAAGATAAAGTCGCTAATGATGCCTGCGGCCTCGGCGCAATCCTGCAGGTACTGCACAGTGCCACGGTCTTCATCGGTATCCTGACAGCACGCAAAGTGCATTTGATTTATTTGGTAGTAAGCGGCAATTTCGCTGAATCGGTTAACCAGCTTTTCCTGCACAGAATTGAACTGGTCGGCGTGCCTTGGCAAGTTGCCCCGATCAACCTGCTGTTCCAGCCATAACCATTGCCAAAAGCCTGATTCGTAAAGTGAAGTGGGCGTGTCAGCATTGTTCTCCAGAAGCTTTGCCGTACTTTTTCCGTCGTAAACCAAATCAAGGCGGGAATATAAGGAAGGCTCTTCGTCGCGCCAGCTATGATAAATCAAATCCCAGTGCTGCTCGGGAATGCGAAATTTTTGCAACCACTGTTCATCAGCATGGATTTTTTCTACCGCTTGCAAACACATTTGATGAAGCTCAGCGGTAGGGTCCTCAATATCATTTTCAATTTGCTGAAGTGAAAACTGATAATAAGCCGATTCATCCCAGTAAGGTTCACCGTACATGGTGTGGAAATGAAAACCGTACTCAGCGGCTTGCTGTTGCCAGTCTAGCCGCTGCTTGATAGGAATACGAAGCACCTATCTAGCCACCCCAGCCACCGGAACGACTGCTGCTTCCCCAGCTAGATTTAGCGCGAACAGAACTGCCGAATCCACCGCGATTCACCGTCCGGGTTACCGTCGGCTTCGGTTTGTAAACAGAGGGGCTGACTTTGTAATTCCGCTTACGGATATCACCATCAAACACATAGCCGTCGGCAGTGATCCATCGAGAGCGGAACGGTGAGTAAGGCGAATAAGACGTATAAATAGGCTGCGAATAATAGGGGCGCGGCGACAACAACTGACTCACCATGTAACCGGCCATGAACGGCATAAAGAAGCTGCCACTGCCAGAGTTCATTTCGCGGCACTGATTGGCGCCAAACTCGTATTCACAATCAGATTCAGTGCTAAAACGAGGACTGGTGCGGGCGGCTTCATCCAGCGCGGTCTGATAGGCGGCTTCACATTTTTCCACCGCATCAGGATAATCACGTTTGCAATCATCCACGGAGGTGTATATTTGCGCGTCTTGGCGGTCATCGGCGCAACCCGAAGACATGATGCCTGCGATACCCACTGCCAGCGGCTTGAGCATAAAGCCTTTACGCATTTTAAACAGGTCGATATGACGGCTTCTTTTCTGGGTCATAATGCGCTCCCCACTAATAAGTCATACAGGCAGAATTCAACAAACCTACCGCAATAGACATGGCTGCCAGCATGATGCCCGCAGACACTTCGTTGTTGTTAATGCGTTCTGCAATTTTGGGCATAAACGTAAAGCGAAGCAGACCAAACGCACAAGACTGCGCCACGATGGCAATCACCGCCCACAGCGCGAAATCAATAATGGATACTGCGTTTGACGCCGCGCCAGACAAGGCGATGGCAAAACCAATCAGTGCACCGCCAAAACCGACAGCCGCCGCTACATTTTTGTCTTCCTTTACCAGTTTCCATTCGTCATGCGGGGTGACAAAGGCGTAAACGACCTTAAAAATGAAGAGAAACGCAATAGAGATGACAAAGTAGAGGGCGAAGTTATCCAGCCCAGAGAGTGATTCAAGAATGGCTTCCATGTAGTAGTCCTTAATTAACCGTTTATTGTTATATCTGCAGGTTCAATGTCGAATCCGGTGCTAATCACCAGGCAGCGGTCTGCATTATTACCGACAATTTTCTCTTCACCTACCACCAGTAATGATTCAGTTCTGCCGTTGTCGATGGGGCGTTCGTAAAGCATCATAAACTGATCGGTCGTGCTCACATCATCATCTTCCTCGTAGGTGGTTTCTGTAACCGCCACTGGAGGAGATATCTCACCAACCGCATCCCATACGCGATGAAAAACGTTTCCGTTTAACGTATAGGTGGGTTGGGATATGACAGACGCCAGCGCTTCTTTCCATTGTGCTTCACTGCCAATGGTTTTGGTTTCGTAAAAGTACCAAAGTTTGACATCGGTAATGTGATTTCCAGTCAGGCCACCGTCAGTCACAACCTGTAGAAAACCGTCATCATCGGTATAGAAACGCAGTAGGGTACCGCCACTATCGAGAGGCGCCTCACCCGCGGCTTGAATTAACTGAGAGCGTGCGGCACCCTCAATGGTGAGTTGCGGTTCGAGCAGCTTTAATTTCAAATCATCTAGCTCAAAAGAGCCACCCAAATACAGGCCCATGATTTCCGGAGCCTTAGGCTTTTTTTCTTGTTTATCTTTATTGCCGAATAATTTTGAGAACATGAATTAGTCTCCGAGTCGCTGCCAATCGATATTATTTAAGCGGCCGCCAGCGATATAAAACAATTTGTCTCCACCGGATATGGTGTGCGAGAGGTCAGGGTTCAAGACCACATTTTTATAAACACCACCAGGAGCATACCCAATAAGAATCGCGTTGTAATAACGCTTTAGATTACTGAAGACGTGTTCCACCGAAAGTTGACGGACATCGTCGGGAACCTGAACTGAGAATTGTGCCTGGCCATCATCGACACTGATGAGATCGTGATGCAGGGTACTAGAGCCGGGATCGAAGGCGGCTTTTGCTAACATCTCAACCGCCACCGACGGGGTGCATTCCACCTTCGGACAGTGAATTTGTAGCAACGGCACTAAGGTATCGTCGGTGAAATAAGCCACTTTATGGGCATCTGGGTTTCGGTTAGTGCAATAAAGCGCGGTGGTCATGGTTACGTCATCATGCGGGTTATCCATCAGAATGGTTCTCGCAGTGGCAACACACGCTTTATCCATATCTTCATCGCGGTTAAAAGAGTCTACTTTTACAAACTCAATTTTATCCGGCATGGGGTTATGGATGTCGGCTTTTACGCAAAGCACGATTTCGGGTTTATCAGGAAGGGCATCACGCTCTTTAAGTAACAAATCGAGTAACAGCAGTGTTTTTTTCTCGTTCCAGCCAATGACCAGAATGTGATTTTCCAGATGTAATGGTTTCATGCCTAACAATCCTCTTTGCCAATGATGGCTTACCCAAGCTGCAATCCGGCCGACTACCATGGCAAAAATACTGAGTCCGACAGGGATGACATAAAGCGCGACGATTAATTTCCCCGCATATGTCACAGGTGATAGATCACCATAACCTACGGTGGATGCGGTAACCGCCATCCAATAGAAAAAGTCTTCATTGTTTGTGAGCGCGGTTTCACCGGCAGCACTAAGCAACAGCCAGGCTATAACGCCATACAGCAGAGTAATGATGGCAATGGTGTACCAGCGCGATTCAGAGAAATAGCGCAACATTAATTTGCGTAAATGAACCCACGACGACATGGTGAAAGGTAACGTCCCTTGTTAATGCGATAGTGTTAATGCGACAAGTTTGCGGCTCTAGTATGACGCAAAACAGAATTCTGGTGCAAGATAACTAAAAAGGGCGCTAAACAGCGCCCTATAAATTTAGTACTTACTTACCGAGAATGCGGCTCAGTTCATCGTCGGCAGAGGTTTTTCCGCCTTTGATGCCAGCGTCTGCCAAACGTTTTTCCAAATCGCTGGTGGATTCTTCCGCTGCCAGCTCTTCAGCCGCCTGCAGCTCAGCAGAGCGCATCTTCTGCTTGTCCTGAATGCGGGACAAAGATTCCGTCGCCGTTTTCATTTTGCTGTTCGCGCCCATGTGACGTGAAGAGACGGCAACCTGTGCTTTTTGCACGCTTTCAGTGGCTTTCACCATATCGACCTGTTGTTCCAGGCGACGCAGGTTAGCTTTGGCTTGCTGAATATTGCCTGCTAATTGCTTTTCCGATTGTTTGAACTGGTCCAGGTACTGTTGTTCCTGCTCCTGTTCCGCTTTTAAATCCGCGACTTTTTGTGCGCAATCCAGTGCCAGTTGTCGGTCAGTATCAACGGCTTTACGTGCATGCGCTTCGTATTCAGCAATTGATGCACTGAAGCTATCTACTTTTTGTTGAGACAATTTGCATTTCGCCAGAATTTGGGTTCTTGCATGGTCAGACTTGCGCAGCTCTTCTTTTGCTTCACGGATTTCCTGTTCCAGGATCCGTATAGCCTGACTGTCAGCCACGGCCTGAGCGGCTTCAGTGGCACCACCTTTTACTGCTGTGATTAATTTTTTCCAAACAGACATTCGCTTCTCCTGCCAGGTTTACTGTAAATGTGTTTCATAGGCATCAAGGAATGACGCCACATTCTGAAACAGAGTTTCTACTTCAATAACAATGCTTTCCGGTTTCGACTGCGCACTCAGTGCGCCAAAAGCGGTGTAATATTCTTCGTCCTTAATGGTGGAAATACCCACCGTTGTCAGCGGGAATACCATGTGGGTGGACAAGATGTCATGGTTTAGCGCTGCGCGGTCTGTCACTTCCGATGCCGGAAACAGCAAGCTCTCTACCAGAATTTGCTCACCACTAATGGCCAGCCAGGCGTCAATGCCATCCTGATTGGCAATGAGCAAACAACCTGCTTCACGGGTAATGACGAAGTCGTCATGTTCTTGCAAGAGGGATTCAATTTTTTCCAGATCCCACGTCATAATGTCTCTCCTTTACGATTGAAGCGAAAATGTCGACAACACTGTAAACGACTTTTTGTGTGTCCGACAACATTCACGAGGCTCAGTCTAGACAAGTATGGGCAAAGTAGTCAATAATCAATACCTCATTTATGTGTAAAAAAGTGTGTTTTTGTAAAAAATAACTCACAAATGGTGGTTTTTCTTATGGCAAAAAACAACTGGCGGCAAGCTGTTGCTCGTTTGGTGAAGTCGGAAATGTCTATGAGAGGTTTTAAATATCAGACACTTAGCGAAAGATTGGCGGAAATCGGCGTGGAGCAGAGCGCAGATAACCTGCGAAACAAGGTAAATAAAGGTATTATGGGTGCCGACTTATTTTTACAGATAATGATGGTTCTGAACGCCCGTCCCATTGCTATGCAAGCGTTGGATGACATACTGCAAGATCTCAACAGTGATGCAGATTAGTTTTCTAGTAGGTTCTGTCGATCTTTTTCTATGACGTGAGCGTCTCTTGCGCAGACGCTTTGTTATGCATTTGCTTAATTTTGAGCAAAAAAAACCCGACTAAATAGTCGGGTCAGAATAGGATTTGTTTGGGAGAACATCATCACTATCTGTCCAAAGCTTAACCGTTTAAGTCGTCGTTGTATAATATTTATGCGTATTGCGAAATATAAAGAGTTATAAAAAAATATACTGATATGTATTTATGATTTTTAATGTGCTGATTTTGAAGTGAAAAATGAAATTATCTGATTTTAGTTTCGAATTGCCGGAACGTCTGATTGCGAAATATCCTACCGAAAAACGTCGTGCCAGCCGCCTTTTGTGCCTTAACGGCACCAGTGGCGAGGTGGTACATCGCCAGTTTGCAGAGATGCTCGAACTGGTAAATCCCGGCGATCTCTTGGTGTTCAATAATACCCGGGTCATTCCGGCTCGCCTGCGTGGTAGAAAGGCCACTGGCGGTCAAATCGAAGTACTGGTAGAACGTATTTTAGACGACCATCAGGTTCTTGCCCATGTCCGCGCCAGTAAATCTCCCAAGCCAGGCGCCGAACTTTTGCTTGAAGACAACGTGAAAGTGACCGTTACCGGCAGAGAAGGGGCATTATTCCTGCTGCAATTTGAAAAGCATGCTTCGGTGCTGTCGCAATTAGAGCAATACGGTCATATGCCATTGCCACCCTACATCGACCGTGCTGATGAGAGCAGTGACAAAGAACGTTATCAGACCGTGTACAATCAGAAGCCTGGTGCGGTTGCCGCGCCGACTGCTGGCCTGCATTTCGATGATGAAATGCTCACTGCACTGCGTGCCAAGGGCGTGAATCTGGCTTTTGTCACTCTTCACGTGGGAGCGGGCACCTTTCAGCCTGTGCGAGTTGAGAATATCAATGACCACATCATGCATTCTGAATATGCTGAAGTGCCTAAAGAGGTGGTGGATGTGGTGTTGAAAACCAAAGCTGCTGGCAACCGCGTAATCGCAGTGGGTACCACATCTGTTCGCTCCCTGGAATCTGCTGCTAAAGCCGCGGGTGATGAACTGATTGCGCCGTTCTTTGACGATACCGATATTTTTATCTATCCAGGTTTCAATTTCAAAATCATCGATGCCATGTTTACCAATTTCCATTTGCCGGAATCCACGTTGATGATGTTGATTAGCGCATTTGCTGGCCGCGAGCATGTCATGGCAGCGTATCAAGACGCGATTGAGAAGGAGTACCGCTTCTTCAGCTATGGCGACAGCATGTTTATTGAAAAAGCTGAATAGGCGTTCACTGTACTACTGACAGTGACTTGCGGTTAATTTTACGTCCGGCGCGCTCTAGAGCATGATCTGTGCGCTGAAACTGTTATAATCGCCGCCAAATTTTTATTTATCCACGCGTCCGAACCGGGCGCAGTCGAGTTCAGGATATCGTTTTTAATGCAATTTGAACTACTTAAGACCAACGGCAAAGCAAGACGCGGTCGTCTGGTTTTCGACAGAGGCGTGGTAGAAACGCCGGCCTTTATGCCTGTAGGCACTTATGGCACCGTGAAAGGCATGACGCCGGAAGAGCTTAAAGACAGTGGCGCGCATATTTGTCTGGGGAATACGTTCCACCTGATGCTGCGTCCTGGTACTGGCATCATCAAACAGCATGGCGACCTGCATGATTTCATGCACTGGGACAAGCCTATTCTTACCGATTCTGGCGGTTTCCAGGTATTCAGCCTTGGCGATCTGCGCAAAATCACGGAGGAAGGCGTAACCTTCCGTTCTCCGATTAACGGTGAAAAAATTCTGCTCACGCCGGAAAAATCCATGGAAGTCCAGCGTGATCTGGGCTCCGATATCGTGATGATTTTCGACGAGTGTACGCCGTATCCCGCTACCGAGCAGGAAGCACGTATCTCTATGGAGTTGTCACTTCGCTGGGCGAAACGCAGTAAAGAAGCCCACGGTGAAAACCCTTCTGCACTGTTCGGTATCGTGCAAGGTGGCATGTACGAAGGCCTTCGTGATATTTCTCTGGCCGGTCTGGAAGAGATTGGTTTTGACGGTTATGCCATAGGCGGTCTGTCTGTGGGTGAGCCGAAAGAAGACATGATCCGCATCATTGAGCATACGGCGCCTAAGATTCCGGAAAATAAACCCCGTTACCTGATGGGCGTGGGTAAGCCGGAAGATCTGGTTGAGTCGGTACGTCGCGGTATCGACATGTTCGACTGCGTAATGCCAACCCGTAACGCCCGTAACGGTCATTTGTTTGTCACTGAAGGTGTGATAAAAATCCGCAACGCGAAACATCGTAATGATACTTCGCCACTGGATGAGAATTGTGATTGTTACACTTGTAAAAATTATTCCCGCTCATATCTCCATCATCTCGATAAGTGTAATGAGATTCTGGGCGCTCGCCTGAACACTATTCACAATCTTCGTTATTACCAGCGTGTAATGCAGGGGCTGCGCGATGCCATCGATGCAGATGACCTGGAAGGTTTTGTGAAAGAGTTTTACGCACAAAAAGACATGCCGGTACCGGCACTATAACAACAAACGTTTAAAGAGGAATTTATGAGCTTGTTTATTTCTGATGCTTACGCGCAATCCGCTGGTGGTGCTCAACAGGGCGGCGGCTTTGAAATGCTCATTATGCTGGGTGTATTTGGTCTGATTTTCTACTTCCTGCTGTATCGCCCACAGGCAAAACGAGTAAAGGAGCACAAGAATCTGGTTTCATCACTGGGTAAAGGTGACGAAATTCTTACCCAGGGTGGTTTAGTGGGTCGCATCACCAAGGTTTCAGAAGAAAAAGACTTCATCGAAATCGCACTGAACGACGAGACTAACATTGTTGTCCAGAAGACCGCTGTATCAGCTGTACTTCCTAAAGGCACCATGAAATCGATCTAAGTAATACTGCCAAAGCCGGGATTTTTCCCGGCTTTTCGGTAAAAGGAAGTTCTTGTGTTAAATAAAAACTCAATCTGGAAAGTGCTGCTGACGATTGTCATCATCGGCTTATGTGCCTTGTATGCACTTCCCAATATTTACGGTGAAGATAACGCCGTTCAGATCTCTGCGGGTCGTGACGGCAAAGTGACTGAACAGATGGTGAGCCGCGTTGAGAAGACGCTGGCCGATAATAATATCACCGCCAAGGAAATCGAATTTGAGGGTGAGCAAATCCTGGTCCGCCTGACCAGCTCAGATGCTCAGCTTCGTGCCCGTGAGCTGCTTGAAAAAGAACTGGGCACTGACTATTACGTGGCCATGAACCTGGCACCGGACACTCCTGAGTGGCTGGAAAATCTGGGCGGTACGCCGATGAAGCTGGGTCTGGACCTCCGTGGTGGTGTGCACTTCCTGATGGAAGTGGACATGAGTGAAGCCATAAAGAAATCGCTGGAAGATGCCGAGAGTGGTTTCAGAACATCATTACGTGAAGAAGGACTGCGCTACCGCACGGTTACCCAGCGTGATAATTATCTGGACATTCAGTTCCGTGATCAGGACACCCTGGAGAGCGCGGAATTTTTCCTGCGTAACCAGAACCGCGACCTGACATTCGAAGAAGTGGAAGGCATGACCCTGCGCGCCTCTTTTTCTGAAGCTAAGCTGAGCGAAATCCGTGATAATGCGGTGAAACAAAATATCACCATTATCCGTAACCGGGTTAACCAACTCGGTGTTGCCGAGCCGCTGGTTCAGAAGCAGGGTGCTGACCGCATCGTGGTGCAACTGCCCGGTATCCAGGATACTGCCCGCGCGAAAGAAATCCTGAACGCCACGGCAACTCTGGAATTCAGAATGGTTGACCTCGACCACGATGTCGCTGATGCCGTAAACGGTCGTGTGCCTGCCGGCTCACAGCTGATTGATGATCAAAACGGTCGTCCGCAGTTACTGGAAAAACGCATCATGCTGACCGGTAACCACATCACTGACGCTAACAGTGGTGTCGACGAATACGGTATTCCGCAAGTTAACATCTCGCTGGATTCTGAGGGCGGCAACAAGATGTCGCGCTCTACCCGCAGCAATATTGGTAAGCCTATGGCTACCGTGTTTATTGAATACAAGTCCACCGGCGAGCGTAATGCCGACGGTAAACTGGTATTTGAAAAACACGAAGAAGTGATCAGTGTGGCGACAATCCGTGCACAGCTCGGTAGCAGCTTCCGGATTACCGGTCTGGATTCGCCGAAAGAAGCCCGCGACCTGTCACTGCTGCTGCGCGCTGGTGCACTGATTGCGCCTATCCAGATTGTTGAGGAACGTACAGTAGGCCCAAGCCTGGGTGCCGAAAACATCGAAATGGGTATGCAGGCCATTGTATGGGGTCTGGCTGCGGTTCTTGTTTTCATGATCATCTACTACAAGGCGTTTGGTCTGATTGCCAACGTGGCGCTGATAAGCAACCTGGTCATCATTATTGGCGTTATGTCGATGATTCCGGGCGCGACGCTAACGTTGCCAGGTATGGCGGGTATCGTACTGACAGTAGGTATGGCGGTTGACGCCAATGTACTGATTTTCGAGCGTATACGTGAAGAGCTTCGGGACGGGCGTAGCCCGCAGCAAGCGATTCATATGGGTTACGACAGTGCCTTCTCGACCATTCTGGATGCTAACGTAACCACGTTTATCGCCGGGATGATCCTGTTCGCAGTGGGTACGGGACCGATTAAGGGCTTCTCAATTACCCTGATGATTGGTATTGCGACTTCAATGTTTACAGCCATTCTGGTTACCCGTGTCATCGCCAATGCAATCTGGGGCGGACGTCGGGTCACGTCGCTGCCGATTTAAGGAACCGTAATCATGCAATTATTATCTTTAAACCATACGGTTAATTTCATGCGACTGCGCGTCGCGACAATGGTCCTGTCGACACTTCTTATCTTAGGGTCGCTCGTATCGCTGGGCATGAATAGCCTCAACTGGGGCCTGGACTTCACCGGCGGTACGCTGATTGAAGTGGGCTATGAAGAGTCTGCAAATCTGGAAAAAATCCGTGCTGAGCTTGCCGGTGCCGATTTTGAAGACGCAGTCGTACAGAACTTTGGTAGCAGTCAGGACGTGCTTATCCGCATCGCCCCCCGGGAAGGTGTAAAAGCTTCTGCCATTGGCGATCAGGTACTCGCTGCACTGCGCGCTGACGGTGAAGCCGTTGAGATGCGACGTATCGAGTTCGTTGGGCCGCAGGTGGGTGACGAACTGACAGAGCAGGGTGGTCTCGCCATGTTAGTGGCTCTGCTGTGTATTCTGGTGTACGTAGCCATGCGTTTTGAATGGCGCTTCGCACTGGGTTCAGTTGCTGCGCTGGTTCACGACGTGATTCTGACATTAGGCCTGTTCTCTGTACTGCAAATCGAATTCGACCTTACTGTACTGGCTGCGGTGTTGGCGGTTATCGGTTACTCGTTGAACGATACCATCGTTGTGTGTGACCGTATTCGTGAGAACTTCCGCAAAATCCGTAAAGGCGAGCCTACTGAGATTGTAAATATCTCGCTGTCGCAAACGCTTAACCGGACCATCATTACCTCACTGACCACGGTGCTGGTACTGGTTGCGCTGTTTTATAAAGGCGGGGCGCTAATCCACGGTTTTGCTACTGCACTGCTGTTTGGTGTCGCTGTGGGGACTTACTCATCTATTTATATTGCCAGCTCTGTCGCACTTGCGCTGGGTATCAGTAAAGAAGATCTGATGCCACCGCAGGTGGAGAAAGAAGGTGCCGATATGGACCCGTTGCCATAACAGGCGATGCTCACTATTTATCTAAAAGGTCGCTTCACGCGGCCTTTTTTTTGGCCCGACGATGAGAAAGCGTGGAAAACGGAAAGAAACGGAAAGGACGTGTGATAATGTATGTTAAGCTGGGATAGATGACTCACCTGTGGAGCAAGCACAACGCCTGGCGCTACAAACGAAAAAGCCAGCGACTGTCCGCTGGCTTTTATTCTGTTTTGCCGCTCAATCTATTTACAGATAAACCTAGGCAGCAATTTGTATAAACGGTTTACTCTCTCAGGTATTTAGCCCTTCAAATGCTTTACCAGGCCCTGAACCACTTTAGGGCTACCGGCGACGATTTCACCTTTGTACAGCGGGTCGTTGTTGCCTTTAAAATCTGTTACCAGACCGCCGGCTTCACGCACCAGCAGTTCACCTGCTGCGATGTCCCACGCTTTAATACCACGCTCCCAGTAACCATCCATACGGCCAGCGGCAACGTAAGCCAGATCAAGCGCCGCACTACCACCGCGACGAATATCGCCACACTCGTGGAAGATTTTATTCAGGCCTAAGGCGTATTCACCAAACTGGGTTTTATTTTTGAATGGCAGGGCAGTAGCCAGTACTGTTTCAGTCAGATCGCGAGGCTTGGTTACACGGATGCGGTAACCATTCAGCTGGGCACCCTGACCACGGCTTGCAGTAAAAATTTCGCTGCGAATAGGATCGAAAACCACCGCCTGATCAAGACGGCCTTTGTGCAGCAGAGCGATAGAGACACAGAAATGAGGAATACCTTTTACAAAGTTGGTGGTTCCATCCAGTGGATCGATAACCCACTGAAAATCTGAATCCTTGCCGTGCGTTTCGCCGGACTCTTCACCCAGGAAACTGTGATCCGGGAATGATTGCTGAATTTTGTTGATAATCGCCTTTTCGGCTTCTCTGTCGATCTGCGTTACATAGTCATTGGCGCCTTTTTCTTCTTTAGTCAGGTCAGCACGATTCTCAAAACCGCGCACAATGATTGTTCCGGCAACACGCGCAGCGCGCACCGCAATATTCAGCATAGGATGCATAAGTAAACCACCAATTGTAAAAGATCAGGATAAACGCTGTATGGATTTTGACCATACACGTCAAAAGCGCGCGAAGTGTACCAGAGCAGATAAAATATGCAATGGCAAGCGGTTAAAAATACGCCCTCATGCCGTGAAGCGAAATAGCCATCCAGATTGCTATTGTGCTATTATCCGCCACCCGCAAAACAGGTGAAAGGTTTTACTCATGCTCGAGAATATCAGAATTGTATTGGTTAACACGTCCCATACCGGCAACATCGGCTCCACAGCCCGGGCGATGAAAACCATGGGCCTGAGTAACCTTTATCTTGTCGACCCAGTAAGCGCACCCGACGGACATGCCAGCGCGCTGGCAGCCGGTGCCGGCGATGTGCTGGCTAACGCGAAAACCGTGTCCACCCTACAGGAAGCCGTGGCTGATTGTGGTCTGGTGGTCGGTACATCTGCGCGCTCGCGGACTCACTCCTGGCCCATGCTGGAACCACGCAGCTGCGGTCGCAAACTCATCGAAGAAGTGCCTGATTATCCGGTGGCGCTGGTGTTTGGACGTGAGAATAACGGCCTCACCAATGAAGAGCTGCAGCAGTGTCATTTCCACGTATGTATTCCTGCAAACCCTGAATACAGCTCATTGAACCTGGCCGCAGCCGTTCAGACATTATGCTACGAAGTACGCATGGCGTGGCTGGAAAAAGAATCATTCCCGCCGACCGAGAACGATTATCCACTGAATGATGATCTTGAACGCTTCTATACGCATCTTGAAAGCACCTTGTCCGGCACCGGTTTTATTGTAAAGAATCACCCCGGCTTGGTGATGACCAAGTTGCGTCGCCTGTTTAACCGCGCCCGCCCGGAAAGTGCAGAGCTTAATATTCTGCGCGGCATCCTGTCATCCATCGATAAATCTGTGAAGTAAGGTATGGCTCATGTTTTCAGGAATCAAAGAAGACGTTAAAGGGGTCTTTCACCGTGACCCGGCGGCCCGCAACACGTTTGAAGTACTGACCAACTATCCCGGTCTGCACGCTATCTGGCTGCACCGTGTGAGTCATAAACTGTGGACCCACGATTTCAAATGGCTGGCACGCAGTTTATCGACATTCAGTCGTTGGCTTACGGGTGTAGAAATTCACCCGGGGGCGACCTTGGGGCGCCGTTTCTTTATCGACCATGGTATGGGCGTGGTGATTGGTGAGACCGCAATAATCGGTGACGACGTGACGATTTATCATGGCGTTACGTTGGGCGGAACCAGCTGGAAAGCAGGAAAACGTCACCCCACATTGGAAAACAACGTGGTTGTCGGTGCCGGGGCTAAGGTACTCGGTCCAATCGTGATTTCAGAAGGTGCCAAGATTGGATCAAATTCGGTGGTAGTGAAAGACACGCCTGCCGGAGCCACTGTGGTTGGTATTCCTGGCCGTATTGTTAAAACGCAGAAGTCTGCACCGGATGATGCACGGGTGGCTAAACGCCATAAAATTGCTGAAAAATACGGATTCGATGCTTACGCAGTCGCTACCGACAATCCTGACCCGGTGGCCAATGCCATGGGCGTAATGCTCGAGCACATCCATCAGATGGACAGCAAAGTGGAAGAATTGTGCGGTGTGATACGTTCCCTTGGCGGTGACGTATGTACAGATAACCTACAAGCCATTAAAGCCGAGGATTTTGCCGATACCGGTATCGATCCGGTCATTCCACAGCAGGGTGAAGTACTCGACGATTTTGACCCAAAAATCTGATTAACCTGATAGATAATACTTGACTAAATTACTAGGTTAAATACTTGACCATTTTAGTCGGGAATGTAACAATTCCGGCCCTGATTACGCTGGGAGAAAGTCATGAAATTAACCTCAAAAGGACGTTATGCGGTCACGGCAATGCTTGACGTGGCGCTACATTCTACCCGTGGACCCGTGCCACTGGCGGACATCTCCGAACGTCAGGAAATTTCGCTTTCCTATCTTGAACAATTATTCTCTCGGTTGCGCAAAGAAAAGCTGGTAGACAGCGTGCGCGGACCCGGCGGCGGTTACTTGTTAGGCCGTGACGCCATGCGTATTGCGGTTGGTGAAGTTATCCGCGCCGTCGACGAATCTGTCGATGCCACTCGTTGTCAGGGGCAGGCAGATTGCCAGGGCGGCGAACGCTGTCTTACCCACAGCCTGTGGCAGGACTTGAGCGACCGCATTAGCGTGTTCCTCGACTCAATTACCCTTGGCGAATTGATGTCGCAGCGCCAGGTTCAGGAAGTTGCAGGCCGTCAGGACAAAAACACCTCTGTTCTCAAACCACTTGATGATATTAAGGTAAGCATCCAGTTGTCATGAGCAATCACGTTTCACACCCTATTTATTTGGATTATGCCGCCACCACACCGGTAGACCCGCTTGTGGCAGAAAAAATGATGGCGTGTTTAACCATCGACGGTAATTTCGGGAATCCGGCGTCACGGACCTACCGTTACGGTTGGGTCGCAGAAGAAGCGGTAGATGTTGCCCGTAATCAGGTTGCAGACGCTATTAATTGTGATCCACGTGAAATTATTTTCACTTCCGGCGCTACAGAATCAGATAACCTAGCGATTGCGGGTGCCATTGAAGCAAACGCAGAAAAAGGTCGCCATATCATTACCGTGAACACCGAGCACAAAGCGGTGTTAGATACCTGTGATGCACTGGCGAAAAAAGGCTGCGAAGTCACTATTCTTGAAGTCGACAAACAGGGCATGATTACACCACAGCAGGTGAAAGATGCCATTCGTGACGACACGGTATTAGTGAGCGTAATGCACGCCAATAACGAAATTGGCGTGATACAAGACATTGCCGCGATTGGCAAAATTTGCCGTGAAAAAGGGGTTTTATTTCATGTCGATGCTGCCCAGTCTGTGGGTAAGCTTGCCGTCGATATGAGCGCGTTGGATGTGGATTTATTATCTATTTCAGCGCATAAAATTTATGGTCCCAAAGGCATTGGCGCGCTGTATGTGCGTCGTCGACCAAAGGCACGCATTACTGCGCAAATTCACGGCGGTGGTCACGAGCGGGGTATGCGTTCGGGTACATTGCCGACGCATCAAATTGTAGGCATGGGTGAGGCCATTGCCATTGCTTGTGCAAACATGAGCGAAGAAATGCCACAAATCGCTGCGCTTCGCGACAAGCTATGGGCGGGTATCCGTCAACTCGATAACGTGTATCTGAACGGCCACCCGGAAAAACGTCTGCCGGGTAACCTCAACGTAAGCTTTGGTGGTGTGGACGGTGAAAGCCTGATGATGGCGATGAATGATATTGCCGTATCGTCTGGTTCGGCCTGCACCTCTGCCAGTCTCGAACCCTCTTATGTACTAGCTGCATTGGGCATGGGTGCTGAACTGGCGCACAGTGGCATTCGTTTTAGTGTTGGGCGGTTTACCACCGAACAAGACATTGATTATGTGATTGATAAAGTCACAACCGTGGTTAGCGGGCTTCGCGGAGCCTAATCATGCTAGCAAATGGCAGCGTTTAAGCGGTGCTGAACCGCGTAAACATTGAACTGCTGTGTAGTTTCGGGCATCATGCGCACGCTTTTTTAAGCGGTCTTGCATGAAAGCTGTCCGCCAGTGTTCTGCTACCGGGCTAATTCTTGAGTGAAATAGTCAGGTATTATACAATTTAGACCGATTTATCGTGTAGGTTTCGACTGTATTTGAATGACGTACAGTGACGCCGGAGCAAGACCGACATGGCCCCGGCACAAAGTAAACCTGCATTTTCAGGCAAACAGGTGAGATCCAATAATGAGTGAACAGATCGATCAGGCGCTTTCGCGAAAGTACGATGCCGGTTTCTATTCAGAAATCGAGTCTGAAACCTTCGAAAACGGGCTTGACGAATCCGTTATCCGCCGCATTTCAGAAATGAAGGGCGAGCCGGAGTGGATGCTTGAATGGCGTTTAAAAGCATACAACGCATGGCTGCAAATGGAAGAGCCGGAGTGGGCCCATGTGGAATATCCTAAAGTGGATTTCCAGGCCATTTCTTATTACTCCGCGCCGAAGAGCATGAAAGATAAACCGAAGTCGTTGGACGAGGTAGATCCTGAACTGCTGCGCACCTACGAAAAGCTGGGTATTCCTCTGCACGAGCAGGAAATGCTGGCGGGTGTGGCCGTTGATGCGGTTTTCGACTCTGTGTCTGTTGTTACAACCTTCCGCGAAAAGCTGGAAGAAGCCGGGGTTATTTTCTGCCCGATTTCTGAAGCCGTTCATAAGTATCCTGAACTGATTAAGAAGTACCTGGGCTCGGTAGTGCCGCGCACAGATAATTTCTATGCGGCGCTGAACGGTGCAGTATTTACCGATGGCTCGTTTGTATTCATTCCCAAGGGCGTTCGTTGCCCGATGGAACTGTCCACCTATTTCCGTATTAACGAAATGAACACCGGTCAGTTCGAACGTACCCTGATTGTTGCCGAAGAAGGCAGCTATGTGTCATATCTGGAAGGCTGTACTGCGCCACAGCGCGACGAGAACCAGCTGCACGCTGCAGTGGTAGAACTGGTTGCCATGGACGATGCGCAAATCAAATATTCTACGGTACAAAATTGGTATCCTGGGGATGAAGACGGCAAGGGCGGTATTTATAACTTCGTGACCAAACGCGGTATCTGTCACACCAATGCCAAAATTTCCTGGACGCAGGTTGAAACCGGTTCAGCCGTAACCTGGAAATATCCTTCCTGTGTGCTGAAAGGTGACAACAGTGTGGGTGAGTTTTACTCAGTAGCACTGACCCGCGGTCGACAGCAGGCCGACACCGGTACCAAAATGATTCATCTGGGTAAAAATACCCGTTCCACCATCATCTCGAAAGGGATCTCCGCCGGTAAGAGTAACAACGCTTACCGCGGTCTGGTGCAGATGGGCCCCCGTGCAGACGGCGCCCGTAACTTTACCGAATGTGATTCGCTGTTAATCGGCGACCAGTGTGGTGCACACACATTCCCGTATATCGAAAGCAGAAACCCAACCGCCATTGTAGAACATGAAGCGACTACGTCGAAAGTGAGCGATGAGCAGTTATTCTTATGCCAGCAACGTGGTCTGGACCCGGAAAAAGCCGTGTCGATGATCGTTAACGGTTTCTGTAAAGAAGTATTCAAAGAGCTACCAATGGAATTTGCCGTTGAAGCTGGCAAGCTGCTCGAAATTAGTCTTGAAGGTTCAGTGGGGTAATAATGCTAAAAATTTCTAATCTACATGCCAGCGTCGAAGAAAAGACCATCATTAAAGGTCTTGATCTGGAAATAGGTCCAGGTGAAGTACACGCTATCATGGGCCCTAACGGTGCGGGTAAATCCACACTGGGCTATGTACTGTCTGGCCGTGATGGCTACGAAGTGTCTGACGGTGCGGTAGAACTGAACGGTAAAGACTTACTGGATTTAGACGTAGAAGAGCGTGCCCGTGAAGGTCTATTCCTGGCATTCCAGTATCCGGTAGAAATTCCGGGTGTTTCTAACATGGAATTCATGAAGGAATCGGTTAATGCGATGCGCGAACAACGTGGTGAAGAGCCACTGACTGCCGCAGAATTCCTCAAAAAAGCCAAAGAAGCCTGCAAGCAGGTTCAACTGCCGCTGGATTTCCTTAAGCGTGGTGTGAACGAAGGCTTTTCTGGTGGTGAGAAAAAGCGTAACGAAATCATGCAAATGATTTTGCTTGAGCCATCACTGTGTATTCTTGATGAATCAGATTCCGGTCTGGACGTGGACGCCCTGCAGGTAGTGGCTGACGGCGTGAACAGTCAGCGCAACGATAAGCGTAGCTTCATCGTGGTTACCCACTATCAACGTCTTCTTGACTACATCAAACCGGATTTCGTTCACATTCTGGCCGACGGTAAAATCGTCAAGAGCGGCGATGCGTCTCTGGCGCTGGAAGTGGAGAAGAACGGTTACGCTTTCTTAGGTAAAAAATACGAGGAGAGTGAAGCATGAGCCAATGGCTGGAACAAGTCATTGACAACGCTCAGGATGTTTCTGACTTCCTTTCTTCACAACGTAAAAAGTCACTGGCAGCGCTGCAGGAGCAGGGTTGGCCAGGTAAACGGGCTGAGCAATGGCGCTTTACCCCGCTGACTAGCGTTGAAAAACGTAAAGCAATTAAAGCGAAGGTTTCTGACGAACCTGCAGTGCCACAAATCGACAAGCTAGACACCATCGATTTGGTATTTGCTGACGGTAAACTGGTCACAGATATCAGTGAACTGTCATTGCCTAAAGGCCTGAAAATCAAATCACTGAAAAAGGCCGGTGATGATGAACAGGCAGCTATCAAAAGCATTTTTGCCAAGATAAAACCTGCTCGCCACACTTTTGGTTTGGTGAACGATGCTGTTGCTAAACAAGGTGTATTCATTGATGTAGCCGCGGGTGCGAAAATTAAACCCGTTGTTCGTGTGCTTAACCTCAGCACACAAACGGGCGATGCACACACTCGCGTACTGGTTCGCTTAGGCGAAGCAGCAAAGCTGACGGTCATGGAACACGGCGAGGGCAGTGCAGATAGTCTGACTACCGCGTTTGCTGAATACAGCATTGCTGACCACGCGCACCTTGAGCACTACCGTTTTGCACTGTTTACTGGCAAAGCGAAACAGATTGGTGGTAGCCATTTCAAGCTAGGTGAAGAAGCCAGCCTGAACAGCACGCTGGTTGGCTACGGTAGCGAATTGAGCCGATTAGATATCGACGTTTGGCATGCCGGTGAGCACGCAAATGCAAAAATGAATGCGATTTATCTGCTGGCCGAAGGCGAGCTGTTCGACCTGCACACGAATCTGGAGCACGCTGTTCCGAATGGTACGTCGGAAGAAAACGCCCGTGGTATCGTGGGTGATGGTGCCCGCGCCGTGTTTAACGGTCGTATTCATATTCATCGTGATGCGCAGAAAACCCTGGCTGAATTGAACAACCGTAATCTGCTGTTATCTCGTCGCTCACTGATTAATACTAAGCCAGAGCTTGAGATTTACGCCGACGACGTGAAATGTGCCCACGGTGCCACCGTTGCCGAAATCGACGATACCGCATTGTATTACATGCTCAGCCGTGGTATTCCGCGTAGTAAGGCACTGGTTATGCTGAACTTTGGTTTTATTCAGGAATTGGTTACCCAAATTCCAAAAGAAGCTATCGCAGACTGGTTACTGCCAAAACTCAGTGAACGTTTTTCCCAGATGGAAGTGAAATGACTCTGGACGTAAAGGCCCTGCGGGCGCAATTTCCGATTTTACAGCGCGAGATAGACGGCAAGCCGCTTGTCTATCTTGATAACGCTGCGACTACGCAGAAGCCACAGGTGGTGCTGGACGCGATTATCGACTTTTACACCACCACCAATGCCAATGTGCATCGCGGTGCACATTCCTTGTCTGACGAAGCGACCCGTCGCTACGAAAAGGCCCGGGACGACGTAGCGGCATTTATTAATGCCAACGGTCGTGAAGAAGTTATCTGGACTGCAGGTACTACTGAAGCCATCAACCTGGTGGCTCGTGGCCTAGGCCAGTTGCTGAAAGCCGGTGAAGAAGTGGTCGTTACTGAAATGGAACACCACGCCAACCTGGTTACCTGGCAGCAAGCCTGTAAGGTTTCTGGGGCCACACTGAAAGTCGCGCCAATTTTCGAAAACGGCGAGCTCGACGTAGACGCTTTCAGTGCACTGCTGAACGATAAAACGCGCTTAGTCGCGTTCCCCCACGTGTCAAATGCCTTAGGCACGGTTAATCCGATCAAGGAACTAACCGCAAAAGCCAAAGCGGTGGATGCGCTGGTGCTGGTTGACGGCGCTCAGGGTATCGCTCATGGCGGTGTTGATGTGCAGGCAATTGGTTGTGATTTCTATGCATTTTCTGGTCATAAACTGTTTGCGCCAACCGGTGTTGGTGCACTGTGGGGCCGTAAATCAGTACTGGAAAACTGGCCTGTATGGCTTACCGGCGGCGAAATGATTGCCGATGTCACCTACCAGGATGCTACCTGGGGACAACTGCCTAACCGCCTTGAAGCTGGTACTCCCAATATTGCTGGTGTTATCGGCCTTGGCGCAGCGGTAAACTGGTTCTCAGAACTGGATTTAGCCGCAGTACAGGCTCATGAGCAAGCGTTATTGGCTTCGGCACATGAGCAGGCGTCGTCTATCGACGGTATGCGTATCATTGGCACGGCGCCGAAAAAGGCCGGGGTGATGAGTTTTATGCTCGGCAACGCCCATCCCGCTGATGTGGGGTTCATTCTCGATCGTCAGGGCGTAGCCATTCGTACCGGTGACAACTGTGCGCAGCCATTAATGAAAAAGTTCGGTATTCCAGGCACCGCACGGGCGTCATTCTCTATTTACAATACCCTTGAAGAAGTCGACAAACTGTATGACGCACTTCGCAAGGCGAATATGATGCTTGCTTAAGCAGGAGGCAACATGTCTGTAGAAACGTTTGTTCCATCCACCACGGTTATCTCATTAACCAACAGTGCAGTGAAGCATTTTGAAAAGAAAGTGTCTTCAAAGCCTGGCAGTGTTATTCGTCTGTCTACTAAAGTCAGCGGTTGTACAGGCTATGCCTATGTACTCGACTTAGTTGATGCGCCTGAAAGTGATGATGAACTGGTTGCAGCCAGCGACGCATTGACTGTGGCGGTTGCTCAGGATGCGATAAAATTTGTACGCAACACTGAAATTGATTACGTGCAGGAAGGTATCAACGGCGTAATCAAGTACAATAATCCCAATGTCGTGGACGAATGCGGCTGCGGCGAAAGCTTCAATATCGGTTAATTTATTTTGGCAAAAGCGCAAAAAATGGTGGTCACGGAACGTGACTGCAAAGCCCGTCTTGTCCCCGCCGGTCAAATCGCAACGATCCCCGGCGGCGAATTCGTTACCATCACACAGGAGTTGGGTGGCAACTACACCATCACCTGGCGTGGCAATATGTATCGTATCGACGGTACCGATGCCGATGCCATCGGCCGTGAACCTATGGTGCTTAATTTCACAACACCGGAAGACGGCAACATCAGCGAGCAGCAGGTTTGGGACGCGCTGGAAACCATCTACGATCCTGAGATCCCAATCAACCTTGTTTCGTTAGGCCTTATTTATAATGTTGCTATCGATCAAGCAGCAAAGACCGTCGCGGTAGATATGACGCTCACCGCGCCCGGTTGCGGTATGGGGCCTGTTCTTGTGGGCGATGTGGAGTACCGCATAGGTATGGTGCCCAACGTGAGTGAGGTAAAGGTAGAGCTGGTGTTCGATCCACCTTGGTCACGGGATAAAATGAGCGAGGAAGCTCAGCTCGAAGCCGGTTTATTTTTCTAAGACAGAAGGGTCTCCAATGACAATGTCTCTCCCCAGCACCCAGGATATCGTTGACGATTTGGCGTTTTTTGATGACTGGGAACAACGTTATCAGTACATTATCGATTTAGGTAAATCTATTCATGGTCTGCCTGAAGATGCTAAAACGCCGGACAAACTGGTGAAAGGCTGTCAGAGCAGTGTATGGCTGGAATCACGTGTTGAAAACGGACTGGTTAAGTTCTCGGTAGACAGTGACGCGGTGATCGTTCAGGGCCTGCTGGCACTGGTAATGGCGGCATATAACAATAAAACACCGAAACAAATTCTCGATTTCGACATCGACGAGTATTTTACTGAACTGGATTTAGAGCGGCATATTACGCCGACACGGGGAAACGGCCTGCGTGCCATAGTCGCCAAAATCCAGGAATTGGCTAAGCGTTCTATCAACTAAGCCAACTAATTCAGGGGCTTGTCACACTTCGTTCACGAACCCATGGCTACAATAATCAGTCATGTTATCGTGTAGGGAAGGGATTGACGATTCCCTCTGGTCAACAGCCCGGGAATTGCCTATAATTCGCGGCCAAAATTTTAATGATTCATTGGAGACAGAAGAATGGCTCTCGAGCGTACATTTTCTATTATCAAGCCTGATGCGGTAGCTAAAAACGTTATCGGTGCAATTTACAACCGTTTTGAAACTGCTGGTCTGCGCATCGTTGCATCTAAAATGCTGCACCTGAGCAAAGAACAAGCTGAAGGTTTCTACGCAGAACACAAAGAGCGTCCTTTCTTCGGCGCCCTGGTAGACTTCATGACTTCTGGTCCAGTAATGGTTCAGGTTCTGGAAGGCGAAAATGCGGTAGTTAAAAACCGTGAAATCATGGGCGCAACCAACCCAGCTGATGCAGCTGCTGGTACTCTGCGTTCAGATTACGCAGCGTCTATCGACGAAAATGCAGTACACGGTTCTGATGCACCAGAATCTGCTGCTCGCGAAATCGCGTACTTCTTCTCTGACGAAGAAATCTGCCCACGCACTCGTTAATTTTTAACGACGCGGAAGCGAAGAAATATAAGAAAGGCCTGTCAGTGTGAGCTGACAGGCCTTTCGTTTATTTACAGTGTGGTTCAGGGGAGATTTCTCTACGGATAATCTTGCCCAATTAAATGTTCAATGCATCAAAGCTTCACCATTAACTTACCGGTATTCTTACCTTCAAAGAGTAAATTCAATCCATCCATGGCGCTGGTGAGTCCTTCAAGCATATGGGAGCGATACTTTATTTGACCTTTCTGCACGTAGGGCGCTAACTGCTGTACTAATTCGCCGGCCTTGTGCAGGTGGTCCGGCATGGCAAAACCCTGAATACTCGCTCGTTTCTTTATAAGCGGGATCCAGTTTGGCCCCGGAGCCGGCTCATCGGCCTGATAATCGGCAATCATACCGCATACTACAATGCGAGCATGTTCATTCAGGCGGTTGAAAATATGATGTTGAATGGGGCCGCCGGTGTTTTCGAAAAACATATCAATGCGGTCGGGAGTAAGCGACTTCAATGTACTTTTCAAATCATCAGTCTTGTAATTAATCGCGCCATCAAAGCCGAGTTCATTCACTATCCAATCTGCTTTTTCATCGCTACCCACTACACCAATAACGCGAAGGCCTTCTGCTTTGGCTATTTGCCCAACAATGCTGCCCACCGAGCCCGCAGCACCGGTAACAATCAGGGTTTCTCCGGCTTTAGGTTTGCCAATATTCAATAGGCCCTGGGTTGCAGTGAGTCCCGGCAAGCCAAACACACACAGGGCGGTTTGTTCGTCAATGCCTGGCTGTAATTTGTTAAGTCCTTTACCATCGCTGACAAGGTATTCTCGCCAACCCATCATACCCATCACCAAGTCGCCCTCAGCGAAGTCTGGGTGCTTCGATTCAATCACTTTACCCACGCCACTAGCACGCATTACCTCGCCAAGCTCCACCGGAGGTATGTAGCTTTCACGGTCTTCAGCCATCCAGCCCAACATGGCCGGATCTAAAGACATATAAGTTTGTTTTACCAGGATCTGGTTATCGCCGGCAGACGGGGTGTCCCGTTCTACCACCTCAAACAAATGTTCACCAATTTGCTTGTCTTCACCGGGGCGTTTGACGAGTAAAATCTCTTTATGATTTGTCATGCATGTCTCCACATATTTTGGGGTACTGTGGAGAGTGAATGTAGGCGATAGAGGACATATTCAAGTTCCTCATCGATGAATCGGTGGCGCTAACGCGATTAAGTTTGTCGTAACAAAAAGACGAGGCATCATGCCTCGTCTTGTAGGGTTATGCATTTAGCCTAACTTTTGGGCTAAATGCTTAGTCTTTAACGGCCTTAGTCTTTCAGACCGCGACGCTTCAGTAGCGCGTCGACGGTAGGTTCCTGGCCGCGGAAATCCACGTAGTTCTGCATCAGATCTTCGCTATTGCCTTTTGACAGCACTTCCTTACGGAACAAGTCGCCGTTCTCACGGGTCAGGCCGCCATTTTCTGCCATGTGTGCAAATGCATCGGCTGCCAATACTTCTGTCCACAGGTAGGCATAGTACCCGGCCGAGTAGCCGCCCGCGAATGTATGACTGAAGTAAGCTGATTTATAACGTGGTGGTACCGGCGCATAGTCAATACCGTGTTTTTCCAGTGCGGCTTTCTCAAAAGCGGCAACGTCGGTAATTTCTTCGTCTGCGCCGATCATATGCCATTCCATGTCTAGCAGGGCAGCTGCCAGATATTCAACGGTGTTGAAGCCCTGATTAAAGCTCACAGCTTTCATCATCTTATCCAGCAGTGCCTGAGGAATAGGTTCACCGGTTTTATAGTGCTTGGCATAGTTCGCCAATACGGCCGGATCGATAGCCCAGTCTTCGTTAAACTGCGACGGAAACTCTACGAAGTCACGGGCCGTTGATGTTCCAGCCAGACTAGCGTACTTCACTTGTGAAAACAGGCCATGGTCAGCGTGTCCGAATTCGTGGAACAGGGTAGAGGTTTCGTCGAAGGAAAGCAGGGTTGGCTCACCATCAGCCGGTTTCACGATGTTGAGTTCGTTAATGACCACTGGCTTGGTACCGTTCAAGAACGATTGAGTGACAAATTCGCTCATCCACGCGCCGCCGTTTTTACCTTCACGGGCATAAGGGTCGAAGTAGAACAGGCCGATGTTAGAGCCGTCTTCATTGAACACTTCAAATAGGCGGGCATCTTCCACGTACATGGGCAGATCAAAACGTTCTTTGAATGTAATGCCGTAGAGTTTTTCCATGGCAAAGAACAAACCGTTTTCTAACACTGAGTTCAGTTCAAAGTAAGGCTTAACCTGACTGTCGTCGAGATCGTATTTCGCTTTACGCACTTTCTCGGCGTAGTATGCCCAGTCCCAAGGTTGAACATCACCCTTCACGCCATCAGCATGCATGACTTCTTCAATGTCAGCAGCTTCTGTTTTGGCTTTCTCGACGGCTTGTGGCGCCAGATCATCAAGGATCTTAAACACGTTTTCCGGGGTCTTCGCCATCTGATTTTCAATGGTGTAAGACGCCCAATTCTCGTAGCCTAACAACGCGGCTTTCTCAGCGCGCAGATGCGTCAACTTGAGGATGATTGGGCCGTTTACATCAATGGCGCGATTGGCTGATTTTTCCCAGATTTGTTTACGCAGTTCGCGGTTTTCTAAGCTAGTTAAAACAGGCTGACGGGTTGTATTGACGAGGGTAATCAAATATCCCTCTTTGCCCGCACCTTCTGCAGCAGATTTTAGTGCGGCTTTGTCGCCGTCTGATAAGCCGGCGAGCTTAGATTCGTCAGTCACTAAAATGGTGTCGTTTTTAAACGAAGCCAGGATGTTCTGAGAAAACTCAGTTTGTAGCTTAGTAATTTCGCCGTTGATTTCACGGACTTTCGCTTTTTGATCGTCAGTCAGGTTGGCACCCGCGCGAACAAATTGCTCGTAGGTTTTTTCAGTTAAGCGTTTATCGATAGCGCTCAGTGATTCGCGGTTTTCATAAACGGTTTTCACTTTTGCAAACAGGGCAGGGTTTAAAAAGATACTGTCGCTGTGTGCGGTAAGCTTAGGTCCCATTTCTGCTTCGATGCGCTGAATTTCACTGTCGGAAATAATACCCGACAAGTTAAAGAATACCGTTGCAACGCGGTTAAGCAATTCGCCACTGGTCTCCATGGCCAGAATCGTATTCTCAAAAGTGGGGGCTTCTTCGCTGGCAGCAATAGCATCTATTTCTGCAGCATGCTCTTTCATGCCTTGTTCAAAGGCAGGCTCGTAGTTCTCGGTCGTGATTTTGTCGAAATCAGGGGTTTGATAATCCAGCGTGCTGGGTTTCAACAGAACGTTCTCAGTTTTCACAGATTCAGTACTCGCTGTAGGGGATGAAGCCTGTTTGGTTTCTTCTTTCGCAGGGCTACAGGCCGTTAAGGCGAGTGCTGCAGCAACGGCTGTCGCCATCAGTGACTTTCGCATTAGGTTCTCCAAATATGCCCCGGATTCTGTTCCGGGTTGTTGTTGTGATGCGGGAGTGTTCCCGTTATCTGGTTTATTCCAGCATTACTCTAGCAATGGGCCCGCTTACCTACAATGACTGCAGTCTCGGGTAACCGTAGGTTTATCGCGATTAGCCCGTTTTCATCGCTTTCTTCGCCACAGTCGCTATGGTAGAATGCGCGGCTAAAATTTGTGCAAGTCAGTCCTGTTGGCGAGGCGTTCGTTCTCTTCTCACGCAGCCGACATCGCCGGGTGGTAACCCGGTGCATTTCATGGAAGACAAATCGACCGGAACGGAAAACTCATCACGCTTTTAAAAGTGGTAGATGCTGTGTCTTGCACTCACTGAATTTGAATACGACAGAACCTTGGGGTCATCGACAATTTATGGCAAAGACAAACCTTTTAAATCTTAACCGTGCAGGCTTACGGGAATTTTTCGCCGAAATGGGGGAGAAGCCTTTCCGCGCTGATCAGGTGATGAAGTGGATTTATCAGCAGGGTGTCAGCGATTTTAATGAGATGAGTAACCTCAACAAAAACCTGCGTGCCAAACTCCTTGAACATGCCGAAGTGGTCGCGCCTGAAATTGCGTATTACCAGGAAGCGTCAGACGGCACAATTAAGTTTGCGCTTACCCTTGATGGGGGACAGGAAGTCGAGTCGGTTTGGATCCCGGAAACTGAGCGCGCCACGCTTTGTGTTTCTTCTCAGGTAGGTTGTGCCCTTGAATGTACCTTCTGCTCAACGGCTCAGCAAGGGTTTAACCGCAACCTGTCGGTAAGTGAAATTATCGGTCAGGTATGGCGTGTGGCGACTTTTCTGGGCTTATCAAAAGACTCATCCAAGCGTCCTATCACCAACGTGGTAATGATGGGCATGGGCGAACCACTGTTAAACCTGAAGAACGTGGTACCAGCAATGGACCTGATGCTCGACGACTTCGGCTTTGGGTTGTCTAAGCGCCGTGTGACATTAAGTACCTCAGGCGTTGTACCTGCTTTGGATATGCTGGGCGACCAGATTGACGTGGCGTTGGCTATCTCGCTTCACGCGCCAACTGACGAGTTGCGCAATGAAATTGTACCTATCAACAAAAAGTACAACATTGAAACATTCCTGGCTGGTGTGCGTCGTTACCTGAGCAAGTCGAAGGCAAATCAGGGCAAGGTTACCGTTGAATACGTGATGTTGTCGAACATCAATGACAGTACCAACCAAGCTCACGAGTTAGCCAAGGTTCTGAAAGATACGCCGTGTAAAATTAACCTTATTCCGTTTAATCCGTATCCCGGATCACCGTACCTCTGTTCGAGCAATTCTCGCATCGACCGCTTTGCAAAAGTGCTAATGAGTTACAACATTACTGTGGTGGTGCGTAAGACCCGAGGTGATGATATTGATGCCGCTTGTGGTCAATTAGTAGGCGATGTGAAAGACAGAACGAAACGAATGTTGAAGAAACAGATGAAAGGTGAAGCGATTTCGGTAAAAATGGCGCAATAGCGAATTGACTTCAGAGGTAGGAGCTTCATGCGATTAAGCGTACTCGCTCTCGTTATTGCATTAACAGGATGTGTTAGTCAGAATCAGCCGGGCGCAATGAACGGCGATGATTTCGATATGGAACAGGCGGCGAAAACACGCATTTCGCTGGGTCTGACGTATTTGAAGAATGGGAACTATCAGCAGGCAAAAGTAAACCTCGACAAAGCGTTGGAGTTTGCCCCTCGCTATGCTGATGCCCATTATTCTCTTGCCTATTATTATCAAACTGTAGAAGAGTGGGAACGTGCCGAAGATTCCTACGACGACGCAATGACCCTTGCACCGCGCAATGCAGAAATTGCCAACAGTTACGGTGCGTTTCTTTGTCAGCGTAAGCAATACGACAAAGCAGAAACCTTCTTTCAAAAAGCCCTCGATAATCTTCAATACGCGGGCTCTGCAGAAACCTATGAAAATATGGCTATCTGTGCCTTGCAAGAAGGCAGAACCGATGCTGCCATCAATTATCTCAATAGTGCCCTGAATCATCAGCCTGGACGCACACAAAGCCTTTTCATGCTCACAGACTTGTACGTGAAAACAGCGCAGTGGGTGAAAGCGGAAGCCACCATGCGTCGTTACGAGCGTGTGTCCCGCGTGAGTCCTGAGTCTATACAATTAGCCATAGCTATAGCTGAAGGACTTGGCGATAAAGACACTGCTGAAGGTTACGGCGAGATGCTGGTAACCATGTATCCCCAGAGCGAAGCTGCATTGGCTTATCGTAGTGAAGTCATTAAGCGGGCCAATGAGGAAGCGCAGGTAGTGCGCCGAGTGAAACCCAAACCGACGCCAACTGCAAAGACCGCCAAGGCCCTGGTACCAGCGAATCAGCCAGCAGTAGCGCCTGCACAAGCAAAGGTGTCGGCAGAACAGCCCGCGGTTGCTTCTTCGCAGCAGAGTCCGCAGAATAGCGGTTCAGAAAACGGTGTGCGCTACCACGTCGTGCAACGAGGTGAAAACCTCTATCGTATATCGTTGAAATATAATCTTAAAATGGCTCGGATCCAGGAATGGAATGATCTCGCTGATCCGGGAGACATCGAAGTAGGCATGCGTTTACGTTTGTCTCCACGCCAGTAACACTGACAGGGTTTCTAATGAGTTCAAAAGAAAGTCAGGTTGACGAAAAGAATACTGAAAGCCGGCCCACGCCGGGAGAAATGCTGCGCAATGCCCGTGAAAAAGCGGGGCTTTCTCAGCAGCAAATGGCTGACAAGATATTTCTGAAACTGAAAAATATTCAGGATATTGAAAACGATCATCTCGACGACACGATGTCAGCAACCTTCGCAAAAGGCTACGTTCGCATGTACGCCAAGCAATTGGGGCTGGATGAAAACGTCGTGCTGGCAGAGTTTAATCGTATTCATACCACCACTAAACCGCCAGCGAAGCTACAAAGTTTCTCAAAACGGGTGGCAAAACAGGCCCATGATGATCGGTGGATGATGGTGACCTGGGTCATTCTCTTTTTACTGTTAGCTGCGTTTGTGGCCTGGTGGTATCAGCAATCGGATATCGGCTCTGTACTCGATAATGACACTATAGAAGAGACGCAGAATACGGTGGTTCTGCCGTCGCAGCAGCGTAATACGCCTGAAGTTGCTTCAAAAGTGCCCACTGAACCTGAATCGTCTTCTACTGAGTCCGCGATTGCTACCGAATCGGCATCTTCAGACACGGTGAATCAACCTGCCGCAGCACAAGCAAATAATGCAGAAATGGACGCCCCTGAACAAGACGCCGCCGACAGCAACGATACAAACGAAACCGCTGTCAGTGACGCTGTGACCCAGAGCCAGGAAGTCGCCGTTGAAACACTGAACGCAACATACGGCGACGTGGTCGACCTGGTGTTTACCTTCGACGAAGATTGCTGGATTAATATTGAAGACGCCACAGGCGAAGCCATTGCCTATGGGGTAAAAGCTGCAGGCCGGGTGATGCCGGTGAGTGGCCAGGCACCGTTTAAAGTGACCTTGGGTGCACCTGAAGGTGTAAGTATTACCTTTGATGGAGAAGCCGTAGATATTTCCGCATTCCAGAATGGCAGGATTGCGCGCTTCTCGTTACCAATGCAGGATTAATCATGTTTACTGAAAGTCCCATCAAACGCAGAAAGTCCATTCGGATAAATGTGGGGAATGTGCCCATTGGCGATGGTGCGCCAATTGCCGTGCAGTCAATGACCAATACACAAACCACGGATGTGGCAGCAACCGTGGCGCAAATTAATCGTATTGTAGCGGTAGGTGGCGAAATTGTTCGCGTGTCTGTACCGACCATGGATGCCGCAGAAGCCTTTAAAGAAATCCGTAAGCAAGTGACGGTTCCCCTGGTTGCTGATATCCACTTTGATTATCGAATCGCCCTGAAAGTGGCGGAGTACGGTGTAGATTGTCTGCGTATTAACCCGGGTAATATTGGTAATCTGGAGCGGGTGAAGTCGGTTGTCGATTGTGCCCGAGACAAGAATATTCCCATTCGTATTGGTGTAAACGGTGGTTCACTGGAGCGTGATCTGCAGGAAAAATACGGTGAGCCAACACCAGAAGCGTTGGTGGAGTCCGCCATGCGCCACGTGGACATTCTCGATAAGCTGAATTTTGACCAGTTTAAAGTAAGTGTTAAAGCGTCTGATGTGTTCCTTGCCGTGGGAGCTTATCGCTTACTGGCGAAGCAAATTGAACAGCCATTACACCTGGGCATTACGGAAGCCGGTGGTCAGCGTGCGGGTGCAGTAAAAAGTGCGGTTGGGCTTGGTATGCTGCTGGCTGAGGGGATTGGTGATACATTACGGGTGTCGTTGGCGGCTGATCCCGTGGAAGAAATCAAAGTGGGTTTCGATATCCTCAAATCCCTGCGTATTCGGTCTCGTGGTATCAACTTTATTGCCTGTCCGAGCTGCTCCCGTCAGGAATTTGATGTGATCAGCACGGTGAATGCGTTAGAACAGCGTGTTGAAGATATTCTCACGCCAATGGATGTGTCTATTATCGGCTGCGTTGTGAACGGTCCGGGTGAGGCTGAAGTGTCTGACCTTGGCTTAACCGGCGCCCGTAACATGAGCGGTTTTTACGAAGACGGACAGCGTCAGCGCGAACGTCTGGCAAACGATGATTTGGTTGACCAACTCGAGCGTCGTATTCGCGCCAAAGCGGCGCGATTGGATGAGGCCAACCGTATCGATGTGTCAGTAAAAGAATCGTAAAAGAAGTATCGTCGGCACTGGTTCCGGCGAAGATTGTTGTTTCAGGTTAAAGCCCCTATAATGCGGGGCTTTTAACTATCAGTTTGATGAGAATTTCAGGTGGCTAAAACTATTCAGGCAATCCGTGGAATGAATGACTGCCTGCCAGAAGTGTCTGGTACATGGCAGCGAGTGGAATCCACCCTGCGCCAGGTTGTGGCGAACTACGGTTATCAGGAAATTCGTACCCCCATTGTGGAAAGTACGGATTTATTTAAGCGCTCTATCGGTGAAGTCACTGATATCGTTGAGAAAGAGATGTATACCTTCGAGGACAGAAACGGCGATAGCCTGACTCTGCGTCCAGAAGGCACCGCCAGCACCGTGCGTGCCGGTAATGAGCATGGCCTGCTGTACAACCAGCAGCAACGTTTATGGTACATGGGCCCCATGTTCCGCCATGAACGCCCGCAAAAAGGTCGCTATCGTCAATTTCACCAGTTCGGTGTTGAAACTTATGGTATCGACGGGCCAGACATCGACGTGGAAGTCATTTTACTCAGCGCGCGTATCTGGAAAGCATTTGGTATCAGCGATCAGGTTACGTTGCAAATTAACTCCCTGGGTTCAAATGAAGCACGCCAGAATTACCGCGATGCGCTGGTAGAATACCTGAAAGCCCGCGCTGACAAGCTCGACGAAGACTCCTTGCGTCGTATGGAAACCAATCCACTGCGTGTACTCGACAGCAAAAATCCTGATGTTCAAGCCGCCATTGCCGATGCGCCTTCGCTGCTGGATTACCTTGACGAAGAATCAAAAACACATTTTTCAAATTTATGTGAACGATTAACGCAAGCAGGTATCCAATACCAGGTTAATTCACGACTGGTACGTGGTTTAGACTACTACAACCGCACGGTTTTCGAGTGGGTCACAGAGAGTCTGGGCGCGCAGGGCACCGTATGTGCCGGTGGTCGTTATGATGGTCTGGTTGAACAATTGGGCGGCAAAGCGACGCCAGCGGTAGGCTTCGCCATGGGGATGGAGCGATTAGTATTGCTACTGACCACACTGCAAGCCACCGACGAAGATAATCGTGCCGCTGATGTGTATGTCACGTCTATGGGCGTTGAAGCTTATGCATTAACGGTAGCTGAACAGTTACGAGATAGCTGTCCTGAATTGCGCATAATGATGCATTGCGGCGGCGGTAACTTTAAGAAGCAGCTAAAACGTGCGGATAAAACCGGCGCAACCGTTGCCGTTCTGCTTGGCAGTGACGAAGCGGACAAACAATTGGCTACGGTAAAACCACTGCGTGGTGACGGCGAGCAAGAAACCGTTGCACTGTCAGCACTGGCCGAGAAGCTAGCCGGATTAGTGAATTAATCGCTGCATCAGACTGGCAGCAAAGAAGAATATTCAGAGGTTTAAACATGGAACAATTCGCCACAGAAGAACAACAAGTAGAAGCGATTAAAAAGTTTTGGAAAGATAACGGTGCAGCCATCGTTATCGGTGCTGTTATTGGTCTCGGCGGCCTGTGGGGCTGGCGTTATTACTCTGACACCCAGCGCGAATCGAAAGAGTTGGCATCTGCAGAATATCAGGCAGCTGTTGAAGCGATTCAAGCTGATGGTAATGACGATAAGCTGGTGAGCTTCATCGATAAAACGGACAGCACCGGCTATGCTGCCATTGCAGGTTTGGTAGCCGCTCAGCAGTCAGTGAGTGCTAACGAGCTTACCGCAGCGGCTGACACACTGACAAAAGTGAAGAATACCACCAGTGACAAACATCTCGCCGCTGTGGCGTCTTTACGTCTGGCTCGCATTCAACTCGAGCAGGACAATGCAGATGCCGCGCTGAGTACATTGAAAGATATTACGGACCCAGCGTTTGAAGGTGCAGTCAAAGAAGTCAAAGGTGACATTCTGGTTGCTCAGGAAAAATTTGATGATGCGCGTATGGCTTACTCAGAAGCGCTGGAAGCCAACAGTGGTAACATGCTGCTTGAAATGAAACTGGATAATCTGCCAGTTGCTGCCGCAAAATAAAAAACAGAGGTATCGGATTTGTTAACTAACACGTGTGGCCGTACTGGCCGAATTACACGGGCTACAGGCCTTGCGCTGTTGTTGTCAGTGTCGCTGTCGGGTTGTACGACTATTTCAGACTGGTTTGCCGACGAAGAAGAGTTGGAAATCCGTCGATTAGCGCCTCTTGATGCTGAATTTAAGCCTACGGTCAATTGGGAAACCGAAGTCGGGGATGGCGTTGATGGCTACTTTTCTCACTTACGACCGGTTTATGCCAACGATAAACTCTACATTGCAGACCGTCATGGTGTTGTTGCAGCGTTAGACCCTCAAAGCGGCGACAAAATCTGGGAAAAAGATTTTGCCGTGTTTAAAGACGAAGGATGGAAATCTTCCATCACTAATCTGTGGTCTTCAGGCGCTTCGGCAAAAATTGCAGGCTTGTCTGTGAGTGGTGAAAGCGTTTTTGTCGGTACCGAAGACGGCATCCTGATGTCACTGAATGCCGAAAGCGGAAAGTTGAACTGGTCGAAAAGTGTAGAAGGTGAGATCCTTGCTGCACCGGCATCGGGTGAAGGGCTTGTGGTGGTTAACACCGGTGCGGGTACCTTGTTTGCCTTTGATGCTGAGACCGGTGAATCGGCGTGGCAAAATGAATCCGATGTACCGCCGCTGACGTTGCGTGGTATTTCAACACCCGCAATCAGTAATGGCGGTGTTATTGTTGGAACACCTACCGGTAAAATACAGGTCAACATTATTGACTCAGGTATCGTAGCGTGGGAAACGCCGATCACAGCGCCAAGTGGTGCAACTGAACTTGAGCGAATTGTTGATGTTGATGCTGCTCCGTTACTTTACGGCGGTATTATTTACGCTATCTCGTATAACGGTACGCTTGCAGCAATTGAATTACGCTCTGGCCGGGTGATCTGGAAACGTGAATACGGCTCCTATCGCAATGTTTCGTTGGAAGAGAATGCCTTGTACGTGGTTGACAACAACTCTCACGTTTACGCATTAGACCGCCGAAACGGGGTTGAGATGTGGTCGCAAAGCGGTTTAAAACAGCGTGTGTTAACTGCCGCTGAGCCGATTGGCAACTACATCGTTGTAGGCGATAAGTGGGGTTATGTACACTGGATTAACAAGGAATCTGGTAAGATTGCTGCCCGCTATGACTTAGGCGGCGACGATGACGACGAGTCTGTATTTGCCGCGCCATTGCGTGTAGGTAATGCGATTATCGCCGTGACCCGCGAAGGTGATGTAGCGTCGTTAACAACGCCAGAATAACACCTGTTGTTTGTCGTTCGCCTTTAGCTGACGACAGCCTGTCTTTTAGGGTATAATCGCCCGATTCATTTCGCTGGCCGCATGATATGCGGCCAGTTTCGTTATTAAATTCGTTTATTTTAGGACTTCAAGCATGTTGCCTGTTGTTGCACTCGTGGGCCGCCCTAACGTGGGTAAATCCACTCTGTTTAACCGTTTAACCAATACGCGCGACGCCTTGGTTGCCGACTTTCCGGGATTGACCCGGGATCGCAAATACGGGCAGGCAACGTATGAACAAAAGCAATTCATCGTGGTGGATACCGGCGGTATTACCGGCGATGAAGAAGGTATTGATGCTGAAATGGCGCAGCAATCTTTGCGCGCCATCGACGAAGCTGACGTTGTGCTGTTTCTGGTGGATGCCAGAGCAGGGCTACTGCCTGCGGATATCGGTATTGCTGAACATTTACGTAAAGTAAATAAGAAGCTGTTTCTGGTGGCGAACAAAGTTGATGGTATCGACGGTGACAGTGAAAGTGCAGACTTTTACACACTGGGGCTCGGTAACGTTCACCAGATTGCTGCCGCGCATGGTCGTGGTGTTACCCAATTGCTGGAAGAGGCCTTGTTACCACTGGCTGAAGACTTTCCTGATATGCAGGTAAAGCCGAAGGTTGAGCAGGAAGAGCTAGACGCAGAAGAACAGCTTGAGCGCTTAAAGAATCTGCCCATCAAGCTGGCGATTGTAGGTAAACCTAATGTGGGTAAATCTACGTTAACTAACCGCATTCTCGGTGAAGAGCGGGTCGTGGTGTATGACTTGCCGGGCACCACCCGTGATAGCGTATTCATTCCGCTGGAACGTGATGACCGCGAATATATCCTTATCGATACTGCGGGTGTGCGCCGACGCAAACGTGTGGCAGACGCGGTTGAAAAATTCTCCATCGTGAAAACCCTGCAAGCCATTGAAGAAGCCAACGTGGTGTTGATGGTGATTGATGCTCGTGAAGGTTTGGCCGATCAGGATTTAAGTTTGTTGGGCTATGTGCTGAACTCAGGCCGTTCTCTGGTGGTAGCGGTAAACAAATGGGATGGTCTTACAACTGACATTAAAGACGAGATCAAGCGCGAGCTAGATCGCCGTCTCGGGTTCATTGATTTTGCCCGTCTGCATTTTATTTCAGCCCTGCACGGTTCTGGGGTGGGGAATTTGTTTGAATCCGTGGTTGAGGCATACGACAGTGCAACACAGCGCGTAGGCACGGCCATGCTGACGCAAATCATGGAAATGGCGCAGGCTGAACACCAGCCACCAATGGTTCGTGGACGCCGGGTGAAAATGAAATATGCCCATGCTGGTGGCTACAACCCACCTGTTATCGTTATTCACGGGAACCAATTGAACGATCTGCCTGGTTCGTATAAACGCTATTTGATGAACTACTACCGCAAATCGTTAAAAATAATGGGTACACCAATCAAAATTGAATTCCGTGAAGGGGCCAACCCGTTTGAAGGGAAGAAGAACCAACTTACGCTGGCACAGCAGCGTAAGCGTAAACGTTTAATGGCGTTTCACAAGAAGAAGTAAGTTACTCTGAGGCCATCCGTCGGATGGCCTTCATCAATTCAGATTCTCCTGGTACCTCGATTGAGGGTAATGCCACGGCAATTAATTCATCGGCAACCCGTGGCGGAAAGGTCGTTGCCAGCGTAACGAGTTTATCCTTCATTTCAAAAACGTACGTGGTTGCGAAAATGGGCTCAGATTGCTCACTTTCAGCATGTACAGCCATTCGATACCCTTTAAATTGAGTGTCGCCCGTATCAACGGTAAAGGCTTCAGGCAGCGAGTCAGTCACCAGTTGTAAGCCCTGAACTGTAGCAATTTGCCTGGCTTCTTGTAGATTGAGTTCCAGTGCGGTCGTTAGGCGTGTTTCAACTGGCACGGAAAGATCCACCATTACAGGGCTCACGGTGATATCAATCAGCGCATCTTCATATTCTGGGTGACTGTAACGGGTAATCACACCTTTAAAAGGATCGGGATAATATTGACTGTCTTCCAGTACAAATGCACCAATTTGTTCGGGCAAAGTAAGCGCACTGCGATAATCACTGGCGCCTAATGCGGCAAACAGGTATTCGGCTGAGAATACACGTTTTTTAATGGCAGCAAGCCACCAGGTTTCGAGTACCTCTTGCGTTAATGTTGCATCTGACTCATCTGACAAAGCCAGAGTGCGAAACTGCTGACTGTCTATCTCCACACCGCGCCACTGCACTGTAATCTCGCTAAAGTAGTAAGGAACCACATCTGCAGGCCAAAGGCCGCCAGATGCACTGTGCAGCGTTAACGCGTTCTTTTTCGGGGCCGGCCCCTCTGCAGATAACGAGGCTATGAGTAACTCGTAATCAGCGTTATCTGAATCGGTCAGTACTTCATCGAACCAGTTTTTTTCAGTGAGGATCTGCGCAAATTGACTGCCGCTGAGGGCATCTTCTTTGCAATTTTTCTGTGTATCCAGCGCTTCGCATTCAGCGGTTAATTTCGATGAAGCATAAGTGGAAAACAGGGATATGGGGGCAGCCACATGGTATTGCGGAAGAAAGGTGGCTGGTTTTTCCGGAGTAACCGGTACCTGCTGACATCCTGCCAGTACACCAAGAACGAGCAGACCAGATAACCTTTTCAATGAACGACCTGTGAGAATGATAAGAAAAGTGGGGCATTAGTTTGTCCTAAGCCCCTGAAATCCTCAAGACTCTTTTGCAGTATCTGTACTAATTGACAATACTTTACTGGTGACTTCACCGCGCGCGAGCCGCGTCGTCATTACGTCGTTTTCATGTAGACTTGCCGCATCCAGCACCGGTTTATCTTCTTTGAAGGTAATACTGTAGCCCCGAGTCAGTGTTTGCAGAGGGCTTACAGAATGCAGCAGTTGCCCTGAAGACTGCAGTGAGCGCGCTTTATTTTCTAACAGGCGATGCATCGATTTGCCTAACGATGCGGTGAGCTGTTGATGTTTATCTGCAAGGCGCGCCACCCGTGATGCGGGATTAACTCTGTCTAACCGGCGCAACAACTGATTGAGCCGATTCGCGCGTTGCGCCATTTGTGTGTTCATTGCATGATTCAAGGCTATCTGCGAGCGGTCTAGCATTTGATACTGATTTTGTAGACGTCGCTCAGGGTGCACCGCTTTCAAGCGTTGCTGTAATACGGCCAGTTGATGCTGTTGATGTCTGAACTGCTGTTGCCAGGCACGGTCAAGAGCAGACGCTTTTTGTTGTACAAACGCCAGACGCTCGCTCTGATCCCGACTTAATAGTTCGGCGCCTGCAGACGGGGTAGGGGCGCGCACGTCTGCCACGAAGTCGGCAATGGTCACATCGACTTCGTGCCCCACCGCACTTACTACCGGCACCGGCGATGCTGAAATACAATGGGCCAGGGCTTCATCATTAAAGCACCAGAGATCTTCCAGCGAACCGCCACCACGGGTGAGCAGAATGACATCGACCTCATCGCGATGGTATGCGGTTTCCAGCGCATGGATAATTTGCGCGGGGGCCTGCTCGCCTTGCACCAGCGTGGGATAAACGATAACTTCTGTAGCCGGGCTACGGCGCTTTAATACCGTGAGAACATCGTGCAAGGCAGCACCGGCTGAAGAAGTGACTACACCAATTTTATTAATTACCTGGGGAACAGGGCGTTTCGCATCGGCGTCAAACAAGCCGTCGCGCTGTAATTTCAATTTCAGGGCTTCAAAGGCTTGTTTTAGCGCGCCGTCACCGTCAGCTTCAAGATGTTCAATAACCAGTTGATAGTCGCCACGTGGCTCATACAAACCTACAGAAGCGCGAACCAACACTTTGTCACCTTCCTTCGGACGCTGTTTTACATAGCGGTTCGAGCCCTTGAACATGGCTGCTCGCACTTGCGCTTTATTATCTTTGAGGGTGAAATACCAATGCCCAGACGATGCCGCAACAAAATTGGAGATTTCCGCAGACAGCCAAATAAGGCCAATTTCGCCTTCCAGCACCGTTCTGGCCAGCCTGTTCAGCTTGGTCACGGTGAGAATTTGACGTGATGTAGAAGGGGAATTAAACAGCATAAATAAAAAATCATCAGGTTTAGGACAATTAGAGTTTACCTGATTTAGAAAAAACACTACAATTGCGCCGCAATTAACTCTCCACTTATTCAGGTGTTATTGCATGCTCAGAATCATTCAAGAAGCTCTTACTTTTGATGATGTATTGCTGGTACCAGGACATTCTACGGTCCTCCCTCATACAGCAAATCTCCAGACCAAACTGACTCGCGGCGTGTCGCTGAATATCCCTATGGTATCTGCTTCAATGGATACTGTAACGGAAGCGCGTCTTGCGATTGCCCTTGCCCAGGAAGGCGGCATTGGCTTTATTCATAAAAACATGGAGCCAGCAGAGCAGGCAAATCACGTTCGTGAAGTAAAAAAATACGAAAGCGGTGTGGTGTCTGACCCTGTAACCGTTGAGCAGACCACCGCTATTGGCGAAGTGCTGGCGATGAGCAAGAAATTGGGTTATTCCGGTTTCCCGGTTACTGATAAAGATAACAACCTTATCGGTATCGTGACTGGCCGCGATATGCGTTTCCAGAATCGTCTTGATTTACCGGTAAGTCAGGTTATGACGCCAAAAGACAAGCTGGTAACGGTAAAAGAAGGTGCAGACTCTAAAGAAGTACTGGATCTGATGCACGCAAACCGTATCGAAAAAATCCTGGTGGTTGACGATGCCTTCAAACTGACCGGCCTCATTACCGTTAAAGATTTCCAGAAAGCGGAAAGCAAACCAAACGCCTGTAAAGACTCACTGGGTCGTCTGCGCGTTGGTGCCGCAGTTGGCGTAGGTGCCGGTACTGACGAGCGTATCGCTGGTCTGGTTGAAGCAGGCGTTGACGTACTGCTTATCGATACTTCCCACGGTCACTCTCAGGGTGTTATCGATCAGGTAGCCCGTATTCGTGGCGCGTACCCTGATTTACAGATTATTGCCGGTAACGTAGCGACTGCGGCAGGTGCAAAAGCACTGGCGGACGCTGGCGTTGATGGCGTAAAAGTGGGTATTGGTCCGGGTTCAATCTGTACTACCCGTATTGTTACCGGCTGTGGTGTTCCTCAGATTACGGCTATTTCAGATGCGGTTGACGCACTTGAAGGCACTGGTATTCCTGTTATCGCCGACGGCGGTATCCGTTTCTCCGGCGACATTGCCAAAGCGCTGGCAGCGGGTGCAAGCTGCGTAATGGTAGGCAGCATGCTGGCCGGTACTGAAGAAGCGCCAGGTGAAGTTGAGCTGTATCAGGGCCGTTACTACAAATCTTATCGTGGAATGGGCTCGCTGGGTGCGATGAATCAGCGTCACGGTTCTTCTGACCGTTACTTCCAAGCTTCAGATAATGCTGAGAAGCTGGTACCAGAAGGTATCGAAGGCCGCGTAGCCTATAAAGGCCCAATCGCCACCATCATCCATCAGCAAATGGGCGGCCTGCGCTCAGCCATGGGTTTGACCGGCTGTGAAGACATTCCTACGCTGAACACAAAAGCACAGTTTGTGCGGGTAACGTCAGCGGGTATGGGCGAGTCTCACGTACATGATGTGAGCATCACTAAAGAAGCGCCAAACTACCGTTTGGGCTAATCGCCGCTAAACTAGTATTTTGTCAGGCTGGTATCTCTACCAGCCTTTCTGTTTTATTTAACGGGTAAAAACATGACCACCAATATTCATAGCCAGCGCATACTTATTCTGGACTTCGGTTCCCAGTACACGCAACTGATTGCACGTCGCGTACGTGAAATCGGTGTTTACTGTGAGCTGTGGGCCTGGGACGTGACCGAAGAGCAAATTCGCGGATTCAACCCTGACGGTATTATTCTGTCCGGCGGTCCGGAGTCGGTCACTGAACTTAACTCTCCCCGCGCTCCTGAATACGTATTTGAAGCCGGTGTACCGGTGCTTGGCGTATGTTACGGCATGCAGACCATGGCGGAACAGTTGGGCGGCAGCGTTCAGGGTTCTAATAAACGTGAATTCGGCTATGCGCAGGTTGAGGTATTAAAAGCGACTGATCTGCTGGCACAGATTGAAGACCACATCGGTGAAAACGGCAATGCGCTGCTGGACGTATGGATGAGCCATGGCGATAAAGTGGCGACCATTCCTGAAGGCTTCGAAACCATTGCACAGACACCTTCATGTCCTCATGCTGCTATGTATAACGAAGAAAAGCGTTTCTACGGTGTACAATTTCACCCGGAAGTCACCCATACCCGCCAGGGCCTGCGTCTGTTGAAACAGTTCGTAATGGATATCTGTGGCTGTGAGAAGCTGTGGACGCCTGGCGCTATTATCGAAGACGCCATCGAGCGCATTAAAGAGAAAGTGGGTGACGACGAAGTGATCCTCGGCCTGTCAGGCGGTGTGGATTCTTCTGTGGTTGCCATGCTTATCCATCGCGCAATCGGTGACAAACTGACCTGTGTATTTGTTGACAATGGTCTGCTGCGCCTGAACGAAGGTCAGCAGGTTATGGATATGTTCGGCGACCACTTCGGTCTGAACATCATTAAAGTGGATGCTGAAGATCGCTTCCTGGCAAGACTGGCAGACGAAGCCGATCCTGAGAAGAAGCGTAAAATCATCGGTAACGAGTTCGTTGCTGTATTCGACGAGGAAGCCTCTAAGCTGACTAATGCGAAGTGGCTGGCACAGGGCACCATTTACCCTGACGTTATCGAATCTGCTGGTTCTGCTACCGGTAAAGCCCACGTTATCAAATCTCACCACAACGTGGGTGGTTTGCCTGAAGACATGAAAATGGGTCTGGTAGAGCCTCTACGCGAGCTGTTTAAAGACGAAGTACGCAAGATTGGTCTTGAACTGGGTCTGCCTTACGACATGCTGTATCGTCACCCGTTCCCTGGCCCTGGTCTGGGCGTGCGTGTGCTGGGCGAAATCAAGAAAGAATACTGTGACCTGCTGCGTCGCGCCGATGCGATCTTCATTGAAGAACTGCATAACGCCGACCTTTACCACAAAGTCAGTCAGGCATTCACCGTATTCCTGCCGGTACGTTCTGTTGGCGTAATGGGTGATGCTCGTAAATACGACTGGGTTGTATCGCTGCGTGCGGTTGAAACCATCGACTTCATGACTGCACACTGGGCGCATCTGCCATATGATTTCTTAGGTAAGGTGTCTAACCGTATCATCAACGAAATCGACGGCATTTCCCGCGTGGTTTACGATATCTCCGGTAAGCCGCCTGCTACGATTGAGTGGGAATAATTTACCCTCGAATTAGTACTACACTAATAGGGTTTACACATTTAAAGTCCGCGTAACTGCGGACTTTTTTGTTTTTGCCGTAATGTGTTGTTTGTCATAATTGTTAAACCGCTAACAACCAGCACCAAATGACTCCACCCACGATAGGGCTAGGCTAAGCCCAAGTTATCAAGTAAGGCTGCTAGCGCTATTCTTTCCTCTGCAGCTAATGCGTCCAGAGGTCTTGGTAAACAGGGAGAATCAGCCAAGCTTTGGATTTCAGCTGCTGTAGCCACCACTCGAAGGCTGCCTCCATGGCGAGCAAAGAAATCCCACATTGGCGTTAATTGCTGTGATAGGCGTAAAGCTTCTTGGGGATCATTATTCAAAGCCGTCGTTGTAATGGATTGGGCAATTTCTGGGAACAGGCCGCCAATGACGGAATACCAAACTTCACAGCCCGCATTTAATCCGTGGGCAGCACAAGCATCGCCACTTACACCAATAGACACATGGTCAGGAATCAGCGCGCGGAGGCTGTCGACCCGTTCCACTGCAGCTTGAGGATCTTTAGGCACGCCAGGAATTTTTATCGACCTTACGTGAGGTAACTGGGCGATACGTCCGTGAAGTTCATCACTGAAAGTAAAGTGGGTTGTACCCGGATTGTCATACACGCAAAGCGGCACAGAGAGTGTAGCAGTGACCGCCTCGTATAATTTAAAGACTTCATTTTCTGTCAATGGCTGGTAAGACATGGGCGCTAAAAGTACTGCGCTTGCACCTGCCGCCTGAGCATCTTGGGCATTAACAAGCACATCTCTTAAATTTAAGGCGCTAATACCCACCATAACCGGGGTCGTATTGGCGTGTTGAACTGCAATTTCAGCGACTCTTTTTCGCTCTTCTCTCGACAGGTAAGCGTAATTGCCCGTTGAACCGAGTACGCCGATAGCATTTACCTTGGCTTCAACTAAGCGCTTGAGAAGACCAATAAAGGCACGCTCATCGACTTCATCATTCTTCAAAGGGGTTAATGGAAACGCAGCCAGCCCAGAGAACATAAATTTTACCTTTTTAAATAACAGTCCATCGTTGGATATATATCATAGGCGTTATTAGGATGTACAAACAAGCCGGTTGATGGGTGCCTTTGCAACTCTCAAGATAGAGATGAACTATTACTGGCAATAGTTGAATGTATTCGCCCTTGGTTTGTAGTGGTATATTCAAAACTGTCGGCCAGTATAATACAGTGTCGTTGAAAAAAATTTTACGAGTCAATTAACTCAAGCAGTAAGGAAATAAGTTTGAAGTACCGCCCTGAAGTGGACGGCCTCAGAGCGCTGGCTGTTATACCTGTGATACTTTTTCACGCCGGATTCAGTCTGTTCTCGGGAGGTTTCGTAGGCGTTGATATATTTTTCGTTATCAGCGGCTATCTGATCACTACGATTCTGATAGAAGAACTCGATAACGACAAATTCAGCATCGTGAATTTTTACGAGCGCAGGGCGCGAAGGATATTGCCTGCACTTTCATTGATTATGTTGTTGTGTATCCCCGTGGCATGGATGACGATGTCTCCGGAAAATCACAAAGAATTTCTCAACAGTTTAGTGGCTGTTAGCCTTTTTTGTTCCAACATCTTGTTTTGGATGGAAAGTGGTTATTTCGAGGCGGCTTCAGAAGAGAAACCGCTGCTACACACATGGAGTCTTGCTGTAGAAGAGCAGTATTATTTGTTGTTTCCCGTTTTTCTCTTTCTTTTCTGGCGTCTCGGTAAAAATAGGGTACTTATCTTAATCGCGCTGATGACCGCATTTAGTTTGCTTCTGACCGAGTGGGGATGGCGTAATAACAGCACGATGAATTTCTTTCTTGCGCCTTTTCGGGCATGGGAGTTATTTGCTGGCTCAATGGTGGCATTTTTCATCGTCAGTAAAGGCGTGCAAAAAAATAACCTCCTGGGCATTATTGGGTTGCTCATGGTGCTGTACGCCAATTTTAGTTTTGACAAGTTCACGCCTTTCCCGAGTTTCTACGCGTTGTTTCCAGTGGTTGGAACATCATTAATTATTTTATATTCCGGACCTGGGACGCTGGTAAATCGTCTGCTAAGTCTTAACATTTTCGTATGGATTGGCCTGATCAGCTATTCAGCTTATCTATGGCATCAACCGATATTTGCTTTTGCGCGGATCCTGTCTCCTGAAAGCTTTAGCACCGTTCAAATGCTGGTTTTAATTACTGTGTCTTTAGTGCTTGCCTGGTTTAGCTGGCGATATGTAGAAGGGCCATTTAGGCGCAGAGAAAATATTGGTCGCAAGGGAATCTTTGTTTTTTCCGGTTGTGTAATGGCGTTTTTCATCTGCTACGGAAGTATAGCTTCCCACTTCGCGCCTGCACTGCAAACCGGGAAATACAATAGCCTTGAAAATTTCTCATTGAGTGCTGACAGTAAGGACAACCGCGAGTTACGCGAAATTTCGTGGGAATACATAAAGAGTCGGGATGAAGGAGAGTTATGGTTTGACGATAGCGCTGGTCAGAAAGTGTTAATTATCGGTAATTCTCATTCCAAAGATGTCTTTAATGCACTCTCTGCTTCGGCTTACGCTGAGTCAGAATATCAGTTTGCCCGTAAGGCTATCCGCAAGTTTGAAGTTGATGATGTGATTGAGGAGTTATTGCTAACGCCGAATTTTAAAGAGGCAGATATTGTTATGATCGCGTCTCGTTATCACGCAGAAGATGTCGAGCCATTACAAGCGCTCTTATCATTCATTCTCGAAGCTGGAAAGCAGCCGGTAGTACTTACCAATATCCACGAGTTTCCTGAATACTGGACGAGGAAATGGACACTGGCAGAATTCATTGGCTACACATTACGACGAGAGTCGCCAAACGTATCTAATGAGGAGCTAGCCGCAACAATTAATCGGGCCTATTTTAACGCTGTCTCTGAGCATCATTTGGCTGAGCGAATTGATTTCAGTGGCAATGTTAATGAAATTAATCGTACTTTGGCACAATTGCCCATTGAGGTGCCCGGTGTTATCGTATTAAACAGAATGGATTACATCTGCGACACTGAAAGCCAGTACTGTGATGCGGTGGGGCCCGACCTTGAAAAGTACTTTTATGATTACGGCCATAACACGCTGGCTGGAGCCAAAAAGTTTGCTGAAAATATTGATAGGGTGCAGTGGCTATCACCACTGAGAGAGCAACAGTAAAGCTGCATTTGCTTTATTCGCATCCGCAAGTTAAAAAATAGCCAGTCAGTAAAAGTACTGACTGGCTATTTTATTTTATGCTTTATTTAGATACTTGGCGCGATTTAATCGCGTAGTTAATTATACGCTCAGACTAGCCATATCAATAACATAACGGTGCGCAACGTCGCCCTTTGCCAGGCTTGCAAACGCGTCATTTACTTCATCAGCTTTAATCATCTTACATTCAGGATGAATGTCGTGCTCAGCACAGAAATCCAGTACTTCCTGAGTTTCCTTGATACCGCCAATCAGTGAGCCTGCTACGCGGCGTCGCCCCATCACTAACGGCACAGTCATAAAATCTTCCATAGGGCCAACCTGGCCGACAATCGCCAATGTGCCGTCGATATCGAGAAGTGGCATGTAAACATCTACGTCATGTTTAACCGGAACAGTGTCGATAATTAAATCAAAGGAAGATCCTGCTTGCTTCATCGCATTTTCATCGGTAGAAGCTAATATTCCCTTTGCCCCTAACGCTTTAGCTGTCTCTTCTTTTGAGTTGGAACGGCTAAGTACAGTGACTTCTGCACCCATGGCAACGGCTAATTTAACGGCCATGTGACCTAAACCACCCAGACCGATGACGCCTACGCGGCTGCCTGCTTTTACGCCCCAGGTGCGCAGAGGAGAAAACGTAGTGATACCCGCACAAAGGATGGGGGCCGTGCGCGCTAAATCCAATGATTCAGGCACCCGTAAAACGAATTCTTCACGAACTACAATGTGTTTTGAGTAACCGCCTTGGGTAATTTCACCATTGATGCGGTCTGGTGCGCCGTAAGTGGGAGTCATACCGTTACGGCAATATTGCTCTTCGCCATGATCACATTGATCACATGACTGACAGCTGTCTACCATACAGCCAACCGCCACGTGCTGGCCTACTTCATAATTTTTTACGTCAGCGCCTACTTCTATAACTTTACCGACGATTTCGTGTCCGGGTACCAGAGGATAAGGCTGATCGCCCCAGTCGCCGTTCACAGTGTGAAGATCTGAGTGGCAAACGCCGCTATAAATAATTTCGATGGCCACGTCATTGTTGCGCAGGTTCCGTCTTTCAAAGTGATAAGGAACCATATGGGCGTCTGAAGAGTGAGCCGCATAACCAATTGTTTTCATAACTATAGCCTCATTTGTCGTTACATGCTCAGGCATATCCTGATGCTAAAATTTTAAAGAAAACCACTGCAATTGTGCATGCCTGATGCTCTTTAATGATTGCCTGATTGTGTAGTTTGTTGGAGATACTACGCAATGTGTTGCTGACAAGTTCAGTCAGCATCGAAGGGAAATGAAAATGCCCCCTAAACAGGGGGCATGGTTTTACGAGGTATAAGAGGGGAGGAATTAGCCGCGTTTTAAGTCAAAACGATCGTTGCGCATAACCTTTACCCAGGCATCAACAAAGTCATTTACGAACTTTTTCTTCACATCGGCTGAACCGTAAACTTCGGCAATTGCACGCAGTTCAGTATTAGAACCAAAAATCAGGTCAACCGGTGTGGCTGTCCATTTTTGTTTACCGGTTTCACGGTCAACACCTTTGTAAAGTGCAACGTTATCCGTTTTTTCCCACTTAGTGGACATGTCCAGCAGGTTAACGAAGAAATCGTTGCTTAACTGACCAGGCTTCGTTGTTAACACACCGTGCGTTGAACCATCAGCGTTAGCACCGATAGTACGCATACCACCTAACAGAACCGTCATTTCCGGTACAGTCAGACCCAACATGTCAGCCTTATCCACCATCATCACCGTGGGTGCAGCCGTGTTGCCTTCGGCGTAGTAGTTACGGAACGCATCAGCCTTAGGCTCCAGCACAGAGAAAGACTCAACATCAGTCATTTCCTGGGTAGTATCCATACGGCCCGGTGCGAATGGTACAGTGACTTTAACACCTGCATCTGCTGCAGCTTTTTCGATACCAGCAGCACCCGCCAGAACAATCATATCGGCCAGAGATACTTTGGTTTTACCCGATTTTTTATTGAACTTAGTCTGGATAGATTCCAGTTTGCCCAATACTTTCTGCACTTCTGCAGGGTTATTGACAGCCCAGTCCTTCTGAGGAGCAAGCGCAATACGTGCTCCGTTTACACCTCCACGCATATCAGTATCACGGTAGCTTGCTGCAGCTGCCCAGGCTACGCGAACCAGTTCCTGAACTGATAAGCCAGTATCAAGAATGGACTTCTTCAGCTGGTTAGCCTGCTTCTCTGAGATCAGTTTGTGGTTCACTTCTGGAATAGGATCCTGCCAGATCAAGTCTTCCTTAGGTACTTCATCACCCAGATAGCGAGCACGTGGTCCCATGTCTCTGTGGTTCAGTTTGAACCACGCTTTACCGAATGCCAGTTCAAATTCTTCAGGGTTCTGCTGGAAGCGCTTAGCTATCTTTCTGAACTCAGGATCTTCTTTCAATGCGATATCGGTAGTAAACATCATCGGAGGATTACGCTTACCTTCAATGTGTGCATCCGGAACCAGCTTGTCAGCCGAAGGTGAAGTTGGTTTCCATTGAATTGCACCGGCAGGGCTCTTTGTTTGTTCCCACTCAAAGCCAAACAGGTTATTCAGATAGTTCATCGTCCACTGGGTTGGTGTGACGGTCCACGCACCTTCAAGACCACTTGTCATGGTATCTTCAGCGTTACCTTTACCACAGCTGTTTTTCCAGCCCAGACCTTGTTGTTCAATCGCTGCTGCTGCAGGCTCCTCACCCAGACACTCTGGTTTTTTCGCGCCGTGGGCTTTACCGAAGGTGTGACCACCAGCAATAAGTGCAACGATTTCTTCGTCGTTCATCGCCATGCGACCAAATGCAAGACGGATATCGTGGGCAGCGGCGATAGGATCAGGCTTACCATGAGGGCCTACTGGGTTTACGTAAATTAGACCCATTTCAGTGGCCGCAAGTGAACCTTTCAGGCTACCTTTCTCGTCACGACGCTGGTCGGTCAGCATTTCTTCTTCCGGACCCCAATAAACATTATCAGGTTCCCAGTCGTCAGTGCGTCCACCAGCAAAGCCGTAGGTTTTGAAGCCCATGTCTTCCAGAGCAACGTTGCCAGCAAGCGCCATCAGATCGCCCCAGGAAATACTGCGGCCATACTTTTGTTTTACTGGCCAGACTAGACGGCGTGCTTTATCCAGGCTGGCATTGTCGGGCCAGCTGTTCAATGGATCGAAGCGTTGTTGACCACCAACAGAACCACCACGGCCATCAATTGTGCGGTAAGTACCTGCGGCGTGCCACGCCATACGAATAAAGAACGGTCCGTAGTGCCCCCAGTCAGCTGGCCACCAGGGTTGAGAATCAGTTAAAACAACGCGTAAATCTTCTTTTACTGCGTCCAGATCCAGGTTTTCAAACGCTTCTGCGTAATTGAAATCATCACCATATGGATTTGATTCCACGCTGTGCGCACGCAATTGTGAAAGATTAAGTTGGTCAGGCCACCAGAATTTATTGCCTTTGGGGGCTTCGCCCACCACTTTTGCATTTTGCTCCATAGTGGCAGAGTGCGCAGTAGGCGATAACGCCATAGCGATTGCTGCAACAACAGGTAAAAGTTTCATTTTCATGTGTATGTCCTTTAAACAGTTATTAATAGTGCTTAACCAGTACAACTATGATTGAGTTTTCTGATGGCGGAAAATTAGATTTAGCGATTAACGTAATCTGTTTTTACAACTTGCTAGTTAACATTCCATTAACTTAGTTTAGTCGGTTATCGTGGGTATCGTTAACTGCAGCGTTTTTGATCTGGCAAAGGCACGAGACGTAACGGTAAGGTAACCAATATCTGCAACCTGAATTTAAACGCTAAGGAACGAATCATGCGCGCATATGGCTATAAACAAGCTACAGAAACATTGACAGAGAATGCGTTTCAGGCGGTCAATATCGCTAAACCTGTTCCGGCAGGACGGGATTTGTTGGTAAAAATTGAGGCCGTGTCGGTAAATCCGGTAGATACAAAAATTCGTCGCACGGTATCCGCGTCTGCCGAAGAGATAAAAGTGCTTGGGTGGGATGCGGTGGGTACCGTTGTAGAAACAGGCAAAGACACGCAGTTATTTAAGGCAGGCGACCGCGTGTTTTATGCAGGTGATATTTCTCGCCCTGGCACCAATGCGGAGTATCAACTTGTCGACGAGCGCATTGTCGGTAAAGCCCCGGTAAATTTGAATGATTGTGAAGCTGCAGCCATGCCGCTGACATCCATCACGGCTTACGAACTGCTATTCGATCGTTTACAGGTTGCCAAGGGAACCGACAGTAAAGGGCAAGTGTTATTAATCACAGGGGCTGCAGGCGGTGTGGGCTCGATTCTTATTCAGTTGGCCAGAAAGCTTACGTCTCTTACCATTGTTGCCACAGCATCTCGTGACGAAACGCAGGCGTGGGTGAAAAAGATGGGCGCCCATCACGTTATCGACCATAGCAAAGATCTTTCGCCACAATACCAGGCGCTGGGGCTAGATGGCGTAGATTTTGTCGCCAGTCTTACTCACACGCAGGTACACATTGCAGCGCTGGTGGATTTGATGAAGCCACAAAGCCGCTTTGGACTGATTGATGATCCGGGGGCTCTTGAAGTGGGCTTGTTAAAACGTAAGAGCATTTCGTTACACTGGGAATTTATGTACACGCGGCCGTTGTTCAATACTCAAGATGTGTTGCGTCAGCATGAGATCCTTAATGAAGTCAGTTCCCTGCTCGACAAGGGTGAGTTAACTACGACGTTTAATACCCATCTTGGACCCGTGAATGCGCAAAATTTGGTTGAGGCACATCGCATTTTGGAGAGTGGTTCTGCCATTGGTAAAATTGTTCTGGCGCCTTTCGAAGCTGAGTAGTTACCATGTTCCGTGCCGGCGCAACACGACTGCGCCGGTCATTTATACTTGATGCCCTCGTCTCATACTTAATACGCTAACGGTTTCCGTACTCTGTCACATCTCTGTCATATTTCTGTCTTCTAATACTAAAGTCTATACCACACTCTAAATCTTGTATTATTAGGTTCCCATGTTGAAATACGCCAGTATCAGCCGATTGGTCATGACGCCCGTTATGGCCGCACTCATTATTCTCGTCTTGTTAAACGTCGCTTCGTTATATAAGTCCTTCGCGGTGCTTAATCAGTTCGACGAAATGGAAAACAGTCTGGTGCAATCTGAGCGCGATGTGACTGCCATTCTCAACACCTTCAAAACGCAGGTGCAAGAATGGAAAAACACGCTGCTTCGTGGCTATGATGACGAGAGCCGGAAAAAATACTGGAAGCGTTTTCAGCAGCGTGAACAGGAAGTGCAGAGCGGGTTTAAGTTACTCCTCAACAATACGTCTATTAATCCGTCGACAAAAACCAATATTCGCGCGTTTCTGGTTGCACATGACAAAATGGCGGCCAAATATCGCGAAGGGTATCAGGCATTTGTCGATGCCGGCTTTAATGCAAAGGTGGGGGATGCCTATGTAAAAGGTATCGACCGGGAGCCAGCTCAATTACTGGAAACGGTGGCCAAGGACATTGCGAATCAATCTTTTGATGCCTTTGCGTCTATGCGCACGGATACCCGTCGCACGTTGTGGATTATCCTTTTCGCTGCACTCGCATTGTCGGCGTTAACAGCCGTGTATGTGATTAATCGCCTGCGTAATCAGCTTATTAAACCGATTAAAAATATTGCAGGGTTCATCTCTGGCCTGGCGCACAGTCGTTATGATAATGCACTTAATTATGAGAGCGATCATGAACTCGGTGTACTGGCCAATTCAGCCCGTGCGCTTCAGGAGAAATTAAAAACGTCGGTGCATGAACTTCGCCAGGCGGAGTCTCAAGTGGGCATTGCTGTAGCAACATTACGGGATGTCAGTGCCGCCATTCTTAACGGCGCAGAAGATCAACACCACAATAGTCAGTCACTGAATACCAGTACCGAAAAGCTCGGAGAAATTGTACAGAGTCTAGTGGCCATTACCGACCAGGTGGCGGTGGCGACGAAGCAGTCGGAAGACAACGTGGGAGAGTGTTTCACAACATTCAGTAAGGCAAACGAAGGCTTTAGCCAATTAGCCAGAACAGTTAACGAGTCCAGTGATATTGTTGATGCCCTGCAATCGAGAAGTAACAATATTCTTAAAGTCGTGAATGTGATTAATGAAATTGCTGATCAGACAAACCTGCTGGCATTGAATGCGGCCATTGAAGCTGCCCGTGCAGGTGAGCATGGTAGAGGCTTCGCGGTTGTTGCCGACGAGGTGCGTGCACTAGCTGCAAAAACGCAGCAATCTACCCGTGAAATTAATGACATTTTATCAAGTTTTGAGTCGGAAGCCCGCGGTGCGGTGACCGCAATGCAAGCTGGAAAATCACTGGCAGATATCAACGCGAAAGAAGCCTCAGTTGCATTAGAAACGCTGCATCTGGTTGTGCAAAGCATAAAAGAAACTGCCAGTGTGGTTGATGCGCTAAATGCGGCAGCCGATGAACAAGAAGTTGTGCTTGGTAGAGTGGAAGAGGTCATTAATTCATCCATTTCCTCGTCGGAGCGCTACCATGAGTTGTCCCGTCGCAACGATATTTCCGACGCTGTACGAGAAATGGAGACCAATGTGCAGCGAGTCGTTTCATCGCTCACCAGCTAAGTATTATACTTTTCCCGGTTATCTCGTGATAAGGTAACCGGGTATGCACAATCAATCGTTACCACCACTCGTTTTTCATCCCATATATAGCCAGCTTGATTTGCCTGTGCGGCATCGCTTTCCCATACAGAAGTATCAGGGTATTTTCGATGCGCTGACAGCAAAGGGCGTCCCTGCAGAGTACTTTACTCAGCCAAAACCCATATTGCGAGAGAGCCTTAAAGCGCATTATTTGCCAGATTATATTGATGCGCTATGCGATGGTAATCTGGACCCAAAAGCGATGCGGCGCATTGGCTTTCCCTGGTCACAGCAGCTTATCCAGCGCTCACTCACAGCGGTGGGCGGCACCTGTCGCACTGCGGAACTGGCAATAGAGCAGGGTATTGCACTGAATCTTACCGGAGGCTATCACCACGCCTTCGACGATTTTGGTTCGGGCTTTTGTCTTTTTAATGACTTGTATCTTGCGGCCCGGCAAACGCTTCAACGAAGGGATATCGATTCTGTCATGATTTTTGATTGTGATGTGCATCAGGGCGACGGTACGGCGAAACTGGCGGAAAACGACCGCGATATTTTTACTGTGTCTATTCACGGTGAGAAAAACTTTCCCCATCGAAAGCAAGTCTCAGATATTGATATGGGACTAGAAAAAGGTGCTGGCGACGACACGTATTTAAACGTACTGGATGAAACCTTACACCTGGCTTTTCGTCAGTGTTCGCCGGATTTCGTGATTTATGATGCCGGCGTAGATATCCACATTGATGACGATTTAGGTTTGTTGCATGTGACAACCGAAGGTGTTTATGCCCGTGACTGTATGGTGCTGGACACGTGTCGGCGACAGAACATTCCGGTGGCGTGCGTAATTGGCGGTGGTTACCAGCGTGACATTGCAGCATTGGTGGAGGTACACCTGCAACTTTACCGGGCTGCAGGTGTTATTGCCTGAATCAGGCTTGCTTATAAAAAGGTAAGCTGAAAGCCAAGGCCTATGCGCTCCTGGCTGCGGTTATAGTCGATAAGCGAGTCACCATAGCCGTTGAAATACTGCAGTAGAATTTCATAGCGGTCTGAAAGCGGGTAAGTTAAATCAACCTGAATACTGCCGCGGTTATGGCCAAAATTAAGATTATTTCTTAGCAGTGCGAGCAATTTCAAATTACCAAAACGGGTTCCGTAACCAAATTCTGCTCGGCCGTAATAATCACTGATGTCCGGGTTATCGTCGCCTGCGGGATCAAATTCATCTTCCTTGGTGTCTTCAGGAATGCGATACCAGGCTTTCAGGTAATACAGATCATCGTAGTCACTGAACAACACCGACGCGTACAAACGGTTCCAGCTTCTAGAACGCTCACCACTTTGGCCGTTAGACATGTGATTAAAGCCAAACTGCAGCGCATTAAAGTCGTAGCCAAGAATATTGATAGTGGCTTCACGTTGATAAAAAATTTCAGGCTGATAATTGGTTTCGCGAAAAGGCTTGGAAACTTCGCTGTTATACACCTGCCAGAAAGAAGTCACGGTAAAACCAAGATACATGCCGTCCGCCGTATCCTCCTGCAGATACAAAGGCAGCTTTACACTAAGCTGAAATTTAGCTTCTTTGCTATCGACGTTTTCTGGTGTCAAATCCTGATTCCCTGCAGAATTCGGATTGGTGACGTAGGTGATAGGGAGAATATAATTCTGGCGGTGTTGGGTAATCGCGAAGTAATTATCCAAGGCTCTGTGGTCAGCTTCAAACCGCGAGCTTAAAATGCCCGGCGCTTTTTTCTGTGCATCAGAATTGGATTGTTCGGTTTCGCTTTCCTGCGCAAAAACGGTAGTGGCAGACAAATATGCAATACAAAGCGCGGCAGTAAAAACGCGTGCTTTCATCAGCAATTTCCTTTTTTAAAGTTTCAGCGTTTGTCCTTCAAAAGCGGCAAACAATTCCAGTTCCGATTCTGCAATGGCAATATAATCTTTGCAGTGCTCTACAACTTTATCGATGTCATCATCGGTACGGTCAGGATCGTGGCTATACAGCGCAATCCGTTTCGCATTCGACCCCATGGCGAGCTTAACCGCTTCTTCTGCGACTGAGTGTCCCCAACCGGATTTTGCCGGCATGTCTGAGAGCATGTATTGGGCATCGTGCACAATCACCTCAGCATCGCGGGTGAATTCTACAAACGTTAAAAAGTCGGTTTCTTTCTTATATGGGGGATACAATTCGTTGTCGGTCATGTAAACGAATTTCTTACCATTTTCGGTAATTGCGTAGGCGCTGCCTCTTCCCGGGTGATTCATCGGCAGTCGTGAGATGTGCGCACTACCAATACGCCAGCTGGTGGTGCTGTCTGGTAGCGGGGTAACGGTTATTTTCGACTTCAGTGCGCTGGCCGGAACCGGGAAAACCGACCCCTGCATTTGCTGCAGGATCTGGTCGTATTCTGGAAGGCTGGTAAGGCCGGGCGTAATATTGATTTCCCGATCTTCTTGGTAAATGGGCGTGAAGAATGGAAAGCCTTGAATATGGTCCCAATGATTATGGGAAAGCAGAAGATGAATGGGCGTGTTCTTTTGAATTAATTGGTTGCCTAAGCGACGGATACCGGTACCGGCGTCAAGAATGATATCGGTACCATCGTCTAGCTCGACATGCACGCAAGCTGTGTTTCCGCCGTAGCGCACGTATTCAGGACCTGGCGTAGGAATTGACCCTCTAACACCATAAAAGGTTATCTGCATGCGTTCTCCTGGTGCATTCGAAAGCCGGGCAGACCTTGCCCGGCGGCGTGACTGACCGTTTACAGAGCAGCGATAAATTCCGCAACCTGACTCAGGTCAAGTAATTCGGTTTCACCGGTTCTGCGATTTTTATATTCAACCTGCTGGTTATCGAGATTACGCTCACCAACCACGATACTGTGCGGCACACCAATGAGTTCCATGTCATTAAACATAACACCCGGACGCTCTTTGCGGTCGTCAAACAATACATTAATACCCTGAGCGGTAAGTGTAGAGTATAACGCCTCGGCTGCGTCTTTGATGCGTTGAGATTTATGCATATTCATCGGGATCAGTGCCAGAGTGAACGGTGCAATAGGCTCTGGCCAGATGATGCCGTTTTTGTCGTGGTTTTGCTCAATGGCGGCGGCCACGATACGAGATACACCAATACCATAACAGCCCATGGTCAGGATTTGGTGTTTGCCGGTTTCACTCAGTACGCCACAGTTCATGGCTTTAGAGTACTTGTCGCCTAGTTGGAAAATATGGCCAACTTCAATACCACGTTTGATTTCCAGCGTGCCTTGGCCGCAAGGTGATGGATCGCCCGCAACCACGTCACGAATATCCGCCACTTCAATGTCACCGTTCCAGTTTGCATTAACAATGAACTTCGCATTTTCACCCGCACCACAAACAAAATCTGCGGCGGCAGCAGCGCTGCGATCAACCACAACGTCGAGGTTAAGGTTGGTCGGGTTGGCAAAAAGAGGGAAGCAGCCGAACACTTCTTTGGCTGTTTCGTCACTGGCCACCACTAAAGGTGATTCTACCTGAGGAAGCTTTTCAGCTTTTACATCGTTCAGGGTGTGCTCTTGACGCAGTACTAATGCAACCCATTTATCCGCCGCATCTTCTTCGCTTTTCGCTTTTACTAATACCACTTTCAGTGCGGTATCCTGCTTAGCCAGGAAGTTTTCTACGCTGATACCAGAAGGTTTATCAATTACTTCTGCTGGGGCGCCAGACGCTGTCGCTTTTGCTGGCGCAACGGCTTCTGCCATTTCAACGTTCGCGGCGTAGTTAGACTCGGTAGAGAAGGCAATATCGTCTTCACCGGAATCAGCCAGTACGTGGAACTCGTGAGAAACTGCACCACCGATAGAGCCCGAGTCTGCGATAACAGCACGGAAATCTAGGCCCAAGCGAGTGAAGATGTTGCTGTATGCCTGATACATTTTATCGTAGGTTTCTTGCAATGACGCTTCATCCATGTGGAAGCTGTAAGCGTCTTTCATGGTGAACTCGCGGCCACGCATAATACCGAAGCGCGGGCGAACTTCGTCACGGAATTTTGTCTGAATTTGATACAGATTGAGCGGCAACTGTTTGTAGCTGCTAATTTCATTGCGTACCAGGGCTGTGATCACTTCTTCATGTGTCGGGCCTAAAACGAAATCACGCTGATTACGATCTTTAATCCGTAACAGCTCCGGGCCATATTCTTCCCAACGTCCGGATTCTTCCCATAAATCGGCAGGCTGAACCACAGGCATCAGTACCTCAACGGCACCGGCCTTGTTCATTTCGTCACGTACCACATCAGCAATTTTGTTCAGTACACGCAGACCGCTAGGCAACCAGGTGTAGAGACCAGCAGCTAGTTTGCGGATCATGCCTGCTCTGATCATCAGCTGGTGGCTGATAACCTCAGCGTCTGCAGGCGTCTCTTTTTGCGTAGACAGCAAATATTGGCTCGTGCGCATTACGGTGGTTCATCCTATACAGAAATAAAAAACGGCGCCATTCTAGCAGTATAAAAATGTCCGAAAAAGTCGTTTTTCCGGTTTAGTGTTTAACGCCGGTTATGCCGTGCGATCAATAGCTTCAACGACCACGCCATCGTTTGTTACACGCCAGCTAATATCAAAATTATAGAGCATGACTTTGTAGGTTTTTGGGTCGCTTTGTAACTTTTGTTTGTACGCGGGGCGGGGATCTTGTGCCAGTACCTCGCAAATCAGTGATTCCAGGTCAGGAAAGTCGTTGCGCACCTGCTGGCAGCGCTGTTGTGCCTGAGAAGATAAGGTCACCTCGAGCGCGGGAATAGGGGCAACGGCGGTGATGCTGTCGGTGGCTGAAGAAATAGCATCCGCGTAAGCAATGTAGGGCTTAATATCCAAAATTGGCGTGCCACTTACTAAATCAACACCGGAAACACACAGTATTGCTTTGCCATCTTTTATTGTTACACCGTTATTCTTCACCACTGACATACCAATGCTGTTAGGCCGGTGTGTACTGCGAGATGCAAAAACACCCGTAGTGGCATTCCCGCCCAGGCGAGGGGCTTTCACTGCGGGCTTCCACCCTCGCTCTGCGGTTTCATGGAAATAAAATAGCAGCCACAGGTGGCTGTAGTTTTCTATGTCATCGAAGGCGCGGGGATCGGCGAATTCATCGCCAAACGTAATCGTGCCTCGGGCGTCGGTAAGATTTGGCTGTCTGGGAATTGCAAATTTCTGTTTGAACGGGGTTTCAATGGTACCGATTGGCAGAATATCTGTCGGTAGCGCCATGGCCGGAGCATCTCATTAGTGAAAATTATCAGTTGTCATAATTATCTCACAATTTGCCGGTAACGTGTGCCTGGTTATTTCCCCGAGGGCCTTTCTGGGTTGGTTCTCGGTCTCCCTGGAACCCAGACACTCTGCCTTACCGGTTTTCCGGTAAGGCTTTTTTTTATTTCTGAATTCCTATTCCGGTCGTGTCAGACGCGCACAGATATGGCAAACTGATGGCCCGATTGTGCGCAGAGCATAAAAGTTGCAGCTCAAACGACATCAAACATCATCTGTTTCCTACAGATGTCAGAACAAATATGCAGTAGCAGACGGAAAGCTATGATAGTTGTAGACAATCTATCCCGACATTTTCATCGCCTGAAAGCGGTTGATGAATTGTCTTTCACCATAAAGCCCGGTGAAATTGTAGGATTTCTAGGACCCAACGGTGCCGGCAAATCCACAACCATGAAAATGCTGACAGGTTTCCTCGAACCCACTTCTGGCTCCATCGAAATAAACGGGCAGAATATGCCGGGTGATGCGAAAGCATTGCAGGAAGTGATCGGGTATTTACCTGAAGGCGCGCCGTTATACGGTGATATGACGGTGTTTCAGTTCCTGTGTTTTATCGCTGGCGTTCGGGGCCTTAAAGGCAAACGTCGCAAAGCGCGATTACAGAATGTGATTGAGCAGGTTGAGTTACGCGATGTATTGAATCGCCAGATAGACAAATTATCTAAAGGCTTTCGTCATCGCATTGGTCTTGCTCAGGCCATTATTCATGATCCCGATATTCTCATCCTTGATGAACCCACTGATGGCCTCGACCCCAATCAAAAGCATGAAGTGCGTGAGTTAATTAAGAAACTATCAAAAGAAAAAATTGTAATTATCTCAACACATATTCTCGAAGAAGTGAGTGCGGTATGTAACCGGGCAATGATCATTCACGAGGGTAAAAAATTGTTCGACGGTACGCCCTACGAGCTGCAGTGTCGCTCAAGGTATCATCAGGCAATCACGCTCCATTTCAGTTATGCCGCAGATATCTCAGGGTTGGCCGAAATCGATGGGGTGGAAGAAATGGAAATCGACCGCGAAACCGGTGATATCACCTTGTTCCCCGAGCCAGGTAAACTCATCATGGCGCCGGTGACCGAACACGTTAGCCATTTCCGCCTGCCGGTTGATAAGTTCACTATTGAAACCGGTCGCCTGGACGACGTATTCCGCGAAATCACCATTGGCAAGGGGGCTTTGTAATGCGCAGTCTAACTATTGCCCGCAGGGAATTCGGTAGCTTTTTTGCCACTCCTATTGCCTATGTGTATATCGCTATTTTTCTTGTGTTAAGCGGTGTTTGTACATTCTTTATGGGCGATTTTTATGCCCGTGGACAGGCAGACTTACTGCCATTTTTTGATTTCCACCCCTGGCTATATTTGTTTCTGGTGCCTGCTATCGCCATGCGTAGTTGGGCAGAAGAAAAGAAATCCGGCACCATTGAATTGCTTATGACATTACCGGTTTCTACTACACAAACGGTTATCGGTAAATTTTTAGCTTGCTGGACGATTCTTGGTCTGGCCTTACTCATGACAACCCCACTGTGGTTAACCGTGAATTACCTTGGCTCACCGGACAACGGTATTATTGTTGCGGCTTACATTGGCAGTTGGTTGATGTCTGGCGCTTTTTTGGCAATCAGTCAGTGCCTGTCTGCAGTAAGTCGTAGTCAGGTGGTGGCGTTTGTACTGTCTGTCGTAGTGTGTTTTATCTTTGTGGTGAGTGGATCAGACATCGTCATCGATGCGTTTAAAAACTGGGCAAGCAATCTTGTCGTGGATACGGTGGCTTCGTTCAGTTTTCTTACTCACTTTGATGCGATGGCGAAGGGCGTCCTCGCTGCTTCTGATGTGGCTTACTTCGTTCTTGTGACGGCCTCGTGGCTGTTTGCCAGTGTTATTATCATTGACGAGAATAAGGCGGACTAACCATGACGATGAAAAAGATTTCTGCCTTAATCAGCCTATTTCTGTTGGCCGTGCTGTTTGTCATGTTGGTTTATTTGAACAACCAGCTGCTAAGTCGACATCGTGTTGATTTAACCGAGGATTCGGTGTTTTCCCTGTCTCAGGGAACACGAAATGTACTTGAGGGGCTAAACGAGCCGGTCACACTGTACTTTTTCTTTTCAGACACGACCACTACCGGGAAAACTCGCCTTCGTAACTATGCAAACCGGGTGCAGAGCTTGTTACGGGAATATGCTCAAGCGTCGAATGGTAAAGTGAAATTGCAGGTTGTTGACCCTATTCCGTTTTCTGAAAATGAAGACCGCGCTAACCAGTTCGGGCTTACCAGCGCTGCCGTAGGGAATGCCGGTGAATCCGTTTATTTCGGGCTGGCCGGTACCAATTTACTTGATGATCAGTTCGCGATTCCCTTTTTTGATGAAAAAAATGCGCAGTTCCTCGAATACGAAATTAGTAAGTTAATTTATCAACTTAGCCAGCCTGACGAGATTCGTTTAGCGTTGGTAACTGACCTGCCCGTCGCGGGCGGGCAGGACCCTCTGAGCGGGCGATTTGCCGCGCCAACAGTGTTTTATCAGCAACTCTCTCAGCTTTACGATGTGCAGTTGGTCAGTAGCAAAAACAGGCAATTGCCGGAAGACACTGACGTTGTCATGCTTATGCACCCACAGGCACTATCGGATGAGTTGCTGTATGCCATCGATCAGTTTGCCATGCACAACGGGCGGGTTGTAGCTTTCGTTGACCCTCATTATGAAACCGGCGCGCTAGCTGCATTGCGGGAAGTGGGGGCAAATCGCTCTTCATTGCCCTTACTGCGGGGGTGGGGCGTGAAAGTCGACCTCACAAATGTTGTGCTCGACGCGCAACTCGCGTTCGATTTGCAGGAAGAAAATGGTGCAATGGTAAAGCACTTTGGGATCCTTGGATTAACGGCTAATCAGCTTGATCGACAAGATGTGGTAACCGCAAACCTTGATTCCCTAAACGGTGCATCGTTTGGTGCTTTAGAGGCTGTTCGTGGCGGCGGACTGAAGATGCAACCTTTAATGCGCTCGACGTTGAATGCAGGCCTCACTAATGCCGATAATTATGCGCAAACTGCCAACCCTTCGGCATTACACCGGGGTTTTGGCGGTAATACGAAAACCTACACGTTAGCAGCACGATACCAAGGCAAAGCAAAGTCGTTTTATCAGCGCCCGCAAAACCCACAACGCGCGGCAAACTATGTTGCAGAGACCGAGAATCTGAACCTCATTGTTGTTGCAGATGCCGATATGTTGGCAGACCGTTTCTGGGTGCAGCAATCGGCGTTTTACGGTGATACCGTGTTTACGCCGTTTGCGAATAACGGGGATTTTGTGGTTAACGCTATCGAAAATCTGGCAGGCAGTGATGCATTAATCAGTATTCGTTCCCGTGGAACCTTTGCACGCCCGTTCAGCCGGGTGGATAGTTTGGAAACCGCGGCGCAGGCTTCTTATCGCGAAGAAGAAGAAAGGCTACAGGCAGAGCTGGCCAAAACAGAACAGCGGCTGCGTGAGATGCAAGGGCAACAAGGTATGAGCGGAGCTATTGTTTATACCGAACAGCAGCAGGCTACCATCGACGAGCACTTAGCTAAGCGACTTGAGATCCGTCAGGCGCTAAGGGAAGTGCGTTTTCAGTTAGACCGCGAAATCGACAAACTCGGCGACAAATTGAAGTTGTTCAACATTGTCGTGGCTCCCGCCATATTGATAATCCTGATCTGGTTGTTGGCATTTTTATTTAAACGCCGTGCTGGTAAGGCCTACATGAAAGGAGCAAGCACATGAATCTACGTATTATCATTTTATTGCTTCTAGTAATAGTCAGCACCGGTGCTTCAGTGTGGCTTTATTTGCAAAGTGGCAATAACGAAGTGATGGCGTTTGAAGGTCACAAGCTGGAGTTGGAGCTGGAAAATGCAGCGAAAGATTTTCAAAGGATAAAAATTGAGAATCACCAAGGCGTGCTTTTTTCCGCGGTGAAAGACACTGATCGCTGGATAGCGACCCACTTAGATACCGTGATGACTTTTCCCGTCGACACCAAAAAACTGGCAAGGCTGGTTATCGACTTGTCACAAACTGGTGTGGTGGAATTAAAAACCTCTCAACCTGATTTCTATCATCGCCTAGGGGTCGAAAGTGTGCGTGACGAAGACGCGCAATCTGTGTTGATTGAAACCGGTGGTGCCAATGATGCCACATCACTGTTAGTGGGACGTCAGGCAGCAGGAGGACGAGGTACCTATGTTCGCCAACCGGAGAGCCAGACCAGTGTGCTGGTGGATAAAAACTATCGGTTGCCTGAAAATCGCAGCAGTTGGTTAACTAGAGACATACTGCCATTCACCAGTACGGCAATTCGTGACATCGTTATCGCGCTGAATGGTGCGCCGTTGCTTAATCTTGATCGCCATGGTGAAAGTGTGGATGGTTGGCAAATATCTGATCTAGCACCAACTGAAACGCTACGTTACCCCACTGTGATTGGTCAGGCCGTTGATAAAATGCTGGCTTTTAACTTTGAGGCCGTTTCGCCATATGTCCCTGCGCAATGGGATCAACAGGCCCAGCTAAGCCAACTTGTATTTACTCTTGAGGATGGCACTGAGGTAATGGCTTACATCGCGTCAGGTAAACAAGCCGGTTACGAACTTCGTTTTGAGGTGCCAGGTGCGAAGCCTTGGTTTACGGAGTGGAAATTCGTTTTAACAGAAAGTCAGGCGCGGCCGTTTTTACTTAGCCGCGACATGATGGTTCAAGGTTAATTCGATACATCGATAGAAAGCGTTGTCGTACGGTATATCAGTATTAACGCTTTCTTAGGTCATCAAGAATGCCGGCGAAATGTGCACAGCCGAGGGATTCGGCTTTACGCATGTTGCGTTCGTATATCGCCGATGAATCTTCTTTACCCCGCATAGCCTGTTCAATATCGTGTTCACGAATGATGTGCAGGGTGGGGTAAGGGCTCCGGTTGGTGAAATTCCCCGGTGACGATTCATCCTCACCATCAAACTGATAGTCAGGATGAAAACTGGCCAATTGAAACTCACCACTAAAACCGCTTTGCTCCATAAGTTGTTCTGCCATGGCCAGCACATCGAGATAGTCGTCAAAGTTCTGGGCGCAGTTGTCGAATATGACCAGCGTGGTAGCGATGTTGTCATTCTCACGCAATTCGAGACAGCTTTGGTAGAGGGTTTCCAATACATCCCCAACGTTATCGCTATGATCTACGGCGTATTTTATTCGGTCAGGTTCAAAAACGGGGCGGGCGAAAGGACAAAAATTATATCCAATAACGACGCTAGCTACCCATTCGCGGGTGGCAATGGCCACCCGGTCTTCAAGCTTCATGAATGGTACTTAACGTAAGCTTCTAAAGTATTTTCGATCAGGCTTGCAACCGTCATCGGGCCTACGCCGCCTGGAACAGGGGTAATATAACCTGCGCGATTTCTGGCGTTTTCGAAGTCGACGTCTCCAACCAAAGAGCCATCAGCAACACGATTGATGCCCACATCAATCACAATGGCACCTGGTTTAATCCAGTCGCCAGGAATAAAGTTAGGCTTGCCCACTGCAACCACCAATAGATCTGCACGACTCACATGGGATTTCAGATCCTGAGTAAACTTATGGCACGTTGTCACCGTACAGCCTGCAAGCAGTAATTCAAGGGCCATTGGACGACCAACAATATTACTGGCACCCACAATAACCGCGTCTAATCCCTTCACAGGACGTTTTGTGGCTTCAATCATGGTCATGATGCCTTTGGGCGTACAAGGGCGCAGGGCGGGGATACGCTGCGCTAAACGACCAATGTTGTAGGGATGGAAACCGTCTACGTCTTTGTGCGGTTCAATACGTTCCAGCACACGCTCAGCATTCAAACCGGCAGGTAATGGAAGCTGTACTAAGATACCGTCGATTTCAGGATCGTCATTCAGCTTATCGACGACAGATAACAATTCTTCTTCTGAAGTATCTGCAGGTAAATCGAATGAGCGGGAAACAAAACCGACTTCTTCACAAGCTTTACGTTTATTCGATACATAAACTTGAGAAGCTGCATCGCTTCCTACTAATACAACCGCCAGACCCGGACATCGCTTTCCGGCTTCTTTCAGTGATTCAACATAAGTCGCTACGTCCTGGCGAACTTGTTTGGCAATGACCTTGCCATCAATAAGGTGGGCACTCATGAATGTATTCTTCTCATATCATTACGTTACTCTCTATATTGTTTCACATGTTGCGACACCTTGCCAAAGTGAATATGTGCATAAAAGAGCAGCAGATTGGTCAAAAAAAAAGAGGATTGCGCGGTTTGTGAGCGGTCAGTAATTTTATTGAAAAAAGTGTTTGACGAGTTGGGATGTTGGCTATAGTATTCGCACCCCGTAACGGCAGGGAACATTACTGCCTTACACAGTCGGTGAGTGGCGCAGTTTGGTAGCGCACTTGGTTTGGGTCCAAGGGGTCGCAGGTTCAAATCCTGTCTCACCGACCACTTTTACAAACGTCGATTCGTCGGGCGTCCGTAGCTCAGCTGGATAGAGCAACGGCCTTCTAAGCCGTGGGTCGCAGGTTCGAATCCTGCCGGACGCGCCATAGCGAGCTGGCAGGAAAAAATGACTGACAAACAGTTATTTATGTCGTAGAATAGCGATGTTTGTAAATGCACTATCCTGTGGTGGGCGTAGCTCAGTTGGTAGAGCCCCGGATTGTGATTCCGGTTGTCGTGGGTTCAAGTCCCATCGTCCACCCCACTCTTCCTTTAATAGGGAAGAATAGTGCAAATCACCTTTAGCCAATATCGGTTGGCTTTCTTTGACGCATTCCTTACGTCTTCGAAAAAATTCTGCTCGGTGAGTGGCGCAGTTTGGTAGCGCACTTGGTTTGGGTCCAAGGGGTCGCAGGTTCAAATCCTGTCTCACCGACCATTTATTTCCCAATTTTCCCTGTATTTTCTACATCTTCGCAGAAATCTTGCGTCAACAGACTAATTTCCTGTGATTTGTTGCCAAACCCTCTCGACTCTGCAAAAAGCTGCTTGTATACTACCGCGTCTTTTTTTAACCAATGTGATTAAACAACGGTTTAACACTGTTGAATAACAGTCCCTCTAACCCCGGTGTTACGCGCCGAATCAGGCAAGGACGGGAAGGGGATTCAAACAAAGCGTCACTTTAAGACGCACAGTTGAGGTAACAAAATGCAAGTTTCAGTCGAGACGACCCAGGGTTTAGAACGCCGTCTTACTATTACCGTTCCAGCAGATTCTGTTGATTCTGCGGTTAAAGCGCGTCTTCAACAACTATCAAAAACGCAACGCATCAACGGTTTCCGTCCTGGTAAAGTACCAGTAAGCGTGATCCAGAAGCGTTTCGGCGCAGCTGTTCGTCAGGAAGTTGCTGGCGATGTAATGCAACAAAACTTCTACCAGGCAATTGTTCAGGAAAAAATTAATCCTGCAGGCATGCCTTCTTTTGAACTGGTTAAAGATGAAAATGGCCAGGATTTAGAGTTCGTTGCAGCATTTGAAGTGTATCCTGAAGTTGAAGTTCAGGGCGTAGCAGACATCGAAATTGAGAAGCCAGTGGTTGAAATTTCCGACGCTGACCTCGATAACATGATGGAGACACTGCAAAAGCAACACGCAACCTGGAAAGAAGTTAAGCGTAAAGCGAAAAAAGATGACCGTGTAGTTATCGACTTCGTAGGTAAGGTTGACGGTGAAGAATTTGAAGGTGGCAAAGCAGAAGACTTTACACTGGAACTGGGCCAGAACCGCATGATCCCAGGCTTTGAAGAGCCACTGGTAGGCGCGAAGAAAGGCGAAGAAGTGAAAGTTGAAGTGACTTTCCCTGAAGACTACCACGCGGAAAACCTGAAAGGTAAAGAAGCGGTATTCGACGTAACAGTTCAAAAAGTTGAAGGTAAGCAATTACCTGACGTTGATGAAGAATTTGCTAAGCTCTTCGGTGTAGAAGAAGGTGGTGTTGAGGCATTAAAAGCGGAAGTGCGTAAAAACATGGAACGCGAACTGACTCAAACACTGAAAACTACCGTAAAAGAAGATGTTATTACTAAACTTCTTGAAAAGAACGAATTTGACGTGCCTAAAGCACTGATCGATCAAGAAGTAAACGCACTGCGTGAACAGGCTAAACAACGTTTCAGCCAACAGGGCGGCGGCGCCAACATGCCAGAACTGCCAGCTGAACTGTTCACTGACAATGCAACACGTCGTGTTCGCATCGGTCTGCTGTTAGGTGAAGTGATCAAGCAGAACGAACTGAAAGCAGATGACGAAAAAGTAATGGCTTTAATTGAGTCTGCAGCGTCAGCTTATGAAGATCCTCAGGAAGTTGTGGACTATTATAAAGCTAACGAAGAACTGATGAACCAGATGCGCAACGTCGCACTGGAAGAGCAGGCGATTGATTGGGTGCTGGAAAATGCCAAAACTCAGGATGTCACCAAAGCTTTTGACGAGGTTATGAACAAACAGGCGTAATTTATTACCCTCTGATTGACTTAACCTGTCAGCAACTGCTTAAATGCTCGGAACCTTCCGGGCATTTTTGTTTTTAACGCTAAGAAATCAAGGTAGATATGATAAACCCATTTGAACCACAAGATGCATTGGTGCCGATGGTCGTCGAGCAGACGTCTAAAGGTGAACGTTCCTACGATATTTATTCCCGTCTACTGAAAGAAAATGTGATTTTCTTAGTGGGCCAGGTCGAAGACCACATGGCGAATTTGATTGTCGCCCAAATGTTATTCCTTGAAGCCGAGAATCCAGAGAAAGATATCTTCCTGTATATCAACTCTCCAGGCGGTTCAGTGACTGCCGGTATGGCAATCTACGACACCATGAATTTTATTAAACCAGACGTAAGTACAGTATGTATTGGTCAGGCTGCGAGTATGGGCGCGTTCCTGTTGTCAGGTGGTGCGAAGGGCAAGCGTTTTTGTCTGCCTAATTCTCGCGTGATGATTCACCAGCCGCTAGGTGGTTTCCAGGGACAGGCGTCGGATTTTGAAATCCACGCGAAAGAAATTCTGTCTATTAAAGAAAAAATGAACCGTCTGATGGCGGAACATACTGGTCAGGATTATGAAAAAGTTGCACGCGATACGGATCGGGATAACTTCCTTAGTGCAGCAGAAGCCAAGGAATATGGCCTGATCGATCAGATTTTAACAAATCGATCTGACGCAGCCGCCACTAAGTAGTATAGTTATAGATAGCCTGAACTCGTGTACCCGCACGAAATCTATTTGTTCAGGAAAGGCAGAGGCAAAGTGTAATGAGTGACAAGCAGAACGGCGACGGCGATAACAAGCTTTTGTACTGCTCTTTTTGTGGCAAAAGCCAGCATGAAGTACGTAAGCTGATAGCAGGACCGTCCGTTTTTATTTGTGACGAGTGTGTCGAGTTATGTAACGACATCATTCGTGAGGAAATTAAGGAAATTGCACCTAAGCAAAAACAGGATGCGCTTCCTAAACCTCAGGAAATTCATACTCATCTCGATGATTATGTTATTGGTCAGGAGCATGCCAAAAAGGTATTGTCTGTAGCGGTATATAACCACTACAAACGCCTGCGTAATGGTGATGTTCATGAAGGCGTGGAGTTAGGTAAAAGTAACATCCTGCTGATTGGTCCTACAGGTAGTGGTAAAACCCTACTCGCAGAAACCTTAGCAAGATTGCTGGATGTGCCTTTCACTATGGCCGATGCGACAACGCTGACCGAAGCGGGTTATGTAGGTGAAGACGTAGAGAATATTATTCAGAAGCTGCTTCAGAAGTGCGATTACGACGTAGAAAAAGCCCAGCGCGGCATTGTCTATATCGATGAAATCGACAAGATTTCCCGCAAGTCTGACAACCCATCGATCACCCGTGATGTGTCTGGTGAAGGTGTTCAGCAGGCGCTACTGAAACTGATTGAAGGTACTGTCGCTTCGGTGCCTCCTCAGGGCGGTCGTAAACACCCGCAGCAGGAGTTCCTGCAGGTCGATACGTCGAAGATTCTGTTCATCTGTGGTGGCGCATTCGCGGGTCTCGATAAAGTGATTGAGCAACGTGCCAACAAAGATACCGGTATTGGTTTCGGTGCGTCAGTGAAGTCTAAAGAAAGCCAACGTGAACTGAGCGATTTGTTCAAACGTGTTGAGCCGGAAGATTTGGTGAAATACGGTCTTATTCCAGAATTTATTGGTCGTTTGCCAGTGGTAACCAGTCTGGAAGAGCTGAACGAAGAAGCGTTAATTCAAATTCTCCGTGAGCCGAAAAATGCGATTACTAAACAGTATGCAGCATTGTTTGCCATGGAAGAAACAGAGCTTGAATTCCGTGACGATGCGCTTAATGCTATTGCGCGAAAAGCGATGCAGCGGAAAACCGGTGCTCGTGGTTTGCGTTCAATCGTAGAAGCTGTACTTCTTGATACCATGTACGAACTGCCTTCTATGGAAAATGTTTGTAAGGTAGTCATCGACGAGTCTGTTATTAAAGGCGAGTCGAAGCCTATTTTGATGTACAAGAGTGAAGAGAAAAAAGCGGCGTCTGAATAACGGCGTTTAGTATTTGAATGAAAAAGGCCCGAAAGGGCCTTTTTTGTTTGTGCGGATTAGCCTTAAACTCTTTAGAGTAAGGCGTTGCAGTCCACGATGGTGTTACAGTGCAGCATCAACAGTGACTTCGCCCGTCACTGAGCTGTAAAAGATAGAAAATGCCGGCTGGTTCACCAGAATAAATGTACAGGTGCCATCAACGTAGGTTGCCTGATAGTCCGCAGAAGTATCTTCTGCTACTGTGGGGCTGCCCTCTATTAAAAGCGTATTCCAAACAGAAGTGCAGTCCCAGCTGTTATCCAGCACAGGACTTTCTTCAGACACCCAGTAACTTTGTACTGGCCACCCGTAAACGTTAAAGTCTACCAGTCTCTCGCCATTACCAAAAACATCAAGATCATCGACCGCTCCGGCGTAACCACTAGCCTGCCATTTCAGACGCGCGAGTCTGACACTGGCACCAAACGCTGTACCAACACCCTGCACGCTGGCTGCCTGTGCATCATCCTGAATGTCAACAAAACGCGGAGCCGCTGTTACTGCCAACACACCGAGTATGATAATAACAAGAACCAGTTCAATCAGAGAGAAGCCAGCTTGAGATGAGGATGATGACAATTTCATAACAAGTTTCAGTACAAATATAAAGTCTGGGATATGACTAAATATTAACGCATTTTTGTATTTTACATGTAATAAACAGGTTCTATTTATTTAATAATAGTTGTCTTTATTAATAACTAAGCAGTACAAAGTTGGATAAATGAACAGTTAGCTGACTTCATTTCTGTCGACCACACAAAAAGGTTGCACCATCATTAAAAATCGATAATGGTTAAAGTAACAAGGTTTAACACAGGATTGATTGAACTTTGCCTGTGCATCCCCATATCAATTCACATTATGAACAATACAGAGAACACGTATGACAGTAGAGCGTGAAGATCGCATTGAGATCCCCGTACTTGCCTTACGGGACGTAGTCGTTTATCCCCATATGGTCATACCGCTATTTGTTGGTAGGGAAAAATCCATTCGTTGCCTTGAAGCGGCAATGGAAAATGATAAACAAATTTTTCTAGTCGCTCAGAAAGACGCCAGTGTTGATGAGCCTGAGGCGGATGATATTTTTGAAGTAGGTACGTTGGCGACGATTTTACAATTGCTCAAGTTACCCGACGGTACCGTTAAAGTGCTGGTTGAAGGTAACGTGCGTGGAGAAATTCACAGCTATGAGCAAGCTGAGCCATTCTTTGTTGCTCAGGTAAACCGTGTTGAAGACGAACTGCTTCCTGAGAACGAGCAGGAAGTGCTTATTCGCTCGGCAGTGTCGCAGTTTGAGGGTTACGTCAAACTGAATAAGAAAATCCCGCCTGAAGTGCTCACTTCTTTAAATGGTATCGAAGATGCGGCTCGCCTGGCAGACACCATGGCGGCGCATATGCCATTGAAGCTCGCTGAAAAACAAAAGGTGTTAGAGATGAAAGGCGTGAACGAACGTCTCGAATATTTGATGGCACTGATGGAAGGTGAAATTGATTTGCTACAGGTCGAAAAGAAAATTCGTACCCGTGTGAAAAAGCAAATGGAGAAAAGCCAGCGTGAGTACTACCTGAATGAGCAGATGAAAGCCATTCAGAAAGAACTGGGTGAGCTTGACGACGCCCCTGACGAATTTGAAGCACTGAGTAAAAAGATCGAAGAAGCGAAGATGCCTCAGGAAGCCGAAGACAAGGCGCGAGCTGAGTTGCAGAAGCTGAAGATGATGTCACCAATGTCGGCGGAAGCCACAGTGGTACGTAGCTATATTGAATGGCTAACGAATGTTCCTTGGCATAAACGCAGTGCAGTAAAGAAAGATTTGTCACTGGCTGAAAAAGTACTGAATGCAGACCACTACGGTCTGGAGAAAGTCAAAGAGCGCATTGTTGAGTATCTGGCTGTTCAAAAGCGCGTCAGAAAACTTAAAGGCCCAATTCTTTGTTTAGTGGGCCCTCCAGGTGTAGGTAAAACCTCATTAGGTCAGTCTATCGCCAAAGCGACTGGTCGCAAATATGTGCGTATGGCACTGGGTGGTGTGCGTGACGAAGCGGAAATTCGTGGACATCGTCGTACTTATATCGGTTCTTTACCCGGTAAGCTGATTCAAAAAATGTCGAAAGTAGGGGTGAAAAACCCGCTGTTCCTATTAGATGAAATCGACAAGATGTCTTCTGACATGCGTGGTGACCCATCGTCTGCGTTATTAGAAGTGCTCGACCCCGAGCAAAACAGCAGCTTTAGCGACCATTACCTGGAAGTCGATTACGACCTGTCTGATGTCATGTTCGTGGCAACTTCAAATAGCATGAATATTCCAGGTCCGTTGTTAGACCGTATGGAAGTGATTCGTTTATCGGGTTATACCGAAGATGAAAAGCTCAATATTGCTACCCGTCATCTGATTTCAAAACAGATGGAAAGAAACGGTCTTAAAGCGAAAGAGTTAGATATCACTGAGTCTGCCATCATTGGTATGATTCGTTACTATACCCGTGAAGCGGGTGTGCGAAGTCTTGAGCGTGAGATCTCGAAAGTTTGCCGCAAAGCCGTGAAAGACATTTTGCTTAGCAAGAGTAAAGACAAAGTGGTGGTGACGCAGGAAAACCTGAAAGACTACCTCGGTGTTCAGCGCTTCGATTACGGTAAAGCAGACAAAGACAACCAGATTGGTCAGGTAACTGGTCTTGCATGGACTCAGGTTGGTGGTGATTTGTTGACTATCGAAACCACTGCAGTTCCAGGGAAGGGCAAAATGACATCTACCGGTTCACTGGGCGATGTGATGCAGGAATCTATTCAAGCTGCGATGACGGTGGTAAGAAGTCGTGCAGAAAAACTGCGTATTAATGCAGATTTCTACGAAAAACGTGACATTCACGTACACGTTCCTGAAGGTGCGACACCAAAAGACGGGCCAAGCGCGGGTATTGCTATGTGTACGGCGCTCGTATCAACGCTTACGGGTAATCCGGTGAAGTGTGAAGTGGCCATGACGGGTGAAATTACGCTACGCGGGGAAGTATTGGCCATCGGTGGTTTGAAAGAGAAGTTACTGGCGGCTCACCGAGGCGGTATTAAAACGGTGGTTATTCCTAAAGACAATGAGCGTGATTTGGAAGAAATTCCAGACAACGTGAAAGCGGATTTGTCGATACATCCGGTTCAATGGATTGATGAGGTGCTCGATATTGCGCTTCAGGAGCCTGTTGAGTCGTTTAAGGTTGTCACTGAAAAGTGACAGCTAGAGAAAGCTGGATCGCAGTAAACACGCGGGATCCAGCGTCATTTTTTTGTTTTTGCTTAAAAAATAAACGTTGAAGCCTTAAATTCGATGATTTTTTCAAATTTAGGGCTTTCAACTCTCAGAAGTTGTGTTACCTTTACAACGTACTCGCTTGAAGCCTTGTCTCTAAAGGGATTGCAGCGAATCATTAAACGTTAAATAATTGTAACACTGTACTTGAATCTATTAATCAAGCTTGTTATAACGTTCGAAAAGACAATCACTGTTTTCGGACAAACAGTATAATAACAATCGAAGGGGATCATAATTGTGAACAAGTCTCAACTAATCGACCAAATCGCTGCTGGTGCAGATATCTCTAAAGCTGCTGCAGGCCGTGCATTAGATGCATTCACTGATGCAGTTACCGCAGCGCTTAAAGAAGGTGATCAGGTCGCACTGGTAGGTTTCGGTACGTTCGCGGTTCGTGAGCGCTCTGCGCGCACTGGCCGTAACCCGCAGACTGGTGACACAATCCAAATCGCTGCTGCTAAAGTACCTTCTTTCAAAGCTGGTAAAGCTCTGAAAGACGCTTGTAACTAAGCAAACAAGATTTGACAAAAGGCGATGGTCAGAACCATCGCCTTTTTTATTTGTCCTACCCCTAAGCTCCCGCAGTCCATCCCGGCAAATTGACTGGATTAATCGATGATTCTTGCAAATAGACTGATGGTAATGTCGCGTTTGGCGGGGGGAATCGATATAATCTGGCATATTTTGTCCACACCGCATCGTACGGACCGTGGGCTTTGAGAAGTAAGCAACGGAGTTGAATGTAAGTCATGTTAGAAAGAATCCGAGAAGGTTCGCAGGGCCCCTGGGCGATGATCATCATTGGTTTGGTCGTGCTGAGCTTTGTGTTCGCGGGCGTTGGCAGCTACCTGAATAGCTCAGGCGAGACAGTTGCCGCAACCGTAAATGGCGAAGAAATCAGTCTGAATGAATTAGAGCGAGCTTATCAGTCTCAGCGTAGTCGCATGGAATCGCAGTACGGTGAGAGCGTATCAGCACTGTTTGCTGACGAAGGTTATCTTCAGCAATTTCGTGGCGGCGTATTAGACAGCCTGATAGACGAGAAATTGGTTTTACAAAAAGCGGAAGAGCTGGGTTTGAGAGTGGGTGACGAGCAAATTCGTAACACCATTCGTAATATGCCTGAGTTTCAAAGCGGCGGCGAATTTAACAACGATCGTTATCTGATGCTGCTGCGTCAGAACGGCTATCAGCCGAGTGATTTCAGAGATTTGCTGCGCACACAGTTAACCCGTGAGCAACTGACCCGCGCGTTGGGTGTATCTGATTTTGCCCTACCGGGCGAAGCCAAGCGTGTATATGCGCTTCAGGCACAAACACGTGATGCCCGATATCTTGTCATCGATTCAGCCCCGTTTGCTGATGAAGTAGATATTACTGATGCCGATATTCAAAGCTACTACGATACTAATATCACTGCGTTTGATACCGAAGAGAAAGTCGCTGTTTCTTATGTGAAGCTGTCTGTTGATGATCTTAAAGGCGATGTATCGGTTTCTGACGAAGACATTGCTGCCTGGTATGAAGAGAATAAAGATCAGTATCGTACCGAAGAGCGTCGTCGTGTTTCGCACATTTTAATTGCGTCAGAAGAAGACAGCGAAGAAGCCCAGCAAAAAGCGGAATCTCTGCTTGCTGAGCTGAAAGACGGCGCTGATTTTGCAACGTTAGCAGAAGAAAATTCTGATGACTTTGGCTCTGCAGAAGAAGGCGGTGATTTAGACTTTATCATGCCGGGCCAAATGGATGATGCATTTGATGACGCAGCATTCGCTCTCGAATCCGTTGGTGATATTACTGACGTGGTGCGCACAGAGTATGGTTACCACATTATCAAGTTGACTGAGCTTCAGCCGGAAACCGTTAAAACGCTAGCGGAAGTGAAAGATAGCATTAAAGAAAGCCTGACCACCGAACGTGCCACAGATAAGTTCTACGAACTACAGTCTCGTATGGCCGAGGTTGCTTTTGAAGTGCCAGACACACTTGACGAAGTGGCTGCCGTGGCGAATACATCAATCGAAACCACAGAGCAATTCAGTCGTAATCAAGTACCCGCCGCTATTGATAACCCTCAGGTTGTCAGTGACGTATTTTCTCCTGAGTTAATTGAAGAGCAGGTTAACAGCGATTTGATTGAAATGGATGCGAATACCGTTGTGGTTGTGCGTGTGAGCGAGCATGAGCCGCAGCGAACCAAAGCGCTTGACGAAGTGCGCGATGCCATCACAGCCTCACTGCGTGCTGAAAAGTCTCAGCAGGCTGCTGAGAGTTGGGCCGAATCGCAGCTTGCTGAACTGGATGCAGGTAATACGATTGATGACGCATTAGCAAACCGTTCGCTGAGTTGGGAAACTGCAGAAAACGTGAATCGCGCTAATCAGCAGCTTCCTGCCAATGTGGTAAGCACGCTGTTTACGCTTGCGCCAGCAGAAGGCAAATCTCGTCGCGTCGCACGTCTTGGCAGTGGCGATGTTGCCTTGATTGAACTGCTCGACGTGAAAGCGCCAGAAGCCGCAGACGATGCAACAGTAGCAGCTATCCAACAACGCCTTGCCGGTGCGAATAGTCAAACGGCTTATGCTGCGTTTGTAAAATCTTTGCGTGAAGGTGCTGATATTGAGACGGCGGCCACTCGTTAAACACTATCGATACGAGGCGCTTTGCTAAGAAACATAGCATTGCCGCGAATAAATGAATAAGGGTGCGATATTCGCACCCTTTTTTTCGCCTGTAGAAAACGCAATTGCCCTTTACTGGCATCGCTAGTGGGTGAGAACCATCATCACTGTGTAGAACGCAGCAATCACCGCCGAGAGGACGAGAATATACAGGAATCCCTGTTTGCCCTGAGAGAGTGACCACTTATTTGCTCTTAAATAAGCAAACCACAGCAAACTCAGTAGTAGAGGAACAAGTACAATAATTTTTATCACGGTAAAATTTTCCCTGAGGTGTTGCAAATATGATGCAAAAATACGGTAAAAAACACCATAGTGCTAACCTGATTTTTACCAGCCATTGATCTTAAAGGTTTTTTCCGATTGGAATAGTTCTTGCTGAAACATGTATCAAGCAAAGTGTGTTATACGAAAGTTGTAGAGGCGCTTAAACGGTATATATAGGAGAACGACCAGATGAAGAAAGCGTACACAGGAATCGTTGCTGCAAGCCTGGCATTTCTCCCACTGCTGACCCATGCCGCTGACCGACCACAAAATATTGGCATCGACGACTACAGTATGCCACTGACGCAGATTGCTCAGGACGCGCCTAATAATATCGACTTAGCCATGCTGTTAAAGCCTGGCAGTATTCTTGGTTACGATACCTACCGCAAAAGTACAGTAATCGAGCGGGACCCAACGACGGGAAACGTGCAGTTGGATGTGTCGGGCCACCGCGTAGAAATCCGGCCTGATACCCGGGAAATCGTGGATTATGCTGAGTGATGAAAATCCAATATGATAAAAAGGGCATATAGCCCCTTTATCAATTCTTACTATGGTTAGTCTTGCTTAGGCATTACCCGGACAATTTCAGGCTCTTGCTTCAGTTTAAACTTCATTTTTACCAGTAAATCTTTTTGAACCATGGCTTTTCCTCCTTGAACACGGGGTTTGTAATGCCACTGCGCCAAGGCTGTTTTAGCACTCTCATCGAACAGGCCTGCGGGCGAAGCACTGACAATCGTAATATTGTCTGTTTTGCCTGTGGCGCTAATATCAAACTTAAGGACAACTTCTCCCTCAATATGCTCACTGAGGGCTTGCTGAGGATACACCGGGTCGATTCGAATAACCGGCGTGGCCATGTTAATTTTATCGTCATGTTCTGACGGTGACGGCATGTTCGCTAATGCAGTATTACCCAGAAGCAATAGTGCGGTGAGCATGGTCGCTACTGTGATGCGTTTATTTGTCTTTATCGGTGCAGATATCATTTCTAGTCGTTTCATCATGGTCTTTTTATCTCCGAGAGTAGGGTACAGCGAGCTGCTGTAAGCATTGTTGCCCGCACACTGAACGAGTGCTTTGGCGTAATCGACTTTTACTTCTTTGGTCGAATTTTTTAGAACGGTTTCGTCACACGCTAATTCCTGGCTCATTCGGAATGCTCTCACGGCCAGCCAAATGAGGGGATTAAACCAGAACAGGCAAAGGGTGAGTAAAGCCAATGCATTCCATAAGCTGTCCCCCCGGCGCAGGTGAACCGTTTCGTGTTTAATGATCAACTCCTGCTGCGAGGTACTGAACTGCTCTGCAAAATCGGCAGGTAGAATTATCGTTGGATACACGATGCCGAACAGCAGGGGAGAGGTGACTTTTTCAGACGTTTTTATGTTGGTTCCGAATACCGTCATGTCGCGTTTATTGATTGAACGGGATAATCGCCAATACTGAATAATCACCGAGGTAAATATTAATGACGCAACTAAAGCCCATAGAGTCAGAAAGGGAAATGCCGTTGGCATTGTAGTCGTGGGCTTCATGCCAACCACATAGTTTGTTATACCGCTTGTACTGTGAGGTATGAAATCAAGCGGCAGGTTGTTTGCCAGAAGCATGGCGGGGAACAAGCACCACAGTTGATAACTGCGCAGCGCGCCGATTTTCCCGGGTAGCCATTTCTCTATCGCTATCAAGAGTAATGCCGCTACTGAAATAATGTACTGCTGGGCAATCAACCATTCAGTCATTGTCTTTTTCCCATTTTGCTATGAGTGCTTTGAGTTCATCCACATCCTGTTTAGACAGATTTTTTTGGTTCGCAAAACCTGCGACCAATGGGGCGACTTTGCCTTTGAAAAGGCGGCTTACAAAGGTTTCGGTTTCGCTTTCCCGGTATGCTTGTCGTGCTATTAACGGGGTGTAGAGGTATTGTCGCTGTTGCTTCACGAAACTGAGAACGCCTTTTTTTACCAGTCGTCCAAGCAAGGTTTTTACGGTTTTTTCATGCCAGGCTTTGCGTTCGTTTAAACGACCTATGATCTCGCTAGCTGAGGCGGGGTAACCTTCCCAAAGCACGTCAAGTACGTCATATTCTGCATTGGAAATATCTGGCTTATTGTGTTTTTCACTCATGTTTGTTTACCGATTACGTCTGTAGTCTTAATTAAGATTACATGTGTAATAGTAAACTGCAAGTTTAATTTTTGTTCACTGAAATGACGTGGGTTAAAACGTCGAACGCAGAAATATCTTGAGTAAAACTATTAAGCGTTATCTTGAGAGGTTTACAGCGGTAAAAGCACTGCGCCCAGCATAGCTGGGCGCGTGATCTGAGCAGCCGTCAAGTCAGGCTGTTTTTGAAAGCCCGGTGTATTGTAAATAGCGCTTGCGCTTCTTATCGGTGAGCATATCCATATCCACTACCACAAGCCCGTCAATACAATCGTTGAAATCCGGATCTACGTTGAAGTCGAGAAAGGCGACACCGCCATCGTGAGCCACTTCAGAGTATTGTTTGTAGAGGGTTGGCACGTTCACGCCCATGTTGGCGAGTAAGTGTTTCAGCAGGGTGAACTCTTTTTTATAGTCTTCACCGCTGAACGTTTCAATCACGTCTGCAGATACCTGGTAGGGCAGCCGGGATGTCGCTTCGCCGAATTTGGCCGGAAAATGCTGACGATAAAACTGTACCAGTAAATCTTTAGCGGGTTGGGGGTAGGCGTTGCTGATAGACACAGCACCAAACAGATATCGGTATTGTGAGTAGCGGGCCAGAAATGCGCCTATTCCCATCCACAGGTAGTCAAGGCTACGCTTTCCCCAGTAACGGGGCTGCACAAAGCTGCGTCCCAATTCTAAGCCCTGAGTAAAAAGCTTTTCGTTATCGCCGCTGTAGTTAAACAGGGTCGCGGAATAAAGCCCGGTAGGATGGCCTTCAGCACTCAATAATTTCGCGTCGCCAAATCGATAAGCCCCGACAATTTCTAAATCACTTTCGTCCCACAAGACCAGGTGATAATAATGGGAATCATATTGGTCTATGTCGCGGCGACGGTTAGTGCCTTCACCTACAGCACGAAAGGCGATTTCTCTTAATCGACCAATCTCGCGCATGATGGGCGAGTAACCCTGATGCTGATAGAGATAAATGTGTTTTCCGTCTGACGTGTGGCCAAGATGTTCACATTGCTTAATAGCTCTGGAAAGCTCTTTGCGATCTTCCGGCATAGCAATGGGCGCTTGTGTCGCCAAAACACCTTTACGGTTAGATCCAATGCGATAAAGGTGTCGCTTAAACAGTTGCACTTGTTCTTTCAGCGGCAGTGTAAGCTGGCTGTAAGCTTCGTAAGGGATCACTTCACCAATGCGCATAGGCAGGTGCTTCTTACGCTGCTTGAACATTTCCTTCACCAGTAGCGCTGTAGCCAGGGGTTTGTACACCATAGAGACGCTGTAAAAAAGCGGCGAATTTTTCGCATCGATATACACCGGTAACACTGGTGATTTGGTTTGTTTTGCTATTCGCAGAAACCCAGTGTGCCAGCGTGTATCACGCACACCTTGAGGACGTAATCGCGACACTTCCCCGGCAGGAAATATCAGAACAGCACCTTCACCGGCAAGGTGATTATGAATGGCTTCGAGATGCTGTTTGGGCGTGCCACCCTGCATGTTGTTTACCGGTAGCAACATGTTATGCAGAGGCTCTATCGCCATCAACATTTGATTGGCAACGACTTTCAAATCGTGGCGCACTTCACTTACCAGCTTAATTAAGGCCAAGCCGTCGAGGGAGCCAATAGGGTGGTTCGCGATAATTACTACACGACCGTCGCTGGGGATCCGTTCTTTTTCAACGTCACGGGTGGAGTAGCTTACATTAAAGTATTCAAGCACCTGTTCAACAAAATCGATGTCTTCGTAGTGAGGGTAGGTTTCGCCGAATTCAGTGATCTCCCGCTCGTGCAAAAGATGGCGTAAAACAAATGAGAGCGACTTGAATAACCAGGGCTTATCCACCACCTGCGGATAATGCTGGGTGAGTACATCATCGACAGTAAACATAATTCTATTCCTATATTTTTAACCGTACGTTAGCAATCGACTGTGACGTTTTTTGAGCACTTTCGTGTCACTTCAGTGACAAGCGCATCATTTTGTCGAAGCCGCGTGCCTGATCTGGCTAGGCTGCTTTAGTCGATTTCGTCTGTGGTTTGAATTCGGTTACTGTACTTTGTGCTTGCATCTGCTCTATCCAACTGATGAGTTTAAGATTGCCGCTCATGTCTTCACCCAAGGCTGAGCAGTTTTCAATCCAGTCTCCATCGTTAATATAGTGAATACCGTCTTCCATGGTACTTTCGGGATGGTGAATATGGCCGCAAATCACGCCATCAAGCTGTAATTTTCGAGCTCGGTTGCAACACGCTTCACGGTAACGAGCAATGGCAGTATTTGCCCCTTTAATGTGTTTTTTGATGTAGCCTGCCAACGACCAGTAGTCGTTATTACGCCACTGGCGAAACCGGTTGTACCAGCGGTTTAGAAACAGCAACAAGTCATAGCCCTTATCCCCGATCCAGGCGTGAAACTTTCCAATGGTGACATCGGCGTCAAATTGATCGCCATGAAGAATGAGGTACTGCTTTCCTTGCGCTGTGGTGTGTACATACTCGCGACGAATTTCAATTTCGCCAAAGTCCATGCCTGAGTATGACTGCAAGGGCTCATCATGATTACCCGGCAGGTATACCACTTTGGTGCCTTCACGACTCATTTTCATAAAAGTATGTAGCACCTGATTATGCGCTTCTGGCCAGCGGAACTGACGACGCATTTCCCACATATCAACAATATCGCCAACCAGATAGAGCGTATCGACGGTGACGTTATTGAGGAAGTTGAGAAGATACTCGGCTTTGCAATCTTTATTGCCAAGATGGATGTCAGACAACCAGAGTGTGCGGTAGTGGGTAGGTTTCATCATCATTTCCAAAGCAGTAACTTTGGAAGGATATCTTAGGTTGGTTAATTTACAGTCAGGTGACTGTTCGTTGACAACAAGGTGAAGGTTGAATGACGGATTAATGACAACAGCAAATGGCGTTATTATTTCTGATTTTTCAAATGATTCCTATTTGATTTTTTGTGGTGATTCATTTTTATTTTAGGTTTTAATTGTTGTTCTAAATTTAGTCTTTTAATTTTTTATGTATATTTATTTTAAATTTTGTTTAAGCTTGTTTTTTATATTTGTTCGTTTTTCATTAAAGTCTATAACCTTTACTTAAAATTTTCACTTCATTGATTTTAAATGATTTTTTCTTTTGTGGTAGTTTTATTTTAATCGATTAAAAAATGCGCTTTATTTTTATTTATAGTTATTTTATAAATTATTAATAGTGAATTAGTTTTTTATTTCAAGCTGTTTTCTTGTTGTTTTGTCGATTATGTTAATTCAAAAATTGAACTTATTTGGATTGCTGTGTTAATTATTCGCCCCGTTTTAGTTGAGTTTAAAATTTAGCTTAATTAATAAACCAGGGGTACGCAGTTACTGTGTAAGAAATAACAACGAACAAACAATAAAGTTTCACAGGGAAACAATAATGAAAAAAAGCTTTTCCAATTCATTTAAGGGGTCATTTAAGGGTTCATTGACCGCCGTAGCCGTGGCGATGACCTTAAGTGCTTCTATGCCTGCCATGGCAGATAACGTTGACGGCGCTATCAAAGGTAGCGTTGTCTCAGCATCCGGCGGCTCGCTGGCAGGCGCAACCATTACCATTGCGGATCCATCAAAGGGTTATTCAAGAATCCTGGAAGCTGATGAAAACGGCGAGTTCAACCTCAATACCGTTCCCGTTGGCAAATATACTATTACCGTGTCAAAGCCAGGCTTCCAGCAAGCGCAAATCAATGACGTGATTATCGGTGTTGGTAAAACCGCTCAGCTATCTGTTCCTATGACAGAAGGTGATGTTGAGCACATTGGTGTGGTGGGTACGGCAATTCGTGCCGTTGATGTATCGTCTACAGAGTCATCGTTAAACATCAGTTCCGAAGAGCTTGATCTTCTTCCTATTGCTCGCTCAGTGACTTCTGTAGCGCTGCTTGCACCGGGTGCGACTGAAGGCGATAGCCGTTTTGGCGATCAAGCATCGTTTGGTGGTGCCTCTGTTGCTGAAAACGCGTATTACGTGAATGGTCTTAATTTGACCAACTTCCGAAATGGTCTGGGTGGTGCTACGATTCCGTTTACTGCTTATGATGGTTTCCAGGTTAAGACCGGTGGTTATTCGTCTGAGTTTGGTCGTTCAACAGGTGGCCTTATCTCTGCGGTAACTAAATCAGGTACTAACGACTTCCACTTCGGCGTTCAAACCATTTATTCTCCAGCGTCACTCACTGAGCAGGCACCAAACTCGGTTTACCGTCAGAACGATCGTTGTGGTGATGCTGATGGCCAGTGTATTGGCGATCTGTACCTAAACAACGGTGGTGATTATTCCCGTTCACTGGAAACGAATATTTATGCTTCCGGTGCACTGATTGAAGACAAACTCTTCTTCTATGGTATCTACACCGCTCGTGATAACGATACTCGTAACGATGATTCAGTGAGCACGCTGAGCGTAGAGAAAGATGATGACCCGTATTATCTGGCGAGAATCGACTGGAATATCAACGATGACCACCAGTTGATGTTATGGGGTTTCAGCGATAAACGTACGTATTCAGAAACCATTTACAACGATAGCAACGACGACGGCAACTTTGATGAACAAGGCGGTGTTGCTTACCATACCCGTGGTGGTGAAAGTTATGCATTGCGCTATACCGGTAACCTGACTGATGATTTCAGTATGTCTGCTATGTACGGTGTGGTGAAGTTCTCAGAAACGGATTACTCAGATTTTGATGATTGTCCGGTGGGCTACGACGCAGATACTGCTTCTCGTACAACGTGTTATGTAACTACTACCGTTGGCGCAAATGAAGACAAACGTGAACAAATGCGTTTAGATTTCAATTGGTACGTGGGTGACAATCATACGTTGAAGTTTGGTTACGACTCTGAAACCAACACAGCAAATGCCGCAACGCTTAACTCGGGTGGCATCTACTACTACTACCGTACGTATGAAGCTGGTTCACAACTGCCTAACGGCTATGTGTTACCTGAAACCATGAAGACAACTCGCGTTCGTAACTATGAGAATATCGGCGAGTTTGAAGTAGAAAACTGGGCTATCTACATTGAAGATGAGTGGGCTGTTACTGATACCGTCACGCTGAACCTGGGTCTGCGTAACGACAGCTTCACCAACTATAATGCGGAAGGCGACGAGTTCGTATCTATCGATAACCAGATTGCACCACGTCTTGGCGCGTCCTGGGATATTAATGGCGACGGCGAAAGCAAGTTATACATGACGGCAGGTCGTTACTATTTGCCTGTTGCTGCCAATACCAACATTCGTTTGGCAGGTGCAGAAACCTATATTCAAACTTGGTACGAGTATGAAGGTTTGAATGCAGACGGTACGCCAGTAGGATTAAGCAATCAGTTGGGTGATCCTGCTATCTCTAACGGCGGTGACGGTACTGCAAAAGCGTCTAACACCCTGGCGGATAAGAACCTAGACCCAATGTACAATGATGAAGTGATTGTTGGCTACCAGGCTCAAATTAATGATGACTGGTCATGGGGCATCAAGGCGACTTATCGCGATCTGGGCAACCAGATTGACGATGGTTCTTATATCTTTACTGATGAAGACGGAAACTACCTGGGTGAAAACTGGTTCCTGTTTAACCCGGGCAGTGGTGCCACTTTCAACTTCGACCTCGATGGCGATGGTGTTACTGAAGAGTATAGCTTTACGGCTGAAGAACTAGGTTACCCAGATGCTAAACGTCGTTACACTGCAGTTGATTTAACCATCGAAAAAACATGGGACAAAGTGTGGTCACTGAAAGCCTTGTATACCTGGTCGCACAACTACGGTAATACCGAAGGTTTTGTTAAATCTGATAATGGTCAGGACGATGCAGGCTTAACGCAGGATTGGGACTACCCATACCTGATGGATGGTGCGTACGGTAATCTGCCTGCGGATCGTCGTCACAACATCAAAGTTTACGGTGCTTTCGCTGTAACGGAAGACTTCCTGATTGGTGCTAACCTGAACATTGCTTCTGGTCGTCCATGGACTGCGCTGGGCGCCGGTTACACGCCAGATTCAGATCTTTACCAATACGGTGATACTTACTGGGTGGGTGACAAATACTTCCCACGTGGCAGCATGGGTACAACGCCATGGACTGCACGTTTAGACTTAAACTTCACTTACAACCTGCATATCCAGGACCAGAAAATCCGCTTTGCTGTAGACGTATTTAACGTCTTCAACGCATCCACAGCAACACGTTACAACGAAGTGGCTGAGATTGCGGCTAACGATGATAGTGCATCATTTGGCTTGGCGCAGACGTACCAAACACCGCGTCGCGTGCAGTTCACTGCATCTTACGATTTCTAATCTGACTTCGTAATTCGCTATAGCGATAAATAGAAAGCCTCTGCATTTTGCAGAGGCTTTTTTTTACATGTAGAAAACCATGAGGATATTTAACTAGCGATGACACGCGCTGGCATCCATTGGCAATCATTGCACTCAATGAACAGAGCCGAAGAGGGGAAGGGCTTTCTGATGCTGAATTTCAGACATAAAAAAAGCGCCTGCGGCGCTTTTTTTCTTCTCGTCAGATGTCTTACAGCGCTTTAATTTGCGCAGCCAGACGGCTCTTATGACGAGCAGCTTTGTTCTTGTGAATCAAACCTTTGGTTGCCATTCTGTCAAGAATCGGAGTAGCAGCTGCCAGTGCAGATTGTGCACCTTCTTTATCGCCAGCAGCGATAGCAGCAACAACTTTCTTGATGCTTGTACGAGTCATGGAGCGACGGCTGGCATTATGCTGACGACGCTTTTCGGCTTGAATTGCACGTTTCTTAGCAGACTTAATGTTAGCCAAGGTGTAACTCCCAAAATAAATACATGTCTAAAAAATAGGGTGCGGATTATGCTCATCCGGCGACCAAATGTCAAACTATTTTGCCCGACACCGCAGGAAAAATAGTTATTGAGATTGCGCAATAAAGGCATCCCCCGTGAGATGCGCGGATTATAGCAGGGCAAATGGGGGAATTCATCTGTCTGTCATGTTTTTTTCATGTTTAATTTAACACGCTGTTTCGACGTAGATTATTTAATCGTGGAGATTTCGCCTGACCCTTGCTTCCGTTATAGTGGCGGTCTGAATTTTTGCAGGTAAAAGCAGGGCGAGTGTGTCAGGAAAATTATTAAAATCAGGAATTATTGTGAGTGTCATGACGTTCCTGTCACGTATTCTGGGATTGGTCCGAGACGTGGTGGTGGCCAGGCTCATGGGAGATGGTGCGGCGGCCGACGTGTTTTTCTTCGCCAATAAAATACCTAACTTCTTGCGTCGCCTCTTTGCCGAAGGGGCCTTCGCCCAAGCCTTTATTCCTGTATTAACCGAAGTTCACCATGACGAAGACAAAGCGCAAATGCGTGCTTTTATTGCCCGGGTCAGCGGAACGCTGGGCGCGATAGTCTTTGTGGTAGCTATTGTCGGTGTTATCGCCTCACCAGTGTTAACGGCATTATTTGGTACCGGCTGGTTTATTGCCTGGCTGGAAGGCGAGGAGGCTGGGGATAAATTTGAGTTAGCATCAGTGATGCTGAAAATTACGTTTCCTTATCTGGCCTTTATTACCCTTACCGGATTGTCTGGCGCGATTCTCAACACTATGAATCGCTTTGCGGTGGCGGCTTTTACGCCAGTGCTGCTGAACATATGTATTATTGCCTGCGCCTGGTTTCTTGCGCCGGTATTTTCCCAGCCTGCGTTTGCCCTCGCCTGGGGCGTTTTCTTAGGCGGCATTGTACAACTGGCGTTTCAGATCCCCTTTTTGTACCGCGCAGGATTACTGGTTAAGCCGAAGTGGGGCTGGCATGACCCTCAGGTCGTCAAAGTACGCACATTAATGATACCTGCCTTATTCGGTGTGTCGGTGGGTCAGATCAACCTGCTGTTCGACACCTTAATAGCCAGTTTCCTGGTAACCGGCTCAATCAGCTGGCTGTATTACTCAGACCGTTTGTTGGAATTCCCACTGGGCTTATTTGGCATTGCTATCGCCACTGTCATTTTGCCCACGTTGTCCCGCAATCATGTGGCAAAAGATCCCGCGGCTTTTAGTGGCAATATGGACTGGGGTGTTCGTATGGTGTCGCTACTGGGCATTCCTGCTGCTGTGGGATTGGCTTTTATGGCAGAACCCTTGATGACGGTGATATTCCAGCGCGGCGAATTCAGCGTGGAAACCGCGAAAATGGCATCTTACTCATTGATTGCTTATGCCTGCGGCCTGATCAGCTTCATGTGGGTGAAAGTATTAGCGCCCGGGTTTTATTCCCGACAGGATACCAAAACGCCGGTGAAATTCGGCATCTGGTGCATGATTGCCAATATGGTGTTTAACCTGATTTTCGCCATTCCGTATGGTTATATCGGTCTGGCCATTGCCACCTCACTTTCCGCTACGCTAAACGCCGGCTTGTTATACGTTACCTTACATAAAATGGGGGTGTATCAGGCGTCGAAGGAAACCGTATTCTTCCTGGTAAAAGTGATACTGGCGAGTGTGGCGCTGGCGGCGGTGATTTTGTACTTCGATGTGGGCGATGCCTTTTATGACTTTGCGCTCACCGAGCAGATTTTTCACGTGGCACTGACAATTGGCTGTGCCGCTGCTGTATTTTTCACCATTTTGCTGATTCTGGGCGTTCGAATTCGCCACTTTAAGGCAATTGGCGGATAAACAGTGCGCAACGATTGGTATTACGTGGCGGGTCGTTTATAATCGCGAGCTTTGTAAATTAGCCTTCGGTGAACAGGAAACCTGCAGCAAGTGGAATTAATTCGCGGTCTTCATAATCTGCGCCCCGAACATAGTGGGTGTGTTCTCACCATTGGTAAATTTGATGGCGTACACCGTGGGCACCAGGCTGTGCTGGCGAATGTACATGAAAAGGCCCGACGTTTGGGGCTGCCATCCGCTGTAATGGTTTTTGAGCCACAACCAGAAGAACTGTTCAGCCCGGACACGGCACCGGCGAGACTGAGCACCTTACGGGAAAAATACCAGTTACTCAAAGAACAGTCGGTAGACCGTTTGCTGTGCGTTCGGTTCGATGAATATTTTGCCAGCCAAACAGCGGATACCTTCATTGAAGAATTGTTGGTTGAGCGTCTTGGCGTAAAATTTCTCGTTGTGGGAGATGATTTTCGCTTCGGCCGTGGTCGTCGCGGCGATTTCTCCATGCTAGAACGTGCCGGTGAAGCCATGGGCTTTGATGTGGTCAGTACGCAGAGCTTTATGGTGGATGATTGCCGCATAAGCTCTACCGCAGTGCGTGAAGTGCTCGCCAAAGGTGAATTTGAAAAAGCCGGTAACATGTTGGGACGACCTTTTGTTATCGATGGCCGGGTTGTGCACGGTGACAAGAAAGGTCGCACTATTGGCTTTCCTACTGCAAACGTATTATTGAAACGGTCCCGCCCGGCCATTAACGGCGTATTTGCGGTAACCGTGGATGTCCAGGACGAGCGTTTTTATGGCGTTGCTAACGTGGGCGCCAGGCCAACGGTGCAGGGCAAGCGCACCCAGTTAGAAGTGCATATTTTCAACTATACAGGCACCCTGTATGGTGAACAGATCAAGGTTTATCCGGTGAAAAAACTCCGTGATGAACAAAAGTTCGACTCTTTCGACGAACTGAAACAACAGATACAGCGCGATGCGGAAGCGGCAAAAGCCCTTTTCGGTATCGCCTGAGTTTTAAATCAAATTGTTGCGGGCAACTCGCAACGGCAGGTGGACGGAAATAACGAGTTTATGAGCGATTACAAACCGACATTGAATTTACCGGAAACGCCATTCCCTATGCGCGGTAACTTGGCGCAAAGAGAACCGGCGATGCTTAAAAGCTGGCAGGAAAAAGGCCTGTATAAGCAAATTCGCGAAGCAAAGGCAGGTAAAAAACCTTTTATTCTGCACGATGGCCCTCCTTATGCGAACGGTGATATTCACATTGGTCACGCGGTAAACAAGATCCTCAAGGACATTATCGTTAAAGCCAAAGGTATGTCTGATTTCGACGCGCCTTACGTACCAGGGTGGGACTGTCACGGTCTGCCTATTGAACTGATGGTAGAAAAGAAAGTCGGTAAACCTGGCGTAAAAGTGTCTGCCGCCGAGTTCCGTCAGAAGTGCCGTGAGTACGCGCAAAAGCAAATCGATGGTCAGATGGCAGATTTTATCCGTTTAGGCGTGTTTGGCGACTGGGATAAGCCTTATAAAACCATGGATTTCCAGTCTGAAGCCGACATCATTCGCGCGCTGGGCAAAATCGTAGACTCGGGCCACCTGGAAAAAGGCTTCAAGCCAGTTCACTGGTGTACAGACTGTGGTTCTGCATTGGCAGAGGCGGAAGTTGAATATAAAGATAAAGTGTCGCCAGCTATCGACGTGAAATTCCCGGTAGCTGATACAGACGCCATTGCTGCTGCGTTTGGCGTGTCTGCCGATGACTTAAAAGCGCATAAAGCGTCAGCGGTTATCTGGACCACCACGCCATGGACACTGCCTGCTAACCGCGCCATCAGCCTGCACCCGGAACTGACGTACTCGCTGGTTGAACTTAATGGCGGCGACTGGATCATCCTGGCGGAAGACCTGGTTGAAAGCTGTATGTCCCGTTACAGCGTGGAAAACTACAAAACTGTTGCGACTTGTGTTGGTCAGGCGCTGGAGAAACTTACTGTTAATCATCCGTTCCTGGATATCACCGTGCCGTTTATTCTCGGCGATCACGTCACTACGGATTCCGGTACCGGTCTGGTACACACTGCGCCTGCTCACGGTGTGGACGACTTCAATGTTTGCAAACAGTACGGCATCGAAGTGTACAATCCTGTGGGTAATAACGGTGTGTACAACGAAGAGACGCCGCTGTTCGCCGGCATGTTCGTGTTTAAAGCCAATAAGCCTATTATTGAGAAGCTGGAAGAAAACGGCAATCTGTTACTGAACGTGAATTACGAGCACAGTTACCCGCACTGCTGGCGCCACAAAACGCCAATCATCTTCCGTGCAACCCCGCAGTGGTTTATCAGCATGGATAAGAAAGGTCTGCGCAAAGCCTCACTGGAGCAAATTGAAAAAACCGAGTGGATCCCAGAATGGGGTCAGAACCGCATTGAAAAAATGGTAGAGGGTCGTCCTGACTGGTGTATTTCCCGCCAGCGCACCTGGGGCGTGCCTATTCCTTTATATGTACATGGCGTTTCCGGCGAATTGCACCCACAAACTGATTCCATCATCGAAACTGTAGCAAAAGCGGTGGAAGAGAAGGGCATTCAGGCCTGGTGGGATCTGGACGATGCAGAACTGCTCGGTGCCGATGCAGACCAGTATGAGAAAGTACTGGATACCCTGGACGTATGGTTCGATTCAGGTGTAACCCATTATTTTGTGGTAGAGCGTCGCGATGACCTTCCTGCCAGTGCCGACCTGTATCTGGAAGGTTCAGACCAACACCGTGGTTGGTTTATGTCTTCACTGATGACTTCAACTGCCATGTACGGCCACGCACCTTATAAAGAAGTGCTGACCCACGGTTTCACCGTAGATGCACAGGGCCGTAAGATGTCCAAGTCTATCGGTAACGTGATTGCACCACAGCAGGTAACGAATAAACTGGGCGCTGACATTCTGCGTCTGTGGGTGGCATCAACAGATTATCGCGGTGAGATTGCGGTATCTGACGAAATTCTTAAGCGTGCTGCTGATGCCTATCGTCGTCTGCGCAATACTGCCCGATTCCTGTTGTCGAACCTCAATGGTTTCGATCCGAAAGCCGATGCGGTTGCCGCAGAAGATATGGTGGCACTGGATCGCTGGATTGTTGCCCGCACCGAAAAACTGCAACAGGAACTCATCGAAGCCTACAGTAATTACGACATGCTGGTGGTATCCCAGAAGCTGATGCACTTCTGTTCAATTGAGCTGGGCAGTTTCTATCTGGATATCATTAAAGACCGTCAGTACACCGCTAAGGGTGACAGCAATGCCCGCCGTTCCTGTCAGACCGCGCTGTACCACATCATTGAAGCACTGGTTCGCTGGATGGCACCAATCACCAGCTTTACTGCACAGGAAATCTGGGAAGCACTGCCCGGTGAGCGCAGTGAATTTGTGTTCACCGAAACCTGGTATGAAGGCCTGAGCGGTTTTGCCACCGAAGGTGCTTTCGACGACCCTTATTGGCACAAAGTTATGACGGTAAAAGATGCCGCTAACCAGGCCATGGAGCAGGCCCGTAAAGACGGTAAGCTGGGTGGTTCACTGGAAGCCAACATCAAACTGTATGCTGATGAAGCGTTGCTTGATGTCCTTGGTAAGCTGGAAGACGAACTGCGCTTCGTACTTATCACTTCTGGTGTAGCGCTGGCACCGCTTGCTGATAAGCCTGAGTCTGCAGTAGCCACTGATGTGGATGGTCTGTTCATTGAAGTGGAAAAGAGCGCTGGCGAGAAGTGCGTGCGCTGCTGGCACCACCGCGAAGACGTGGGCAGCCACGAAGCACACCCTGAACTGTGTGGTCGCTGTGTGACCAACGTAGACGGCGAAGGGGAAACGCGTCAGTATGCCTAAATTACTCACCGATACCGGGCTGCGCTTTTTATGGATTAGCGCAGTGGTTATCGCGCTGGATTTGTGGAGCAAGTACGAAATTATCGGCAACATGGCATTGTCTGAATCTGTTGAGATCATGCCATTTTTTAACTTCACCTATGTGCGTAACTACGGTGCGGCGTTCAGCTTTCTTCATGACGCCTCAGGTTGGCAACGCTGGTTTTTCACCGGCATTGCTGTTGTGGTCAGTGCAGTTATCCTGTGGTGGCTGAAGCAGTCAGACAAACAGCAGCGTTTGCTGCCCGTGGCATTCTGCTTCATTTTGGGCGGTGCTATTGGTAACGTCTACGACCGGCTGGTACATGGTTTTGTAATTGATTTTCTTGATTTTTACGTGGGCTCCTGGAGCTGGCCTGCGTTTAATCTGGCTGACAGTGCGATTTTTATCGGTGCGGCCTTGCTGGTTTGGGACATGCTGACAAATAAAGACAGCAATAAATCGTCCGAACAAACCCGCGCAAAATGAGTGGTAGGAGCTTGTAATGACAGATAACGTGATCAATGAAAAATCTGAAGTGATTATGCACTTCGATCTTAAGCTAGAAGATGGTTCTGCCGCTGACAGCACGCGTCTGGCCAATAAGCCTGCAAAACTGGTTATGGGCGACGGTAGCTTAACGTCAAATTTCGAAGCTTGTTTGCTTGGTTTGATCAAGGGCGACAAAAAAGCATTCACACTGGCCCCTGAAGATGCGTTTGGTCATTCAAATCCAGACAGCATTCATCATATGGAACGCAGCCGTTTTAGCAGCGAACTCAAGCTGGAAGAAGGCATGATTGTGGCGTTTGCGCAACCAAATGGTGCGGAAGTCCCTGGCATTGTTCGCAGCATTGCGGGAGATTCTGTTACCGTAGACTTCAATCACCCGCTTGCAGGGCAAACAGTAATTTTTGATGTTGAAATTGTTGATGTGATCAACAGCGCCGAACAGGCGTAACGGAGTCAGTAATGCAAATTCATCTCGCTAATCCCCGTGGTTTCTGCGCCGGTGTAGACCGTGCCATTACCATTGTAGAACGTGCGCTGGAAATGTTTAGCCCGCCTATCTACGTGCGCCACGAAGTGGTACACAACAAATTTGTGGTAGATGGCTTAAAAGACCGCGGTGCGCTGTTTGTTGATGAACTTAATGAAGTGCCTGATGACAGTATTGTGATTTTCTCTGCCCACGGGGTGTCACAGGCGGTGCGTCAGGAAGCGGAATCTCGTGGTCTGAAAGTGTTTGACGCCACCTGCCCGCTGGTAACCAAAGTGCATATGGAAGTGACCCGGGCCAGTAAAACCGGCACCGAGTGCATTCTCATCGGCCACGCCGGACACCCGGAAGTGGAAGGCACCATGGGTCAGTACGACAATGACGAAGGTGGCATTTATCTGGTTGAGTCCTCAGACGATGTGGCAAAACTGGAAGTGAAAGACCCTGAGCACCTGTACTTCTGCAGCCAGACCACGTTATCGGTGGACGACACAGCAGACGTGATTGATGCGCTGCGTGAAAAATTCCCGGCGATTTCCGGCCCCCGTAAAGATGATATCTGCTACGCGACCCAGAATCGTCAGGATGCGGTGCGTGAACTGGCTGGTGACTGCGAAGTGCTGCTGGTGGTGGGGGCGACAAACAGCTCTAACTCCAACCGGCTGCGTGAGTTAGCCGAGAAGATTGGCGCTAAAGCCTATCTGATTGCTGATGAAACCAGCATTCAACAGGAATGGCTGGAAGGCGTTCAACATGTTGGCGTAACAGCTGGTGCGTCGGCGCCTGAAGTATTGGTACAGCGTGTGGTTTTGCAACTCAAAGCATGGGGCGCAGAAACTGCATCTGAGCGTCCTGGACGCGAAGAAAACGTAGAATTTGCAGTACCTAAAGAGCTACGCGTAAAACAAGTTAGCTAAATAATTTTTCTGTTTTTCCCCTCCAACGGGGCGAATTTCGCCCCGTGAATTATACTATTCAATACCCATTACCCCCTGCTGATACTTATCAAACACCGCCCTTAATGTAGGATTATTGCGGGAAAGGTTTATTTTTCGGCAACTTCGACATAGGTATTCAGGTTATGCGTCAGCATACGTTGCAACAGCGTCAGTCTGGTGTGGGCTTCATTGAAGTCCTCATTACCCTGTTCGTGCTCGCCATTGGCCTGCTCGGCGTTGCTTCATTACAGTTTGTTGGCTCATTTGCTAATCGCGATGCAATTAGTCGAACACAGTCTGAACTGGTTGCAGAGCAGGTAGCCGAACGCCTTCGGGCAGCCACACGTCCTGCGGTGGCTGGCGATGGCCTGGTGGTTAACAACGAATATTTTGTTGCCAACAATTATAACTTTGCAGAGCTTTCCTGCGGCTCTGATGATCCCTACGCTTGCCATTGTTTAGCGCGCCCTTCTGCCATACCAGACTGTGAAGGTGGAACGTGTAGTGAAGCGCAAATGGCGCAGTACGACGCGTGGTCATTGTCTTGCTCTGCAGTGCAGACCAACAAAACGATTACGCTTAATGTGAATTGTACCGACAGCAACGGCGGCGATACGGATACCTGCTCAGCCGGATCCCGCATTCACATCATACTCACCTGGCCAGTAACAAACTCTGCCAATCAGAAATACTCTCTGAATAATCGATGCAACGATACAAATACCAGTAATGCCTGCGTGGTTAAGGATGTCACCCTATGAACCAGCGCGGCTTTTCACTTGTTGAGTTAATGATTGCCTTGGTTTTAGGGCTAGTGATAAGTGGTGCGGTAATTCAAACCATGATCAGCTCCAGAGTCACCAACTCTCTTAATCAATCGGTGGGACAGGTGCAAGAGTCTGGACGTTTTATCATGGCGCGTTTCGGCCGCGAGCTGATGGAAGTAGGGCGATATGATTCTATTGTAACGACGGTTGACGGCACTGTGGATTCTGCGATTGAAGCCGCATTTGTACAAAATCGCCCCATCGGCCTGTCGGGAGACTATCTGTCTGATATCAACTTAGGGGCTAAACAAGGTGCATCAGGCGTCAGTGACGAACTGGTGGTAAATCAACTGGGCAGCGAAGACTGCACAGGTAATCGCTTTGGTTATCCTGATGGTACGCAATTTCATGTCGTTAACCGCTATTACGTTAATGACAACAAACTTTATTGCACCGGTTATGACGGCCGAGTGTTGAGGGGCCTTCGTGCTTCCACTATTGCAAGTCGTTCGGTGATCCTGATGGATAACGTGGAAAGTTTTCAGGTGCAGTATGGGGTGACCGATTCGGTGACCACTTCACAAGGGCAAGCGGTGCGCTATGTGACTGCAAGCCAGTTACCCGCATTGCGAACAGCCGGGCGTCAGGCAGTGGCGATCAGGCTTGGAATTTTATTGATGAGCGACCGCTCTGAAGTCAGTCAGATTGCACCTCGTGACATCGCTGTATTGAATGAAGCCGCCATTGAAACCGATAACGACCGGTACTATCAGGTGTTTACCCAAACCCTGGCACTGCGCAACATGAAGAATTTTGTGAGGAGTCTGTGATGCACGTTAATGGTCGCCAGCAGGGAATGGTGCTTATTCTGGCATTGCTGGTGCTGATTTCTCTTACCATCTTAGGGGTCAGCGCAGTGTCATCCAGTCTTGGCCAAAATAAAATGGCCGTGACGATGCAGCGTTCAGGTATGGCCTTTGACGCCGCCGAAGCGGCGTTGGCCGGGGTGTTTTTCGAAGCTGAAGATGAAATTTTGCTGGTTGACCCGGCCAGAACCGATCCGCTTTCTGAGGCCCGGCAGGCTGCAGTTTTCGACCCTGAGAACGATACCCTCATGTGCAATGACGCGCGCTGGACAACCCGCCGGGTAACCGCAGCAGGTTTGTCTGTTGGCGCAGAGCATACCAATACCGGCAACTATCAAAATGACATGCGCACCGACAGTTGGTCGCGCACTGCGTTTGTCCGCGAACAAGCTTGTCGCGGTTCGAGCAATGTCATTGGTGGCAGCAATGTAAACTGTCACGTTTTCGTGATTAAAGGATGTGGCGCAGTTGCCGAGCGAAACAGTGTCGTAGCCAATACGGTCACGGCTGCCGTTGTAGCCCCCGCATCGCAGTAGGAGTAATGACCATGAAAAACATTTATCGCTTTTTAGTTTCGTTTCTGATGTGGTCATGCATTGGCTTTGCTGCGTGGGGAGACGACTTAGACATTTATCTGGGCACAGCGAATTCGGCGAAAACGTATCAGCCTAACGTGATGTTTATCATGGATACGTCGGGCAGTATGCAAGCGTATGACAATACCAGTCAGACCCGCATGCTCAGAGTACAAAATGCGCTTAAAGACGCACTGCGCGAATCTACGAATATCAACGCGGGTTTAATGCGTTTTTCTGATTATGGTGGCCCCGTGCTGTACCCACTTCAGGCCATCGATTCTTCTGTTAATCCTGAACTGATAACATCGACAGCTGATAGTGGCGATGATGCTTCAGAGCGCTCAGGCTCTGTAGATACCACTGCCAACTCCCTAAGACTAACCTACGGCACCTCGACCGTGACCTCGGGCTTGCGGTTTACTGATCTGAATATTCCTCAGGGAGCAACCATCACCAGCGCCTTTTTGCGTTTGACCTCCAGCCAACTGAATTCCGCAGCATCAGTGATCACCATTCGGGGTGAAAAAGTTGCAAATAGCCAGCCGTTTACAGCGTCAAGTGGCAACATTACGGCTCGCCCTACAACAGCAGCAGAAGTGATCTGGGATCAAGACAATGCCTTTCCAGTAACGGACGAGATGGTGATTACGCCAGATTTTTCTCCGGTCATTCAGGAAATTGTCGGGCAGGCCGCATGGTGCGGTGGGCAAGCGTTAAGCTTAATTATTGAAGGCACGAGCTCAGATCCTTCCAGTGAGCGTCGTGCCCGGGCAGCTGATTATGGCACCACCGATGCGCCTCAGTTAGTGGTGACTTATGATGAATCTACCGCCACCGGGTGTATTTCGGGGGAGGGGCTCTATCAGGTTTCATCAACTAAGGATAACGCCGAAGAGAAAAATAATGGCCGCCAGTCTACGGGCACAGAGTTGACGATGAATGCCAACTACAACAGCTACATCGGTATGCGTTTCACCAATATCAATGTGCCTAAAGATGCCGTGATCAGCCGCGCCTACATGCTGTTCACGGGTTACAGCTATCATGGCGGTAACGCGTCCTTGAAGATTTCCGGTGCAGCAATAGATGATGCCGATGACTTCAGCCCTTACAGCCGATACATGCTGCGTAATATGCCTAAAACGGGCAGCGTGAACTGGACGGTGCCTCGATTCTATGAGAATTGGACATACCAGACCCCGGATATTACCTCGATTGTTCAGTCAATTGTAAACCGTGGCGGCTGGAGCGCGGGTAACGATATGATGATGATACTCAGCGATTTCTATGGCGACCGCGGTGCCTATTCAGTTAACGGCAGTGCGTCCAGAGCGCCGCAACTGTATATTGAGTTCAATGGTAATGCGACACCGGGCGTTTCTGCCACCGTTCGTGAGCACTTGATTGGTAAAGTTGACGAGTTATCTGCCAGTGGTTACACACCCATCGTTGATACCTTGTACGAAGCCGCCCGTTACTACGGTGGACTTTCTGTAGACTATGGTCTGACCCGGGGTAATTACTCAGTGAGTGGTACCGTGCGACGCAATACCCGCGTTAGCCACCGCTCTTCCTATACCGGTGCTGATCCCGTGCGACCTAACGGCTGTGATGAAGAGAACCTAAGCGATTCAGACTGTATCAATGAATACATTCCAGCGGGTGCCACCTATATTTCACCGGTGGTGGATTTACAATGTCAAACCAACAACCACATCGTTTTGCTTTCAGATGGCGAGGCCAATAGTAATCACAGTGTTAGCAAGATTCAGTCAATGCTGGGCAAAAGCTGCACTGGGAGTGGTGGAGAAAAATGCGGTCTTGATTTAGTCAACAATATCAGCAAATCAGAAACCTCGGTAATTGACCGCCGGGTTATCACTCACACCATTGGTTTTGCGGCCAATACACAGGCGAATAACTTCTTAAATCAGTTAGCGTTGCAAAGTGGCGGTGGTTTTTATCAGGTGGACAACAGTGCCGACCTGCTCACCGCATTTCAAACCATTCTACGTTCGGTGAAAGACATTAATGCCACGTTCGTATCGCCAGGTGTTGCTGTTAACCAACTCAATCGTCTTACCCACAAAGATGAGCTTTACTTTGCCTTATTCAAACCCTCTGAAGGCACTATCTGGCCGGGCAACCTGAAGAAATACAAAATCAGTGGTGAAACTGTTCTGGATAAGAATAATGCCAATGCAGTTGATTCTGTAACCGGGTTCTTCTCGGATGCTTCTCACAGTTACTGGTCAACGTTGAAAGATGGAAACGATGTGCGCCAGGGCGGTGCAGCCAGTCAGATGAATATTAGTCGAAATCTGTATGTATTCGATACACCGGGAACTATCGCTTCTACACTGAATGAATTGAGTGAAAACAATCCGTTAATCACCACCAGTGATCTGGCCATTGATGCGCAGCCAGACCCCTTGTCTCTGCGGCACGAACTGCTGAAATGGTCGCGTGGGGTGGACGTAAAGGACTCCGATGGCGACGGCGATTCAACCGATGTGCGTTTACAGATGGGCGATCCTATTCACTCGCAACCGGTAATTGTGAACTACTCGGCCACAGATTCAGCTATTTTTGTTGCCACAAACCAAGGTTTTCTTCACTCTTTTGATACAGAAACCGGCGAAGAAAATTTTGCAATCATCCCGCGGGATCTGCTTTCTAACCTGCACGATTTCTATGTTAATTCCTCCAGTTTTAATCATATCTATGGTTTAGATGGTGACATGGTTCTGCGCACCGTAGGCAACAGTACCTATTTGTATGTCGGCATGCGTCGAGGCGGGAATAATTACTACGCATTTGATGTAACCAGTAAGTACTCGCCTAAATTGTTGTTCAAGATTGAAGGGGGCTCCCCCGGTCTTGAGAAACTTGGCCAAACCTGGTCGCGCCCCACGATTACAAAGGTTCGATACGGTAGTACCGAAAAGAACGTGATGATTATCGGTGGTGGTTATGAAGAAGGTCATGACACAAAAGATGAGCGTGATGGCGATGCACTAGGTAACGCGGTGTACATTTTTGACGCTGATACGGGCGCATTGCTGTGGGAAGTGAGCAATGAAGATGCGAATCTTAATATTGCGGAAATGCAATACAGCATTCCCAGCCGTATTTCAGTGATTGACCGCGACAACGACGGGTTTGCCGACCATATGTATGTCTCTGATATGGGCGGGCAACTGTTCCGTATGGATATCTACAATGGTGAAACGGGTTCTGACTTTATGAAAGGTGCCCGGATTGCTGATTTTGGCGGCACACTCAAGCCTGAAAATCGTCGCTTCTATTATGGCGCCGATGTGTCTGAAGTCGCCCTGGGTGATGAGTTATTTTACGGTGTTGCGATTGGTTCAGGCTGGCGAGCTGCGCCGCTGGACACCGATGTGAATGACAGATTCTATTTCCTCAAAGACAAAGGTGTTTTTAAGCATGATGCCGACGGGCATTATGTGTTCGATACGCTGGCAACAGAAAGTACCTTGTACGATGGCACTGAGTCACTGCTTAGCAGCAGTGATACCAATACGCAAGCGGCAGCCATCGCTGAATTGGCCAGTAAAGATGGATGGTTTATCCGCTTAACTACGGCGGGTGAAAAAGTACTTTCATCACCGTTGATCATTGATTACAAGATTTTCTTCACAACCTATGTGCCCGCGGTCAGTTCGGAAAGTGCCTGCGCGCCGCCAACCGGGAATAGTCGAGCGTATCTTGTGGATATGCTAACCGGAAGTGCAGTGGATGATCTCAATAACAATGGTGACATTGATAAAAGCGATCGCTATGCCGAACTTAAGCAAACGGGCATTGCGCCGGAAACGAAAATACTGATTGAAGAAATTGTTCAACCGGTGGTGTGCTTGGGTACGGAATGTGTTTCGGCGGTCATCGACGTCGATAGCGACGGTAATGAACAACCATGTACTTCAGCGTTTGCCTGTTTGGCGCAGAACATTTTTGGTCGATTCGAACGGGTACAACAAAATAGCTGGACGACAGAGAAAGAAAGGCAGTAGAAATGGCAGTAAAAGGCAGTAAAAATAAGGGGTTCACGCTAATCGAACTGATGATTGCCGTTGCGATAGCGGGTATCTTAGTGGGAGTAGGGTATCCGGCATACCAAAACGTCATTAAGGAGAGTTATAGAAAGTCGGCGCAGGCAGACTTGATGGCCTTTGCTGCGGCAATGGAACGGCATCACACCGGAAACTTCAGTTATGCCGGAGCTGCTACCAGTGGTTCTGACACGGGAAGTCCTGAAGTGTTTTCATCCTGGTCTCCGGCTTCAGAGGATGCAGCTAACAAGCGCTATAATCTCACCATTGAAGCAGCCAATGGCGTAGCTTACGAACTCAGAGCGACACCTGTATCCGGTTCAAGTCAGGCGACTGACGGCATCCTGGTTTATTTCAGCGATGGCCGAAAAGGGTGGGACGAAAATAATAGCGGTAGCGTTGAAAGCAGCGAATTCTGTTGGTCTTGCTAACGATTCAACCACTTTGATGCATCATGGCCTAATAGTATTAAGCCGCGAGATCTTATCAACCAGCGCGTTGGTTAATGGATGCCGTCGGTTGAAAGGCGTGGTAATTGCCTTTGATGTTCCATCATGATCTTTCCATGCAACGGTAATGTTTCCTGACTTCAATAAGGGGAATGGTGGTGCATTGGTTTGCCTGGCGGTGTCTAGGGAAATGCCGTCGGAGAAAATATCTGTGGTTGTCCAGCCAAGTGAATAGTTTATCTTACCTGATGCAGAGCCAGGATCGATACTCTGTGTGTTCGCGCTTAATCTTCCATCCTGATTTGTTGTGAAAACGCTGAACTCAGCCACATCTCGCATACCATTGCCCGTTGATGATTGCAGTATTACCCGCGCGTTTTCAGCACGTGATGTCATCTCACCGGTCTCAGGCAGAGCCTGTGATGTAAGTTGTAGCTGGTAAAGCAATGTCACTGTGCTGCACACTGCACTGCTCGATATGATAATGGTGAGGATCAGTTCAAACATCGAAAAACCGGTCTGATAGCCCAATAGTGGCGAAGTTCGAATGTGCATAAATACGTTTTCACTCTCTTGGTTCATGGTAAATGAGCTGTGTTTATTTCACTGTGTTTAATTCATTGTGTTTAATTCATTGTGCCGGGCTTCTCTGTGCCAGGTATAACTGCAAGTTGCTGTAGTGCGGGACTGTGCTGCAGTTGCCTGAGCAATGCATGGTCATAAACCACATTAAAGTGGCTGTCAGATGAGGTCGGATGATTCACCAGTAGACTTCCGGTTATCTTCGTATTTTCTGCCATTTTCACTTTCCAACTAAATTGGTTGTTCACCCGCAGGCTCACTACCATACCGAAAATCGACGCGTGGTCTTCCAACTCCAGATGTCCATTTTCAACCACCAGTAACGCTGGCGCGGCGCGACTCCCTATCATTTGTTTTGCCCTGATTCGACAATGCCCAGTAATCCAGATAAAGCTTGCTGGCGATGGGAGCGGGTCACAACTGGTGGCTGTTACCCATGCGAGTTTCTGATAATCAGCAACGCGACTGCCATCGAGATCAGAAGCAAAAAGGTAATGTGCTATAGGAATGTTCAGTTGAGTGTCATTTTCGACAATATCTGATGCGCGATGAATATCTGAACTGAGTGCCGAGGCTTTGCAATGTAAAAGGTTAATCATTTCAGTTTCACAGGTAAGCCGGTTAGACGCACTTAACACCGGAGTCGAAGACCACAATGAATAACGATAAGCCGGATTTTGCTTCGATGGCGGAAGGTAAAGGGTAAAGCCACTTTGGTGATGAAGGTGAGAAAACATGACAAGTGGGGCGGGGGGCACATTCATGAGCAGCGGAAAGCGAACAATGTCCATCTCGCGGCGTTGCGTGAACGGGCCTGCCGAGCGTTGAACCGACAGATGCGCAGAGAGTATGTCCGCATCATTAAAGCGGGTTTCCTGAACATGGCTGACATGTTTCGATATGGCTGGCGGTAGGTTTGCAGGCCACTTTTCAGGCAGATACATTTGCGTGATAACGTTGTTGATCGCTACGTCTTTTTTAGCTTGAACTGCCAAAAATTGTTGTCGCCAGAGGAGCTGTTCTGTCGTACCGGTTAAGGTCATGGTTAATGTCATACCGGTGGCGGCCACGAGTAGCAGTAGTAATAAAGTCGCGCTTAGCCAAATGCCCCCGCGTTGATAATGTCTTAAGGCAGAACGCATTCCGTTAGTTTCCATGTTGCAGCGCTACCGTAAATTGCGTTTCCCTGAATATCGTCGAAGCGCCTTTCAATGCGAGTCTCAGTTCAATGTGTAGCAAATGCTGTTGTTGTGATGGGGTTAGATTTATTGAAAAGTGTTCAACGGTGACAAAGCGAGGGTCGGTGATATCGTGCCATCCGGTTTGGCCGCAACGTCTGCCCGCGGTGCGCGACTCCAGCGCACTGTCTTTTAGCCGGAATCCTTTGTGTTCATTTACTGGTGCATTATCGGCAATGCCATTGTTATTGAGGTCGACGGCAAAAAGTACACAACTTTTCGCTATTTCGCCTGGATAGGCACCAAGTTCCACTGTTTGCTGGAATGCAACGATGTTGGTTCCTGTTGCCAGAACATGTTGGCGATTCGTGCCCGTATAACCACTCTGACGCAGTTCTGTCGTGAGCGTGGCCACAATGCGCATCATTTCGTGCTGCAGCAACAATTCGTTTAAAAGTTGTTGCTGACTATTTCTCATAGTGGCAATGAGACTGGTCAGGCTTACGATAAACGAGAGGCCGCACGCCAATGTAATAAGCATGGTGAGTAAGGTATAGCCCCGTTGCGTCAGCATTTAGCATAGCCACCAAAACGGCGTTGCAACAAGCACACCCTAATCCGCCCCTGGTTACTCACGATGACTTTTCCACTTAAGTTATCAATGCTGAAAGTGAGGCTTCCAGCTCGGCCCGACACGCCACCGGTAGAGGCGGAGAAAGTCGGATGCGTTGTGGCTTTATAAGTTGTTTTTTCAAGCGTGACATCAGCGTGGGTGCGAATGTTAGCCGGCGGGATGCCAACTACGGCCTTGCAATCACCAGCCACTTTGCAATCACACGTTTTAAGCGCAATAACCAAACACCAGTTGTTGCCGCCAGCATGTGAAACAGTGACATTCGTTGATGATGCAATCGCCAGGTTTTGAGCCCTTCGTAATTGCAGTGCGGCATTGTCGAGAACCCGGGTAAGTTTGAGTAACGACAATTGCTCGCTGAATGCCGGTACGGCGAGTGTAGCCAGAATCGCTGTGATTGAAAGACTGACGAGTAATTCAGTAAAAGTAAGTCCGTGTTGTCGCACCAGAACTGTCCTTGTGTTCTGCAGAGAGCTGCGTAGTTAACCTGATAAAGTGAATTGCAGTTTAGTGACTACAAGGAAGAAAGTATGCTGTACCAAAGGAAGGATTCCACGGCTCAACAGGGCGTTAGCCTGGTTTCGTTATTAATTTCAATGACAATTGTTGCGGTGTTAAGTGCGCTGTCGGTGCCGTCTTACATGGATTATTTACAGCGAAAGGACATGCAACAAGTTCGGCATAAGCTCATGACATGGCAGGCTGAGCAAATTCGATTCCGGCTGGGAAACGACAAATATGCCAGTACGGCGGAATTGTCTTCAGTGTCGGTGGCAGATTATGTGTTTAGTGTTGTCGCTGTTACTGCAACAGACTATACGTTGCAAGCTAAGCGCACACGGGCGTTAAACGATGGTTGCGATACACTTACTGTTACCGGGTCGGGGAGCTATTTGCCGGCAAAGTGTTGGCGTTAACTGCAAGTGAGGTCGGCGCCAGCTAAATCTTCTTTAATGCCGTTGCCGCTATTATCCACGGCCACCGCCACCCGTCCGTATAAGCTGATTAACACCGCTGAGGCAGATTTAGCATCACCAGAAGCAGGACAGAGCTTGATGGTCACCGCGTTACTAACGCTGCCATCAGGGGAAAATACCAAAGCACCTGTGTGCCCTGAGATATTGACACCCGAAGAGACGGGGTCGGATGAACTGATTAAGGGTTCTGCATCATCACGACTACCATTACCGTTACTGTCTACGAAGACGATTTTTGCCTGACGCCAGTCGCCTGAGCAGGTTTTATAATCGGCCGATGGGCATACCAGTGTGGTTTCTTCAGTATCGATTGCTGTGAAACGCGCTGTGCGGGCTGCATTACTGATATCGTTAACGGTGGCGATAACCTTGTTTTGTTCGAGCACGGTTTGAATGGCCGGCGCACCGACGGTCAGCAAAATCGCCACAATGGCAACGCCTATCATTAATTCAATTAGTGTTAAACCGGTTTGCCTGCTCATGGAATATTGGTCAGAATGCTTTTTACTCTTTAATCAGAGTAACCGAATTAGGCGGTTGTTGCGTATATAAATTACAGCATACAGCTATACGCCTATACCCAAACCAATATCAACGACTGATGATGGGGTGTCGATTTTAAACACCTTTTTCGTTTCAGGCGTATATAATTAAGAAATAGGATTTAAGTCGAAATAGGGACGATGGTACGGCCCTTTACACCTTTCGTCTGTGTGTGAAAGCAAGTTTTTGTTATACAATGGTTTTGCGACGCAGATGGATGTCGTATCAGTTCACTTAACAATGAGTAGCAAGTTATGAAAAAAATTGAAGCGATAATCAAACCGTTCAAAATGGATGATGTTCGTGAGGCGCTGGCCGAGGTAGGTATCGCGGGTATGACCGTCACTGAAGTTAAAGGTTTTGGCCGTCAAAAAGGGCATACAGAGCTTTACCGTGGTGCTGAATACCAGGTCGACTTTCTGCCAAAAATCAAAGTTGAACTGGTACTGGCCGACGATCAAGTACAGCAGGCAATCGAAGCTATTGAGGCGTCAGCAAAAACAGGCAAGATTGGTGATGGGAAGATCTTTGTGACTTCTGTAGAAACCGCCATCCGTATTCGTACCGGCGAACAGAACGAAGAAGCGATTTAAAACGAAAAAGCCGGAGAAGGCAGGGCCTTATCCGGCTTTTTTTGTACATAATCGAGCTTAGTGGTGGTGACCACCTTCGCCGTGAACGTGACCATGATCAAGTTCTTCCGGCGTGGCTTCTCTTACCTCGACCACTTCAACGTCGAATTGTAAGGTAACGCCTGCCAGCGGGTGATTGCCATCTACAACCACATGATCATCGTTTACTTCAATAACGATTACAGACTGCTCACCGCCTTCCGACGACGCGCGGAATGACATGCCGGGTTCTACTTCCATCCCTTCAAACATATTTTTAGGCACGCTTTGCACCAGCTCATCCATACGCTGACCGTATGCTTTTTCGGGTTCTACTGTGGTGCTGAATTTGTCGCCAGCCGTTTTACCAACCAACTCGTCTTCTAAGCCTTCAATCAGAAAACGTCTGCCCATCAATACTACCAGCGGGTTCTTACCCACAGATGAATCGAGTTCGGTACCGTCTGTCGAGACAGTGTAGTGTAGCGTTACCACACTATCTGTTGTAATAGTCATAGTTATTCCTGTGATGGATTGTGTCTCACGACACGTGAATGTGTGTTATTGAGCAATCAGTGTGGTGATAGTCAGATAACGACGATTATTCTAAATTATAAGGCAATGCTGTAAAACATGCCTGTAGTTCAGGGCTACTTGCCAATCTGTGCTGCGTGCTACTTTCGGTATCATTCGGTAACACAGCCATAAACCAAGTCTGTTCTTTAAGTTGCGCTTTACGAATAACGGTGCCGCCGCGGCGCCAGCCATTTTCCAATTCTTTTTCTACGGTATCACCTACGTTAACATCAACAGCCTGTGGGATACAAAAAACGTAACCTGCGCGTTTGTTTTTACCCAGATAGCGAGTGCGAGCCACCACTTCCTGCCCCATGTAACAGCCTTTGTTGAAATCAATACCGTTCAAGGCTTGCACGTTCATCATTTGCGGCACGAATTCGTTCACTACAGCGCCTGAAACATCGGCGATGCCATGCTTTATCGCTAATGCTTCATACACATCCGAGGCATATTCTGTCACCGAGTTATCTGCCATCCATTGCTGAAATTGGGTCGCAGCGTCGGTATGGAGTGCCAGGAGCAACTGATCAGAGGGAAAATCTTGTCTTACCACCACACCCGCGTCATTTTGCAGTGTAGTGAGTCCAACATCGGGAAGGGCACCAAAAACGTCAACTACCCATTGTGCTGTTTTATCGCCAGAAACCGCAAACAGCGTGACATCATCTGCTCTGTCGTTAATTTCTACTTTGGAAAAAACGCCATATTTTTTCAGTTGCTCCAGCGAGGATTCGGCACAGCCTTTTGGCATTGTTAACCAAATTTCATCTTGCCATCTGTAAACGGTACTGAGCGACCATGTTTTACCTTTAAAGTCGCAATGGGCCGCGTGTCTGGCGGTTTGCTCATCTAACTTCTTAACATTTACAGTCAGTTGGCCTTGCAAGTAATCGTCACGTTGCTCACCAGCAATCGACAGCACCGTGTAGTGAGTCAGTGGAATGGCATAATCAGCAGCAAGGCTATCAAGTGTTTCAGGCGTAACCATTGGAAATCCGTAGTAAACTGGTTTATCTCCTATCAATGGGGGAGGATTTTCTATTCTCAACCACCGAAACGGGTAAAAAGGACGGTGAGAGTAGGTCGGGCTTCTGGTATAGTGCGGCGGATAAGTAATGAGGTAGATAGATAAATGTTCACAGAGAAAAGATACAACCGCTTAAAATGGGCCTGTCGACGCGGCATGCTTGAATTAGATGTACTGTTTCTGCCTTTTGTTGAAGAAGCATTTAGTGATTTAGACGCAGAGAAACAAGAAACCTTTGAACGACTGTTAACGTGTGATGATCCTGATCTTTTTGCCTGGTTTATGGGCCACCAGAAATGTGACGATCCTGAACTTGCCGAAATGGTGAAAATCATCCTGGATCGTGTCAAAGTATAATTTCACTCTGAAATGCTGGTCGTTCCGTCGATTGGGATTCTTAATGCCACTGTCGGCGGCGTCTATCGTTTTGTTGTGCCTTCCTCCTACAGCGAAAAGCTGGCTGCCGGGAAACCTACCTGAACTGCTCATCGTTTTTCTCGTAGTAATAACGTCAGTATGGCAATTTAGAACTAACATTCTGTGTGTTTTCTGCGCGTTGTTGAAGAGGCCTGTTCACGATTCAGCGAGAGATATTGCCCGCCCAACTATATTCGTTGAAGTCGATGGCGACATTTGGACTGAACAAGAGTCAGGAGCGATACGACGCAGACAAATAAATATAAACCACAGCCGACTGTTTCCCGGTGCAATGTTCCTTCAATTCAGAACTGAAAACGGTGATGTGAGCTATCGCTGGGTATTCAGAGGGGAATGCGATGAGTTGTATTATCGTCGATTGAGCCGGCTTATCGTTACATGAAGCTTTTTTGGAGATGCGTGTATGTTTGGTTTAATGTTCAAGGCGTTGACACACCGGCCTGACAAAAATTTACTACGGCAATTTAAGCCACCCGTGGTACCCGCGATTACACGGGAAAAGAATATCATTATTGATGATAAGCATTTGGCCCAGTATGCATCGCTAACCGGTTGGGAGCATGCGGTATTGCACCCGTGTTATATTCAAGTGCTGTCATTGCCGCTGCAGTTACAATGTCTGGCACATAAACGAAGTCCTTTTCCCCTGTTAGGCTTGGTACATCGGGAAAACAAGATTCGTCAGTTGAATCACCTCGATAAAGCAAAGCCTTTTGAGATGCGTGTGGGATTTTCCGATATTAGTGCCCACAAAAGAGGGTGGGACGTGAAAATGTACGCCCGCGCGTTGCAAGACAATCAGTTGGTGTATGATGCGCAAGCGACCTATCTTGTGAAAGCAAAAGCGCCCCATGTGTCAACGGAAAACAATGCTGGCACCGGAACGGTCCATATCAAGCCGCAGATAGAATATGCTGACGCAACCACGCATATCGAAGCGCCAAGGAATATTGGCAGGCGCTATGCGAAACTGTCCGGTGATGCGAATCCTATACATTTGAATGCGTTAACGGCCAAACCATTCGGATTCCCTCGCGCCATCGCTCATGGTATGTGGACACTCGCCATGTCGGTAAGTCATCTTTATCCGGCAGCACCGGTCACGGAAATCACCGTTAATAATCAATTTAAGAAGCCGTTGTTATTGCCTGGCCTGGCGCAGTTAAAGACGGCGCAGAGTAACGGCGATACTCGCTTCTTACTGGAAAATGCAGACAACAATGAGCCGGTGATAACCGGCGTTATGGCGAACTTCTTTGCCCTGTAACCGACGCTTTTAGCTCAATAAAAAGCCCACGTTAATTAACGTGGGCTTTTTGTTTGGTGACAAGATCACTTCCGGTAGACCCTTAGTGGTCTTTTACCGTCGCCATAGAGCCGGGTTCGGGTTGCCATTTCGCAGGAAGCGGTTTCAACACTGTAGGCTTGGCCTCAGGAAGCAAGTCAGGATAATCAAGATTATAATGTAGTCCGCGACTTTCTTTACGCTCCATGGCACAGCGAACAATAAGCTCAGCCACAGTGACCAGGTTACGCAACTCTAATAAATTGTTGGAGACACGGAAATTGGCGTAATACTCCTGAATCTCCTGGCTCAGTAGCTGTATTCGTCGTAGTGCTCTTTCCAGGCGTTTATTGGTGCGCACAATGCCAACGTAATCCCACATGAAGAAGCGCAGTTCATGCCAGTTGTGCTGAATGATGACCTCTTCATCAGAGTTGGTCACCTGAGACTCATCCCACGGCGCTATCGGTTCTTCTACGTAATTGTCTTGCAGATGACTGAGAATGTCTTTTGCTGCTGCGGCGGCGTACACCACACATTCTAACAGCGAATTTGACGCCATTCGGTTAGCACCGTGCAATCCGGTATAAGCTACCTCGCCCACAGCGTATACGTTGTCCAGATCCGTTTTAGCGTTGAAATCTGTCATCACGCCCCCGCAACTGTAATGCGCTGCGGGCACCACGGGAATGGGCTGTGTGGTGATATCAATACCCAACGACAAGCACTTCCGATAGATATTCGGGAAATGTTTGACCACGAATTCCGCCGGCTTGTGGCTGATGTCGAGATACATACATTCTGCACCCAGACGTTTCATTTCATAATCGATGGCACGGGCGACGATATCGCGGGGAGCCAGATCACCGCGTTCATCAAACCGTTTCATAAATGGTGTGCCGTCAGCGTGACAAAGGCGGGCACCTTCACCGCGCAATGCTTCGGTGATCAAAAAGTTTCTGGCCTGGGGATGATATAAACAGGTTGGATGAAACTGATTAAATTCCATATTGGCAACACGACAACCTGCGCGCCATGCCATAGCAATACCATCACCGCTTGAAACATCTGGGTTCGACGTATATTGGTAAACTTTACTGGCGCCACCTGTGGCAAGCACGATGAATCTGCTGCGAATAACTTCAACGTGAGCGCGCTGCAGGTTCCATACATACGCACCAGTACAATTCTGGCTATTTTGCTTTGAACGGATAAGGTCAATCGCATTATAGCGTTCAAGAAATTCAATGTTTGGATGGGCTGAAACCACGTCATTTAACGTAATTTGCAATGCTTCGCCGGTGGCATCTGCAGCATGCAGAATGCGGCGATGACTGTGTCCACCTTCACGGGTAAGGTGAAAACGTTCTTCACCTTTTTCATCGGTTTCGGTGTCGAAAGGTACGCCATGATTAATAAGCCAGGTGAGCGCTTCTTTGGCATTTTCGGCGGTAAATCTAACCGCCGCTTCCTCGCAAAGACCGGCACCCGCATTAAGTGTGTCGGCCACATGCGCGTCAATTGAATCCTGCTCATCGAACACGGCAGCAATGCCACCCTGAGCGTATCGGGTAGAGCCTTCATTACGATCACTTTTACTCAGTACGATAACCCGGCAATGGTCGGCGAGTTTAAGCGCAAGACTAAGACCCGCAGCGCCACTGCCTATTACGAGTACGTCGCACTGGTGTTCAATACTTTGATGTTCCGCTGAAGGTAGTGATGAAGCCACTGATTTCATGGTATTTTAGCGGTTTATAACTAGGATAAGGTTCGGCAAGTCTAAATGAAGCGTGGAAAAAGGCAAATCGCCAATATCCCGTTATGGTAAATTTTCTTATATCTTTTATTGATAATTTAAAGTTTGACCGCATTTTCTTCGAACTTTCTGAAAAATATGCAGTCTACCTGTTGCTTGCATGAGCTGTTTATGTGGTAGATGTTAAGGAGAAATGGCTCGGATGAGCGAGCAGATAACCGATCAACAGATTGTTGAAAAGGTACAGAACGGTGATAAAAACGCATTTAACCTGCTGGTAACCCGTTATCAGCATAAAGTCATGCATCTGGTGTCAAGGTATGTGAAAAATACTGGTGATGTTGCAGATGTCACGCAAGATGCGTTTATTAAAGCTTACCGTGCTTTGCCCAATTTTCGTGGAGACAGTGCGTTTTATACCTGGCTCTACCGTATCGCTGTTAACAGTGCAAAAAATTATCTCGTTGCTCAGGGGAGAAAACCGCCTGCCAACGATGTAGATGCAGAAGAGGCAGATTACTACGACGGCAGTGACGCGCTCAGAGAGCAGTCTACCCCCGAACGCAGTTTGCTTTCTGATGAAATTGAAGCAACGTTGTTCCGTGTGGTAGAAAAACTGCCTGACGATTTGCGTATGGCTATTACGCTTCGGGAGATCGAAGGACTAAGTTACGAAGAGATCGCCAGTGTAATGGGTTGTCCGGTAGGCACGGTACGTTCTCGGATCTTCCGGGCACGTGAAGCCATCGACAAAGTCATTCAGCCACTTTTGGAAAATTAATTTAGTTTTTTTTCGCGATGAAGTTGAACTTTCTCGGGATGAAGTGAACTAACTAGCTGTGTTATGGTAGCAAGCGATCATTTGGATCAGGATTTTATAGTATGACGCAACAGCAAGAAAAATTGTCAGCCTTTATGGATGGTGAGACAGATAGCGCTGAAATTATGGAAGCTATCCTCAATGATGAAGAGCTGAAAGCAAAATGGCAGCGTTACCATGTTATCCGTAGTGGTTTACGCAAAGAAGCAACGGTGGCACCAGAAATGGATATCACCGCAGCAGTGGCTGCAGCGTTAGACAGCGAGCCAACAGTCATGGCGCCTAAGCGCTCAGGCTGGAAATCACTGCCACTTATTGGCAACGTGGTTCCATTTGCAAAGCAAAGTGGCCAGTTTGCGGTTGCGGCTTCCGTTGCCGTTGCCGTTATCTTAGGCGTGCAGCAGATGAATCAGCCAGAGCCTACGGAACCGTTTTCGACATTCGAAACGCCGGGACGCATTGGTGGTTTATCACCAGTTAGTCTTGAGCAAACTCGTACGTTGCCTCGCAACGATATGAGCGTGGTTCTGGAAAAGAAACGTAAGATTAATGCTATCATTGCAGACCACGAGCAGCAGATTCAGCTGAAACAAGCTGAAGATCAGAGTAACGAGGTAGATCAGGAAGCGCGGTCAAACGTTAATCCAGACTAAGAGTTTCGATGACAAGAGCATTTTTTAATAACGTACCAGCTCCCTCGGAGCTGGTACGTTTGTTTTCACCGCGGAATTTTTGCACTTATAGCCTGGCGTGTGTTGGGCTCGCATTTTCTGTTCATGCACAACAGCCCCCACCCCCACAAGTAAAGAGCCAATCCCAGCCAGATGCTATTGTGTCTGAGCAAAACTCCATGCTGGCCGACGACGACAATAATGCATTGGCTGATGTTTATCCCTATGCTCTCACGGAAAAACCGCAATCTGCCACAGATTGGATGCTGAAAATGTCTGCGGCGGTGAGAACGCTGAATTTTGAAGTGTCGTTTGTTGTAAGCAGACTGAATCAAGAAACGGTACCGTTCTTGTGGCGTCATGGTGTGCTTAACGATGGCACTTCGGTTGAACAGCTGAATTTACAAAATGGACCTGGACGGGAACTGATTCGATTTGGTGATGTAGTCAGTATTTTTGAACCTGATGCACCGCCTTATAGTTTGCAGTCTAAATACATCAATGGTCCTATTCCCAGCGAGTTACTTTATGATCCGATGTCGCTGGTGAAGGGGTACGATTTTGTTTCTGTTGGCCGTGCGCGCGTAGCCGGCAGACCTGCTCAGCAGCTACGGGTTGTTAGTCGTGATAATACGCGTTTCAGTTATCAGCTATGGCTTGATCAGCAATCAGGTATGCTGTTGAAAATGAATACCCTGGATTTACAGGGTAATGTGCTTGAACAAATCCAGGTAAGTTCGTTTGAGATTCATCAACAGGCTCCGGAATATTTTGCAAAAGTAAACAGAGACTCGTTACCTGCCGCCCTGGCACTGCATTCGGCAGCAAACCGGGCGCAAAACTGGGAAGTGGATTACCTCCCCAGTGGCATGGTTGAGGTAAAACAGGATATCAGGCGACTGGCAGGAACCGGTCAGGTTGTTGAATACAAATTATTTTCTGATGGACTGGTCGATGTGTCAGTTTATGTGCAGCCCGCAGCCGATGCCATCGGTTCTGACCTGGTGTTGCGCCATGAACTGAGTACGTTTCTGAGCCTGACTGACGGTAAAGCCCAGGTTACGGTGATCGGAGAAATTCCTTTGCAAACGGCGAATGCCATTGCAACCTCGTTGAAATTAAAGGACGACAACGGTGATTAAAGAAACGGCGACAGTGGTGGCCGTAGACGGCGATCTCATCACCGTGGAAGCGGCCATTAAAACTACGTGCTCAAGCTGTCAGGCGCAAAGTGATTGTGGTTCTGGAGTTATTTCACGGGCACTGTCGCCACGCACGCAACAGCTTTCCTTGCGTTCGCCGGTTCCCTGTAAAGTGGGCGATACTGTGCGTATCGGTGTACCTGAAGCCGGGGTAGTGGCAGCGTCTTTATGGCTCTATGTTGTGCCTCTCATCGTATTGGTAATATCGGCTATTGGGGCAGGGCAGAGTTTGCCCCGCCTGGGTTTGCACAGCGAACTATGGGCACTGGCAACCAGCCTACTGTTAACCTTTGGCTCGTTCATCCTGATCTCAGGTCATCTGAAGAAAATTGACCAAACTCGCTTTCAACCGGTTATTTTAAGCGCTACCATTTCCACTCCAGAGATTTACACGCCACAAAAATAGCGAAGGGGTGACGCCAAGCCCCGGTATCACCCCTCAATTTCTGCAATAATTCGTGTTAATACCGTAGACTATCCTAAATGGTGAAGCTTATTCGCTTTTCGCCGAATAAATAGGTAAAATCCGCACGCTTTGCACCAGCGTATTTTTATAAACGCAAGTGGTGTCGTGAAACAGTAAGTCATAAACTTACTTTCCGGTTTGTTTAATTCTATCTCGCAGGACATTTTCCAGCATTATGCAACAGTCGCACATTCGTAATTTCTCTATCATTGCCCATATTGACCATGGGAAATCCACGTTATCAGACCGTCTGATCCAACATTGCGGAGGATTGACTGACAGGGAAATGGCTGCGCAGGTTCTTGATTCAATGGATCTGGAGCGTGAGCGCGGTATCACCATCAAAGCCCAGAGCGTAACGCTGAACTATAAAGCGAACGATGGCGAAACTTATCAGCTGAACTTTATCGATACCCCGGGACACGTAGATTTTACCTATGAAGTTTCCCGTTCACTGGCAGCCTGCGAAGGCGCACTGCTAGTGGTTGATGCCGGTCAGGGCGTGGAAGCACAGACACTTGCCAACTGCTACACCGCTATCGATCTGGATATGGAAGTTGTGCCAATCCTGAATAAAATCGATCTGCCTCAGGCTGAACCTGAGCGTGTGGCAGAAGAAATTGAAGACATCGTGGGTATCGATGCTATTGACGCCGTGCGCTGTTCAGCGAAAACCGGTATTGGTATCGAAGAAGTACTCGAAGTGATTGTTAAGCGTGTACCGCCACCTGTGGGTGAGCGTGAGGCACCGCTAAAGGCATTGATTGTTGACTCCTGGTTCGATAACTATCAGGGCGTTGTATCTTTGGTTCGTATTGTCGAAGGCGAACTGAATGCCAAAGACAAAATTAAAATCATGTCCAACGGCCAGGTGCACCAGGCAGATAAAGTGGGTATCTTCACGCCGAAGCAAACCGAAACCGGTACCCTTAAAGCCGGTGAAGTAGGTTTCATTATTGCGGGTATCAAAGAAATTCACGGCGCGCCGGTGGGCGATACCATCACGCTGGCCCGTGCTCCTGCTGAAAAAGCCTTGCCGGGCTTCAAGAAAATCAAGCCGCAGGTTTATGCCGGTGTGTTCCCGGTCAGTTCAGACGACTACGAAGATTTCCGTGATGCGCTGGATAAACTCAGCCTGAATGATGCCTCTTTGTTCTTCGAACCAGAGAGTTCTGCCGCACTGGGCTTTGGTTTCCGTATTGGTTTCCTGGGCATGCTGCACATGGAGATTATTCAGGAGCGTCTTGAACGCGAGTACAATCTGGATCTTATCACTACCGCACCCACAGTAATCTATGAAGTGGTTACTACCAAGGGTGAAACGGTGCAAGTGGACAACCCGTCTAAGCTACCAGCCGTAAATGAAATTGCTGAAATTCACGAACCGGTAGTTGAGGCCAATATTCTGGTTCCGCAGGAATTCCTGGGTAATGTCATCACACTTTGCGTTGAGAAGCGTGGTGTGCAGACCAACATGGCTTATCACGGTAAGCAGGTCGCGGTAACCTATGAACTGCCGATGGCTGAAGTGGTGATGGATTTCTTCGACCGTCTTAAGTCAACTAGCCGGGGCTTTGCTTCACTGGATTACAACTTCAAGAAGTTCCAAGAATCAGACATGGTGCGGGTGGATGTATTGATTAACGGTGAGCGTGTTGATGCGCTGGCGATGATCACGCACCGCGAAAACAGTCAGGGCCGTGGCCGTGAACTGGTGGAAAAGCTGCGTGAACTCATTCCTCGTCAGATGTTTGATATCGCCATTCAGGCGGCAATCGGTAACCATATTATTGCACGAAGCACAGTGAAACAACTGCGTAAGAACGTAATCGCCAAGTGCTACGGCGGTGACGTAAGTCGTAAGAAAAAGCTGCTGCAAAAACAAAAAGAAGGGAAGAAGCGCATGAAACAGGTAGGTAACGTTGAGTTACCTCAGGATGCGTTCCTCGCTGTTCTCAAGGTAGGTAAGTAATGGCAAATTATTTTTCGATTTTGTTGGTTATCCTGACGGTAGCCACCGGTCTCATCTGGCTTCTCGATAGTTTGTTATGGGCACCGGCAAGGAAGCAGAAGTCTGTACAAGGTACAGAAGCTGCATCGTCTGCGACAGGCCAGCAAGCCGAATTGCCGTGGTTAGTAGATACATCTCAACAGATTTTTCCTGTTATCGCCTTTGTATTGGTGCTGCGCTCGTTCTTGTATGAGCCATTTCAAATACCGTCGGGCTCAATGATGCCAACTCTGTTGGTGGGCGATTTCATTCTGGTAGAAAAGTTTGCTTACGGTTTGAAAGATCCGGTGCTGCGAAACAAATTTATCGAAACCGGCGAGCCTGAGCGGGGCGATGTGGTGGTGTTTAAATATCCTGAAGACACCAATGTTGATTACATCAAGCGTGTGATTGGTCTGCCGGGTGACACTATCGTTTATCAGAACAAACAGGTTTTTATTAAGCCTTACTGCGAAAGCGGCAGTGACTGCCCTGAAATGGAGCCGGTTCCACTGGAGTTTCAGGAGCGCGGTGAATTTGTTCAGGATATGGTGCCGCTGCTTCGCTACACCGAGCAACTGGGCGATGTGACTCACGATATTTTGCGTAATCCGGGTCGCAGTATTCCTGCTTCAAATTTCTATACACAACCAGGTACCCGTAGCAACGAGTGGATTGTGCCGCAAGGCGAATATTTCGTGATGGGTGATAACCGCGAAAACAGCCGTGACAGCCGTTTCTGGGGCTTTGTACCCGACGACAACCTGGTTGGTAAAGCGGTAGCCATCTGGATCAGCTTTGAATTTGAACGTTCTGCAGACAGCTTCCTGCCGGGTTGGGTTCCTACCGGCGTCCGTTTCAACCGTGTAGGTGGCATTGAGTAATGCAGGGTATCGACAGATACGCACGGTTGTCGAAGTTACTCGACTATCGTTTTAAGGACGAAGGGTTATTAGAGCAGGCGCTCACGCACCGCAGTGCGGCAAAAAAGCACAACGAGCGCCTGGAGTTTTTAGGTGACGCAGTATTGGGCATGGTTGTCGCCGACGCCTTATTTGCCCGCTTTCCCACGGTGCCAGAAGGCAAGCTCACTCGCATGCGTTCCACACTGGTAAAAGGTGACACCCTGGCAGAAATGGCAAAAGAAGCCGGCGTCGGCGAACTGCTCAAACTGGGCCAAGGGGAGCTGAAAAGTGGCGGTCACCGTCGAAGCTCTATTCTCGCTGATGCCGTAGAAGCCATTCTCGGCGCAATTTATTTAGATGACGGTATCGACACCGTACGCGGTGTTATTCTGCGTTTATGGTCAGACCGTATCGATCGCCTTGATCCGAATGAACATCCTAAGGACAGCAAAACCCGGTTACAGGAGTACCTCCAGTCCCGCCGTGAGCCGTTACCGGTTTACGAAGTGGTGACCATTAGCGGTAAGGACCACGCACAAACCTTTGAAGTCAGTTGCACCGTAGCGCGATTGGATGCACCGGTTTTTGGTGTGGGGAATAGCCGCCGCAAAGCAGAACAACAGGCTGCTAAAGAGACATTGGAGAAGCTTGAACATGCATCTGAATGATGATGTCGAAACCTATTGCGGATTGGTTGCCATTGTCGGCCGTCCAAATGTGGGTAAATCCACACTACTGAATCGTATTTTGGGTCAAAAGGTCAGTATTACCTCGCGTAAACCGCAAACGACCCGTCACCGTATTTTGGGCATTGATAGCGAAGAAGCTTATCAGACCATTTACGTTGATACGCCAGGGCTTCACCAAGACGAGAAAAAAGCCATCAACCGTTACATGAACCGTGCCGCTTCCAGCTCATTGGCTGAGGTTGGGTTGGTGCTGTTTGTGGTGGAAGGGACTCGCTGGACTGAAGAAGACGAGATGGTGCTGACGAAAGTGAAAAACAGTCGCCTGCCTTGTTACCTCGTTATCAATAAAGTAGATAAAGTCGAAGACAAAGCGTCGTTGATTGATCAAATCCAAATGCTGTCTGAAAAACATGAGTTCGACCATATTTTTCCGGTAAGTGCAAAAAACGGCAAACAAGTAGATGCACTGCGTGAAATGGTGCAGAAGTCTTTGCCGCCGAGCGAGTTCTATTATCCTGAAGATTACATTACTGATCGCTCCAGTCGCTTTATGGCAGCGGAAATTATCCGCGAAAAACTGATGCGATTCACCGGTGATGAACTGCCTTATTCCACCACGGTTGAGATAGAGCAATTCAAACTCATGGAAAATGGTGTATACCGAATTAATGGTCTTATTCTGGTAGAACGCGATAGCCAAAAACGTATGGTTATTGGTAAAGCCGGCAACCATATTAAAACCATTGGCGAGCAGGCCCGTAAAGATATGGAGAACCTGTTTGATAATAAGGTTTTCCTTGAGCTGTGGGTGAAAGTGAAACAGGGTTGGGCTGATGATGATCGCGCCTTACGTTCACTGGGCTACGGCGACGACTAAGTGATCCGTCTTACCATGTTGTGGAGGTAAAATGTCTCTTTCTGATATTCGTCGGCAATATTCAAATGCGCATTTAACTGAGCAGGAGCTCACTGGGCATCCTATCGCGTTGTTTCGTAAATGGTTAGATGATGCCATTCAGTCAGACAGTCCGGACCCCACTGCAATGACAGTGGCCACGGTAGACCCATCAGGCCAGCCATCGCAGCGCATTGTATTGCTAAAAGATGTTAGTGAGGATGGATTCCTGTTTTACACCAACCTTGGTAGTCGCAAGGCGCAAGAGTTGTCGCAAAACAACAAAATCTCTCTGCATTTTCCTTGGTTTTTTATGGAACGCCAGGTACGCGTTTGTGGCACCGCGCATAAACTGTCTACCACTGAGAATGCAAAGTACTTCTTCTCTCGTCCTAAAGACAGTCAGCTCGCGGCTTATGCCTCTCGTCAGAGTCAGCCTATTGCAACCCGCGAGCTGCTTATGACGCAGTTTAAGCAGCTTAAAGATAAGTTCGCTAACAAAGCACTGCCGGTACCGGATTTCTGGGGTGGTTTCCGTGTTGAACCGCACCAGATAGAGTTCTGGCAGGGTGGGGAAGACCGTCTGCACGATCGTTTTGAATACAATAAAACCGCAGACGGCAACTGGACCACGCAGCGCTTAATGCCGTAGCTTCTACTTATGATAGACAGCCACTGTCACCTGGATTTACCCGCCTTTGATGACGATCTTGATGATGTACTTCAACGGGCGAAAGAAGCGGGCGTCAGTGGTTTTTTAATTCCGGGTACCACGCCCGCGGGCTGGCAAAAACAGCTCGACATTCAGGCCAAATATTCAAATATCTATCTGGCTTTCGGCATTCATCCTTGGTTCATTCATGGCACATTGGATGATGCTCTGTCTGATTTGCAGCAAATGGTCGCAACACACCGTGAAAGGGTTTGCGGCATTGGAGAAATCGGCCTTGATGCCACCATCGAATTACCTCTTGCGGAGCAGGAAACGTGGTTACTGGCACAAATAGATGTCGCTAAGCAATATAAACTTCCGGTAATCCTTCATCACCTTAAAACCCATCACCGTCTACCTGCACTCATCAAACAGTCAGGCTTTACCCATGGTGGTGTCGTCCACGCTTTCTCTGGCAACGCGCAAGTGGCAAAGCAGTATATTGATTTAGGGTTTAAACTTGGGGTTGGTGGCACTGTCACTTATCCCAGAGGGCAAAAGACGTTAAACGCGGTGGTGGAAGTAGGGTTAGATAATATTCTGCTTGAGACCGATACCCCTGATATGCCCGTTTATGGCTACCAGGGGCAGCGCAACGAGCCGGCTAGGCTGGTAAATGTGGTAGGCATATTAGCCGAAGCCTTTTATACCTCGCCGGAAATTATCAGCGCCCGCACAAACACGCATTTCAGGCAGTTGTTTACTCAGCCCTGACCAGAAGGCTTCATATCCATACTGGTAAGGTATTCATCGGCATCAGTCACTCCTTCGAGACTGGCTTTTTTCAGCCAGGCAATACCCTGCTGACGATCGGCCATTACACCTCGGCCCTCAATCAGCGCGACACCATAGTGATATTTCGCCAAACTGGAATAGCCCGCGGCGTCATTGGTGTTGGCGCCACGCTTCATCAGTGCCGTGGCTTTCGCTAGATCCTTTTGTACCGCCACACCGGTTTCATACATCTGTGCAAGCCAAATCATGGCGTAAACGCTGTCGAAACGTTCGATGCAGTCATTAAAGATTGCCAGGGCTGCAGCGTGATCGCCGGTTTTCTCTGCTGCGTAGCCGTAAAGACACTTAAGCTGATTATGGCTGTTGATCATACTGTCGTAGCTGAGCTCATTACCGGTGACTTCGCGGGCTATGCTACTGGAAGGCGGTGGAGCATCCTGCTCTGGGAGGGCCGCTGCCGGCAGGACGGGAAGAAACACTGCAACTAAGTAAACTATGTTGACAACTTTCATACCAAGCTCCTTTCTCAAAGAGGTGTTGGTTGTTATTTAAACATTATCAAAGTCGATTGCACAACTGAATAATAAGAATATTCATCTAACGACATTGGAGAGCACCACGGCTGCCGAAAAGTCAGCAGCCGGACAAAGTAAATGCTTAGCTTTCGCAGCACTCCACTAGCTGTTTTCTTTAATATCAAATTTTTTCGCGAGTATTTTATCAACCATTCGCTCTGGTAGCATGGTAGGTAGGGTATAGTTAACCAGCTTGTTCGGCACCGGAGCATAGCGTGCTTTAGGCTTTTCTGCGGTCATTGCCTCGTAAACCACGTCGGCGATGTAGTCGGTTTCGAGCCCGTCTTCGCCTCCTTCTATCATTACGTCGAGGAAGGTCTTAATTGAATCTTCCCAGGCGGTCCCTTTATATTGCCCGGCAGCATCCGCTTCCTTTGCTTTTTTCCATATTGGAGTTTTAACGCTGCCTGGACCAATTGATATTGAGTCTATACCGTATACCAACAGCTCGCGGCGCAAACTATCGGTAATACTCTCCATGGCGTGTTTGCTGGCAGTGTAAGCGCCCAGAAACGGAGACGGCAGCTCCCCACCTACACTGGTAATATTAACAATGCGTCCGGGGGCCCCGTCCAATGACTCATTGGTACCCAGAAGTGGTAAAAAGGCCTGGGCCATTCGCAGCCCGCCGAATGCGTTCACTTCAAAATGCTGTATAAACTCATCGATATCCTGTAACGCCAACGGGGCAATTTTAGCTATACCAGCATTGTTAACCAGTCCGTTGAGGGTGTGACCTGCTAGCTGCTCTGAAACTGCATCCACGGCTGAACTGATTTGCTCCGGCTTGGATACGTCCAGAAACAGGGGCTGGATACTCGCTTCTTTTTCCTTAAGGTTTTGCGCATCATCTTCATTGCGCACACCTGCAAACACTAACCATCCCTCCTGCGCAAACCGGATAGAGATAGATTCACCGAGTCCTGATGAAGCGCCTGTAACTATAATAGATTTCATAAATGTCTCCCTGAATCAAAAAAGGTGAATTAAATTAAGAGCTCAGAGGTTGGCTATCAGCAGGTAAACCGCCAGGGCAGCTTCAGCAGTAAAATATCCCCAGCTTTGTTTAGATCCCGCTTTGTTGCCAAAGATACCCGAAATTCTGCCAACAGCAGCGCCAGCATATAAAAAGCCAACCATCGCATAAGCTTCAGGGATAGAAAGCAAGATTGCACCGACCCCCGCGCCGATAAATAACGCGCCATTTGCCGCCCGAATTTCCGTGTAGCCCATATTGCTGCCATCTGTTTTGAGACCGAGTTTATCCATGGTATAGCGGGGAGCGAGAAACCCGACTAACCCCAGCGCGATAGTGAGTACCATTGCAATAATGTTTAATGTGTCAATCATGATTTCCCCGTGTGGCAAGTGAGAATGTATTATCTGGCTGATATGCAATGACCCGAAGCTTTTGCATGCCGGGAGCATGCTCAGTGGCGTTAGCGGTAGGGTCAGGTTGCTTAAACAACCGCTAACACCAATTTCTACTACGGGTAAACCTGCAGAGATTACTCAGAAGGCCGCGAATAAGGCCTAATCAAGGTTAAATTTGTTTAACAGGAGGGCAGGGATTCCAGCCTGGAGGGTTTATGCACTGTAACGGGCTGAGGTAGAAAAATAGAATGCAGAGTGTACGAGCTTTGCCAGAGTACTGGCGCTAGCGAATTTTATTAAGCAACAAAAAGCGATATCGCCATGACAGCAGAGTCAGTGCTGCGCCGGTAATCACACCGAAGAACAGCAGACCAGCGTGAAAACTAAATGCCGAGGAGGTAAGTTGTCGCTGGGCCTTAAGCAGTGCGTTGTTATCAATGACTAATTGCAACAAAGCGGTTTGCACCTGTTGCTTATTATTAATCGATACCATTCTTACAGAGTCTTCGAACTTAGCTGGGTCCTGTTTTTCAACGTATGAAGGTTCACTTACTGCACTGCCAAGCATATTACCTTCAAGGTCAAAAACAGCAGCCCGGTGGATAATATGAGATTTTACCAGTCTGGCGAGATGGCTGTTAATTTTTTCCTGCTGCCGCATCTCCGCTGCATCCGCCAGCAGTAACCTATACTGTTCGGCTAATACATCTACCGGTGCAGAAGCGGCCAGTTCCAGCGACTGCTGTGAATCACGTTTCTGAAACACAGCCAGCGTGATCGCAGCTGTTATTAGCAGAACAACCGTTATCAAGTGCACGTTTCGCTTTTGCAGCCATGCAAACCAATGCGTTTTCTCTAGGGCGGGCGTTTTCCATGCCGCGTATTTATCAGTCATATTCAAAAAGCTTAACGGTTTGTGTTCATGATACCGGTTTTCGGTTCCTGGGCATAATCTATTCATAAAAGGCTGTTTTACCTTGTCGATGAATTCGCTAGGATACGCATACTTTTATTGGCAGGATTTTATTTTGAGCGTGTTAACGGTTTCTTCATTACATAGTCAGCAAGGCTTGCTGGCGTTATTCAGCGCACAACCAGATGGCGTGGTGTTTAAAGATTCGCAGTGGCAGGCTGCAAGTGGCAGTGAAGCTGCGACAGACGCAGTGTTAACCGTGTATGCCCCGGCGCTTACCCTTGGCCAACTGGCAGGTATTACTCAAGCGTTGGAAGGAACTTGTGATCTTCACGGTTTTACCCTGCATCCGCTTAGCGGTAAGTTTCATGAAGTGGTGGTAAAAGCACCGGTAACGGTGTTAGATGAATCTGCATTGGAGCCGCAGTTGGAAGCTATTGCCGCCCAGTATTATGTCGATATTGTTGTACAGCATAATCAACCAGAACTTGCTCAACCGGGTTTGTTAGTGATGGACATGGACAGCACTATTATCCAAATTGAATGTATCGATGAAATCGCCAAACTAGCGGGACTGGGTGAAAAAGTCGCAGAAGTAACTGCACGGGCCATGCGCGGTGAATTGGCATTCAGCGAAAGTCTGATTTCCCGAGTGGCTTGCTTAAAAGGGGTGCCAGTTGCACAGCTCGCGCAAATTCGTGACAGCATTCCACTGATGCCAGGCGTTGTACCGCTCATTACAGAATTAAAAGCCCATGGCTGGAAAATTGCTATTGCCTCTGGCGGCTTTACTTACTTCGCTGACTATGTGAAGGAGCGCCTTGGTTTAGATGCGGCTTACTCGAATACGTTAAAAGTTGACGGCGACGTGTTAGCCGGAGAAGTGGTGGGTGAAATCGTTGACGCCGACGTTAAAGCACGCACAGTGGCGTCGCTGGCAGATGAATGGCAAATTCCCATGTCGCAAACGGTGGCGATGGGCGACGGTGCTAACGATTTAGTGATGATGGCTAAAGCCGCATTGGGTGTTGCTTGTCATGCTAAGCCGTTAGTACGTGAAAAAGCCGATACTGCTATTCGTTACAGTGGCTTACAAGGCATGCTTTATTTACTCAAATAATGGGTTTTTAGTCAAGGTACGCGTTGCAGAAATGCGATTCGCAGTACTATAAGTCGCAAAAGAATTATTCGTAAAGTACGGAGGGTGATAGCGGGAACGCGAGTCACCCTTTTACCTGAGTCAATTCAACATTTTTTGAATGCGGTTTGTTGCCTCGTTGGCTTTTACAACCTGGCTATTACGCGCAATCGTGGCTTGGTCATACCCGAAACGCATGAGTACTTCCTGGGTCATGTCGATTAAATGCACTGACGCACCCATAGACCAGATTTTTTCTTCTAACTCTTTTGCGCGGTGCAAAGCATAGGTGCTGACATAATTTAATTCAGCTTGCAGCATGGCCAAATCGGGCTTACCTGTAAGCGTAATTAACACCTGAAACGCAACAAAATGCCCTTTTGAAATCGCCTCTGAAATAAATGCTTTCTTACTCTCATCGTTAGCAAACTGCTTATCAAGCTTGGGTATTACTGCCTGGCCAATCTTTTTCGCTGTAGGGTCATACGCAACCAATAACTCTTCTCTTACTAACTGATGGTCGATTTTCAACGTCTTTATACTGCTTGCTATAAGCGGCGATTCTTGTTGTCTGTCCCGGTATAGGAACTCAATATTAACGCTGTTTTGCGACGCAGCATGGGAGAGTAAGTGACAAGGCACGGTCCCTTTGTTTTGATAGACTGCCGTATCAGGTTCGTATCTCACACCGGTTTTAGCCAGCAAGAAAGCAAAATTAGGCGTGTGACGCGCATTAATACAGCGAAGCGCATGACCAATCCCTGGGGTTTCCTCTTCTTCAGGATAGGTTTTCAATGACTGCTTGTTTTGTTTTATGAGTGTATTGAAGAATTGCCGTGCCGCTGCGCCGGCTTCGCCTTCTACGGCTTTCAAATGCAGAATATTGCGGTCGGCATTATGATGAATCACTTCATAGTTCATACTGACCGTAGCTGACTTCGCGGACAGGCGAGGAAATTGTACTTTCACCATACTCCCAGCATCCCCCGCAAACTCAGGAGAAATTTCAAGGCGCAAGCCAGATATGGAAATGTCTTCAGAAATGCCTGTGCTATGGAAGCTGTCATCGAAGCCCGTCAATTCGATAGGTGAACGCAGAATGTAGCGCGTCTCCATTCGCTGTTCGGAAAAACGATAGCGGTAGGGTTTAACGGCTATGGGCGCTTTGTTTCTGGGGTGACCAAAAACACGTAATCCACCAAGGTTCTTTCTGTCGAATTTGCGTGAGGCATATTGCCGCTGGCCAGAAAGGGAGGTCACATCAGTGATATGGACAATATACTTGAGGTTTTTGAGTCTTGCCATTAGTCGAGCCGACGGTGGCGAATTTTGTTTTTTCGCTGCGTTAGCGGCACTATCGGGAATGGATAGCGGGGCATAAGCCTCGTCGGGTGTCATCGAGGACAAGGTGAGTTTGAACACCCGCCAACTGACTTTCCGAGAGCCAAAGCCAATATAGAGGGCCTTGAGTTTGTCATTTTGTTCAAGCTCTAAATTGGAAGCAGAATAGAAATACACTGCGCCATCTTTTAAGTGAGTAAAGCAGTAAATGTACATTTCCGCTTGGGTTGTCGACTGCTTCTGCAACCAGGCCAGACGCGAGGGCTTGAGCATATAACCCAACTTCACATCATCTTTTTCATCTTTCCAGTAGTCCAGAATTTCCTTGTTTGTACTGTTGAGCATGGCGTAGCGGGGTAGCAGATGATTGTCTTGCTCATCAATAAAAATGGGCAAAGATGGGCTACAAGGTGAAATATATTGCTCAGCCGTTTTATTGATAATCGCTTCAACGGTGTTATTTAGATTTACCTTATACCGCCGCTTGTTTCCGTGGATAAAGTTATTTAGAAATTTATCAAATGACGGTGCTGGGAAATCTGTGTTTCTTTTTAAAATTAAATAGAAATTACCGCGCTCAAATTTGGTAGTGATAACGTGATAATGAATGCCATTTCGGTTGTCCATAGCAAATTCATCTTCAAATCCGCGGAAATGGATTTGCAATGGCTGACCAGAAGTAAAGGCATATTCGTTAGGAAGCTTAAGTCGAAGCCCTTCTATTGAAATGTCTACACTCGTGCCTTTGAAGAAATTGTGATGTTCATCTTCAATGTCTAACGCAACCGCAAAGTTCATCCTTTCATGATTACGATGATGGTACGCCAACAAATTTACGACGGGAATAATGTGGTTTGGTAGATTTTCTTGGTTAGATTCAGGGGTGTTTTTTTCTTCAGAGCGGGCTGCTTCGGCCCGGTCGCGCATAACCCGAAAATTGTTTTCGGTTTTCATCACCGCTTCGTAAACGCCAAACGTGTAGTTGCCGTATACTTTGACTTGACGTTTAAACACGTCAATGGCTACGTCGTCCAAGTAGTGTTTTCGATCGCGAAATTCGAACAGTCGGCAATCGCCGTCAACCTGGCCTCGTAAGTCAATGGCGCGAAGGCAGGGCTTGGCCAACCGTTTGAGCTCCATCTTAATCAAGAAGCGCTTTTCTGAAGGAAGCTCACGGGTAAGTTGGCTCAGAACCTGATTAAATTCCGGACGCCCGACAGACGGTTTCAATTGCTCAATGACATCTGCAAATTGCTGAAGTTCTTTTTCCATTTCACCGACTAATCTTATCTGGCTGCCAACATCATCTGTCTTTATCGGCAGCATTGCAGGTAACTACAACTTAAATTAAGACCGGAAGCTTATCCTTTATTATTTTTCCGGTGTGCGGACCACAGATATTAACGGTAGAATAGCGGCAAATACCACTGTTTTGTTACATCTTTACTCAACTATCACTATGGCTAAACGAAAAACCGCATACGTATGTTCCGATTGTGGCGCTGAATTTCCGCGTTGGCAGGGGCAGTGCAGTGACTGCAAATCCTGGAACACCATTTCTGAATTTGTCGTCTCTCCAGCAAAAACGCCCAAAGCCGGATTAAGTGGCTATGCAGGACAAACCAACGCGCGAATAGAGCCTCTCAATGCCATTGATTTAGAGGCATTGCCGCGATTTAGCTCAGGTTTCAAAGAGCTGGACCGGGTGCTCGGGGGCGGCATTGTTCCTGGCGCTGCCATGCTGATTGGTGGCTCTCCCGGGGCAGGTAAAAGTACATTGCTGCTTCAGGTTATGTGCGAACTGGCAAAAGAGAAAAGCGCCTTGTATGTCACCGGTGAGGAATCGCTGCAGCAGGTTGCGCTGCGGGCTCAGCGTTTGAATCTGCCTACTGACAAGTTGATGATGCTAGCAGAAACTAATGTGGAAACCATCTGCGAGCTGGCACTCACTCAGCAACCGAAGATCATGGTTATCGATTCCATCCAGGTAATGAATGTGTCAGATGTGCAGTCTGCGCCGGGCAGTGTGTCGCAGGTACGTGAAAGTGCCGCCTACCTGACCCGCTTTGCTAAGCAGAATCATATAGCCATGTTTATCGTTGGTCATGTTACCAAAGACGGCAACTTGGCTGGCCCCAAGGTGTTAGAACACTGTATCGACTGTTCTATGATGCTGGAAGGGGAAAGTGATGGGCGATTTAGAACCTTGCGCAGCCACAAAAATCGCTTTGGTGCGGTGAACGAGCTGGGCGTGTTCGGCATGACCGAGCGGGGTTTAAAAGAAGTGAATAACCCTTCGGCAATCTTCCTCAGCCGCGGTGAAAATCAGGCACCGGGTTCCAGCGTCATGGTGGTGTGGGAAGGGACGCGGCCGCTACTGGTAGAAATTCAGGCGCTGGTGGATTATTCCCAGATGGCAAATCCCCGGCGAATTGCCGTGGGATTGGAACAGAACCGCCTGGCCATGCTACTGGCGGTGCTGCATCGCCACGGCAATGTGCAGATGAACGACCAGGATGTGTTCGTGAACGTGGTGGGCGGTGTGAAAATTGGTGAAACGGGTGCTGATTTAGCGCTACTGCTGGCTATGGTGAGCAGTTTCCGCAACCGTTCATTACCGCGGGATTTGATTGTGTTTGGCGAAGTTGGGCTGGCTGGGGAAATTCGCCCGGTGCCCAATGGCACTGAGCGTATTACTGAAGCGGCTAAACATGGCTTTAAGCGGGCTATTGTGCCTAAAGCCAATGCGCCGAAGCAACCTATCCCGGGATTGATCGTAGTTCCGGTGAGTCAACTCTCAGATGCATTAGAAGCCGTTAGCGAACAGTAGTGCTACGCGTCTTTTTTATACACAGCATCAATAAGAGCATTAAGATCCTGTTCACTCAGACCAGGATCGCCACTGTTTAAATTAATCAGTGTGCGCAATTCAGCCAGGCATTCCACCTCGACATGGTCGACCTTACAGCCGATAAATATCAGATCAGAATTGCCCTGAGACTGGCGATAAAGCTGCTGAAGATAAAGCGTAATTAATGGACTGTCGGGGTTGGCTTTGAACACAACCGTGTAGGGGTCATGGCTGTCAAAGGGCAACATTTCCAGCATGGCTTCGGCCGCGCTTAGCCTCAACCCTTGCAGGGAAACATCTTCAATTGTGACGGGTATGCTATTACCGTGAAGGCTTAATTCTCCCGGTACTTTCAAATCAACTCGCTGGAACTGGCGTTTATCCACGTTATCCTTCCCACATGCTTACCCCTAATTATTAGTATAAACAAAAGGGTAAGGTCAACCTGATAGGTAAAATTTATCAAACCCAATGGGTAAAAGCACGAAATAGATAATAAAAACCCCGCATGACGCGGGGTTCGATGATTATTTCTTCGCCATTCGCTTGTATTTCAAGCGGTGGGGCTCTACAACGTCTTGTCCGAAGTTTTCTTTCAGCCAGGTTTCGTAATCGGTGTAGTTACCTTCAAAGAAGTTAACTTTACCTTCATCACGATAGTCAATGATGTGGGTAGCTACGCGGTCGAGGAACCAGCGATCGTGCGAAATAACCATGGCACAGCCTGGGAATTCCAATAACGCATTTTCCAGTGCACGCAGGGTTTCCACGTCGAGGTCGTTGGTAGGTTCATCGAGCAGCAGTACGTTGCCACCGGCTTTCAGTAGTTTGGCCAAGTGAACACGGTTACGCTCACCACCGGACAGATCGCCAATGAATTTTTGCTGATCGCTGCCACGGAAGTTAAAGCGGCTGCAGTAAGCGCGGCTATTAATTTCAAAGTTACCGATGCGGATAATGTCCGAGTCGTCAGAAATTTCCTTCCACACGGTGTTTTTGTCGTTCATGTGGTCACGGAACTGTTCCACGCTGGCAAGATGAACGGTATCACCAATTACGACTTCACCTTCGTCAGGTTGTTCCTGACCTGAAATCATTTTAAACAGGGTCGATTTACCCGCACCGTTCGGTCCGATAATACCCACGATAGCGCCTTTCGGTACCACGAAGTCCATGTCATCGATAAGTATGCGGTCACCGTAAGCTTTCTTCAGGTGCTTCACTTCAATGACTTTATCGCCCAGACGTTCGCCAGGTGGAATAAACAGTTCGTTGGTTTCATTACGCTTCTGGTAATCAGAGGTGGACATTTCTTCAAAACGGGCCATACGGGCTTTCGATTTAGCATGACGGCCTTTCGGGTTCGAGCGTACCCATTCCAGTTCCTGCTTCATCGATTTCACGCGGGCATTTTCAGTGCGTTCTTCCTGGGCAAGGCGGGCTTCTTTCTGTTCCAGCCAAGAAGAATAGTTACCTTCCCAAGGAATACCGTGACCACGGTCGAGTTCCAAAATCCAGCCTGCCACGTTATCAAGGAAATAACGGTCGTGGGTAATGGCTACTACGGTACCTTCATAGTCGTGAAGGAAGCGTTCCAGCCAGGCAACAGATTCGGCGTCTAGGTGGTTAGTCGGTTCGTCAAGCAGCAGCATGTCTGGCTTTTCAAGCAACAGACGACACAGCGCAACACGGCGACGCTCACCACCTGATAATTTAGACACATCGGCATCCCACGGTGGCAGACGCAGGGCGTCGGCGGCACGTTCTAATGCGTTATCCAGGTTGTGACCATCTTTAGCCTGAATGATGGCTTCCAGTTCACCTTGCTCTTTAGCCAACGCATCGAAATCGGCGTCAGCTTCGGCATAGGCGGCATACACTTCGTCTAGACGGGTAAGGGCGTGTTTTACGTCAGCAACCGCTTCTTCGATGTTGCCGCGTACGTCTTTGGTTTCGTCCAGCTTCGGTTCTTGAGGGAGGTAACCGATATTGATACCCGGCTGTGGGCGGGCTTCGCCCTCAATTTCGGTGTCCACACCAGCCATAATGCGCAGCAGGGTGGATTTACCCGCACCATTCAGACCGAGTACGCCGATTTTAGCGCCAGGAAAAAAGCTTAAAGAGATATCTTTTAAGATATGACGGTTGGGTGGCACAATTTTGCCAACCCGATGCATAGAATATACGTATTGAGACATACTCGTAACAGTGTCCTTAAATGAATTAACCGTATTGTACTCGTTTTCCCGTGGATCTGACCAGTGAAGCCGGTAACGATTTTGGCAATTGGCGGAAAAATATCCGCATAGTTGTTAAACCAACGGATTTTAGTGATAAGGGTCAGGACGAGAGTGATATTTTACAGTAGCATACACACAAAATTTCCGAACAGGATTTGCGCATGACAGCACAAAAAAAGCACACATATACTCTTGCCGAACTGGCTGAGCACGTAGGTGGTCAGGTGGGCGGTCAGGGAAATGCCGCAGAAGTGAAAATCAGTGGTGTTGGTACACTGGCTGGCTCAGAAAGCCATCAAATTTCTTTTCTCACCAATGTAAAATACAAGTCTCAGTTGGCCGAAACCAAGGCCGGTGCGGTAATCATTCATGATAAAGCCGCAGACGAATGCCCGGTACCGGCACTCATTCATGGTAATCCGCACGCTGCCTTTGCGCGCATCGCGCAGTTGTTCGATACCACGCCAGTTGTCGCTACAGGTATTGCTGCCTCGGCGGTAGTGGCGTCGTCTGCCACATTGGGCACCAATGTGTCATTAGGTCACAATGTGATTATTGAAGACAACGTGGTGCTGGGCGACAACGTCACTATTGGCGCAAATACCGTTATCGGTAAAGGTGCGAAAATTGGTGAAGACACCACCATTTATCCGAATGTGACCATTTATCATGAAGTTAATATTGGTAAGCGCGTTACCATTCACAGCCAAACGGTTATTGGCGCATCAGGATTCGGTTATGCCAACGACAAAGGCACCTGGATCCCAATTCCACAAACCGGCAGTGTCCGCATTGGCGACGATGCGCAAATTGGTGCTTCCAGCAGTATCGACCGTGGCGCCATGGAAGACACCATTATTGGTAAGAATGTGATTATCGATAACCAGGTACAGGTGGGTCATAACTGTATCATTGACGACCATTCCTGTATCTGCGGTGCCACCGGCATCGCCGGAAGTTGTCATATCGGTAAATACGTGATCATCGGCGGTGGCGTAGGCATCAACGGTCATATTTCTATTTGCGATAATGTGCAGGTTACCGGCTACACCATGATCGTGCAGGACATCACAGAACCCGGCGTGTATTCCTCTGGTCAGCCAGCGATGAAGAACCGCGATTGGCGCAAGGTTACTGTGCGAGGCCGACAGATAGACGACCTGTTTAACCGGGTTAAAGCACTGGAAAAAGGGGGCCAGTAAGGTCTACCTTATACTGAACAGGCTCATAGGAGCCTGTTTTTGTATCTGCAGTTCGGTTTTTCTAAAGGGGCAATTATGAAGACGATCGGGTTACTCGGCGGCATGAGCTGGGAAAGTACCGTTGGCTATTACCGAGCAATAAACCAAGGCGTGAAGCAAGCGTTGGGAGGATTGCATTCAGCGAAAATAGTGTTGGTGAGCGTCGATTTTGCCGAAATTGAAGCATGCCAATCTCGTGGTGACTGGGAAACCGCCGGGGCCTTGCTGGCTGCCGGAGCGCGTCAGTTAAAGTCTGCTGGCGCGGAATGCTTACTTATTTGTACCAACACCATGCACAAGGTGGCAGATGCCGTGAATGCGGCAACGAATTTGCCGCTTATTCATATTGCCGATGCGACGGCTGAACGGCTGGTGGCAGACAAGGTTGCAAAAGTCGGTTTGCTTGGCACGGCTTTCACCATGGAGCAGGATTTTTACACGGGGCGCCTGCGGACTCATGGACTGGATGTTATCGTACCTGAAGAGGTCGATCGCCACATTGTGCATCGCGTTATTTATGAGGAATTGTGCCTTGGAAACATCTCAGCATCGTCGAAAGCAGAGTATTTACGTATTATCGATTTACTCCGCGCTAACGGCGCTGAAGCGGTCATACTCGGATGTACAGAAATCGGCTTGTTAGTCACGGATGCCGATACCGAAGTGCCACTTTTCGATACCACCGCCATTCACGCGCAAAAGGCAGTGGAATTTGCCTTACAAAATAACTGAGTTAACCGCTTATTCCACTTTCATATCAGTTAAATAAATAATTGCTAAAGCCCACCGGTTGTATGCCCCATGCCGATGTGAAACTTTCTTCACATCGGATCTTATGATTAATGCTAACAAAGCAGTATACATAGCGTCTAAAATGACTAAAATATGCCCCTCATTTTATAGCAGTCCAAAAATACGCAGAGTAAGGAGCCTTCATGTTACCTCGCGATATGACTATTGCGGATTACGATCCGGAACTGGCAGATGCCATGGCGAAAGAAGCTGAGCGTCAAGAGCACCACATCGAGCTCATCGCATCAGAGAACTATTGTAGCCCCCGAGTCATGGAAGCACAGGGTTCACAGCTGACTAATAAATATGCTGAAGGTTATCCTGGTAAGCGTTATTACGGTGGTTGTGAGCATGTAGACGTGGTTGAGCAATTAGCTATCGACCGTGCGAAGCAGCTGTTTGGTGCTGAATACGCAAACGTACAACCGCACGCAGGTTCACAGGCCAATGCGGCAGCGTTCATGGCGCTGATCAACGCTGGCGATACCGTATTAGGTATGAGCCTATCTGAAGGTGGTCACCTTACTCACGGTTCACACGTAAACTTCTCTGGTAAGACGTACAATGCAGTACAGTATGGTCTGAATCAGGAAACCGGCGAAATTGATTACGAGCAGGTTGAAGCTCTGGCGCTTGAGCACAAGCCTAAGCTGATCATCGGTGGTTTCTCTGCTTACTCTAAAGTGGTTGATTGGGCCCGTTTCCGCGAAATCGCAGACAAAGTGGGTGCGTACCTGTTAGTCGACATGGCACACGTTGCCGGTCTGATTGCAGCTGGCGTTTACCCAAGCCCACTGCCTCACGCACACGTGGTAACTACCACCACGCACAAAACACTGGCTGGCCCGCGCAGTGGTCTTATTCTGTCTGCCTGTGGCGACGAAGATATTTACAAAAAGCTAAACAGTTCAGTATTCCCGGGTAACCAGGGTGGTCCTCTGTGTCACGTTATCGCTGCAAAAGCAGTAGCATTCAAAGAAGCCCTGCAGCCTGAATTCAAAGCATACCAGCAGCAGGTTGTTAAGAACGCGAAAGCGATGGTTGAAGTGATGCTTGAGCGCGGTTTCGACATCGTTTCCGGCGGTACTGAAAACCACCTGTTCCTGCTTGACCTGATCAAGAAAGACATCACTGGTAAAGATGCCGACGCTGCCCTTGGCCGCGCGAACATCACAGTGAACAAAAACTCGGTGCCAAATGATCCGCGTTCTCCGTTCGTAACCAGCGGTCTGCGTATTGGTAGCCCGGCAATTACCCGTCGCGGTTTTAAAGAGCAGGAAGCAAAACAGGTAGCTACTTGGATTTGCGACATTCTTGACAACATGGGTGATGAAAGTGTTGTTGAGCGTGTTAAAGGCGAAGCCATCAAACTGTGTGAAGCATTCCCTGTTTACGGTTAATAGCCCCTCGCGTTAAACTAAGAACCGCCGGACAACCCTGTCCGGCGGTTTTGTTGTTTTAAGGACTCCCCATGTTTTGCCCGTTTTGTTCGGCTCAGGAAACCAAAGTTATCGATTCCCGTCTGGTGGCAGAAGGGCATCAGGTGCGCCGTCGCCGGGAATGCGTGATCTGTCACGAACGTTTTACTACGTTTGAGAGCGCAGAATTGGTGATGCCCCGTGTGATTAAACGTGACGGTTCGCGGGAACCGTTTAACGAAGACAAACTCCGTGCAGGCCTGCAGCGTGCACTGGAAAAACGTCCGGTGAGTACAGAGCGTATTGAGGAAGTGATTTTGTCACTGAAATCCGCCCTACGTGCTACTGGAGAGCGTGAAGTCTCTAGTGAATATCTGGGTAATCTGATTATGGATGCCCTTAAAGAACTGGATAAAGTGGCTTATGTACGCTTTGCCTCTGTCTACCGTTCGTTTGAAGATATTCGCGAGTTCGGTGAGGAAATTGCCCGCCTGGGAGACTAATCCGCTGTTATGACATGCTCATTATCTGCGTCAGTAAATGACGATTACACCTGGATGGCTAAGGCCATCAAACTGGCCCGAAAAGGCCGCTTCACCACCTCACCGAACCCTCGGGTTGGGTGTATCGTTCTCGATGCAAAAGGTGAGTTAGCCGGGCAGGGCTTTCACGTTCAGGCGGGGACGCCACACGCTGAAGTGCATGCGCTACGTGAAGCCGGTGAAAAGGCCCGTGGCGGCACCGCGTATGTCACTTTGGAGCCATGCAGCCATTTCGGTCGCACGCCTCCTTGTGCCAATGCCCTCATCGATGCCGGCGTGAGCCGGGTGGTGGTGGCGATGACCGACCCAAATCCGCAAGTGAGTGGTAATGGCATACGGCGCTTGCAGGATGCCGGCATCGACGTGGTTACCGACGTACTGGCCGCTGAGTCCGCTGCGCTCAATCCGGGATTCATTAAGCGCATGGTTACCGGTAAGCCAAGAGTGACCGTAAAAATGGGCATTAGCCTCGATGGTAAAATTGCCTTATCCAATGGTGTGAGTCAGTGGATCACTGGTTCTGAAGCCCGCCGCGATGTGCAATTACAGCGCGCGCAGAGTTGTGCAGTGCTTACCGGCTCTGGTACTGCGCTGGCTGATAACCCCAGCTTGCTGGTAAGAAAAGCCGAAGCCGATTTGTCCGACTATCCTGCATTGCCACTGCGCCAGCCTCTGCGCGTTGTCATTGATTCTCATAATGCTTTACCGAGCAATTTACAGTTGTTTACCGACGGTCATAAAACACTGCGCATTACTGGGCAGCCCATAGCGCCAGAGACTGACGTGCCGGCTCAGGCAATCTCAATGAAAGGCGATCACATCGATTTACATGAATTGATGATGAAATTGGGTGAGCGCCAGCTTAACGATGTTTGGGTGGAAGCTGGCCCTGGACTCGCAGGTGCACTGTTAGCTGCCGGAGAGGTCGATCAGCTCGTGGTATATCAGGCCCCTAAAGTACTCGGCGATAAGGCGAAAAGTATGCTTACCTTGCAGGATTTCACTGCGCTGGATCAGACACCATCACTTTCTTTGACCGAAGTCAGGCAAATTGGCCCGGATATCCGCCTGACCTACGATATAATTAGTTAAATTCAGCCAGGAGGCTAACCGATATGTTTACCGGTATTATCCAGGCTCTGGGAACCATTCGTTCACTGGACCACCGTGGTGAGGACATCAAACTCACCGTTTCGTCTGAGAAGCTCGACATGTCGGATGTGGCGTTAGGCGATAGCATTGCCACAAACGGCGTTTGCTTAACGGTTACCGAGTTTGGTCAAGACTACTACTGCGCCGATGTTTCAGCCGAAACCATTAAGTACACGGGCTTCGCCAATTATAAGCCAGGTAGCACCGTAAACCTTGAGAAGGCCATGCGTCCTACCGATCGTTTCGGTGGTCATATTGTTTCCGGTCACGTAGACGGTGTAGGCGAAGTAAAACGTATTGTTAAGCACGCCACCTATATTGAAATTTGGGTTGCTGCCCCCACTGATCTGGCTAAGTACATCGCCCACAAAGGCAGTATTACTGTCGACGGTGTGAGCCTCACAGTCAATGAGGTAGACGGCAACGAATTTATGCTGTGGATTATTCCCCATACGCTTCAAGAAACGGTGATTGGCACTTATAAAGCCGGTAGCCGGATCAACCTGGAAGTCGACGTGGTAGCACGCTACCTGGAGCGGTTGATGATGGGCGAGAAAGCGGCAGAGAAATCGAGTAAAAAAGACATCAGTATGGCGTTTCTTGCCGAAAATGGCTTTTTGAGAAAATAACCCTACACAAGTGAAATTATGGCACTCAACACATCAGCAGAAATAATTGAAGATATCCGTCAGGGTAAAATGGTCATTCTGATGGATGACGAAGATCGTGAAAACGAAGGCGATATCATCATGGCGGCGGAGCATGTAACGCCAGAAGCGATTAACTTTATGGTAACCCACGCCCGTGGTTTGGTTTGTCTGCCTATGACCCAGGAACGTTGTGCACGTTTAAACCTGCCATTAATGGTCGATAAAAACGGCGCTCAATTCCACACCGCATTTACCGTATCGATTGAAGCTGCGCGTGGCGTAACCACCGGTATTTCTGCCGCTGATCGTGCCACAACTGTGCTTGCCGCTGTTGGCAAAGATGCCGTTGCTGCCGATGTGGTTCAACCTGGACATATTTTCCCTTTAATCGCGAAAGACGGTGGTGTGCTGAATCGCGCTGGGCACACCGAAGCCAGTGTTGACCTGGCTCGATTAGCAGGTTGCGAACCGGCTGCGGTGATTGTTGAAATTCTAAATGAAGACGGCACCATGGCCCGTCGTCCTGAATTAGAAAAGTTTGCCGAGAAGTACGATATTAAAATTGGCACCATTGCCGACTTGATTGAATACCGTAATCTTAACGAAACCACCATCGAAAAAGTCGCGCAGTGTCATTTGCCGACGGAGTACGGCGATTTCGAATTGCATACATTTAAAGATGTGATTGATAACCAAATCCATTTCGCATTGAAGAAAGGGGATATCAATCCAGAAGATCCCACGCTCGTTCGGGTACATCTGCACAATACATTGGGTGACTTGCTTGGCTCAACCCGCAATATTAGCCGCACGATGACGCTGCAGGATGCGATGAAGCGGATTGCCGATGAAGGTGGCGTCTTGGTGCTGCTAGGCAAAGAAGAAGATCTGGAAAGCCAGGTTAGACAGTTTGCCGCGGAAGACCGCGGTGAACAGCCAGAAGGCAAGACGTGGACAGGCTCGTCGCGCACCGTCGGTGTGGGAAGTCAGATCCTGGCAACATTAGGCGTGAAGAAAATGCGCCTGTTAAGTAAGCCTGTTAAGTATCATGCATTGTCAGGTTTCGGGCTCGACGTTGTCGAATATATTCATTCATAAGTTCGCGTTGCTTTCGTGAACAATCGATTCAGTTTGTGCGCAGTTATGCTATACTGCGCGCCGTTTTTTCATAGGGGTGGAATTCCATGCAGGTAATTGAAGGTAACATTCGCGCGACAGGCAAAAAATTCGCTATTGTTGTGTCTCGTTTTAACAGTTTTGTTGTAGAAAGCTTGCTGGAAGGTGCACTTGATACCTTAGAGCGTCACGGCGAAGTCAGCGACGGCGACATCACGCTTGTTCGTGTTCCAGGCGCTTATGAGTTACCTGTAGCGGCTAAAAAAATCGCGGAAAAGGGCCAGTTCGATGCCATCATCGCATTGGGCGCGGTTATTCGTGGAGGTACGCCGCACTTTGATTTTGTTGCTGGAGAGTGTAACAAAGGTCTGGCGCAAGTTTCTTTAGAATACGGTATTCCGGTCTCTTTCGGTGTAATCACCACAGACTCAATCGAACAGGCAATAGAACGTTCAGGCACTAAAGCCGGCAACAAAGGTGCAGAAGCTGCACTGGGCGCGCTGGAAATGGTGAACGTTGTTTCTGCCCTTAACGATCTTTAATCGGGGGTTACGTGAAAGTATCCGCACGTCATAAAGCCAGAGAACTCGCCCTGCAGGGTATCTACTCGTGGCAGATGAGTAAGAATGACATTGCCCAGGTTGAGCTTGCACTGGCAACCAGCAATGACATGCAAAAGGTTGATATGGTGTATTTTCAGGCCATTCTGCGCGGCGTCGTCGAGAACGTAGAAACACTGGATACGAAAATCAAACCGTATCTTGGCCGCTTGCCGGAAGAGCTTGATCCTATCGAGAAAGCCGTTCTGCGTATTGCTACCTATGAACTGACTGAGCGCATGGACGTGCCTTATCGCGTAATTATCAACGAATCGATTGAACTTGCTAAGTCTTTCGGTGCCGAAGAAAGCCATAAATTCATTAACGGCGCGCTGGATAAAGCAGTAAAAACCCTGCGTCAGCACGAACGTTAATCAGCGATCTATTTACGGGGAAATCCGTAGATATTCGACGACACTGAATCAATCGGTATTACGTGAAAGAATTTGACCTCATTGGCCGCTATTTTGCAGATGGCGGGCATCAACGAAAAGACGTACTTGTCGGCATCGGCGATGACTGTGCGGTAACGTCTGTACCTGCAAATCAGCAATTAGCCATCACCACTGACACATTGGTATCTGGCGTTCATTTCCTTAAAGATGCACCTGCGCGCTCTGTTGCCTATAAAGCGGTGGCGGTGAACTTGAGTGATTTGGCGGCCATGGGTGCCGAGCCCGCGTGGATTTCTCTGTCCTTATCGATGTCACATGTTGATGAAGCTTGGATGGAAGAATTTGCCAACGGCCTCTACGAGCTAACCCGTTACTATTCGGTGCAGCTTATTGGCGGTGATACGGTACGTGGTCCACTGGCGATGACAATCACTGCACAGGGCTTTATTCCACCTGAAAACGCGCTAAAACGCAGTGGTGCAAAACCGGGCGACTGGATTTACGTTACCGGCACCACCGGTGATGCCGGCGCTGGCCTCGAAATCCTGAAAGGCGAGCGTGAGGCAAAATCAGAAGCGGATAAAGAGTTTTTAGTGAAGCGTCACTTGTATCCTACGCCGAGGGTAGCAGTGGGGACGGCGATTCGTCGCACTGCCACATCCTGTATTGATGTCTCTGACGGCCTGCTGTCTGATTTGGGCCATATACTAAAAGCGTCGAACTGCGGTGCCCTGGTTCATGTAGACCGTTTGCCGGTTTCATCCCCATTATTTAATTGCCTGGGTGCGCAGGAAGCTTACCGCTACGCGTTAACCGCTGGTGACGACTACGAGCTAGTCTTCACAGTAAATGAGGAGCAGCGGGGGAATTTAGAAACCTCTTTGGCTTCTACTGGTGTAAAAGCGACCTGTATTGGCCAGGTTACCGGACAAAAGGGCAAGGTAGACCTCAAGCTGTACGATGCACCTTATGAACTACCTGATGCTGTGGGTTACGAGCACGAGTTTTAATGCAACCTGAGTATCGCGCCCGAGTTTCGATGAAAAATCCCGTGCATTTCTGTGCACTGGGATTTGGTTCAGGGCTTATTCCATTGATGCCTGGTACCTTCGGCTCACTGGCGGCAATCCCGCTAATTCTTCTTCTCGCGCCGTTAGGCGATAGTATTTTCTTAACCGCTACCCTTGTTAGTTGCATCGTTGGAATCTGGTTCTGTGGCCGTACCGCGAGCGATATGGGCGTGCATGACCACGGTTCTATTGTATGGGACGAAGTGGCAGGTATGCTACTTACCTTCATGTTTGTGCCGCTGACAGTGTGGACTGTCATTGCAGGGTTTGTACTGTTCCGCATTTTCGACATACTCAAACCCTGGCCAATCGGCCCAGTGGATAAAACCGTGCATGGCGGTTTGGGAATAATGTTGGATGATATTCTGGCCGGGCTGATGTCTTTTGCCTGCTTGCAGGGCGCGATCTATTTGTTTCCTGTCTTGCTTAGGTAATTATTAGTTGTAGGCGAAATATAAAATCCGGCATAAGTGCCGGATTTTTGTATCTGCTTAATTTTTCCCGCTTAGCTTTAGAAAAAAGAAGGCCATTAATCTGCAGCTTGCACTGACCAGATAGTATTACCATCGTCATCTGCAACCAATAACTTGCCGCTGGAGGTGACACGCACTGCGCTAGGTCGGCCATAGGCTTCATCTGTATCCATGCTTTTAATGAAACCACCTAGAAATTCTTCAATCTCACCAGTGGGTTTGCCGTCTTTGAATGGCATAAAAACAATGCGATAGCCGTTGTATTTTGCACGATTCCAGGAGCCATGCTGAGCAGCGAATAAACCGTTGTGATAGCGTTCAGGAAAACTATTGCTGTCGTAAAATTCCAAATCCAGCGTGGCGGTATGATTGCCAAGCGCAATATCCGGGATTATTGTCGTTTCCGGTAAATCATCAGGCATCTTATCTTTCCAGCGCGGGTCAATATTCTCGCCGTAGTATTTATAAGGCCAACCATAGAAGCCGCCTTTTTTCACACTGGTGACATAATCTGGCACCAGGTTGTCACCCAGTTTATCTCGCTCATTAACGGCAGCCCACAATTCGCCGGTAACCGGGTTATAGTCCAGACCATTTGCATTACGCAGCCCGGATGCAAATATTGTCTCATTAGTGCCATCAGGATTTACGGTGAGGACTTTAGCCCGTCGGGCTTCCTTATCCATGCCATGCTCGCCTACATTACTTGATGATCCAATTGTGAGTAGAAACTTCTTCCCAGTGTTATCAACTTCAATATTGCGTGTCCAATGATGGTTGTATCCTCCGGAGGGGAGTTCATGAACCACAACGCCTTTTTGAGAGATGGTTTCTGCGTCCTCAATATAAGGGAATCGCATAATGCTGTCTGAGTTAGCGACATAAAAATTATCGTCGAGAAGGGCCATGCCGAACGGCTGGTTCAGGCTATGGTTAATAAACGTATGGCGCTCATCAGCAACGCCATCATCGTTTGTGTCACGTAATAAAGTGATTCTGTCGGCGCTGCCTTTCTCCGCATCGTCAGACTCCGCAACTAAAACATCATCATTAGGGAGTATGTAAATCCAGCGTGGGTGTTTCAGATCACTAGCAAAAGGCTTCACTTCAAACCCTTGTGGCGCTGTAGGTGTTTTTCCCTCAGGCCAGCCGATCACTTTAGTTCTCCGATCTATTGACTCGGTAGCAAATGGCTCGGGCAGGGGAACGACCTGACCAGGTGCGTAACCGTTTTCAGGCGCAACGGCGACCTGAGCTAAACTGGAAAATGAAAATAGCGTCGAGAGTGATAGTAGGCTGAGTCGAAAGGTCATTATATGCAGCGTCCTGTTCTGAGAATGAACCATTGCTACGTTGTTGTGATTAACAGAGATTGGTGAAAGAACAAGATTTAATGTTTGCCAGCACGTTCAAAGAAGTCTTAAAGCAATAGTGTCGCAGTGCGAAAAATAAAAACGGGAGCCTGATGGCCCCCGTCTATTGTTAAGCACTATGCTGGTTAGCAGACTATATTGACTACCTGGCAAGAAACGCCGTAATTTGCGCTTCTATTCCTGCTCCGTCAATCTGGTGCTCAGCGTACATTTGCTGCTGGGTACCTTGCTGAATGAAGCTGTCTGGCAGACCAAGGTGTAATGTGTGGACAAGCAGCTTATTCGCACTTAAGTACTCACTGACTGCCGAGCCTGCACCGCCCATGATACAGCCATCTTCCAGTGTGACCAGCAGCTCGTGAGAACCGGCAAGTTCGGTGATCATATCGCCATCGATGGGCTTCACAAAACGCATATCCACCACGGTCGCATCGAGCTTTTCAGCCGCTTCCAGCGCGCCGGGCAGCAAAGTACCAAAGTTCAGGATAGCCAGCTTTTTGCCTGCTCGAAGCGTACGGGCTTTACCCAGCGTCATCGCTGTCATAACGTCATCGGCGGGCTTACCATTGCCGCTTCCTCGCGGATAACGGACAGCCGCAGGCATATTTGCTTTATGACCGGTAAACAGCATTTGACGGCATTCGTTTTCATCTGAGGGCGTCATGATTATCATGTTTGGAATGCAGCGTAAGAACGCAATATCAAATGCCCCTTGGTGCGTTGGGCCATCGGCGCCGACCACACCAGCGCGGTCGATAGCGAATAATACCGGTAACTCTTGCAGTGCCACGTCATGAATTAACTGATCGTAACCCCGTTGCAGGAACGACGAGTATATTGCCACAACAGCATTGTAACCTTCTTTCGCCAAGCCGGCGCCAAACGTCACCGCGTGCTGTTCGGCTATTGCGACATCAAAGTACTGTTCAGGGAATTGCTGTGAAAACTTCACCATGCCAGACCCTTCACGCATGGCGGGTGTAATCGCCATGAGTTTTGGATCATCCGCAGCCATATCGCACAACCATTGGCCAAAAATCGCCGAGAAAGTAGGGGCTGATGGCGCTGCTTTAGGTAATGCGTTATCCAGCGGATTGAACTTCGGTACCGCGTGATACTTAATTGGGTCTTGTTCTGCTACCGGGTAGCCTTTCCCCTTACGTGTTACCACGTGAAGAATATGAGGGCCCGAAAATTGGCGCATATTACGCAGGGTATCTACCACGGCGTTTACGTCATGGCCATCAATAGGGCCAATGTAGTTAAAGCCAAGCTCTTCGAAAATTGTGCCCGGTACCACCATGCCTTTAATATGCTCTTCCGCACGGCTGGCGAATTCCTTAATTGGCGGTACATTGCTGAGGAGCTTCTTACCACCATCGCGAATTTTATTGAAGAAGTTGCCGGTAAGAAGGCGAGCAAGGTGGCTGTTTAGCGCACCTACGTTTTCCGAAATCGACATTTCGTTATCGTTCAGCACGACCACTAAGTCTTTATTGATATCGCCAGCGTGGTTCAGCGCTTCAAACGCCATACCTGCAGTCATCGCACCATCACCAATTACCGCAACGACTTTACGGTTTTGGCCTTCTTTATCGGCAGCCACAGCCATACCCAGCGCCGCACTGATCGACGTTGAAGAATGCCCAACGGCAAACGTGTCGTAGTCACTTTCAGGCGGCCAAGGGAAGGGGTGTAAACCGTCTTTCTGACGAATAGTAGACATTCGCTGCGCGCGGCCCGTCAGGATTTTATGTGGATAGGCCTGGTGTCCTACATCCCACAGTAGTCTGTCGAAGGGCGTGTTGTATACGTAGTGCAATGCAACGGTTAACTCAACGGTACCCAAGCCAGAGGCAAAGTGGCCACTGGTTTGACTAACCGAAGTCAGCAAGAACTGTCGAAGTTCGTCTGCTACGGCCCGCAGTTTTTCCTGCGGCAATTTTCTGAGTTCATCCGGAGTCTGTGCCTGCGCCAGAAGAGGGTAGTGCGATAAATCTAAACTCATTGTTCTTTTTTCATTTTGTTGTTTAGCATGAAAATCAGAATGTCCGCTTTACCATTAAATCGGTAAACGCAGATAACAGCTCGGTATTGTAGGGCAAACTGTCTAATGCTTGAAGTGCACTATCGTGTAGACGGGCTAATTCCGCCTTTGCTTGTGTCATCCCTAACAATGCCGGGAAGGTATTTTTCCCTGCTTCTATATCGGAGCCCTGAGGCTTTCCAATCACAGCTGCATCGCCTTCCACGTCTAAAATGTCATCCTGGATCTGAAAGGCAAGACCGATATCGCTGGCGTAACGAATAAGGGCGTTACGGTGCGCAGGGTCGAGTTCTTCAGCCAGTAATGTGATCATTTCGGCGCAAGCCTGCAATAACGCCCCTGTTTTTAAACGGTGCAGGCGCGTTAGTGCATCGATATCTATGGTTTTACCTGTAGACGCCAAATCAATAGCCTGGCCGCCACACATGCCCATATAGCCTGAGGCACGGGCAAGGATGCTAACTAATATAGCGCGCTTATCCTGGGCGAACTTACTCATTGGCGCTTCGGCTAAAATACTAAACGCCATCGTTTGCAGTGCATCGCCAGCGAGAATGGCTGTTGCTTCATCAAACTGTATATGACAAGTGGGTTTTCCGCGGCGGAGATCATCATCATCCATGGCGGGTAAGTCATCATGGGCAAGTGAATAAGCATGAATACATTCAATGGCCATGCTAATTGCAGCTTGATCCTGACCAGGAATATCCAGCGTGTTGCCAATAAGATGAACCAACAGAGGGCGCATGCGCTTACCGCCAGCCAGTAATGAATATTCGATAGCCGCACGAAGTTGCGGGGCGTGGTCAGGTAGTTGTGCTACGTATTGCAGCAGGCTTTCGTCAGTATTTTGTTTAATCTTCTGACGTAAGCTGTCGATATTAATCATGAATTACCTGTAAAACGGGTAGCAGAGGCACCATGGGCGCCGTTAATCAGTCTTCAGATGGGGTGAAGTCAACGAGGCTGTCCTCACCTTGTTCGCGGAGCAGAATTTTGACTTTTTGTTCTGCCTGGGCGAGAGCCTGTTGGCTGAGACGAGATAATTTTACACCGCGCTCGAACTTTTCCAATGCTTCATTAAGCGGTAATTCGCCGGATTCCATTTCTGTCACTATGGCTTCAAGTTCCTGCAGCGAGGCTTCGAATGAAGGTTGAGAAGGCGCTTTTTCTTCAGACACGTCAGAGATCCCGTGGGTAACTAATGGTAAACGCGCACATTAACCGAGGGCTTCCGCCGGGTCAATTGGTTTGTCCAATGAGCATGCCGGAAAAAGCGGCTATCCGACTGGTTTCGCTCAGGATACCTGATAATGAGGATTCATCCTGAAAAGTTCATGCTTTGATTATAGAATTCAGAAATCTGGCCGATAGAGTATAAGTCAGCGATGACAGTTTCCGGCAGGTCGAATAAAACAGGTTATAATAAACAAGGTCGTAAACGACCATTCACAACAACCTGCCAACAGCGCTAGTACGAGTTTTTTGAGGAGCAATAAGTGGATTTAGCAACCGTCATTGGCATGTTAGGTGGTATCGGCTTTATTGTCATGGCCATGATCCTCGGTGGAGATCTGTCCATGTTTGTCGATGTCGCCTCGGTGCTCATCGTTTTCTGTGGTTCTATTTTCGTGGTTATGTCCCAGTTCACCCTTGGCCAATTTTTCGGTGCCGGCAAGGTGGCGGGTAAAGCGTTCATGTTTAAAATCGATCCGCCAGATGCGCTTATTGAAAAAATCGTTGAAATGGCAGATGCGGCACGGAAAGGTGGCTTTCTGGCATTGGAAGAAGCAGAAATTGATAACCCCTTTATGCAGAAAGGGGTAGATATGCTGGTAGACGGACACGATATTGAAGTGGTTCGCGAAACGCTGAAAAAAGATATTCTGATGACCACCGAGCGACACGAGTTTGGTGGTTCTATTTTTAAAGGCCTGGCCGACGTTGCCCCCGCCATGGGAATGATTGGTACCTTGGTTGGTTTGGTTGCCATGCTTTCTAACATGGACGACCCGAAGTCTATCGGTCCTGCGATGGCGGTTGCATTGTTAACTACACTTTACGGCGCATTCTTAGCCAACGTAATCTGTCTGCCCATTGCAGCGAAGCTTGAGAACCGCAAAGAAGAAGAGAAGCTCAATCAGTCACTCATCCTTGATGGCATTGTGGGCATTGCTGATGGCCAGAACCCGAAAGTCATTGAAGGCATTTTGAAAAACTACATTGCTGCCGGTAAGCGCGGCGGTGATGAGGAGTAGGGGCGATGTCTGACGAATGCCCTAAATGTCCTCCTCCCGGTCTGCCGGCATGGATGGGGACATTTGCCGACCTGATGTCACTGTTGATGTGTTTCTTCGTACTGCTGTTGTCATTTTCGGAAATGGACGTACTGAAGTTTAAACAAATCGCAGGTTCGATGAAGTTTGCCTTTGGTGTGCAAAATAAAATCGAAGTAAAGGATATCCCTAAAGGAACGAGCGTTATTGCGATGGAGTTCCGTCCAGGTCGACCTGATCCTACCCCCATTGAAACCATTCAGCAGCAAACCATTGATATGACGCAGCCGACCTTGGAGTTCCAGGCCGGTGATGAAGATTCCTCCGGGGGCCGTCAAACCCAACGGGGTGATCAGCGTGGTGGTCAGGCGCAACAAACAGCATCTGATTCTGCCGCATCCTCGTCGCAAAGTTCTGATAAAGAACAAGATAACGAAATGATGAAAAAGGTGGCTGAACAACTGCAGAAAGAAATTGCAGACGGTTCGATTGAAATGGAATCGCTGGGTCAGCAGATCACGATCAGAATTCGTGAGAATGGTTCTTTTTCTGCCGGTTCTGCATTTTTACAGCCTCAGTTCAAACCGGTGCTCAGAAAAATTGGTACGATGCTGGCAGATATGCCGGGAGAAATTGAGATTTCAGGCCACAGTGATGGTCAGCACATAGCGAATGAGTTATATCGTTCAAACTGGGACTTGTCTGCCCAGCGTGCGGTGGCGGTGGCTGAAGAGTTGCGAAATGCGCCAGGCTTTGATGAATCCCGCATGTCGGTAGTAGGGCTTGCAAACACTAAACCGCTGGTGGAAAACGCGGCTACGTCTGACGACAGAGCACGTAATCGCCGGGTAGAGATCAATATCAACCAAGGCAAGCCACTGATTTCAGATCCTATCTCGGTGCTCAACAACAGCGCCAGCGGCGGGGAAGAAGAATAAAGAGGGGCGCTGTTATGCGCCCCGTGTAATTGCCTCGCGGTAATGCGGTTTCGACAGCAGCAATTGCACCGTCGAAATAGTGCGTTCAAGGAATCCACCTTCACAGTATTTTAAGTAGTAAGTCCACATACGCATAAAACGTTCATCGTAACCGTCCTGCTTTAAGGGGTCTCTGGCATTGATGAATGCCTCGTACCAATCATCTAAGGTTTTAGCGTAGTCCAAGCCGATATCTTGCAAATCGCGAATTGAAAGGTCGCTGTGACGTTTCAGGTAATCATTAATAATGAGTTGCGAGGGCAAGAACCCGCCCGGGAAAATGTATTTCTGAATGAAGTCGACACTGTTGCTGTAGCTTTCGTAGCGGCGGTCATCAATGGTGATAGATTGCAGCAGCATGAGCCCTTCAGGCTTTAGCAGTGAAGCGCATTTACTGAAAAAGTTCCCCAGATAACGTTTGCCCACCGCTTCAATCATTTCGATGGAAACAAGTTTATCGTACTGACCCTCAAGGGTTCGGTAATCTTGCTTTAATAAGGTAACCTTGTCGCTCAACCCTTCTTTAATTATCCATTCTTGTGCATACGCAAACTGCTCTTCAGAGATGGTGGTGGTAGTCACGTGGCAACCGTAATGTTTCGCTGCGTAAACGGCTAGCCCTCCCCAGCCCGTGCCGATTTCCATTAAATGTTCACCAGTTTTGAGTTGCAGCTTGTCACAAATGGTTTTTAATTTATGCGTCTGGGCGTCAGATAGCGATGCGTTGGGATCTGGGTAGATAGCAGATGAATACATCATTGACTGGTCGAGAAAGCGGGTATAGAGCTTGTTGCCCAAATCGTAATGGGCTTCAATATTCTTCTTCGCCTGAATTTCGGTATTGCGGCGGAGAAAATGCTGCACCTTCTGAAAAGGTAGCATGAACAAACGGTATTTCTGTTCCCATTTATCCAGCATTGGTAGGTTACGAGCAAAGATACGAATGACCGACGTAAGATCGCTGCTTGTCCACAAGCCATCGGTGTACGTTTCGCCCGCTGCAACGCTACCACCAAATAATAATTGACGGTAAGCTTTCACATTCAGAATGTTTACGTCTGCTTTCAAATCGTGTGACGGGTTACCGAATTCACCCACTGTCGTGCCGTTTTCCTGAATGGTCATGTGACCTTCAGGTAAAATCGACAGCACTTTTAAAAAAGCTGCGCGACAGGCGCGGTCTATACCGCTGGCTTCCTGCTCAAAAATAAACGCTGATTCACCGTGTGACATTATCTCGGTTCCTGGCTGTTAGGGTGATCGTATATTGGTGTGCGTTTGATGAATAACTTCAACGCCTGCCAATAAATCCCCACCACTGTTTTTATTGTCATACTAGGTATACGTCTAAGCATAATGCGCAGGTTAGTATTATCTAATGAAATTCTTTTCATATTCAGACCAGCGGTAAAATCCTTTTCTTTTCGATGGCACGCCATTACCAGGTTGAAATGTGCATCGGGCTGCCTAATTGTCCATTTATAAGTCATGTCCAGTGGGTTAAACGGCGACACATGGAAGGCTTTCTCGGTATCTTCCTGGGTTTCCATATCAACCAAATAGTAATGTCGTTCATTCCACGGCGTATTGCTGACTTCAGCGAGCATATGCGTGAAGCGATTGTGCTCAGGACTTCTTAAAAAGTAAAAATTTACCGGGCTAAAATAAATGCCTAAAGTGCGAAGTTGACCAAAAAAGAAAACCTCACCATCGAGCTTTTTACCCTGATTAAGCGCCGTCATTTTTTGGCGTATCGCTTCATCTAACGGCACTGATGGCTCACCGTAATAATCATCGCGATGGAAACTGAGCCAGCCACGTTTGCCGATAGAAAAATGTCTCAGTGTATGACTCAGGGAATCAATTTCAGACAATTTCAACCAAAACAAGTATATATCGTAGTCGAATTTGTGCTGAGTGGGGCGAAACCGTTGGTGAAAAACTTTGCCCTGGTAGATCGCACTTTCCATGTCGCTGGGTTTTACGTTCACAGCGAAGCCCCAAAACGTTCGCAGACATCCAATGCGCTGCGCACGCCGTCTTCATGAAAGCCGTTGTACCAGTATGCGCCACAAAAATGTATGCCATCAATGCCACAGATTTCAGCGCGTCGACGCTGTGCGGCTACCATGCTGCCGCTGAATTGAGGATGGGCATAAGAATATTGTCGTAAGATTTTTGTTTCATCAATGGCATCTGTGTTGTTTAGCGTCACACAGAAGGTGACCGGGGCATTGTCAAAACGCTGCAGAATATTCATGTCGTAGGTAACCGAGGCCGGCGCATGACGCTCATCCGGTGTTTCTTTTAAACGGTAATTCCAACTCGCCCAAGCCAGCTTTCTGTCGGGTAATTGTGTGGTATCGAGGTGAAGCACCACATCATTACTGGCATAAGGAATAGCGCCAAGTATCGCTTGTTGTGCATCGGTAGGCGCATCTAGCATACGCAATGCCTGATCCGAGTGACACGCAAAAATCACTTCATCAAAAACGTTGCTTTCCCGGCCTTCAATACATACCTCCCAGCCTGCTTCTATTTTTTTTACTTTGTAGACCGCTGACGACAGGTGAATTTTATCTTCGTAGCCTTTAGTGATGCCAGGGATATAACTGTGAGAACCGCCGATCAATGTGTACCACTGAGGGCGATTGTTGACACTGAGCAGGCCATGGTTATTGAAAAACTGCAAAAAGAAGGCGAGGGGAAACTGTTTGGTTTGCTCAAGGCTGGCAGACCAAATAGCCGCGCACATGGGCAAAATATAGAGGTTAGCAAACTCGTCACTTAGGCCAAGCGATTGAATGTATTCAAACAACGTGGTGGTAAAATCTTCTTCGCGCGCTTCTTCATGACGTGCTTTACAAGCTTTATTAAATTTGAGGATGTCGCGAACTAGGCGCCAGAAACGGGGGCGGAAAAGATTGCGGCGCTGGGCAAACAGCGTGTTCAAATTGTTACCGTTGTACTCAAGACCGGATTTTTCACTATGCACCGAAAAACTCATTTCAGTAGGCTGACGTGACACGCCCAGCTTATCCATGAGTTTGATGAAATTTGGGTAGGTCCAGTCATTAAATACGATAAAGCCGGTGTCGACCTGGTAAGCACGCCCCTTCACTTTGATTTCTTTAGTGGCGGTATGGCCACCTATATAATCGTTAATATCAAATACGGCTACATCATGCTGTTTGTGTAGCAGGTGAGCGCAAGTCAGTCCCGAAATGCCGCTGCCAATAATTGCAATTCGCCGTTGCATATTAAAACCCTTATTACTGCTGTTGCCTCATTTTTAAAGACAACCATCTTTGAATACCTGTGGGAAGATTGTGCAATGTACGCATGATCCAACCGAATCCCGTAGGGAAAAACAGGCTGTGTTTTTGTTTTTCTATTCCTTCAAGTAATGCTTTCGCCGCTTCGTCAGCGGTTATTTTCATCGGCATATCGAAGTCGTTTTTATCAGTAAGTGGCGTTTCTACAAATCCCGGCGAGACAGATTGCACAAGAATGCCTTTGTGCGCCAAGTCCACTTCCAGGCTTTTAGTAAAGTAGTGCACTGCTGCCTTGCTGGCGCCGTAAGCTTCAGTACGTGTAAACGGCACCAGTCGCGCCATGCTGTCGACAATGACCAGTTGGTCGCCAGCTTTTAGTTTAGGCAATAACGCGTCGACGCTGTGAATAATGCCAAAAAAGTTAATTTCGAAAACCCGACGAAACATCTCGGGTTGGAAATCATCAACGTCGACATACTCGCAGTTACCGGCATTGAGCACGGCAATATCAAATGACAGTTCCGCAATGGCCGACTTTGTTGCTGCCAAATCCGTTAAATCAAACTGAGTTGTTGTTATCTTACTGTTTTTACTGAGTTCTGCCAGTGCATCTTCATTTCGTCCACAAGCGATCACGTGGTAGCCCGCAGACGCCGCATGCAGCGCAAACGCTTTACCTATACCGGATGTGGCACCAGTAACAAGAATAGTTTTCATGAGGCTAACCTTTGTTTAATTTTTTTAATAATCCAGCTAAGCACAGGAACATGCTCATACACCATTTCGCCGAGGTCATAATAGTCGCGCTGGAAAAAGATTTTATTATCAGCAAACTTTATGAGACTGACGCCATCCAGCGTCATTTGCTTTGCGTTTGACTTCAACGTTAGACGCATGGTCCAGGTAATGGTTGCAGAACCTGTGTCTGTGTGACCCTCTGCATGCACATCATGAATATCGAAGAAACAGGTTTTAGCCTGCTCAGTTAATGAAGAAAGATAGTCCGTGAGGTCTTGTAATCCGCTGTGGGTGGTAATGGGATCAATAAATTCTACATGCTCTGTGTAAATCGTTCCCAATGCCGACATATCTGTATCGTGAAGTTCGGCGTACAACTTACAAAATTTATCAATCATGTTCACGGCGCTGATTCTTTATGAATGTGAAAAGTAGTATGTAAAAACGTCTTACTTGTATACCAAATTTACTGACAACAAGATCAGGAAGCGAGAATCTGCAGTCGAAAAACCTGTCGTTATCTTGCGATCCAAATTTATTTTTTGCCGTAGTTATGATGAAGATAACATCAACATAAATTGTGTATGACGCAGCAAATCCTACCCTTATTTCCGCTCTCGGCAACCTTGCTTCCACAAGGTCGTATGGCGCTTCGGATCTTTGAGCCACGCTACATTCGCATGGTGAAAGAAGTGTGTGCGAGTAACGGTAAATTTGTGGTTTGCATGCTAAATCAAGCCGGTGACAAAACGGCAAATACACATGTCTTTCCTATCGGTACGGTTTCCTCTGTGATCGACTTCGACATGCTCGAAGATGGGTTGCTTGGCATAAAGGTTGCTGGTGAGTACTGTGTAGAGGTTACTGAAATGTCCACTGAACCCGATGGGTTGCGAGTTGGCAAGTGTCATGCATTACCAGAATGGAAGTGTGACTTAACACCTCAACAGATTTCACCTATGGACGAACGTTTAAAGGAGATCTTCGAGCGCTACACCGAGTTAGGCCAAATGTACGAGAAGCCGGAATTTAACGACCCGCTTTGGATAATGTACCGCTGGCTAGAGTTGCTCCCCGTAGACGCCAAACAGAAACAGTATTTTCTTGCTCAAAGAGATTGCGTCAAATTACAAAATTATTTGTCGGCGCTAGTGCAATAAGTACCTTGTAATAATTACACGGTCAGTCTGAGCAAATCTTACATTTCTGTCATCTTCTTGAATTGTCTGTTCGTAGCGACTATTAACTTTATAGGATATGGACAATACTTATGTTAGTTGGAATTCCAGTGGAACAAAGTAACAGCGTAATTAAGCCGAAAGATTGTGCGGCAGAAATGTCAGACTACATTGTTAAAGTTGCAGAACAACGATGCAAAGCGTCGTTCGCAAGAGTTTTTGGTTATTTTGCCCCCCGTTTGCGTTCTTATGCGTTAAAGCAAATGGGAAATGAAGCCTTGGCAATGGAGATGGTGCAAGACACAATGTCGAATGTCTGGCAAAAAGCACATCTGTTTAATGCTGAGAAGGGTAGCCCTTCCACCTGGATTTTCACCATTGCACGTAACATCCGATTTGATATGCTCCGTAAGTTGCAGAATCGAAAGGAAGATATTTGTTCCGATGATTTATGGCCGGTACTTTGCGAACAAACGCCTGATGCCAATGAGCAGTCTCTTGATGAGCAAATTACATTAGAGCAGATTGGATTTATGTTCGAAGAATTACCGCTGAAGCAAAAATCGGTTATTGAAGCTATTTACATCGATGGCAAGTCGCAGCAAGAGGTAGCAGATGAACTTCATATTCCATTAGGCACTGTGAAGTCCCGCACGCGGCTAGCGCTGCAACGCCTTAAAGGCATGTTACAGGATCATGATTAAGCATCACCCAGAGCAATCCCAACTAACACAATTTGTTCAAGGTAATATATCCCCCGCCGAGGCGTTAATCGTCTCGGCGCATTGCGATCTGTGTCACAGATGCCGCCAATTCGTACATCATCAAACCCAACTCATTGCTGCTGAAGTGTTTGATACCCCACAGCCGAAAGATTCACTGGAAAACTACGGCGCAATGCTCGCCGCAATAACCCAACTTCCAGCATGTGAGACAGCCCCAGCTGCGCCAGACAACAAACTCAATGTGTCGACTCTAGAGTCTATCGCCACTTCTTCCCTTGTGAAAACACTTGAGCTCGACGGGCACCAATTTACTTTACCTCCTACGCTTCAGCGAATTGCAGCGAAAACAGGTAACTGGTCGGGACTTGTAGGTCGATTATGGCAAGCCCCTGTAGAGTTAAATTATCCTGGCGTGGCGAATTTTATTTACATGGGGCGGGGGGGCAGTGTACCTGAACACACCCATCGCGGAGTGGAGTATACCTTGGTACTTGATGGTGAATTTAATGACGGCATTAACCACTATCGTACCGGTGATTTTGTCGTAATGACCGACGATAATACCCATGCCCCTCATTCTGATCATCGAGAGGGGTGTCTGGTATTTACGTTACTGGATGAGCCCCTTCATTTCACCTCTGGCATTGCCCGGCTGTTAAACCCTTTCAGCCATTTGTTCTTTCGATAAACGTTATTAACCCGCTGAACGGTTATTCGAACAATAAAAAAGGCCAGCAATATTTACTGACCTTCTCGATTGTTAAACTTCTTTGCGCCTTCAATCACGCTTTCAATCATTTACTCGACAATGGTGACGCAGTGCGTTCCTCGGTTGAAGCTGTTTGGTCGTGCTTATGTTCACGTGTTTTTATATCAAATATACCATATCCGCCAACCACTAAGAAGCACAGTGCCGGCACAATGTAAGAAACCACTACACCGTTAGAGTCGATGAGTGCAGCTTGGAATAGTGGCAGAATCGCACCGCCCAAAATTGCCATAACAAGGCCTGCTGCACCTAGTTTCGTGTCGTCTCCTAGTCCGTCCAGGGCAATGCCATAAATGGTTGGAAACATGAGCGACAAACACGCAGAGATAGACACCAGTGCGAGTATGCCAACAACGCCTGAGGTTTGTGTCATTACGATACACAGCGCCGCAGCAACCAGTGACATGATCATAAGCAGTCTTGCAGGGTAGAGGTACTGCATAACCCAGGTCATTACAAAGCGGGAAATCAGAAATACAATCATGCTGTATTGCAGGATTTGCCCACCATCAACTTCATTGCCGCCTGTCGCTGCCATGGCGTATTGAATGGTAAACGTCCAAACACAGGTCTGCGCGCCCACATTGAAAAACTGCGCCAGCACACCAAAGCGGTAGTGACGGTTTGCCAGTAGTCGCTTAAAAGATGCACCTAAGTGAATGTTTTCACTCTTCTGTTCTGTTGATTCATTTACTGGCGTTTTAATGCAGGCTATAGCAATCCACACTACCACCAGTACGCACGCCATACCGACATACGGCAGCATAACAGCATCAAGTTCGGCACCGATAACCGATTTCAGTTCAGCCGCAGACATAGCCGCACGCTCTTCTGCGGATGCCTGATTGAGATTCGGCAAAATAAGGGTGGCAGCCAGAAACACGCCAAGGTTGGTGCCAACCGGGTTAAAAGCCTGGGCAAGGTTCAAACGGCGCGTGGCACTTCTTTCACAGCCCATGGCCATCACATAAGGGTTGGCCGAGGTTTCCAGAATCGATAAACCGCCAGCCAGAACGAACAACGCGAGCAGGAAAAAGCCATACGTCATGGTTTGACTTGCAGGATAAAACAGAAAAGCACCGGCAGCGGCACAACCCAATCCGGTGAGTACGCCAGTTTTGTAAGAAAACCGCTTGTTAATGAATGCGGCGGGAATGGCCAGGCAGAAGTAAGCACCGTAGTAGGCGAATTGAACCAATGCTGACTGCAAAGACGACATAGTGAAAATTTTACTGAACACCTTTACCAGCGGATCTGTCATGTTCGCAGCAACGCCCCAGGCGGCAAAACAGATGGTAAGCAAAATAAAAGGGAGCAGAGTATCTTTTGAAACCAATGGTGCACGTTTTCGCACTTCATGCCTCTCAATGTAAAATTTTAGTTAAGCGATTTAAACAACATTTTTTTTCAGTGTCAATAAATCAACATAATTTATTTAATCTGTTTTCTTTTGATCTAGGCCGGGTGTTAGCGGATGTCTAACTAATACTGGGCATCAGGGGTTTGACGGTCTACTATAGGCTGTTGATTTAATGTAAATAAGAGTGTTGTTATGCCGAATTCAGCCCATCAGGAACCCAATGCCACGTCAGCCGTATGGCAGCAAAGCACTAAAGCCAAAGGGCAGTCAGGCCTCAGAGCCTTGAATGAGCGGCGCATTCTTACCCTCATCCGACATCATCAGCAGTTACCGAAAGCGCTAATAGCAAAAGAAACCGGATTATCAGCCCAGGCCGCCACTGTCATCATCAATCGGCTGGAAGAAGACGGCTTGCTGCAGCGAGGTGAGCCACACCGGGGCAAGCGCGGTCAGCCTAGCGTGCCGTTTTATTTGCGTGCTAAGGGGGCCTATGGTCTAGGGTTAAAAATTGGCCGTCGTAGTATGCAGATTTCACTCATTGATTTTTGTGGCACCGTGCGTGCTTCACTCTGTGAGCATTGGCAATATCCGTGTGTAGAAGCCATGGAACGGTTCGCATCAAGAGGTCTAAAGGCCATTTTGTCTACGCTGGACGAAGACGAAGTTGGCCGGGTTAGCGGGGTTGGCATTGCTATGCCCTTTGAAATTTGGCGTTGGAGCGAACAGGCGGGGGCGCCGGCGGATAAGCTCGCGAAGTGGAAAGGGTACGATGTACTGGCGGCAATCCAATCGATTGTCGATTTACCGGTTTATCTTTGTAACGACGATACTGCAGCCTGTGCCGCAGAGCTTTGGTTTGGACAGCACCGGCAGCTTAGCGACTACCTATACTGCTTCGTGGGGACGTTTATTGGTGGCGGCATGGTACTAAACCGGCAACTACATGTAGGCCGAAGCGGCAATGGTGGAGCGGTAGGTTCCTTACCTTTCACCTATGCCGGTAACAGCAAGCAGCTACTTGACGTGGCATCGGTTTATCTGCTTGAAAAACAACTCGAAGAAGCCGGTGTGGATACCAGCTTTATGCACGGCCGTCAGCAAAACTGGCCTGAGGACCTTCCCGGTTTAAGTGGTTGGATAGCGTCGGTTGCTGAAGGGATTGTCCATGCAGCCATTAGTGCCCACGCCTTTTTGGATTTAGACGCCGTTGTTATAGAAGGGGCGTTGCCACTGTCCGTTAAGCAACAATTGCTGGCGCGATGTAAACATCACTACCAACAGGCCGACTTGCGGGGCTTGTCTTCTCTTGCTTTCCTTCCCGGTACCGTAGGTGCTGAAGCGCGGGCACTCGGCTGTGCGAACCTGCCCTTACTTGCCCAATTTAGTTTGTAAATAATTAAATAATAAAAGTTGATTTAAATTTTCACCTGCTTTACATTGCGCTTCCAGAACCTCTGTTAATACGGTGTAATCGAGTTGTGCCTACTGATTACACCCAGTTAGGACGTAATATGAGCAGAAAAAGCATTTCAATGAAGCCACGTCTGTACCAGGCGATGATGAATGTAATGCCAATGATGGGCGTTGTTTCTTCTGGCATTTTGGCATTCAGCCTGGGTCATTCTTCCGTAGCCACTGCCGCTGAAAACAGCATGGATTATATTCACTGGCAAGCAGCGTACACCGGGGAAGCGGCTGCCAATGTGAAAGGTGGTGAGCAACGCGGAAGTGCCTACGCCGGGCAACTTTTCCTTGGCGCAGATTTCGATATGGAAAAGGCCGTCGAATGGAAAGATACCCAAATTCATGTTGCGCTGACGAATCGTCATGGCCAGAACCTGGCTCAAAACTACATTGGTAATAGTACCTCGGTGCAGGAAATTTACGGTGGACAAAGCTCCCGCTTAGCCCGGTTAACCATTGAAAAAACATTCTTCGATGGTCAGCTTCAGGTAGAAGCGGGCAGGACCGTGGCGAACATCAGTTTCCTTGGCTCATCGTTATGCCAGTATTTTCAGACCAACGCAGCCTGCGGTAATCCAACCTTCGTTTTTCGTACGAGTAACTTTACCTGGTGGCCGGTTTCGAGTTGGGGAGGACATGCCCAGTACAACATCAATGACAAGATGTATTTTCATGCTGGTGTGTACGAAGAGAATACCGTGCATCAGCGACCAGGCGATCATGGTTTTGACTGGCGCACGTCAGGATCAACCGGTGTAATAGTACCGTTAACGCTGGGTTACAGAACCAGTTGGGAAAATGATAGCTATCCGCGGCAGTATGAAATTGGTGGTTGGTACGATGGTGCTGACTATACCGATCCAGCCCGTGACAGCAATGGTGATTTTGCCGCAGTAACGGCTGAAGACTATGCCACACGAAATGGTCGTTCAGGTGCTTTTGTGCGTTTTGAACAAACTGTGTTGCGGCCAGATTTGAATTCTCAACGTAGCGTTACCGTTTTTGGCGCGTTTCTGACTGGGCTTTCCGGTGAGCTAACGCAAGATTACTTTATCAAAGCAGGATTTGTTAAACATGGCACCTTTGCTGGACGAGACGAAGACACCATTGGGTTTGTGATAACCCGTCAGCAGTATAGCGACGACGCCCTCGAAGACCAGGCGCTGCTCAGGATGTTGAACGGTGGCGTAGGAATGCCTGCGAGCAGTCAGACAATGATGGAGTTGAGCTACGGTATTCAGTTTAATGACCACATTCGAATTCAGCCAAACCTGCATTACATCATCAACCCCGATCAGTTTAATGAGCGGTCACGCGCTGAAGATTTACCTGATGCGTGGGTGGTGGGTTTACGACTGGACGTCGACCTGGCGGGTCTACTTTTTTAATATTAATCAGATGATTGTCTGAAACGTTAACGGGAGACAGTACATGCAGGTATTGTGTATGGGGGAAGCATTAATCGACATGCTTGCAACCAAAGAGCAAAACGGCAGCGGCACGATTGAAAGTTTCCGAAAATTTGCCGGTGGTGCGCCGGCGAACGTCGCTGTGGCAGTAGCTAAGTTAGGTGGAGACAGCGCGCTTTTTGGAAAGTTAGGTAAAGATCAATTTGGACATTACTTACATCAAACGTTAACTGAACTTGGCGTCGATACCACATTCACGGCTTTTTCTGACAAAGGCAAAACGGCGCTGGCATTCGTAGGTCTTGATGATGAGGGTGAGCGCTCTTTCGATTTTTATATTGATAATGCCGCCCATACCGACCTAACCGAAGCTGATTTGGTATCCGCGCTATTTGACCGCCCGCGAATAGTGAGTTTTTGCTCAGGGTCTTTCAGTACCTCTGCGCTACGACAGGTTACCGAAGCCGGACTCAAGCAATTTACTGATGCAGAAAGTGTACTTTGTTTGGATATTAATTACCGTCCGGCATTCTGGGATAACGTGGCATTGGCGCCAGAAGTTATCAGCGATGCGGCAGGCAAAGTAGACATGATAAAGGCGAGCCGGGAAGAACTTGTCGAATTGTATGGTGAAAGTCAGGTCGACAGTAAAATTCAGCAATGGCTAGACAGCGGTGTTTCATTGATTTTATTAACCAATGGCGCGAAACCCGTGTCGTTTTATACCCGGGACACAGATGGCACGTTTCCCGTTCCCGAGGCAGAGGCTGTTGACACTACCGCAGCCGGAGACGCTTTCGTGGGTGGATTCTTGTTTATGATGTCAAACGCTGTGGAAAACCGACATTCATTTGTGCAGTGGGCAGGAAACTTTGAACATATTCTAACAACACTGCGGTTTGCTACCCAATGCGGTGCTGTTGCTGTAGCACGTTATGGTGCGTTCGACGCGCTGCCCGACCAATCGCACATGAATGACTTCGTGCAGTAATATTCATGTATAAAAAAAGCCGGATTACTTTAGAAAGTAATCCGGCTTTTTTGTATGTAGGCAGGGCGTTTAGCCAATAAAATCACTGTCTGGGAAATTCAGTTTCAGCGTTTTCATGGCGTTTTCTTTAAGCTCGTTCAGACCTAACAGGTCGTAGCTGGAAACCATGATTTCAAGTGCTTCTTGCACCTGGTCGGTATTGGAGTAATTTTCCAGTACATAGCGGCCACGATTCGCAGCGGCAACATAGGCTTCACGGCGCATATAAAAACGGGCGATGGCAATTTCATATTTCGCCAAACGTTGTTTAATAAACATCATGCGCTTTTTGGCATCAACGGCGTATTTGCTGTCAGGATATTGCAGAATCAAACGGCGAAAATCTTCAAACGCTTCTCGTGCTTTTGTTGGATCGCGGTCTGAACGGTCGATTTGCATCATCTCTTGAAACAGGTTGGCGTCTGATTCCATGTTGGTTAGCCCACGCATATAGTAGGCGTAGTCAACATCAGAGTGATTAGGGTTCAAACGAATGAAGCGATCGATAGTCGCCAACGTCTCGTCAATTTTTCCTGACTTGTAGTAGCTGTAAATCAGATCAAGTTGCACCTGATTAGACAAAGGACCAAACGGATAACGTGAATCCAGTTCGCTGAGGGTGGTTGCGGCTTGCCCAAAGTTACCTACTGACATGCTGCGTTTCGCATGGTCGTACATTTGCTGAGAGCCCATGTTGGCCAGTCTTGCGCGTTCTTCTGAATCGTCAGATGAGCTACAGCCCGTCACGCTAATCATGACGCCCACTACCAGTGGCATCATTAATCGAATTGGTTTCATATCTGTTGTCTATTCCTGCTTAACCGACTGATACGTCTATTACTGCATTTAGTAAGAGGCATTCTAGCGCACTCGAATACGCAAACTCCACACAAAAACCGGAAACTTTCCGATTTAACCTGCGCAAGAGTTGGTATAATGCGTTTTTTGTAACAGCGAAAGAGTTATATGACCCAGTCTGATAATACCGTCAAACTTGAGGCTAACACTGAATCACGTCATTTTGGTCTGAGGTTAGATCAGGTTTTGGCTGATTTGTTCCCTGAATATTCACGGTCAAAGCTAAAAAATTGGATTCTGGATGGCAATGTCACGGTAGATGGTGACGTTTTAACCACACCACGTCAAAAAATGTGTGGTGATGAATTTATTCAGGTTAAAGCCGAAATGGAAGTGCAGACCGCCAGCCTGCCACAGAAAATAGATTTAAACATTGTTTATGAAGATGATTCGATTTTAATCATTAATAAGCCCGCTGATCTGGTGGTTCACCCTGGTGCGGGCAACCAGGATGGTACTTTGCTGAATGCTTTGTTGGCGCATGTGCCTGGTATCGATGTTGTTCCCCGTGCGGGCATCGTGCATCGTTTGGATAAAGATACCACCGGATTAATGGTGGTGGCGAAGACCGTACCGGCGCAAACGCATTTGGTAAATCAACTTCAAGACCGGGTGATGAGCCGGGAATATGAAGCGTTGGCATACGGCACAATGGTTGCAGGTGGCATTGTTGATCAGCCTATTGGCAGACATGCAACGAAACGAACGTTAATGGCCGTTCGTGAAACCGGTAAGCCGGCAGTAACTCACTATCGTGTTATTGAAAAATTTCGCGCGCACACGCATCTACGCCTGAAACTGGAAACCGGCCGTACACACCAGATCCGCGTGCACATGGCGCACCTTAAGCATCCGTTGGTAGGCGATACGGCGTATGGTGGCAGAACACGTTTGCCAAAAGGTGCGACAGAAGAGTGTGTTGAAGTATTACGCGCTTTCCCTCGTCAGGCGCTTCACGCGGCACAGTTATCGCTGTTTCATCCTGAGACCGATGAATGGATGACCTGGCAGGCGCCGCTTCCTGATGACATGGTTCAGCTGATTGCCACTGTACGGGAAGACACTAAAATTAAAGGCATGGACGACTATTAATTGTTATCGATGATTGTTCCAGATTGGCCCGCGCCATCAAACATCGTTGCCTATACCTCGACCCGACCGGGTGGGGAAAGCACCGGTGTCTATGCAGGACGAAACGTGGGCCTACATGTTGGTGACAATGCCAGCCATGTGCTTGCAAATCGTGCGGGCTTACCGGAATCTGATAGGCTGATATGGCTAAACCAAGTACATGGCAATACGGTCGTAGAACTGGATGCCACATTACTATCACTTGAAGCCGGTGCCATTGATGCGGATGCATCATTCAGTCGAACGCCAGATGTTGCCTGCGCAATCATGACCGCCGATTGTGTTCCCGTATTGTTTACTAACAAAGCGGGAACAGAAGTCGCAGCGGTTCATGCTGGCTGGCAGGGTTTGGAAGGTCAGATAATTGCCGAAACCGTTAAACGACTGCATGCCTCTAGTCAGGATTTACTCGCCTGGATCGGCCCTGCTATCAGTCAGGCGTGTTATGAAGTGCCCGATTCCCTTGCGAGTCGATTTGCTCAATACGACGATGTAATTAAGCCCGCCGGTGTCGCCGGAAAGTCTTTACTTGATTTGGCTGGCATAGCGGCCAAACAATTAGCGGCTTGTGGTGTAGAGCATGTGGTGAACTCAGGGTTATGCACTTATCGCGACGAAACACGTTTTTTTTCTCACCGCCGTGCAACCCATCAATACCATCAAACCACTGGCAGAATGGTCTCTGTTATTGGTATTAAAGCCATAGAGCCGAGTTAATTTTCTCGCTTTTTATATAGCGTTGTGCGGGATATTCCCAGTTCACGCGCCGCCGCAGTGAGATTTCCATGGTGGCGCTGCACCGCGGCCTCAATGGCATTTTTCTCAATATTAGCCAACGTTAGCGGCTCTAATTCCTGAGGTTGGGCGTCGAATTCGACAAAATGCTCAGGTCTTAGCGCTTTCTCTCCATCAGCGATTACCGTAGCTAAATGAATGGTTTGTCTCAATTGCCTAATGTTGCCCGGCCAGGGCTGATTGATCAGCCACTGCATGGCATCTTCAGTAATTTCAGCGTGGTTGAACGATGCCACGATGGTCGTGATCAATCGGCGTAAGTCCTGACGAAGATGCAGTGGCGGCAACTTTACCTGCATACCTTTCAGGCGATAATATAAGTCTTCGCGGAACATCTGCTTTGCCACCATAGCCGGTAAATCTCTGTGGGTAGCGCAAATAATGCGAATTGATAGCGGGCGAATCATTGAGCTGCCGATGCGGGTGATTTGTCGCTCTTGTAAAAAACGGAGTAAGCGGGTTTGTAGTCGAAGTGGCATGTCACCAATTTCATCAAGTAATAGAGTGCCACCATTCGCGTCTTCCAATTTTCCTCTCGCCCCACCTTTTTTAGCGCCGGTAAAACTGCCTTCTTCGTAACCGAATAATTCCGATTCAATTAAGTTTTCGGGCATCGCTGAACAGTTAATTGCAATAAAGGGCGAGTCAGCATCAATAGTATCGTGTAGTGCTTTGGCGAAGACTTCTTTACCTGTACCGGTCTCGCCGGTAATCATAATGGGAATATCGGCTTTGCACGCTTTTACCGCAATTCCGAATTGCTTTTCGATGGCCGGTTCGGTACTCACACTTACCGGCACATAGCTTTGTTGCGGGGCATTTCTAAATGTGGTGACACCAGCGGCAAGATTGCGCACATAGATATAGGTGCCATCGGGTAAAGCGCGTTTTTCGGTTCTGGCACCGAGGTTTTTCAGGCTGCTCTGATTAAACGGTAATGACCGGGAAGAAATGCGTAGTTGAAGCAATTGTCTTGCAGAGTGACTGGCGGCCATAAAATCGCCGTTTGCTGACAAAGCAACTAAACCTTGAAAGGGTGTGTTCAATAATGTGGGAGATGACTGAATACTGAAAATATCACAACCTGCATAGTGATCGGTGAATAATTGGTTTTCTATTGCCATTGCCGATAAGCGCAGCTGTTCGAACACAACCTGGGTATTACGTTCGCCAATGCCCGTCATATCGAGGGCTCCGGCAAGTTGATTGTCAGGCCCGAAAACAGGCACCGATACACAGAAAAACCGATCAAATTCTTTTAAATAATGCTGCGGTCCGGTGAAGACAAAAGCCCTCTTTTCCCGCAAAGTGCATGCTGGCGCCGTGGTACCGATATCTGCTTCCTGCACACGTACACCTGTCTTAAGCATGCTCAGCGGCGGAGTCCCGGCATTGGTTTTGCTCCGCACTATCACCGCGTCACTATTTACACAGAAAAGACACCAATCTTCACCACCGAACACGTCCCATAAACGGTCTATTTCCGGTTGGGCGGTGGCTGCTAAGTGTTCATCGGTTTCTGACAGTGGATAGTCGTCATTTACTCGGTTTACTAACCGGCTTTCCCAGGGGTGTAAACCCGCATCCCGGGAGCGCTGCCATGAACGGGCTACCGCATCCGGTAACAGATTCTCTGGAAGAGGGTGCCCCAATAATAACTGGCGCCTTGCATCATCCAGCAAATCAGGATTTATCATAAGTTCTTGATCATGATTATTGAACACGGCAACACCTTTACCAGTTTATCTGGTGCCGATGTTATCACAATGTAAAATTGTCAGTTGGCTATTGATAGCAGGAAGGAGTGATTTCACCCCTTCCTGTGGCGGCAAGTTTACAGTTCGCCGATTTTGATGATGGGCTTCAAGGTTATGCCTTTTTCGCTATCTTCAGCAGCCTGATTGATATCGCCAAATTCGTAGAATTTAACTAATTTATCGAAGGGAAAGCGGCCTTGATTAAACAATTCTACAAGTTGTGGAATGAAGGTTTTTGGGGTGGAATCACCTTCAACGATACCGCGAATCGATTTACCGCCGAGCAGCACATCATTTACGTCAAAGGTAGCATCGGTTCCTAATGCTGGCGCACCGACTACACCAATGGTGCCCATCAGCCCCAGGGCATCAATCCCTTGTCTTAACACCGCAGGGCGGCCGGTTGACTCAAGGGCAAAGTCGGCGCCACCACCGGTAATTTCTTTTACCCGTTCAATCACGTCTTCGTCTTTACTGTTAATAACATGGGTTGCACCCAGTTCCTTTGCCAGTTCAAGACGGGATTCAACCACGTCGGTTGCAATAATCGTGGTGGCGCCGGCAACCCGTGCCGCCATTACTGATGATAAGCCTACCGCACCTGAACCATAAGACACAAAACTGCTACCCGGCGTGACTTTTAGTGAATTAATTACCGCACCAGCACCGGTTTGAATACCGCAACCGAGCGGACCTAGCAGCTCCAATTTGGCGTCTTTACTTACCTTGATGGCGTTACTTTCCAAACTCAGTGCATAGGTGGCAAAGGACGACTGGGCAAAGAAGTGATCGTGCAGCGGTTTACCATTGGCATCTTGAATAGCGGTTTCGCCATCTGTTCCTACGCCACTGAAGTTGCGAGGATAGAATTCCTGGCAATAGGTGGCATGACCGTGATTACAGGGTTTACAATGTGTGCAGTAACCGAAAGTGAGTACCACGTGGTCGCCCACCTCAAGGTCTTTTACCAGCGGGCCCACCGCCGTAATCACCCCGGAACCCTCGTGGCCTAAAACTGCAGGAAGAGGGACGGGATAGTATTGATCACGCACAATCATATCAGTGTGGCACATACCGGTTGCCACTATTTTAACCAATACTTCATCGTCTTTCGGTGCACGGATTTTCGCCTCTTCTAATTCAAAAGGGGCGCCTTTGGCGCGAGTCACTGCCGCGCGAATTTGCGTAATTTCAGACATTACCTTATTCCTTATAATGGATAACGAGGGGCTTCAGATTGGATAGTCAGCCATTGCCATTGGGTGAATTCTTCCCAATTCGCAGCGCCGCCCACACTGGTGCCGTTGCCGGATGCCCCGGTTCCACCAAATGGATTAACCACCTCATCATTGACAGTCTGATCATTGATATGAAGCAGACCCGTGTTGAGTTGCTGACTTAAGTTGAGCGCCCGCCCCACATTGGTCGCGATGATGCCCGCTGATAAGCCATACTCGGTTTGATTCGCCAGTTGCGCTGCTTCCTCGTCAGTATCGAACGGAATAACAACGGCAACCGGACCAAAAATTTCTTCATTAAATGCCGGACTTTCCGGCGTCACACCGCTGAGCACTGTCGGTTGGAAAAACAAACAGGAATAATCGCCGCCAGCTTCTATTTTGGCGCCACCTTCTACTGCCGCTTTGAGAATTCGGCTAATGTTATCGCGCTGTTGCTCATTAATGATTGGGCCCAGTGCGACCTGCTCGGTGGCAGGATCTCCCACTGGCAGTTGCTTGGCTTTTTCTGCCAGCTTACTGACAAACGCCTGATAAATTTTACGCTGCACAAGAATGCGGCCGGTAGACATACAAATTTGCCCCTGGTGTAACCAGGCGCCCCAGGTCGCGTTTGCGATAGCAAGATCGATGTCGGCATCATCTAGAATAATCAGAGAGTTCTTTCCTCCCAGCTCCAGCGACACTTTTTTGAGATGGCGGCTGGCAGCTTCGCCTACGTTTTTACCCGCGTTGGTCGAGCCAGTAAACTGAATCATCGCCACATCCGGGTGTTAGGTTAATGTGGCACCGGCTGCGCCATCACCTGGTAACATATGCAGTATACCTTCAGGTAACCCGGCTAATTCGAACACCCGAGCGATAGTTACGCCACCGCACACGGCGGTTCGGGGATCAGGTTTAAGTACAACCGCATTACCCACTGCAAGCGCCGGAGCAACCGCACGAATGGCCAGATACAGTGGAAAGTTAAATGGCGAGATAACGCCAACCACACCTAAAGGTTTACGACGGGCGATACTAATTTTACCCGGCGCGGCAGGTAAGACTTCTCCTTGACTTTGTGAAGGCAAGGCTGCGCTTTCGTTCAGCACTTTTATACTGAGTGAAACTTCAAATTCGGCCTTTGCTCGAATTGAACCACTTTCGCGGATCAACACATCGGTGATGTCGTTAAAGTGCTCTTGCATCACCTGAGCGGCTTTGCGCAATACAGCAGCTCGCTCTTCAAAGTGGGTGGCAGACCAGACGGGGAACGCTTTTTTCGCTGCAGTACAGCTTTGGCTCACATCTTCTGGACTCGCCATGGCGATTTGTCCAAGTTCTTTTCCAGACGCAGGTTCAGTCACAAAAACCGGCTTGGCTGAACCAGATACCCATTTGCCGGTAAAGAGTTTTTCCTGCCAAACCGCATTGGCAATGAATGATTCTGTCATTACAACCTCTTTCGTTTAGGCTCACAGAGCCAGTGATTTATTCATCGGTGTCGATGTACATCTTATTAACAGCATCACTTGTGCCAGCCGCGGTTTTTGGGCAATAGGTACCGTATATGTCCAGCTAGTGAACAATGTGAATGTCTGGCATGTTCATAACCTGAACGCCTTTTGCGAAACGCGAGAGCCGTTTGTAAATTTTTCGATAGTGGAAAGAAAAATAGAAATGACCCATTAAAAAGATTGACTGACATCAATGAATGGAAAGGTTCATCACTAATTTTTTGCGTAATGAACTTGAATAGCATGTGTGCGATACCTATTTAAATAGCACTACTTTTGCAGGGGGCTTTTCATGCGATTAGATAGATTTACCAGTAAGTTTCAATTAGCGATATCCGACGCACAGTCATTGGCACTGGGTCGTGATCATCAGTTTATTGAGCCCGTGCACCTGATGACAGCCATGCTGAATCAACAAGGCGGCTCAGTGCGCCCGCTTCTCGATCAGGCCCACGTAAATGTGAATGCATTACGTTCTTCTTTGGCCGAAGCTATCGAGCGTCTTCCCCGCGTTGAAGGGATTGGCGGCGATGTGCAGCTCAGCAAAGAAAACGGCATTTTGCTAAACCTGTGTGACAAAATTGCACAGCAGAGAAAAGATGAATACATCACGTCAGAAATTTTTGTACTGGCAGCGTTAGACGATAAAGGCAAGCTTGGCGAATTGTTGCGAAGTTTAAACATCACCCGTGACCAGCTGGAAAGCGCTATCGACAAAATGCGTGGTGGTCAGAAAGTGACAGATCCGAATGCCGAAGATGTACGCCAAGCACTGGAAAAATACACTACTGATCTGACAGAGCGGGCAGAGCAGGGCAAGCTCGATCCGGTCATTGGCCGTGATGATGAAATTCGTCGCACCGTGCAGGTTCTGCAGCGGCGTACCAAAAATAACCCCGTGTTGATTGGTGAACCAGGTGTAGGTAAAACCGCCATTGTTGAAGGCTTAGCACAGCGTATTATTAACGGTGAAGTGCCCGAAGGTCTTAAAGACAAGCGTGTGCTATCGCTGGATATGGGCGCGCTGGTGGCGGGAGCGAAATTCCGTGGTGAGTTTGAAGAGCGCTTAAAAGCGGTGCTCAATGAGCTCGCTAAAGAAGAAGGCCGGGTGATCTTATTCATCGACGAGTTACACACCATGGTCGGCGCCGGCAAAGGCGAGGGGGCCATGGATGCGGGTAACATGCTCAAGCCCGCACTGGCACGTGGTGAACTTCACTGCGTGGGTGCCACTACGCTAGATGAATACCGTCAGTATATCGAAAAGGATGCCGCGCTTGAGCGTCGCTTCCAGAAGGTACTGGTAGACGAACCAAGTGTTGAGGATACCATTGCTATTCTGCGTGGTTTGAAAGAGCGTTATGAACTCCATCACTCGGTAGATATTACCGATCCGGCCATTGTCGCGGCGGCTACGTTGTCGCATCGTTACATCAGTGACCGTCAGTTGCCTGACAAAGCTATCGATTTGATTGATGAAGCGGCTTCAAGCATCCGTTTGCAAATCGACTCTAAGCCAGAAGAAATGGACAGATTAGAACGTCGTATTATTCAGCTTAAGTTGGAAGAGCAGGCGCTGGCAAAAGAAACCGACGACGCCAGTCATAAACGACTTGAAATGATCGAGTTGGAACGTGAGCAGGCAGAAACCAAATTTGGCGATCTGGATAAAATATGGCGTGAAGAAAAAGACGCCATGCAGGGCACGCAGTCTATCAAGACTGAACTAGAGCAAGCAAAACTGGATTTGGAAATTGCCCGCCGTGCCTCTGATCTAAACCGCATGTCCGAATTGCAATATGGCCGTATTCCCGAGCTTGAAATGAAGCTGGAAAAGGCGGCAGAGAATGAGACGCGGGAAACGCTGTTGCTGAAAAACAAAGTGACCGATGTAGAAATAGCCGATGTGCTTTCACGTTGGACCGGTATTCCAGTAGCCAAAATGCTTGAGGGTGAGCGTGACAAACTGCTGCGTATGGAAGATGTTCTCCATACCCGCGTCGTGGGCCAGGCTGAGGCGGTAAGTGCCGTTTCAAACGCGATCCGCAGGTCTCGGGCCGGTCTTGCCGATCCAAATCGACCCATTGGTTCTTTCCTGTTCCTCGGCCCGACGGGTGTCGGTAAAACAGAGCTTTCTAAAGCGTTGGCTGGCTTTCTGTTCGATACCGAAGAAGCGTTGGTGCGCATTGATATGTCCGAGTTTATGGAGAAGCACTCTGTGTCCCGACTAGTCGGTGCGCCTCCGGGTTATGTAGGATATGAAGAAGGCGGTTATCTGACAGAAGCGGTCAGACGTAAGCCTTACTCTGTGATCCTGCTGGATGAAGTTGAAAAGGCCCATCCGGATGTGTTTAACATTCTGCTTCAGGTACTGGATGATGGCCGCCTTACCGACGGGCAGGGACGTACGGTCGACTTCAAGAACACCGTTGTCATCATGACGTCGAACTTAGGTTCTGATGTCATTCAAGACACCCATGATGTCAGTCAATACGACGAAATGAAGCAGCGTGTGATGGGCGTAGTGAGTCAGCATTTTAGACCGGAATTCATTAACCGGGTGGATGATCTCGTCGTGTTCCATCCGCTGGGCAAAGAGCAGATTAAATCGATAGCTAAAATCCAGCTTGCCTCCTTACGTCAGCGCTTAATCGAAAAAGGTTACAAACTGGAATTGTCTGGTGCTGCCATGGACAAATTGGCGGATGCCGGTTTCGACCCGGTGTATGGCGCACGCCCACTCAAGCGCGCTATTCAGACGCAAATAGAGAACCCTTTAGCGCAACAGTTATTGTCTGGTGTGTTAATGCCTGAGTCGACTATTCGCATCGACGTGCGGGATGATGAGTTAATTATCGTCTAAGTGTTCTTAGGCTGAGTAAACCAGGCAATTTTGGTTCGCTCAAACGTGGTTAGCGTGTCGCGAAAAACAAAAAAGCCGTGGTACTGAGAAGTACCACGGCTTTTTATTAAAGCGGCTTTATTTTAGTTTATCGCCAGCATTTTTTTGGCATCAGTTTTACCATTGAAGTCGAATTCGGAATTTGCCGCTAACTCAAGGTGTTCGGCAGCTTCCCCTTGGCGACCCATTTTCGTTAGGGTATAGCCAAGGTGATAGCGCAATTTCGGATTCGTTGCATGACGGCTAAACGCGCGGCGAAGCATTTCCAGACTCTCAGCGTATTTTCCTTCTTGCGCGAGTACCCAGCCATACGTATCTAAAATCTCGGGGTCGGCAGCGTTTAATTCAAATGCCTCTTTAATCCAGATACTTGCTTGCTGAGTGTTGGTTTCGGCTGTCATCTCAGCAAGGCGGTTCAGTACCTTAGATTTATTAAGCACATTAGGTAACTTGACCAACTGAGCGTAAATCGGTACCGACTTTTCGAACTCACCCGCGTTGTAAAAGTACTGGGCGAGAAGGTTTGCTGGTAACAAATATTGTGGATGCTCTTTCATCAGCTTCGACGCAATAGGCACGAAACCTTTAGGGTAATCGTTGCGCTCTGCCATTTTGTAAGCGGCGATAAGTGGTTGCGCGTAAACCGGTGCAAGGTCCAGTGAGCGGCCGTATGCTTGCGCTGCTCTATCAAAACTCTGGCGGCTTTCAGCTAACAAACCCGCGACATACCAGAATTCAGGATTATTCTGATTTTGGTCGATTCTAGATGAAATAGTACCCGCGGCATCTGACACTTTACCCATAGCAATTTGCAGCTTTGCAGTATGCAGGGCCAAACTGTTGTCGTAAGGCGAAATTTCGCGCGCTTTCAGGAAGCTTTCAAGTGCCTCTCCCGGACGACCAAGCTTGATAAGAATATTGCCGTAACGTTGAAGATACTTCGCACTGTTCTGAATACCGTCGCGGGCTAGCACAATAGCTTGCTCAGCCTCATCGTTGCGGCCCATGCCCGTCAGAATGTCAGCTTTCTGAAGTAGATAGGCTGGGTTATCAAAGTCTTCCTTGAGCAGTTTCTCAAGTTGGTACAGCGCATCATTCATGTTGCCTTTGCCAGCGCTAATTTGAACCAGTTTCACCCGAGCCTCTTCATTACGAGGGTGAAGGGCTAATACGTCGTTGTAAATAGCGATTGCATTTTCCATATCGCCGAGGAGCAATAAGTTCTGCGCTTTAAGCAATTTTGAAGGAACATGACGAGGCACTTGGGCGATCAATTCGTCCAAAATAGTTAGAGATTCAGCAACATGGCCAGTCTTTGCGTCTACCGATGCAAGGTTGAAGCGAGCAGAGAAGCTACTATCATTCAGCTCAAGCGCTTTGTTAAGCAGTGCGCGGGCCTTATCGTATTCTTCTTGTTGCATAAACAGACTGGCTTTTAGGTTATAGACATCTGCCTTGTCTGGAAATATATCGATAAGTGCGTCTGCACTCTTGTGGGCGTCATCATAAAAACCATAACGCATCTTCATGGACGTATACGTAAACAGATACGTTGGATTAAGCTGTTGGCTTTCATAGTTTTTCTCTAGCAGTGCCAACGCTTCTTCACGCTGCCCGCGCACAGTCATCAACTTAATTTTGAACAACTCTAATTGCAGCGTTCGAGGATATTCTTGTTCAAGAAGACGCACTAAACTGTCAGCACGAAAGCTCTTATTCTGGTCGATGAGCAAGTCACCAAGTAAGAGTGCCGCGTTGAGGTCTTGCATTAGCAGTGTTTGTTTCTTCTCAAGTAAACTCAATGCGAGTTTAGGACGCTGCGTGGCAATATAGGCTTTCGCTAGCAGCTTAATTGCCTGTAAGTCGTCTGGCGTTTTATTCAAATAACGCTCAAAGTCACCCACTGCTTTTTCAATATTGCCGTTAAAGTAGGCAGTGAGGCCGCTGATATAAATCAGTAGAGGTTGAGACTCAACCACGTCAGGAGACAGTTCTGACAGGGTATTGCTGAGCTTCTGCATTTCTGTGTTACTAGAACGTACCGTTTGCTCCTGAGTCATCAGCCAGTTATTGAGTAGAATGGCAAGTGGATCATCTGGCGTACGTGACATGATTTCGTCAACGTATTTGCGTGCACTTTCGAAGTCGTCACGTGCAATATAAATGTTTACCAGGTTACGTAACGCAATGGGGTCGTCTGCGCTTATGTCTAATGCATGTTTAAAGTCTGTAATTGCGCCATCAACATCACCTTTCCGGTAAGTAAGCTGACCCATAAGACGCCACAATATAGCGTTGTCTTCATTAATAGACTTAGATTGGTTTAAGTAGTCTTCAGCTTTTTTCAGATCGTCGGCTCGCATGGCAATGGCGGCCAGGCCGGTAAAGGCATTCTCGTGATTAAACGGCATTGTCAGCATATCTTGATAAGCTTGACCTGCGCATTTGTCATCGTCTAATTTGGTACAGGCCGTTGCCCGTATCTGTAGCCATGCAGATTTTTGCTTCGACCCAAGACGTTTATAGTCTTGAAATTCAATAATGTCGCTGAAACGGTTCATGAATAACCAAGCGGTACCGAGAGGCTCAGCAACCAGGTTAAGGTCTGCTCCCATATCAATGGCTTCCTGGAATTCCAGTTCGGCTGCTCGAACATAACCGTTTTGCAGTAGTAATCGACCCATCAGGATTTTCGCTGTCAGATTATCAGGGTCTTTTTTCAGGCTATTTTTTAAATGAACAAAGGATTCTTCGTAGCGCTTGTTGTTATAAGCATCCAAAGCCTGCTCGTAGTCTTCAAAAGTTGTTGCCGACGCAGAAGAGAACGTGACCATACCAATGGCACCGAAGAGCGCGTTTCTTACTAATGAAGTTAAAATCCGTTGTTTATTCATATCACACCTGAATTTGAGTGAATTAAAAAAGGTGGCATACGCCACCTTTCAAATACGAAGCCTGTAGAGCGTAATCGCTGGGATTATGCTTTACGCTTTCTACGCCACATGGCCAGTGCACCACCCATGAATAACATAGCAAAAGTACCAGGTTCGGTTACTTCTGTTGGTGGGTTAGTTGGAGGAGTGTCTCCGCCTTTCGCATTGAAACCAATAGACGCTAACTTGAAGCCGTCGTTGAACATAGTATGCCCGATATCACCAAATACAGTGTTATACGCACCTATAATCCAGTATTGAGAATAAACACTTTCCATATCAACCATGGCCAGGTTAGTGTCGTCACAGTTCAGTACATCGAACGAGCCAACAGACATCGCGCTACCAGCGATATCTGACCAAGTGTTTGCACCAGACGTTAGCATTGATGTATCGCTGAGAGCCGCTACAGATACCTGAGTTTCAGTGTCTTCCCACAGCCAACTGAAAGTTGCACCTGTTACATTTACTTCTTCATCAAAAGAAATAAGGATGTAATCAAAGTCTGTTTCGTAATTAACGATTTTCTTACCGTCTTTACTAGCCCAGTAAGCTTCCCATTCGTTATCTGCAGAGTGTTCAGGCGACTCATGGTAACTTTCATCGGCGTTAACAACGCCGTAGCCAGAACCGTATTGTGCTAGATCAGCCGCTTCTACGATGCCGTCACCATACATTTTGTAATCGCCATAGTTGCCTTGTCTAACAAAGCCCGCAGTATCTGAATACGCTGATGCGTTGATAGTAACGCCATCTACTACTGCTCCAGAAATACCATCTGATACCAACTCATATTTCAGATCATCATCGAAATAATCAGCTGCGTTACAACCTGAGCCGGTATTACCATCACTGCCACAACCACTGTGCCAATTACTGCCCTTACCGCCCCATGTAGCATGGGCAGGAGCAGAAGCAGCTGCAGCGGCAAGGACGAGTGTCGTCACTGACGCAATTTTACTTAATTTCATTTAAAAACCCCTTTTATACCTCGATTTCATACCTCAAAAACAACTCAGCACTAAATGTGCCAACTTTTAAAGTTATGAATATATTAGGTTTTTTACGCCAAAATTTTAGGTTTGAAATAGCCTACGTAAAAAATACTGACATTGGCAAGATCTACTAAAATCAGATTTTTCTCATTAAATACAGCTATTTATTGTAAGATCAAAAAACGTTTTTTAACGTATGTGGTCACATACTAAGTTATTCGGCGTGCTTTTGAATTTGAGCCGTGCGTGCACAATTGATGTATGAAATAATGTGCCAGTCAGCTTTAAACTTAAGAGGGTGTATGACAGATACCAAACGGAAGGGCATTTATCTATTGCCTAATCTTCTTACCACAGCCGGATTATTTTCAGGCTTTTATGCAATAGTCGCTTCGATGAACGGGAGTTTCGAAGCCGCGGCGGTTGCAGTTTTTGTTGCCATGATTTTCGATGGCCTGGACGGTAGGGCTGCCAGAATGACGAATACACAAAGTGCCTTCGGCGCCGAGTATGACTCAATGGCTGATATGGTTTCTTTCGGTATAGCACCTGCATTGGTGGCGTATAACTGGGGATTAAGTGAATTAGGTAAATTTGGCTGGTTAGCTGCCTTCATCTATGTAGCGGGTGCAGCATTACGTTTAGCAAGATTCAATACCCAGGTTGGCATTGCTGATAAACGGTTCTTTCAGGGGCTCGCGAGTCCAGCTGCCGCTGCCGTCGTATCTGGTCTAGTGTGGGTCGGCGTTGAATACGGTGCTAATGGCGATGATTACGGCGTTGTCGTGGCCTTGGTAACTGGGGCTGCAGGTTTACTCATGGTAAGTAACTTTAAATACAATTCGTTTAAGGAAGTGAATTGGAATGGAAAAGTGCCTTTCGTTGCCTTGCTTATCATTATGCTCATCTTTGTTGTTGTGGCGACCGAGCCTGCACTTGTTTTATTCCTGGTGTTTGCCTTGTACGCATTAGCAGGGCCTATTAATACATTTAGAACGGTAGATAAGATGACACTTCATGATGTCGTAGGTGATCATGAAGAGAAAGATGCAGACTTTACGACTCATGAAGAATCAGTCTCACCAGAGCAGGAAAACGAGAATAGCGACAACATAAATAGTAAGAAACCTGAATAGCACTGAAAACAGTGCAATTTGATGCTTTAATTTGATGATTGAACAAAAAGCGACCGAATAGGTCGCTTTTTTCATTTTTATGACAGATAGGGGTTGACGAAAAACCTCTGGAGCGTAGAATGCGCACCACTTCGACGGGGAACGTCAAACGC
>NZ_JBSWWF010000009.1:0-288898 GCF_056159945.1 Alteromonas sp. ABH2_165
AGCGGCTGTGTCACTTCGTTCCGATTATAGCCGCCGTGTTTGCGCCCCTAAGCAGGGCGTTCAGTTGCCTACAGGAAATTTTTGCTTCTGGTGTAAAACCCTTAGAATATGAATTACGTCTTCTCTTATGAAGTACGAAACAATCATTGACACCTCTGGGATAATTAAAAGCCGTCCAGGTATTCCTTCTCTTTCAACGCCCATCAACGGTTGCTGTATCAAGTTTTCAACTTTAGTCTCAATAATAGTGTCAGTTTTTTCAGCAGCAAGTGGGTTAAATTCGTATAAAAATTCGAAAATCACTTCTCGATCGTCCAATGAGTCTTTTTCCCAAACGATCATTTTTTGGCTCTATTCCTAATTTTCATCTTTCGCGCTTCCATGTCCAAGGAAGCTTCTTCATGAGTAACAAACTCACTTTTCCCACTATCCAATTTGCTAAACGCGGCGTTAACCTGTTCGGTAAGCCATTGGTCATGCGTCATAACTTTGCGTTGCTGCTCAGCTAGTTCTTCAGTAAGCTCTCTACAGGCATCACTTAAAGTACGCCCTTGGCTTTCAGCCATTAATTGAGCAAGGCGTTTCGTTTCTTCGTCTACTCTGAATTGTATGCGGGTATCCATTTTCAACTCCGTCTAGGTGTGCACACAAACGTTAGCACGGAATTTGAGTTTACGGCAACTAACAATTACATTAAGTCGCTCGCAGGCACGCTGGGACAGTAACACTGTGGTCTCTGTCGCTTCGCTCGGATTTTAGCCCACGTGTTACTGCCCCTTATGTGGGTGTTAAGTTTCTAGAGAAGTACGTGGGCAGGAAGGAGGTTTAATGAAAAAGATGTTTTTAGCTTCATCTTTCGTGGATGTGGCCGATTTATTCGTGAAATTCACCGAGGAAAAATGTGCAGGCAAAACAGTTACATTTATACCTACCGCGAGCCTTGTCGAAGAAGTGAAATTTTATGTAGACGCTGGAAAAGAGGCCCTTGAAAAATGTGGGCTAATTGTTGATGAGCTTGAAATTTCAACGGCAACAAAAGAAAAAATAGAATGCACGATTCAAAAAAATGATTACATCTATATTACTGGCGGCAACACTTTCTTTTTACTTCAAGAGCTGAAAAGAACAAGTGCGGACAAATTAATATCAGAACACATAAATTCAGGAAAAATGTATATTGGAGAGTCTGCCGGTTCCATTGTGCTTTCATGCAATATTGAGTATGTAAAAGACATGGATGATTTCACTGCCGCGCCGAACATAGGTACGTTTTCATCATTAGGTATGATTGATATTTATCCGGTTCCTCATCATACAAACTTTCCATTCAAAGAGTCAGTAGAGAGCATCATTTCTAGTTATGAAGGGAAGATGGCTCTTTGCCCAATTAGCAACACACAAGCAATTATCGTAAATGGGAATAAATTTGAGATCTGGGGCATCGAAACATAACAAATTACTGCACCGGAAAAATAACTCGCTGGCGCTCGTCATTTTCAGGTGAGTAAGGCGTTTTCTGAGTGCCTAGCCGCGCAAGGTTGTTTCTTCTGGGGCTAATTCAGTGACAGGCGAGGGTGGTTGTTCAACCGACAAGTCAATGAAGGGTGTTTCCAAAATCGCAAAGCCAGCACCCAGGCATTTGGCGTTTCTCAGCATAGCCATGTTGTATCGGCACGAACATCAGCGCTCTTTTGGTATCAGGCTTTAGAAGCGTTGCACTGTTAGACAGCAGTTGAAGAAGTAACAGCCATCGGTTTTCAGGTGTATCAGCACCGCCACCTCTCAGGCAACTTTTTCACATCTGGCTTTTCGTATCAGGTTGTTTTAAAGTCAGTTTATTGCTTCGAGTTATCAGAATTTTTATACCAGTGGTGGCAGCAAAGCTGCGAACGTTAGTCTCTGCGGTATCTAACAATCTGCTGTAGCCGCTCGCGGGCTCGCTGGGACACAAACACTGCGGCTGTGTCACTTCGTTCCGATTATACCCGCCGTGTTTGCGCCCCTAAGCAGGGCGTTAGGCATTTGAGATTGAGCACAATGAGCTTTAAAACACTTAATTCCATCACATCAGTTATCGCTCTCATATTGTTTGCCAACTTTCTAGTCGCCCCTGACTTGTTATTTTACATTTTTGGCGTTGATGGATCCGGTAGTGCATATTTCATTGGGAAACGGCTATCTGTTTTGTTTCTCGGCATTTCCGTATTAACTTGGTTTAGTCGTAATGCCAAGTATTCTGAAGCGCGACAAGCAATATGCCTAAGTATATTTATATCCATGTTTGCAATGGCTTTCCTCGGCCTTTTCGAGTACTTTCGGGGCTTTGCAGGCATCGGAATACTAATTGCTGTACTTACAGAAATGTTGATTGGGTATCTGTACTTTAAAAAATGGAACAGTGGTAAAAATGCCTAACAAACTGCTGTAGTCGCTCGCAGGCTCGCTGGGACACAAAGACGAAGTCACCAATGCATTTGTGAAGTGCACGCCGGTTGAAGCCAATTCATCAATATTGGGGGTTTGGTGCGTAGGCTGAATGAAGCCCATTCCGTCATATCGAAGATCATCAACTAATACAAATACAATGTTTCCCTTCTGGCCATGCTCGCTTTCAGTTGCCGAGGCCTGGACAAAAAGAGTAAATACACTGCAAACCGTGATTAAAACCTTTAATGTGCGCTTCAATTTATGCTCTCCAAAAAAAGTGCGCTGCCCTAGCGACTCACACTATTGCGAAACTTCTCAGTCGTCTGATGGTTCAAGCGAGATGTAATGTGATCATGTCGAGGTGAAGTAGGATATGGAAAAGTAATGCGTGCCCCAATCAAGCGCTGAGCTACCTGCAGTGAATGTAACCTACGGCGTGTATTTCGTCGCTGGTCATGAAACAAATTACTTTTAACATTTCAGTAACCACCGATCCTAGAAAAAGCCGCGGTCAGTTAAAAATCGAAATTACAGATACTAAATATCTCCATACTCGATAGACGTTGTTGCCGTTATTTTTTTCGATGTTTACTCGGCTCAATAGAGGAACGAAGTCCACGGTTTTAGCTGCGTTTAGAGCTCAGGTGTTAAACGTTTTGCTATGTATCATAGTTTGCGATAGGTGGGTATCACGAAATCGGAGTGTTCAAACGTTTCTATTTGGTTAAATTCTTGTAAACCGTTGAGTGGCTAGATTCAAAGACCGCTTTGTGAAACTAGCTAGCACATGTCGCACTTTAATAACGCGGCACAAATAACACTCTCGAATGACTACTGAGAAGAGGGACACATGAAAAGCACATCAAAATTTAAACAGTCAGCGCTGGTAACCCTTATAGCAGCTGTTTTTGCTCAATCAGCCGTTGCGCAGAACGCTGAAACCGAAGCCAAAGACTCTGAAGGTTTTGAAGTTATTATGGTTAAAGCACAGCGTACTTCGCAAGATATTCAGAAAGTACCGGTAAGTGTACAAACATTATCTTCTGACGATTTACAAAAACAAAGCATCAATGAAATCACTCAACTTTCAACGCTGGCGCCTACATTACAACTAGGGCAAGACAACACCTTTGCCATTCGCGGTATTGGCACTCAAGTGTTTGCAGAAACCATTGACCCGAGTGTGGCGTTGGCAATTGACGGCGTAAGCTTAGGGCGAAATGCGCTTGCTGGCCAACCATTCAATGACATTGCCTCCGTCGAAGTACTTAACGGTCCTCAAGGCTTGTTATTTGGTAAAAACGCATCAGCAGGTTTGGTAAACATTACAACAAGAAGGCCTGAGTTTGATGAATTCTCAGGTAATGTCTCATTAGAATATAACTACAGAGATACCACGCCCACAGATGCCAAAGGGCACATTATCAGAGGGACGGTAAATGTTCCTGTTTCAGATAATTCAGCGCTTCGTGTAAATCTGCTCAAATCGTCTCAAGATCCACTTATCGAAAACGTGTTTCCTAATGACGATGTAAGAACAGACTTAGGTCAGGATAAATCGGGGATTAAAGTTAAGTACCTTTATGAAGATGGCCCCTTTTCTTTATACGCGATTGCCGATTACAACGAAAACGAAGGCACGGCTGAGCGCTACAGCCGAACCTATCGAACCGTAGATCCAAACAGTGAGTTATTGGATTTTTTTGAGCCAGACAATATTGTTCCAGGCCCTGAAAATATGACCAACAATTCAGATGGTGCAATGTTTAACGACGTAGAGACAGGTGGAGCACAAGTTGAGTTGGCGTATGAGTTTGATAGCGGTATAGAGCTCATTAATATTGCTGCGTGGCGTTACTTCGAAAGCGATACTAATTTGCACAATGACTTTGCATCTAGAAGAGACATTGTTGATAACCCAAATACCAACGACTACGAGCAATATTCAAACGAAGTGCGACTCGTATTCCCAAAAAATGACGATTATTCAGGGCAGGTCGGACTTTTCTACTTTAATTCTACCTCTGATATGACCAACAGCTTAGACGTTGAAGGCCCTCCTCCATTTGTTGCAGTTGAGTTCCCATTTTGCGTTGGCGCAGAGATTTCTGGACCGCCGCCAGAATGTCCGTATAGCAATGACGTTTTCTTAGGGAACGACAGCGATACTGAGCTAAAACAGGAAAGCTATGCTGTTTTTGGTCAGTTCGACTTTTACTTGACCGATAAATTAACGGCTGTCGCAGGTGCTCGCGTTACGCAAGACGACATTTCAACAGACGTTTTACAAATGCAACGTAATTACTTTGTAGGGATAGGTGGCCCGCGTGGTCGATTCCAAGAATCAGTCGATAATACCAACGTCAGTTGGAAGCTGGGCGCTAACTATGAGTACACCAATAAGGTCATGCTGTACGCATCGATTGGGCAAGGCTATAAAGCACCTGGATTTAATACAGATAACCAAGGTAACCCTGATATTCCATTTGCAGTTGAAGATGAAATATCGACCACGTTCGAGGCCGGTGTAAAGAGCAGACTGCTAGATAACAAGGTTATCTTGAACGTGTCTGTGTTTAACACTGATTTTGATAACTACCAAGCGCAGTCGTTTAATCTAGACGCTCAAGCGTTCATTATTCAAAATGCGGCAAGCGTAACGTCCCGAGGTGCTGAGATTTCATTAAAGGCCATGGCAACTGAAAACCTCACGCTCCAATGGGACACGTCATTACTAGACGCAACGTTTGATAACTTTGAAGGTGCATCGTGTACGCCGGATTCTGAAGTTTGTGGTCCTGACGATGCGTTCTTTGATGCCTCGGGTTACACGCTTCCAATGGCACCTGATATTACTTCAACGCTGCAAGCAAACTATGAACAAGAGTTGACCGAAAACATGTACGGTTTTGTGAATGCAAACGTATACTATCGCTCGGAAACGTCTTATGGAATTGGTTCGCCTCAGAGAGAACTTGATGCAATAACAACCTTAAATTTGAGTGCCGGTATCTCTACCTACGATGGCTTAAACGTCTCTGTTTTCTGCAACAACTGTACTGATGAAAAGTATCCTGTTTCTATCGGTTTTGATGCAGGTGAAAACAATGAAGGGTTAGCCTCAACTGTACAGACATGGGGACTTAACTCAATGCGTACCATTGGTGTAAGAGTATCTCAAGATTTCTAATCAACTAAAGCGCTAGGCCTGCGCCTAGCGCACTTTTCACTCATTAAAGACCCAAAAAATTCGATATCCTGTAACTATCGTTTTTAACGATAGTTACATATCCAAATTATCAACTATTTCTCACTTTGTGATTCATTTAACATAATTTGTTAATTTTGTTTTAAAATTTTTCGACGATGTTGCGATTTACATGGCCTGGCAAACAGGGCAAAAGCGCGCATACTGCATGGAAAAAATTCATATGAAGTTTATAAAAAGATGCTCTGTTTTGATGGTTTTTCTTTCCGTACCCACTTTTTCTTCAGCTAATACGTCAGACGAGCTTAAACTTGGCCACGCGCCAGTTGAAGACATTGTTAGAGCAATGACACTAGATGAAAAAGTAATGCTTGTTCGAGGAACGGGTATGGCCATGGAAACAGGTGGCCCGCAAGTCGGTGTAACTAAAGATAAAGTGCCTGGGGCCGCAGGAACAACTTATGCGATAGAGCGACTAGGTATTCCTTCCATCGTTTTTGCTGACGGCCCTGCAGGTGTGCGTATTTCGCCCACTAGAGATGACCATGAAGCAACCTTTAACGCCACTGCTTTTCCTATCGCCACCTTAATCGGTTCAAGCTGGAACCTTTCTCTTGTTCAAAAATTTGGGCAAGCGGTAGGTAATGAGGCCAAAGCGTACGGCATTGATGTGATGCTAGCGCCTGCATTGAATATACATCGGCATGCAATGGGAGGGCGGAACTTTGAGTATTTTTCTGAAGATCCCGTTGTAAGTGGAATGATGTCTGCTGCGTATGTTCAAGGCCTGCAATACCAGGGGGTAGGTGCAACGCTAAAGCACTTTGTTGCTAACAACCACGAATGGAATCGTGATCAAATTGATGTAGAAGTAGATGAAAAAACGTTTAGGGAAATCTATTTAAAAGGGTTTGAAATTGCCATAAAAGAGAGCGCACCATGGGCGTTAATGTCTTCGTACAATAAAGTTAATGGCGAATATACATCCGAAAGCAGTGCTATTTTAACGGACACCCTTCGTCACCAGTGGGGGTTCGACGGCGTTGTGATGACGGATTGGTTTGGTGGCGATAATCCCGTAAAGCAAATGTCGGCGGGCAACGATTTACTGATGCCTGGTATGGATCATCAAAATGCTATCATCAAAGGTGCCGTTGAGAACGGTGCACTAGAAGAGTCTGTTTTAGATCGTAACGTTATCAATATTTTGAATCTAATTGTCAAAACCCACTCGTTTAAGAAAAGCACGGTCACCAACAAACCACCCCTTCAAGAACATGCCAAACTCGCTCGCGAAATCGCTACAGATGGGATGGTACTGCTTAAAAATGAACACCAGACACTACCTTTACAGGCTGGTGCTTCAGTTGCGTTGCTTGGTAATAGTTCGTATCAAACAGCGATTGGCGGCACTGGCAGTGGCGATGTTCACGAAGCTTACAGTATTTCAATAGCGCAAGGGCTTAAGAACGCAGGAATACGTTTGAGCGAGGAATTATCATTACGTTACGATAAACACATCGCAAGTGAAACTGCCAATTTGCCTGTATCCCACCACCCTTTAGCGGACATGATGCCAAGCCCTGCATTAGGTGAATTAGACATATCAACAACACTGGCTGAAGCGCTTGCACAAACCCACGATGTTGCCATCTTTACTTTAGGTCGCAATTCAGGAGAGTTCGTAGATAGAGAGCGTGAAGACTTTTATCTTACAGAACATGAACAGGCTCTTCTGACTGAGCTATCACGCGCTTTCTCGACCAAAAACAAACCTTTTATCGTTCTTTTAAATGTTGGCGGTGTAATCGAGACGCAGAGCTGGAAAGAAAAAGCTGACGCCATATTGCTTACTCATCTACCTGGACAAGAAGCGGGTAATGCAGTGGCTGATATACTTACTGGTGAAGTAAGCCCGTCAGGCAAGCTTGCATCAACATGGCCACTTAAGCTTGAAGATTATCCATCAGATAAAGGCTTTCCTGGTTTTATCACCGATAAAGAAGCAGAACCAAATGGCATAACCGGCTCTCAACCTTCTAAAGTTGTTTATCAAGAGGGGACACGAGTAGGCTACAGGTACTTTGATGCGGCGAACGAAGCGGTAGCTTTTCCTTTTGGCTTTGGCCTGTCATACGCTAACTTTAGCTATCAAAACGTGTCTTTAAGCAGTACGTCTTTTTCAGATGAGGTGAAAGTTAAGGTAACGGTTACTAATACCGGGGAGGTGCCAGCCAAAGACGTCGTTCAGCTTTATATTGGTGCACCACAAGGCCCACAATCCTTAATTAAAAAGCAGTTGAAGCATTTCGCTAAAACAACGCTGTTAGCGCCCAAGGCGTCAGAAGATGTAGTGTTTACCTTAACCGCAGAAGATCTCATGTCGTTCAATACAGAAAAAAACGCTTGGTACGCCGAGGCCGGGTTGTATGACGTGCATCTTGCTTCTTCATCTAAAAACATTTTTTCAACCCAGCCCCTTGAGTTGAAAAGCTCCATTTACCAGCCGCTTTAAAGGAGATTGCGATGTTAAGAAAAATTATAGCGATAGCATTATTAGCGGCGAATACGTCACAGGTAATGAGCGCTGAATTTGATGAGCAACGAGACAGCGAAAAGCCGAATATCGTTCTTGTTGTGGCAGAAGATTTAAGCGCGCGTATTGGTGCCTATGGTGACGACGTTGCGCGTACGCCAAACTTAGACAGCTTGGCTAACGAAGGCGTAATGTTCAACAATGTGTATACCATGGCTGGTGTTTGCGCACCATCTAGAGCGGGGCTTATCACTGGTGCTCCGCCACACAGAGTAGGTCTTCAGCATATGCGTACTGCAGACAGAGAGTATTTTGGTGTTCCGCCTGCACAGGTCAAAGCCTATCCTGAAATTCTTCGTAAAAATGGGTACTTTACTTACAACGATATCAAGACCGACTACCAATTTGCCAAAGGTGCCGTTGGCGTGGGGCCTTTTACTATTTGGAGTGCTAACGGAAATGTTCGCAACCCTGAAGACTCTCTAGTGCCTTCGGCATGGAGAACAAATGACCTGCAGGGTAAACCGTTTTTCCTAAACTTAAACCCTTTTATTACACACGAGTCAGCGCTGTTTATACCAGAAAATACGCCACCTCATTTAGAGCAAATGAACCAAATCAGTGAAGGGATCCGCGCAAACTACCAATTCAGTACACCCGACTTATATAAAATTACGGTGCCTCCTTATTTAGTCGATACAAAAGAAACGCGGCAGGAAATCGCGAGGTTTTATGAGAATATCGAGGTGATGGACCAACAAGTTGGGGCTGTCATCGAGAATTTGAAGAAAGATAAACTGTGGGACAACACCATCTTTATTTTTACCACCGACCATGGTGATGCGTTCCCTCGCAGTAAGCGCGAAGGGTTAGTTTCAGGTATCAAAGTGCCAATGATTATGCACATTCCTGAAAAATATAAACCTGATTGGATGCCAGGAAGTGGTCAAACGATAGACAGGTTAGTGTCTTTTGAAGACATAGCGCCAACCCTGTTGGGTTTTGCAGGCATCGAAAGGTTACCCTATATGCAGGGGGTTGATTTGTCTGATGACGCACCGGTCAAACGGCACTATATTTTTGCTGATCGTGCCAGAATGGACGCTGTCGATCTTCGCTCTTACTACGTGTTAGACGAAAAATATCAGTACGTACGCAACTACGCTACCCAACCAAATGGCTCTGAAATTAAATTCAGAAACGTACTCTCATCAGTTAAAGCGTTGAACAATGCTAAAGCGAGCAACACGCTTACAGCTCAGCAGAAAAAATGGTTCGACAGCAAGGTGGCAGAGGAGCTTTATGACTTATCAAAAGATGCTGAGCAGCTTGTTAACTTAGCGAGCAATCCTGATTACGCGCATGTTCTGTCGCGTTTCAGAGAGCAATTGGATAACTGGCGTAATCTTGGTAGTGACTACAACTTAATTGAAGAGAACGTATTAATTCAAGATAGCGGAAATCGTCATGACGCGCAGCAAACAACCCTTCCTGCCGTTGCCGAGATTGATGAGATCACAGGTAAAGTTTTCATAGCCCCTAGAACAGAAGGTGCATCCATAGGCTATAGCTATGACAACAAAGTATGGCAAGTTTATGATAAAAGCTTTGTACCAGATAGTGCGCACAATAAGCTTTTCATCAAAGCGGTACGCTATGGCTGGGCAGAAAGTGAAGTTATCACATTAATGTACTAGCAACCACTAAGCTGGCTCTGCAAGGCAGCGCCAGCGCCTTCAAAGGGATCTCTCTTTAAAAAAATCTGCTACAGCCTTCTAGTCCAGCTGTAGCTATTTTTGTAGTCTTTCAATACCTAACTATTTGCGGCGTTAGCGTTTTTGGCCGCGCTACTAGCGCTTGTAAAAACAAAGCATGCGCAGCCGCTTGTTGCAAAATAGCCGATAATTAAGATTCTCAGCGAGCCCTCATGCACCTAGGGCCTACATTTTTCTAGGCTTGTATAGCTTATACGTATTGGAATTAAATAAGTCGATATGATTGATAGTGGCAAGAGAGTGCTCTTTTAATAAAGCCTCCACACGCGCACCTTGGCCTTTGATCATGGCATCTGCAATAGCATGATGCTGAGTATGAGCGTATTTGAGGCGATGAAACTCTCTGTTTAATTGGTTCGGGTCGTATGCAATGGCACTTACCGAGGCGAAAGGAAAATGTTCATTTAGCTGCAACGCACTTTTAATCGACGTGTTTCCGCTTGCGTTGATAATAATATCGTGAAACGTTTCGTTCATCTGTTGATATGCTTCTATGCCAGCCTCGTCAATGCTGCCATCAACAAATAGTGCATCTCCCTGTGCCAAGCACGTTTTTAGCTGTTCAATTGTGTGCTCGCTGCATCCTATCTCAACCGCTTGTCTGGCTGCTAGCCCTTCAAGTACACCGCGCACTTCTACCGAATTCGTAATTTCTGTGACGGTGACTTCTTTTACTCGATAGCCTCTAGCAGGAAGCTTTTCAAGAAGTCCTTCCTGCGCTAAAGAGCGCAGCGCAATACGAACCGGGGTTCTTGATACTCCTAAGGCTTCTGCAGCTTGCGTTTCTGCCAGACGCTTCCCAGCAGGGAATTCACCCATCAATATTTTCTCTCGAAGAATACTGACTACGGCTGGGTTCGTTTTTGTCTCGCTCATAATTCACTTACATACATCGAAATTGGATCCAATTTACCGTTTTTAATCAGTGCAACTCAAGCCCTGTTTCCTGCTAGTTGGCGATTATCAAGGGTGCTTAGGACCTTAAAGGACACGTTATTTAATTATTGGATCCAATTTACGTTTAAATAACTTGATTTTAACGTATTATGGCATATATTGGATCCAATTTTGGATGGGGACAACAATATGAAAGAAAAAATTTATCCGCTAAATACCTGGTATGTAGCGTGTTATTCACATGAAGTAAATTCTGACAAACCATTAGCACGTACAATTTGCGATGTGCCACTGGTTTTTTTCCGCGATAGCAGTAAAACCGTTGCTGCGGTAGAAGATTTTTGTCCTCACCGCGGCGCACCTCTTTCGCTAGGCTATGTTGAAAATGGAAAGTTGGTGTGTGGCTATCATGGCCTCGTGATGGGGAGAGAAGGTAAAACCGACGCTATGCCCAAGCAGCGGGTAGATAAATTTCCATGCATCAAAGCGTTCAAAGTCGTCGAAAAGTACGGCTTTATCTGGCTGTGGCCGGGCGAACAAGACCTTGCAGATGAAGATGCGTTACCTAATCTATTTTGGGCTGATAGCCCTGACTGGGCTTATGGTGGTGGGCTGTATCACATTAATTGCGATTATCGGTTAATGGTAGATAACCTGATGGATCTCACCCACGAAACCTACGTGCACTCAACAAGTATCGGGCAATCAGAAATAGAAGAAGCACCAGTAAATACAAAAGTTGAGGGTGCACAGGTTGTGACCTCACGCTTTATGGAAAATATTGTAGCCCCTCCATTTTGGCAAGCGGCTTTGGAAGCTAATGATTTACCTAAAGAAGGAAGCGTAGACCGATGGCAAGTTTGTCGCTTCGACTTACCCAGCCACATTATGATTGAAGTGGGCGTAGCTGTGGCGGGAGAAGGCGGTATTAATGCGGCACCAGATAAAAGGGCTGGCAGTATCGTTGTCGACTTTATAACGCCAGAATCTGACCAATCCATACATTATTTTTGGGGAATGGCGCGAGATTTCAAAGTTGATGATACAACACTAACTGAGCAAATTAAGCAGCAGCAGGGAGCGGTATTTGCTGAAGATCAGGAAATCTTAGAAGAGCAACAGAAGAACTTAAACTTATATCCCGATAGGCAGCTTCTCATGCTGGATATCGATTCTGGCGGCGTTATGGCCAGAAGAATGATAACCCGCGCTATCAAAGCTGAAAGCCGTTAAGTTAAGGGAGATAAAGTTTATGCAAAACGTTAAGATAACACTTAAAGAAAAGCTCACCGATAACATTACAAGGCTTAAGCTAAGTGCCGTTGATGGTACAAGTCTGGCGTCATGGGAACCCGGTGCACACATAGAACTGCATTTAGCCAACGGATTACTCAGACAATACTCCTTGTGTGGCGCTACTAACAATAGCGTTTACGAAATTGCAATTCTGCGTGAAAGCAATAGCCGTGGTGGCTCGTCGTTTATTCACGATGAGTTGGAAGCAGGTCATGAGCTACAAATTAGTGAACCCAGAAATCACTTCCCGTTTACCCACACCGCTAAGGATACTACTGTGCTATTTCTTGCCGCAGGAATTGGCATTACGCCTATTTTACCTATGGCAGAGTTATGCGAGGAAAAAGGGCTGCCCTTTGAATTTAGTGTGTGTGCAACTAATTCCTCTGCAATGCCCTACGGCAACAGAATAAGGCAGTTGCCAAATACGAAGTTCTACTTTTCTAACGATACTCAGTCGTCTCGACTTAGCGTAAAGGACTATTTGAAAAGTAAATCTACCCATATGCCTATTTATGTGTGCGGCCCTCAGCGATTTATTGATGATGTTATAGAAAGTGCACTTGCGCTTGGTTGGAATAACACGCTAATAAACCGAGAGTACTTTTCAATCGATAAAAGTAGTCTTGAAAGTGACGAAGATAAAGCTTTTGATGTCGAGATAAAAAGTACCGGTCAAATAATTCACGTTCCAGCAGATGAAACCATTCTTACCACATTAGAAGACAGCGGCATTTTTCTTCCTGTTGCGTGTGAAGAAGGGGTCTGCGGTACATGCGTAACTAAAGTTCTGGAAGGTGACGTCGAGCATCGTGATGTGTTTTTAAACGAAGAAGAAAGAGCGGATGGCGCCTTGATGACACCGTGTTGTTCTCGAGCAAAAGGCACAAAGCTGGTATTGGATCTTTAACTTTAATAGGTTTTAGTTTTTTATATGTAAAGCAAAAAAGCTAGCAGTAAACTGCTAGCTTTTATTTTATAAGCACTTTAAAAGTTTAGATAGGCTGTGCTAAAGCAATAATAGATTCGCGCATAATTTGTGTGTGCTCTTCTTTATCGCCACCTTCTATTTCTATATGACATAAGCGAGCAGAATTTTCGACAACCATTCTACAGCGCTCCCAGCGTCTTTCTAAGAACGAATTGAGTGCCTGTTCAACTGTAACATCCTTTGCTAACTCTTCAGCTAAAACGATGGCACTTTCAATGCCTATGCACGCCCCTGAAGCTAAATGCGGAGTGGTTGCGGCCACAGTATCTCCAATCAGCACCACTCTTTTTCTATGCCAGGGGGCAGGTACTAAAAGATTTCCCAAAGCTCGAAAATCGATAAGTGAATTTTCATTCAGCATATCTTTAAACTGATTAACCATGGGGGCAGGGAAGGTACCCATTAATTCTTTCAGTTTTTCAACGTAAGTGGCGGGGTCGTATTTAGGTCTTTCCTTTTTGTCTTCTGTCAAAAACAGGTACATTTCATCTTTAGACATAGGGTTAACACCAACTTTCAAGTGCGGACCTACCCACATCATCGTATTTTTTACTTCAGGAAGTTTTGGCAGCACAGCGCGCCACACACCTTGGCCGATATATTTTGGTGCTTCAACTTCAGGAAATACATCTTTACGTACTTGCGAGTGCACGCCGTCTGCACCGATAACTAGGTCGTAGGTTTTGGTCGTACCGTCGGTAAAACTGACTTCTACTCCCTCGTCGGTATTAACCATTTCTTTATAGGTACAGCCTAAGCGCACATTCGCACCAGACGCCAGGGTTTTTTCGGCAAGGATCTTTGCAAGGGTAGGTCGCATAATTGCGCCTGCGCCTGGTATACCGTCAGCGTTGGCAACAGAGGGCGTAGGAACATGCGCTAAATGCAAGCCGTGCGGCGCAAATAAATCTAATCCGTCGTGTGCATGGCCTTGCTCTAAAAACTCATCCAATATCCCAATCGTTTTGAATGCTCGTAAAGTTGCACCGCCAATGCTGATACCCGCGCCGTCTGTACGCCAGTTTTCATCTATCTCCACTAAGTCTGTTTCTATATTACGCTTTCTCAATTCGATAGCGGCGGTCATACCTGAAAAACCGCCCCCAATTATTAAAACATTGCTCACACTTGATTTCATAATTTAAAGGCCTTTATTGTTTTTTTTGAAATCCAAATTTGTTGGTTCGATTCAATTCGTATTGGTATTTTTTGAATTCGCTGATGTTTACAAGGTCCTTGAATACAAACACCCGTCGCTATGTCGAATAGCGCGCCATGTGCAGCACAAACAATATGCTCGCCTTTTACATCAGTGTACTCATGTCGCTTCCATGGAAGTGTAGTATTGTTGTAGTGAGGGCAAACATCTAAATAAGCGAAAAACTGGTTGTTTTTTCGAGTAACGAAGAACGTATCTTTACCATTTTCGCCTATCTTGAACCCTTTTGCCTTCCCCTCCGGGATCTCTTGGGTACTGCACACTAAGTGTTCGTCCATAACGGCAGTCTATTTAGCAGGCGGTCCACCTGAAGGTGCCCACTTCTCTCTATGTTCTAACAAAAAGATTTGAGAGTAGTCTGGCCCCATGTTCGCTGCGCGCTCCTGCCACGTGTCGTCATGCTGATCCATATCGGCATCAAATTCCATATTGCAACCAAACGGACTTTTGAAATACCAAAACCAATTCGACCCATAAATGTGGCGACCGGGCCCCCAAAAGCTCTGATAACCTTTGTTCACCATGTTCGTGCCCGCCCTGACAACATCTGTCGGGCCGCCAAGGTGGAACGTAAAGTGCTCAATACCCTTCATGTGAGGTGGGGTCTTTATAAAGAACAACGTGTGATGGTCCGTTGTACCTGCTGGGCGCATAAACGCCCCAACACCGTTAAACCTGTCAGTGGTTTTAAAGCCCAGGCGCTGTTCGTAAAACTGTTCCATAGCGGCTGAGTCAGGCACAAAATATACAACGTGAGATAATGAGTGGATCTTCGGTGGCGTTGATTCGTCTACTCCGTTCACATTCACGCCACGGTTAATATCGCCCGGCGCATTTATTTTTTCTGACTGTAAGTCTGTTGTGTTGCGAAGGGTAATTTGAAAACCTAATACAAAGCCTAAATCGTCGACAGCTTCAATACTTCCGTCAGAAAGTACTTTTACTTCTCTGTCTTTAGACAATTCAGCGTTAATGGCATCTAAACTCGCTTGATCCGGAACACCGTAAACCGTTTTTCTAATGCTAGCGCCGGTTTCTAACGGTGCAGGTAATGAGGGGTCGTCTTTCAACCAAATTTCTAGGCCGGTACCGTCTTGAGCAACAAAATTGTGCTCATCTACTTGTTTAAGCCCATAATCCAAAACGAATTGTGTTGTTGCGTTTGTGTCATCTACACCAAAGACTAGCTTGTCTAAGCCAATAATATTCATCGTTTTTTCCTTCTAGGCAGTACGCGCGTTAAAGGTTTCAGCAACCCAGTCCGCGATGTATTGACCCGCGTTAGCACTGTTATCGAAACTCGAGTGTTGAACACCACCTTCTCGCTCGGTAAAAATCTTAAGTTCTCGTTTCGGGCTGTTTACAAGCTGCTCATAGGTTCTTTCTGCCCATTTAAGAGGGATTTGTGAGTCCTTCGAACCATGGGTGACCAAAAATGGCACTTTGATCTTTTCAACTTGCCCGTCTAAGTGAACGTTCTCGGCGATTTCCATGAATTCTTCCATGGTTTCTGCACCCCATACCCATTTCACGTGCGCCCAGTAATGCGGCACTGGAAAATCACCTTCCTTTTCTAAGCGACGCTTCTGAACATCTCGCCAATCATGGTTTGCACCCCAGCAAACACCCAAGGCTAAACGTGGCTCGTTAGCGACGGCGCGAGGGCAGAAATAACCGCCAAGCGATACGCCTTCCATGCCAATGCGGCTGCTGTCTATCTCTTCGCGCTGCTCTAGCCAATCAACAGCTGGAGACGTCCAGTGCTCGCTGTCGTAACGGGCATTAAGGCCCTGTAGTCTTAACGCTTCACCTGTTCCAGGCTGATCTAAAATCAACGAAGAAACCCCACGCTTGGCAAGCCAACCCGGTAAGCCAACGCGATATTTCATTTCTTTGGTTGAGTCTAAGCCGTTAACCTGGATTAACACGGGGGCGGGGCCTTCTACATTTTCAGCTCTGACATACAGTGCTGATATGTGTTTGCCTTCATAAGGAATTTCCACACGCTCACAGTTTTCTTTGCCCAAGGTAATAGATTTTTGAAAAAGCTCGAGCTGATGCTTATACAACTCTAGGCGTCCTGGCGCTTTGTGGGCTTGTAGGCGTTCGCACGTAATTAAGTACGAGGAAGCACGGTTGTATTTTTCAGCCGCTGAAAACAATCGGCCTTGGCTTTCATCTTCTTCGGCAAGCTCGACGAGTTTATTTGCCATTTTTGCCCAGGTATCACGAAATGCCTGCACACCTTCTTTGTCGGGTTGTTTTGCCGCTTCTTTTAATGGCGCACACATTTCTTCAATTTCGCCAATACGTGCACCCATTTCTATGGCCAGGTCGACTGACAGGTTCCAAACATAGTTTGTCGGGAAATATTTAAACATTGTAGTTTCCTGATTTTTCTGCGGCGCAAATGCGCCAAGTTAGCTCTGATAATTTATTTTTTTATAAATGCAACTGCGCGAACAAAGCCTGCAGAGGCGTGTTTAATTTTGTAAGGAAAACAAGAGATCAAAAATCCAGTTGCGGGCAACGCTTCTAAGTTGCTCAATTTTTCCATTTGACCGTAACCAATATCCCGACCTGCTTTATGGCCTTCCCAAATTAAGGATGCATCGCCGGTCTCGGCAAAGCGTTCACGTGTGTATTTGAAGGGAGCGTCCCAACTCCAGGCGTCAGTGCCCACCACTTTTACGCCTCTTTCAAGTAAATACATTGTGGCTTCGCGGCCCATGCCGACCCCTGCGTCTAAGTAACCTGGTTCACCAAATATCTTGCCTGCACGGGTGTTAACCACAACAATGTCCAGCGGCTGTAAATCGTGATTAATGCGTTGCAGTTCTTTTTCAACATCGCTGGCCGTAATAACGTAACCGTCTTCAAAGTCGCGAAAATCTAATTTCACACCCGGTTGAAAACACCACTCTAGAGGCAATTCATCAATACCGAATGCCGGCTTACCGCCATCAGTAGTTGAGGCATAGTGCCAGGGTGCATCCATATGGGTGCCGCTATGGGTGGTTATTGCAAGTCTTTCTGCCGCCCATGATTCGTTGCCAGGTAACTGATCGAGGGTCAGCCCCGGAAACATTGACGCCATTTCGGGCCAGCCTTCCTGGTGGTCCATGTAATCGATTTTGGGCAATAAAGGCGGTGGGTCGGTGTGTGGGTTATTATCTAAGGTCACCGACAAGTCGATAATTTCGTACTCTCTTGGGTTAAACATTCGAAGTCTCCAACTCTACGTTTTGGATAATGTCGCCAAACAAGCTGAAGCCATTTTTATCTGGCGCTCGCATCGTTATTTTTTCGCCCACTTTTAAGAAAGGCGTCTTGGGCTCGCCAAATTGAACAAGCTCTTTCGCGCGGAGTTCTGAAAGGCAGGCTTGGCCTTTGTTAGGTGTGTTATCAGATACCGTGCCCGAACCAATGACTGAGCCAGGTGGAAGGCTTCGTGCTACAGTTATATGCGCAATCAGTTGGTCAAACCCAAAGAACATTTTTGCGCCATCAGGTGCACCAAACCACTCGTTGTTTCGATGGATTTCTAAAGGTGCACAGACTTTTGAATCTTGCCAATGCACACCAAGTTCATCTGGCGTAACGGCAATAGGTGCGAAGGCTGTGTCGCCTTTTGCTTGTAAAAAGCCAAATCCCGTTTTCATTTCGCGGGGGGCTAGGGCACGGAAACTGACGTCATTTAACATGACGACCAAGCGAATGCTCTGCTTGGCCTCTTCTTGTGAAGCGCCTATAGGAACATGGCCGGTTATGACGCCGAACTCACCTTCAAAATCGATACCGTGTTCTTCTTTTGCGGCAAAAAGCGGTTCGCGTGGCCCCCTAAACGAAATGCCAGAGCCTTGGTAAACCAAAGGGTATTTGTCGGCGCCTTCAATAGGATCTAAGTTGAAGGCTCTTTGCATTAAGTGTCCGTGATTTAAGTAGCAAGAGCCGTCAAGCCAGCTCCAAGCACGGGGTAGGGGCGCTAAACATTGCTCGGGCTTAAAGTGAGACGCATTATTCGCGTTCCCATTATTAAGTAACTGATATCGCTTGTTAAGCTTGTCATAACACGCATCCCAATTATCCAGTGCAAACTGCATAGTAGGGGCAATATCACTAACCTCTGTACACAAACTATGGTCCTTAGAAACAAGTACTAGCTTGCCATCAGGCCCATTGCCTTTGAGTGACGCTAACTTCATTGAATAAAGTCTCTTCGTAATTAAAAGTTTTAATTATTGTTAACAGAAGATGTTAGTATTCAAAGTTACTAAGCAAAAATCGTTTGTGCCGATACGTGATATCTCAAAAACCGTTGGTACAAAATAGGTAGATAAGTTCTCGGGGTAGAAATGCGGTACGAAAAACTAGACTTAAACCTGCTGGTGGCGTTAGAAATTTTACTAGAAGAAAAAAACATTACGAAAAGCGCTTATCGACTGCACCTTTCGCAGTCGGCAACAAGTGGTATTTTATCTCGTTTGAGGGACTATTTTGATGATGATTTGCTTGTACAAATGGGTAAGCAAATGCACATCACGCCACTTGCCGCTGAAATGCAGCAGCCAGTCAGCGAAGTGCTAAGCACTATTAGAAACCGCATTATAGATAAGAAAATAAACACACCAGAATTATCAAATCGTAATTTCAAAATTATTGCGTCAGACTATGTAATGCAGGTGGTGCTGGCTGATTTATTGGCCTACGTCACGAAAATAGCGCCGAACATAACATTTGAATTTATGTCTACTTTTGCTGGTGATTTAGACAACCTCGCAAAACAAGGCGCTGACCTTATTATTGCCCCTTCTGCTTTCATGCTCGATGGCTATTCATCCCAAGAAGTTTTAGATGATGAGTTCGTTTGTATAGCGGATGAAAACAACAGCAAGCTAAATGGCCAAATTACCCTAGAACAATTCTCAGACATTGGTCATGTAACCATTGGCTATGAAAAAGCGAGTCAATTGAGCATAGAGAAATGGATGGTAGACTCAGATGAAGTTAACCGCCGCGTAGAAGTCATCGTCAACGATTTCTCTAGTATGTTTTTTACAGTTATAAATACCGAAAGGGTGGCCCTAGCACCAAAGCGTCTTGCTGAAATTAACGCAAAACATCTCCCTATAAAGATTTATGATATTCCGTTTAAAACGCCACAGTTGAATGAGTCTATGATGTGGCACCCAAGTTTAAATAACGACCCACTACACAAGTGGCTGCGAGAACAAATTCTTAAACATAGGCCCTAAAAAGGTTATAAAAAAGGCCTCTACGGCCTAGTATTGCTGCTGCCTAATCCCCCAGCCGTTGGGGCTTTTTCAATACAGCGTTAACCGTTGTCCCATAATGGTTAGTGCTGTATTTGTACCAAAACCATGCGTTTACTCACCTTCGACAAAAATCTATGAAATGAACAAATATTGATGCGCTTTCGCCATTATAAAAGCAGGGTGTAGTGGTGTAAGTCGCCTAATTCAGCTACAACACCCACAGCCACCAATAACCTGACACCCCGCATAGCTTGAATAGCTTTTACCACAGGATAATACCGCCACTGGTGAACATGATGAGTTAGCTCATTATCCAGCCGTTCTAACCGCCTGATGCGTTCTTCGATGGTTTGCAGCTGTTCCTGCAAAACGATTTGCTGAGCAGGGTGAGGTAATATGAGTTCGGTGAGCCAGCGTAAATGTTTCTTCGACCAGTTGACGTGCCTTCGTAACGAATATTGTTTCGAAGCAGTAAGGCTTTAAGCTGGTACTTGGCTTCTTTTAAATCCTTCATTACCGCTTCGCGCGCACGGGAATGCGGAGGCTAGCATTTCACAGGGAGTCATTGTGTCTATACGCGCCGAAAATTCCACTAGCAACTCGTAACCCATAGGGTTACAATGATTGCATGATTAAGAGTTTTATGCATAAAGGCCTGCAGAAGTTTTACGCTAAAGGAACCACATCAGGAATTCAGAAGAAGCATGAAAATAAGCTTCGTCTGATCCTGTCCAATCTCGATCAAGCCGAAACACCTGATGACATGGATTTGCCCGGTCTTTATATGCATAGACTCAAAGGTAACAGAAATGATATTTGGTCTGTCAGAGTGAGTGGTAACTGGAGAGTTACATATCGCTTTATTGGACGAGATCCGAAATCGTTAATTACGAGGATTATCATTAATGAATATGCATAACCCAGCACATCCCGGTGAGATACTCAAAGAACTTGTTATTGAAGCTCTAGAACTCACTATCACTGACGTCGCTCAGCATTTAAATGTTAGCCGCAAAACACTGTCAAAAGTTGTTAATGGCAAAGGAGCCATCACCCCAGAGATGGCACTTCGACTGGAACTGGTCTTTAGTAAGCCTTCAGCTGACCATTGGCTACGTTTGCAAAATGCTTTTGATTTATGGCAAACCCGGCAATATCAAAGTTCTTTACATGTCTCTCCCTACAATCTGGCGGCGGTATAAAGACGCTTATAACAATCACATTAAGCCGCTCGCAAGCTCGCAGGGACGCAAACACATGGGCAGCGTCACTTCGTTCCTAATTTTAGCCCATGTGAGATCGCTCCTTTTGCGGGTGTTATTTGTTTAAAGGATTATTGAAATGGCTTTCTCTGAATCAGAAAAAAATTCATTATTAAACGTCAAGGGCGTTGGCCCAACAGTCATCAAGCGGTTCGAAGAAATCGGGTTGGATTCTTTTGAAAAGCTCTCTGCACACAATGCCACTGAAGTTGTGAATCTTGTGGCTTCAATGCTTCACTCTAGATGCTGGAAAAATACGAAAGCCGTTGAGGCTGTAGAAGCTGCTATTAACAAAGCGAAGGAAAGCGTTTAGTTTATAGTGTGCTGAAGTAACCAATCCGTAGGCCGCAGATTGTTTGTCTTCGCAGATAATAATCGCATTAAGTTGTGTTACTGCCCTTAATTGGGCGTTATACCGATGATTAAACTATAAAGATTTATTACTTAACTATCGGAATATTCTTGTTAGTTGATTCAGCAATCTTGCAGTTATATAGGATTTGGTTTATATGTCGAGCAAGAACAGATAAGCGCGATTATTGTAGACAAAATCTTTCGTAATACGAGTAGCGAAACGCGTTCAAGTAGAGCGAAGGTTTTAAAGCTCAGCTACGATCATCCGTCTTTTGGACCAACAAATTATGTTTGCGATACCAGTATTCTTACGCCACTTTTTGATATAAATGACAAATTAAAGCTATCCATTTGGGGCAATAAAGTGTTAATAAACCACTGGTTTATGTGATGTTGGCACTGGCGTCATTATTGGTTTTCGGCATTCTATGCATTTATGTGTAGTATCAAATATAGTGCAAAGGTGTTAGCTAATAAGTGCAACCATTCATAAGGAATATAAATGCAAGATGCCACGATAAAATCGACTACAGCCACAGTTCAAAATGGTGTAGCAAAAGCTGATGGAAAATTTTGGATTACTGAAACTGAAATTCATTTTTCCCCATATAATAAAGACTTTGGACTTAGGCCTCTTAAAATTGAAAGGAGTTCAATTTCAAAAGTAGAAAAATGCTCTGGTAAAGGTGCGGGTATTCTGCCTATAACAACTGATGCAATCGAAGTTTCATTACTTGATGGTAGTTCATTCCAATTCATTGTGGCAAATCCTAACGAGTTAATTGTACTCCTTGGAAAATAACCAGATAATAGCAAAATTAAGCGGCTAGCAGGGACGCTCAAGCATGGGCCCAGTCGCTTCATTCTAATTTTAGTTGATGTTGATCCCATTTCATATGGGCGTTTTCGCTAATAGGATGCTAACAAATGAAAAAAGTTTCGAGGGTATTTTTCGTTCTCTTGCTATCAATGAATATCTCTGGGTGCGCAACGCTTGATATCAAGCCTTGGACCCTCGATGGAAAGAAATTAATTGGCCTAAAGTACATCATATTATGTTTATTTAAAGAAAAGGAGTTTCGATGACTGAAAAAGAGATAACCGACCTAGTGCGAAAGCACAGTGCAAAGCCATTATTTGGGGTAATTTTAACGCTATCAATCTTAATGTTTATCGTCGGTAAGGACACAGAAATTATAGCGATAAGTGTGGGTATCTTTGGTGCCAGTGTAGGGGCCTGTATGTATATCATCCGAAAAGTTCTGATTGATGTCTTTAAAAACAAAGGAAGTTCATCGCCTATTCCCCCAAGTTAAAGGGCGAGGTCAGGAAAGCTAAGTCGGTGGTTGTCGCTGTTTGATAGGGATTGCCTGTTAGGCTAAAGTAAAGGGACTGAGTTCATATGCTAAGAGCATCAAGGATGTTTTATGGAAACAAGGAAATTTTCAGTTCTCACGCGAGGCGAGCGCAGCGTTATCGCAGGCGTGTGTTCAGGCCTCTCTGAATACTTCGGGTTTCGAAAGAACGGCCTTAGAATTGCGTTTGTTGTCTTTTCATTTTTCTTCGCTTTACCGGTAATGATTTATCTCACGTTCTGGTTAATATTACCGAAATACCCAACTAGTCAGGCTATGGCCAGGCAATTACGAAGACAAGCGGGGCGTTTGAGTCTCGACAAGTGATAAAGATCGTGGTGAAGAAGATCTATCGGCGCTTCACATCAAGGCCATGATCCCAAAACAAAGAACAGTGCTTTAAATGAAACTAGTTTTAATCGACTTTGATGGCACTATCACCACCAAAGAGGTTTATACAAAATTTGTTTTAACGGCTACACACCCAATACGATTAGTTTTGGCTGGGCTACTTATTTCACCTGCCATCGTTTTGTATAAATCAGGGTTGTTACCGGCCAATAAAATGCGTCCACTGGTAGCAAGGGCCGCGTTTTTTGGTGTGTCGGAAAAATCATTAACCGAAAAAGCAGAGCGTTTTGTGGAAGATTATGTGCCCACGGTGCTTCGAGCTGACATGCTTGATACTATTCGTGGGCATCAAGAAAATGGTGATCGTGTCGTTGTCGTTTCCGCATCGCTATCGCCGTACTTGAATATTTGGTGTAGTCAGATGGGCATAGAAGTCTTGTGCAGTGATTTGGTAGTACGACGAGGGCGCTTTACCGGAAGATATCGTTACGGTGATTGCAGCTTGTATAACAAAGTTGAAGCAGTGAAGCGTCTCATCAATCTTAATGATGTCTCACATATCACCGCTTACGGCGATACCCATGAGGATTTTGCGATGCTTGATATGGCAAACACCGGTGTGTATCGCGGAAAGGCCTATGTGAAAACTACCGTTGGATGAACAAGGTCTCAATATAGTCCAATGCATGATAGGAATTTGGTTCTAGTAGATTTCGACAAAACGATAATTAATCGAGACACCGGCGACGCGTATATTCGTTTTATGTTGAGGCGTAGCCTGCTGCGAATGATCTGTGTCGTGCTATTTTCACCGCTAATATTCCTATTCATCTCATTTATTAAAACGAAAAAGTTCGGCTTATCAATATTGCTTTGGTTGCTAACCGCAGGAATGGGGCGGCGAAAGCAGGCTGATTTAAGACGCCAATTTATTAGTGCGTATCTGGCCGAACCCAACACGCGTATATTTGTTTCTGCGAAAAAAGCGTTAGCGCATCACATAGAGAAGGGGGATGAGGTTGTTATTGTGAGTGGCGCTTCTGCTTGGATGGTTAAGAGAATTGTCGCAGCTTTACGCCTGCCGGTTTCACACTTTTTGTGTTCGCAAGAACGGACCTTTATGCGTGGTCGCATTAGTCAATTTCACTGTTACGGCGCGAATAAAGTGAGTTCAGTAGAAAGACACTTTAATCTACAAGGCTATTTTCAAGTTATCGGTTATTCAGACAGCGCTTCCGACATTCCTTTGTTAGCGCTGTGCAATAAGCGAATAGTGATAAACCCAACATCGAAGTGCCGTAAGCGTTTCGTAGCTGCATTTGGAAACCACATCGAGGTGGTGAGATGGAAATGATGCGGCTTCCAAAACGTACCGAATGCTTCATTTTAGCCGGAAGATTTTTTGATTTCACTGTGTGATTTTAGCACTTCGCTGCCGTCAGCCTGTTCTATGAGATAAGCCGGGTCGTCGTCGCTCGCTTTGCGGGTAACTTTCGACCCCTGCAGTGTTTTTTCCACATCCTCATTATATTTTTTTCTAATCTTGCCTGACGCAGAACCATTACCCCATTCCCATTCAACTTCAGTGTTAATCGCAAAATTCTTCATTTAATGATGTCCTCAAAGGTATTTGGGATTTAAACCAATAAGCTTGCGTGTAAGATCAATGAATTATTGTTAATCGACTGAAGGCTGATAACATCGAAATAGAAACGCAAACATTTCACTGATTTACGGCTAAGGAATGAAGGATGACACCAGAGCAAACAGGGTTAGCCTACGACCAGATCACCCACCTTTGGACGCGGGATGATTTTAATCGTAAAAACGGTGTAGCTCAGCATAGAAAAGCGATAGCGTTTGCCAAAAATAAACAGAATGCGCTGGATGTTGGCTGCGGTTGTACCGGGCGTTTTATTGATTTGCTGCTAGAAGATGGCTTCGCTGTGTCAGGGATAGATATCTCAGCGAAAATGATCGCACTTGCTCGCCTACGTCATCCGCACTTAGATTTTTATCACACCGATATTTTATCGTTCAGCTCGAGTTCCCGATTTGATTTTATCACTGCATGGGACAGTATTTGGCATGTGCCACTACGTGAACAGCGGACTGTGCTTGCAAAAATTGTTTCCCTTCTTAAACCAGGTGGCATACTCATATTCACTTTTGGTGGTACCGACGAAGAAGGCGAACATTGTAATAATGCAATGGGCCCACAGGTGTGCTACTCAACGTTAGGGACGAATGGCTTTATAGACTGCCTGATGGCATTAGGCTGCAAAATAAAGCACCTTGAATATGACCAACTGCCTGAATTACACACTTATCTCATTGTGGAGAAAATCTGAGAAGTAAATTGGTCAAATGGCCTGGTTTATTTTTAATCATTTCTATAGGATGGCATGCGATGGAAACGCAGTGTTTGCCATTCGGGCTATCAGCAAGGGATTTGCTTTAGAGGCGCGGTTCTCTCTCGCTTTGTCTTACTGGTTTTCTTCCATCCATTTCAACTTTACTTAACGTTTAGGCGCAATGCCTGTTATTCAATTTTTTAAAGGACATAAGAAATGGGTAAAACTTTGAAACTTGGCTTCGCTATGGGCGGCGGCGTTTCTCTAGGATCATTCTCTGGCGCAGCACTCACGGAGTCAATCAAACTCGCCTTGTTATACGGCACAGATAAAGACGGTAACCCCTACGAAAACGTCGTTGTAGATGTGTTTTCTGGTGCCAGTGCTGGTGCAATGAGTTTAGGGGTGATGTTACGGGCACTCGCGTTTCCAGCGAAAGACACTGCGGTGCGGCAAGCGGCCTGGAAGAAACTGGCAACCGATTATGAAATCGATACCGCGTCTTGGACAGATCAAAAGCGCAAAGAGCAACTCATCGATGCTGAACTTGCTCAGCAAAAAATGAATAAGATCTGGACTGAAGAAATAACCCTCGACAAACTGCTTGAGCCTGAGGAAGACGGATTCCCGCCATTAATTAAACAAGCCGGAATTTTAAATAAAGCGGCTGTGACGAATATTGCGAAAGAATATCTGTTTCCTGATAACGGTGATAGTTACAACGAACCAGACAAAGCAACGCATCCTGTTCTGGCAGAAAGGGTGTTGTATAGCTGCAGTATTTCGAATCTGAATCCAATTATCGCCAATGTCGATGCGAAGTACCTCAAGGCGGTCAGCGATGATGAGCAGCCTGATTTAGCATCTGCCGACGCGCTAACGTCTAAATTTCACCAGGAACACCGAATCTTTGATATTAACTTTGGTTCGGTGTCTAACGATAAATTTTCAGACACGGATATTCACCCTAAGCGTTGGGTTCGCTTTCATTGGGGCGACAACATCGATAATGTCGCGTTTGATATTCGCGCAAGAAAGGACTGGCGACATATTGTCGCCACAGCCATTGCAAGTGGCGCATTTCCGGCAGCATTTGAACCAGTATCCCTTAGGCGTTGGCAGTGGGAATATCCCGCAGGCTTATGGATAAACCCATCTGTGAGTAGCTATGTTTACACTTATGTTGATGGCGGTACTTTTGCCAACTCTCCGGTAACCGAAGCCTTTAAGTTAGCGTCGCATATCGATTCTATTTCCCATTTAAACGACAAGGCGCCTTTTGAACGTCGCATCATCTTTGTCGACCCATTTGTTGGCGAAGAGGTATCTTATAACCTTCCTCATCTTAAATCTTTTCGTGATCAAAAGCCGCTGTCGTTGGTCAGTACCTTTGATGGCAACGATTTACTGTCACTTACTTCCTTGGATAAATTACTGCCAGCAGGAAAGAGTTTGCTTGGTGCAATTCATTCTCAAGCTTCTTCACAACACCACCATCGTAATTTTCAGATTGCAAATAAGCTCAAAATGCGAAATGAACTTAGGGATATGTTAGCGAAAGGCGTCATTGCCACTGAACAGGAGTTTCTGGATTTACGCGACAAACTGGGTGTACTGCTCAGCCAGTTTTCAAATAAAGCGCTTATTCCTACATTGTCTGCAAGCGTGGCGAATGAAATAGAGCGGCTTGCCCGTGAACCGGGTTCACTAGTAAGCGCACTAGAGGAACACGGGAAGGAAATAGCAACATCAACGTGGGATGTCATTACCGGTAAAGGGTTAGAGCATGTTGCTATGCAAGCCATGTTGTTTAGTTATATCGACTTAATTGCTGATCTGGAAGCCAAGAGCCGAAACAGTCAGTTGATCTCAATTGCACCGTTGGATTTTGACGACAACAATGAGATTAAAAAAATGATATTCCTTCCCGGCTCTCCGCTTGCGGGATTTGCGGGCTTTATGTCGGAACTGCCGAGTAAGTATGAAGTAAAAGTGGCTCGCTATTGCAGTTTTATCAAACTTCGAGAATCCCTTTTGTTCCCCAGAACACTGGCGCCGACGCGCGCCAATAAATATCCAGAAGAGTTTACTGATAAGGCCGCATTTAACGAAGAATACAAAGGCGGTTTGAAAAAACTCGCTTATCGAGTTGGAGAACTCGTCAGCACCTCAAATTTCATCAATCTGGGTTGGGCCAATGACGTCGTACTGACCTTCATCAAAAGTCGCATTGAAAAAGCGATAAACGAATTGAGTTACGTAAATAAGAAAACCGAATACGAGTTTCGCGTAAGGGTTGATAATAAGAAGTTTGAACTGGATGGCAAAGGCGTTGCCGATAATGATCGACACCCAGTGATGTTGTCTGAAGATGCAAAGGAACTCTATCTTATCTGCTTTGCCCAACGGGATTGGGCCATCAATGAGAGTGAAAGCGCTGCATTAAAATGGTCGGGCTACTACATTGAAGATGGGAAATTGGGTATCGATTTCGATTCCTGGGCATCTATTAATGATAATGACTTTGTTCAGATCCCTATGCCTAGCGACAAACAGCTCACGGATGCGGCAAAAATTGCAAATCCTATCTTCTATACGAAGGACGTGCTTAAAAAAGACAGCAAGCCGAGTACCAATGCGCTTAACGCGTTTTGGGAGCTTAGAAATGAAGTAACCCCGTATACGGATTTACTTTGAAAGTAAGTTTTTGTTCTGTAAAACTTGCAACAGTAAGGAGAGCGGCTTCATAGCCGCTCTATTAAAGAAACCACTTCCAGGCAATGAATATGGCTAGAAAGCCAAACAGATATGCCAAACCAATGTAGCTCAAGGTTGTGATGAAAGGCCCGGCTTTAACGCTGTCATGCAGTTCAGCTTTGCGCACCAGTTTGTGATTCAGCAAAGCAAACATGGGCGTGGTTATGAAGGCTAGCGTCATGGCAAATCCCAGCATGGCGAGCAGTGCAGATTTGAAAAACAGCACAATGATAAAACTTAATACGGCAACAAGAGACAGCACCAGAACAACATTGCGCTCTGGCATTTCTTTTTTACCATTCAGTAGCAAAATAGCCTCGGTAACGGCGCGGGAGTAACCATCGTAAACGGTGAGTGCTGAACCGAAAATACATAAAAATGCCACCACGGCGATAAGCCAGCGCGCCCATTCACCAATGGTACCCGCATACAAACCCACAAGCTGTTTGGAGAAACCGATACCGCCAGATGCGAGCGCTTCGCCACTTCCATGCAGTACCAGGGCACCCAGGGCCAGGAAAACCAGCGCAAGGATCATGGTAGTGAAGTATCCAAGGTTAAAATCAAATAAGGCAGACTTCGCGGTAACGGCTTTTTCTTCACACTGCTTTTTAAGCCATAAAGAGGTAATACCGGATATCTCAATGGGGGCCGGCATCCAACCCATAGTAACCACTAAAAAGCCGATAGCGGCCATGGTCCAAGGGGAGGGCGACACGTAATCATCGGGTGCTACTGCGCCGTTTTGCCAAGCGATGAAAGTCGCTGAAATTGTGGCGATGACGAGGGTGATCATGATTGCCTTCGATATCTTCTCTAGTGCCGCAAAATGACCGCCAATGAGAATAACCAATATGGCGATAAGAATAACGGCGGCAAGCAGCGGAACACTGATATCCATTGGCATGAAATAGCCGAGAAGACTGGCTGAAAACATCAATAACGCCGCCGAATTCACGACAGCTGAAATGATGTTCAACAATAATGCCATAAGCAGATAGCCTTTACCCAAGCGAAGATAGCCCGTTTGCAAGGTTTCACCAGCGCTGATGGTGTAACTCACCCCCGCACGGAAAAAAGGGTACTTAAGCAAATTTACAATGAAAACCAGTAAAGCAAGTTGCCAGCCGTATATTGCGCCCGCTTGTGTTGAGGCAACAAGGTGGCTGCCGCCAATTGCGGCAGTGGCCATGAGAACGCCGGGGCCTAGAAGTTGAGTAAGGTTACGTAAGGTGTTTAAAGAAAGTGTGGGGTGTGCCAACTCTGTGTTCCTGCTACAGATCCGTAATTAAAAACGCGTTGGCACAGTTTACATGAACAGTATAAAAATGCAGAGGTTAAACGTCGCTCAGGAGGTACGATGGAACTTGCCACGCACCCTGATGCAGTTTTCCATCCCAGGTTTGTAGTGTGATCCACACCTTATCACCGGGTTTGATAACTTCACTACTGAGTCCATGTACGTGTTGCCCGTGTTTCGTACCGTGAAGTACGCCAAGCTCATAAGACTGCGCCTCTTCAAAGGGTAGTGGCGACTCGCCAATGTTTAGAAAGGCCATACGAACGTCATCAACACTGCCTTGCTGAAATATAACCAGAAAGTCTTTTACGAATAAGCCGTCGTGCTGGTAGGGCATATTTTCATCATAAGGCATCGCAGTAAGCGAAAAATCACCGGCTTTAATTTCAGGTAGCACGGCGGGGAACTGCGGATTCAGCGCCTTGTAGATGAAATAAATAGGCAATGCCAGAATAAGCCCATTGATTAAATAACGAAATGAGGATTGCTTTTGTAAACGCGCCATTATGCCTCCTGAATGGGTGAGGTAGCGTTGCGTGTTTGGGGCTTTTTGAGTTTATTCACGCGTAAGTACCACATGATAAAGCCGCTAAGCGACATACCGCTAAGCAATAAGCCAAATACAAACCAAATGATTTTCGTCCAAATGCCACCAATAGTGCCATAGTGCAGTGGGTCGGCAATATGCAAAATGGTTTGTGCGGCATTCATGGTTGCAGGAGAGATCGTCTGCGTAATTTCGCCGTTCCACGGATTAATCGCCAATTGGAAACTGGCTGCGTCGTAGAATGGGTTAGCGCCACCGCCATATACCTTAAAGGTGTCGCGGTTGTGTTCAGGTAACATCACATATCCTGGACGAAAGCCTGGAAACGTTTGTTCAGCCTGTTCAAGCGCATTACTCAAGGTTACCGGCATCGCTGGTGTACGGTTTGCTTCAGGTGACAACATAGGTAATGACTGCTCTGAAAGGTGTTCGGGCCAGGGATCGATCTCTACATCGTTTTGCCATAGGACGGCTTGAATCAAATACCACAGCCCGGTGGCACTCATTATGAGAAGAAACCAAAGCGACCAGACACCAGCTAGCTTGTGCAAATCCGCCGTTAATGTGCGCGGGCCTTGATGACTCCTGAGTTTGGGATTGCGATAAGCCTGCCAGAACTTCTTGTACACCAACAGACCCGTAACGAGCGCACCGAGCATCACGATTGATAATGCGGAAACCAGGTAATAACCCACACTGTAGCTGCCATGCCAGGGAAAATATAACCAGCCGTGCAGTGTTCGCATAAAGTTGATAAACGTACTGCCGTCGTTAACTTCTTGAATTTGATGAAGGTAAGGATTCACATAAGCGACGGCATAGGGTTTGTCGTCTGCAGTGAACATCACCTCGTGCACCATATAGTCTTCGCGAACGGCAACGCCGGTTATATCTGCAGAAGGATAGGTTTCATTTACCAGTGCAACGGAATCGGCAGCAGTCCATGCTGATGTGTTTTCAGGGTTTGTGGCACGTACATTGGCATTAGTCAGCCAAGCAAATTCGTGACTCAGCACGGCGACGGTGCCGGTAAGACACACAAAAAAGAATAAGATCCAGACTGGCAGAGAAAACCAGCCGTGAAGTTGGAAAAGGAAGCGATTAGACACCCGAGCCATGAAACCCCTTTATAGCTATTGTTATTAGGATAAAGGGGATTCTAGTGAATATCGCCTCCAATGCAAATGATATTGATTCTTTTTTACTAGAGGCGACCTTTTCGAGCCACTCGGCGCCATGCAATAAGCGGAACAAGTAACAGAGTCATCATGCCAAAGCTACCGCCACCACTGCTTCCACCATTACCTCCCGAACTGCTACCGGAAGATTGTGCAGTAACACTCACCGATACCGTATCAGTTACGGTATTAGTACCATCAGATACGGTAACAGTATAAACAACGGTTGACCCCGCAGACGCGCTTGATGCGGTTTCAGAGAAAACTGCACCGTCTATACCGTTAATGGTGAAAGATAGGGTATCGCCTTCAGGATCGGTTGCGGTAGCTCGTATAGTAATTGTTCCGCCGACAACAACCGAAGATGGCGATGTAATCGAGAGCGTAGGGGCCTGATTAGCCGCACCTTCAATTCGTACGCCAGTGTAAGGTGCAGTAATTTCACTTTGCGTACCTGGAATGTTTGTCACCAAGGATGTGGTATTAAACACCAGCGATGCCGGCGTAGCATTGTCTTCTACGCGTACGGTAAAATTGAGTGTGGAAGCCGCTTGCGTTTGCGCACCTAAAGATTCTGAATCAGGCTGCGTGACCTCCCAGATGATCTGATCGCCAGTGAGCATGCCACCGTCAGATATTGAACCTTCAATGAGTGTGACGGTGTCAGGTAGGGTAACTGCAACACGATAATCTCTGTCTTCACCTGTCGTATTGTTGGCAATATTGACGTTAATGGTTTGCTCGCTACCGAGGGCGACGATACCGTCGTCTGGTACTGAAAGATAAACATCATCCTCACCCCGGTTTATTTCTACATAGCTGACGCCAATGTTGTCGGGTTGCGACGCATCTGTACCCAATGCGAACGCGCCAAAATAGCGTTCACCTTCTTCGCTGTTTTCCAGTTCCCAGATGACACGAATATCAAAAGGCGTAAGAGCAGAATTACTTTGTGGCCCAGTTACGGAAAGGTTACCTTCATCATCTGCATCAACAAGTACATAATCGATCATTAAACTATCTGTCCCTGATGTTGCTGCATCCCAGCCTTGAATAACGATGAACCAGGTTCCCGCCTCGGGCCGCAGTACATCCACTACTTCGTCAGAGTTGGAGGACGTACTTTCTTCTCTAACTTCGTCTTCATCTGCGCGACCATTACCGTTTTCGTCGTAAGCGAGGTATAAATCAAGATCGTCAGAATTGGAATCATATATTTCAGCGTAGAGCCGAAGGGCATTTTCGCTAACTTCAACATCAATGGTTACTATTCCGTCGTCACCATCAAAAAGGTCTTCAGGTGTGGGATCCTGTGAAATGGTTAGTGCCTGTGTTGTTAACGGGGTAAGTCCGTAGGAAACATAGTTAAACGATTCGATTTCTGTGGCGGCAATATCGCTAATGATACGGCTGTCTGCATCCCGCCGTGCTTCTATATTGACGTATTGCGGAATCGAACCATTCGTCGCGTAAACCGCTACAGGAATGTGAAGGAGTGGTGAGTCAGCATTAGTCAATTGAACAGAGCCAAAAGCCCATTCGTTACTACGAACAGACAATGAATCAATAGTGAACGTCAGCGTTTGCGACTGCCCGGCATTCAACGAAAAACTAGATGGGGTAACCGAAATATCCAGTCCGCTGGTCATAGTTTCCGAGGCAACGCTCCAACTTCCACTGCGGGTGGCAGTAACGGTACGCGTCCAGCTACAACTGAGCAGGCAACTTTCATCGACAACTGCCGGAATATTAAGTGAACGAGGCTCCCCTCCGTTTCGAGGATTAGCAGCCTGATAATTTGCCCGAGTCTCATTCATGATAAGGCCTGTCTGGGTTGCTGCTTCGACCTGTAATCGGCCTGCACCCATCTCGAACCAATCAGCATTAGTTTGCTGATCATCCAATTGAATATCGGTTTTAGCCGTCATCATCATCGCAGAGCGGATATTGTCAGGTGTCCATGTTGGGTGATCTTGTTTGAGAAGCAACGCGGCACCAGCAACATGAGGGCTCGCCATGGATGTACCCGATGAATAAGCATAATCAGCAGGTGCAGGACCGGTTTCGTCATGACCATAGTGTTCATCTGCCCAGGCAGCGTAAATATCGACTCCCGGTGCAGCAATCATTGGCGTAAGTGTACTAATAGACGTATTTGGTCCACGGGATGAAAAGTTTGCCACATTGTCTGCACTTTGTTCATCGGTGATAACGTCTGCAGTTGAAGCTGTTATCGTTGCAGTATGATTGCTTCCTGAAGCAAGCCAGTTTTTCAGTCTGTCGCCATCATCAGCATCAATATGGATTCCCGGAACGGCATAAGCATCACTTGCTAAGAAGCTATCGCCGCCCTGGACATTTGCCAGCACGTATCCACCCGCACCGCCGTCGGCAACATTTCGGGCTTTTTGAATGCGGGCAATATCGCCCCGATCACAAACAACAATCTGACCACTAAACGTATTGGCAGGATATGGCTCCAGACATTGTCCCGGATCGCCATTAGGATCATTGGCATTGAAGTAATCACCAGCGTAAACAATAGAGGCAGTTATCGCGTCAGTATTACTAAAACCACTTATGGCAGCTAATGTTGAATTACCGCCAGAAAAACCACGGATCTGCTTTGGATAAGAAACGGTGATACCGTGTGTTGTTGCAGCAACGGCGGTTAACCAGGGCGCATGTTTGTCTGTGGTAGAACCTGAAGGGCCATCGTTACCTGCTGAATGCGCAAGAAATATTCCCGCTGAATGCGCATTAAGCCATGCGGCATTGACAGAGGAATCCCAGGGGAATTCTCCGCCAGATATAGACATATTGATGGCGTCTACCTCACCGCTATCAATTATGTCTTCAAGTGCCTGTAGGATGATGGAATCAAGGCAACCTGTGTAGGTATCTTCTTCGTCACCGGGATAACAAACCTGGTAAGAAATAATATTTGCATGGGGCGCAACACCTGATATCTCTTCAAAAATATAACCGGTTTCAACACCACTACTGGCGGTCACGTCGTAATCAGGAATGACTTCGCTTACATTATAAAGCACGTTACCTGCTGCTGTTGCCGCAACATGTGAACCGTGACCATTGTAATCTTCACCATTTCTAGGAGGAGGCGAGGGGAATACATCAGAATCATTATAGGCACTTAGAATGCCCGAGTAACTGTACACGCCAATAAGTTTGTCATTACAGAGCGACGGATAGGCGCCTGCACAGTCGCCCAGGTAATTTCCGTTTCCGAGTGGATTGGTATGATTGTATCCATCCCCTCCGACATCCGCAAAAGAGGGGTGGTCGGTGTTGATGCCGGTATCCAGTATCGCAACCACCATACCTTCACCCATCACATCTGAGCCTGATGTTGTTTCAGTTCCATCCCATAGCGACGGTGCCCCAATAGTTTCAGCGCCAACATACGCATTTAATTTATGGATGGTATCTCTTCGAACTTTCTTTACGCCTTCGACATTTGCGAGTGATTCAGCCTGGCTTGCAGACATCTTGATAGCAAAGCCATTAAACGCTAATTGATACTGTGCTAACGGTGTCGGTAATGTGTCGTTCTCTTTAAGATAACTCAGCGCGCGTTGCTGACGGTTTTGTAGGTATTGCCGATATTGCTTTACCGCAGTAGTTCGCGTATTCAATTTAGACTGCGAACCCTTTGTACTTGTTGAGCGAAAGCCTGCGATATTTCCGTTGTAAGTTACGACTGGCTCTTCGTTCAGTTCGACAATATAAACCGCCTCGCCCGATTTATGATTAGCTGCGACGGTTGTGGCTTTATTTTTATTCGTTGCTGTTTCAGCTGCAAATAATGGCGGTGTGGTAAGTAGACTAAAGCTCAGCGCACATGAAACCGCAATGGCGATTCTGTCATTCATATTATTCTCCTTTTCAGGCGCTACTGTCTGGCAGGTCAAGACTACCCGGTTATCCAAAGTTTATCCTAGTTCCTGAATTTTTCTGCAGTTTTACATGTTCAGGGGACTAGAAATCAATCTTAGAAATTATACGTCGTGATATATGAACGACTAATGAACAGTTTCAGATGCAAAAATGAAAGTGCGATGCATTAAATGTAATTAATAAATTTTATTTATTTTAATGGATTGTTAATTCAGTAGGATGGGAGTACTACTTATTGCCTATGGACAAGGATGAAACTTCTTCCTAAGTGAATGGGCGGGCTCGAATAAGCAAGGTCTTTCCGATGAAACCACACTAGCATATTGAGTATCGATATTGCCATTGTGCATCACTCAATGAGGGCTTAGTTGTGCAAGACAGAAATCATCTCGCCAGCGTAAAAACCACCCATCAGGTAAAAATAATAGAAAATGGCCTGATAGACATTCCCATGCTGCAAATCTTGCAGCCAGATGGCAGCTTGCATGCGCAGGCTGACACACCAGATATAGCCAAAGAAACCGCAACCCGCATGTTGGATGTTATGCAATATATTCGCATATTGGACGAGCGCATGGTGGGTGCTCAGCGACAGGGACGGATCAGCTTTTATCTGGCTTCAACCGGCGAAGAAGCCGCTGCAGTGGCCAGTGCCGCAGCACTATCTGAAAACGACATGATCATGTCGCAGTATCGCGAGCAGGGGGCGTTAGCCTGGCGCGGTTACCGTACTGACCAATTTATGAATCAAATGTTCAGTAACGAAAAAGATCCCAATAAAGGTCGGCAAATGCCTATTCACTATGGTGACAAGGCGCTTAACTTTATGACGATTTCATCTCCATTAGGTACCCAAATTCCGCAGGCGTCGGGTTATGCCTATGGTCAGAAAATGGCGGGCAAAGAAGCCATTACCATTTGTTACTTTGGTGAAGGCGCTGCATCAGAAGGCGATTTTCATGCGGGTCTCAATATGGCGGCGGTACTACATTGCCCGGTAATATTCTTCTGCCGCAATAATGGCTACGCCATTTCAACCCCTGCCGAAGAACAGTTCGCTGGTGATGGTATTGCCTCTCGAGGTATAGGTTATGGCGTGAAAACCATACGTGTAGACGGCAATGATCCCTTGGCCATTTATGCTGCTACCCGACAGGCAAGAGAAATAGCGCTCAGTGATTCCTGCCCGGTGTTGATTGAAGCTATGACATATCGCCTAGCAGCTCACTCTACGTCCGATGATCCCAGTGGTTATCGCTCTAAAAACGAAGAGGAAAAGTGGCGTTTAAAAGACCCAATTTTGCGCTTGAGCAAATGGCTGGAAAATAAGTGTTGGCTCGATACCGATGCTTTCGAAAAGCAAAAATCGGAAACCCGAGAGAAAGTGCTTGCGGCGCTTAAGGAAGCGGAAAAAGTGCCGGTTAATCCCATTGACGATTTGGTCACCGATGTTTTAGACCACGTTCCCTGGCATTTAAAAGATCAACTTCAGTCTCTCAAACAACATATTGCCAAATATCCTGATAACTATCCTAAAACAGCAGGGAGAATAAAGTAATGGCGAAAATGAACCTGCTGCAGGCAATTAATAACGCCCTCATCACCGTAATGACAGAAGACGAACGGGTGATGGTGTTTGGTGAAGATGTGGGCCATTTCGGTGGCGTTTTTCGAGCTACCAGCCATCTTCAGGAAAAATTTGGTAAGGGGCGCTGTTTTAATACACCGCTCACCGAACAGGGCATTATCGGATTCGCTAACGGACTCGCAGCTCAGGGCTCAGTGCCTGTGGCTGAAATCCAGTTTGGCGATTATATCTTTCCGGCCTTCGATCAAATCGTCAATGAAACCGCTAAATTTCGCTACCGTTCAGGGGGGCAGTTCAGTTGCGGTACATTAACAATAAGAACACCTTACGGTGGCGGCATTTCCGGCGGTCATTACCACAGCCAGTCGCCAGAAGCTTTTTTTGCACATTGCCCTGGCTTGCGAATTGTGGTGCCGCGTAACCCATATCAAGCGAAAGGCTTGTTGCTGGCATCAATACGAGACGACAACCCGGTCCTGTTTATGGAGCCTAAACGCCTCTATCGGGCGTCTGTGTGCGATGTACCTGAAGATGATTATGAATTACCACTCAGTAAAGCTGACATTGTGCAGGAAGGGAAAGATATCACGCTGGTGGGCTGGGGCGCACAAATCGAAATTCTCCAGAAGGCTGCAGAGAGAGCGCTGGAAGATGGCATTAATTGCGAAATTATTGATTTACGCAGCATTGCGCCATGGGATGCCGAGACAGTCGCAGGATCCGTAATGAAAACCGGACGATTATTGATTAACCACGAAGCGCCGTTAACCGGCGGTTTTGCCAGTGAAATTGCCGCCACCATTCAAGACAAGTGCTTTCTGTATTTGGAAGCGCCCGTTGCGCGGGTTTGCGGTCTTGATACGCCGTATCCACTTTCTCACGAGAAAGAATACATGCCGGATGAGCTAAAGACGTACGAATCCATTGTAAAAACCATGCATTATTAAGGGCAATCTGATGAATACTGAATTTATTTTGCCTGATATTGGCGAAGGGATCGTTGAATGTGAGCTGCTGGAATGGCTGGTGGCTGAAGGTGATGTGATTGAAGAAGACCAACCGGTTGCTGAAGTGATGACAGACAAAGCCACGGTACAAATTCCGGCCATGCATGCTGGTACCGTGCGTACACTTCACTATCAGCCTGGTGATATTGCGAAAGTACATGCTCCACTTTTTGCTATGACAGTAGCGCATAACGATGTTGCACACGACACTGCTTCACCAGATAACGTTTCCCACGACGTAAAGGCCCATGGTGGTGCTGTGTCAGAAGATAAGCGAACTGATGCAGCTCAAACTGTAGAAAAGGCGAACACGTCAGATTCCACCTCTAATCAGGGAGAGGACTTTCTGCTTCCTGATATTGGTGAGGGTATTGTTGAGTGCGAAATTGTCACTTGGCAGGTGACTGAAGGCGATCAAGTTGCCGAAGATCAGGTCATCGTGGAAGTGATGACAGATAAAGCCGTGGTAGAAATTCCAGCCAAACATGCTGGCAAAGTAAGCCGTCTTTATTACAAAGAGGGTGAAATTGCCAAAGTCCATGCCCCCTTATTTTCTCTACTCGCTGACAATGTTCATGCATCGGCGAGTTCTGATAAGCAACCGCAGGAGCTGCAATCTCCAGAACAGCCGTTGCAAGGTCAAGAATCGTGGGCGCCATCACAGGAGCATTTAATAAATCGAGCTGAAGCCGCCGACCCGAAAGTGTCATCGAGGGAAGGCCAATTCGAGCCACCTGTGGTCATACCGGGTAAAGTGCTTGCCAGTCCAGCCGTGCGTCGTGTTGCCCGTGAAAAGCAGATAGATTTAACAGCCGTTAAAGGAACGGGTAAAAAAGGCAGGGTTCTCAAGCAGGATGTAGTTGCGCTAAGCGGAGTGTCGTCATCCACATCATCATCAGTTTCGCAAAGCCATAAGTCTGGTCAATCGACTTCCCATGCAGTAACAGAACGTCAGACACCTGTGATAGGAAATACCCGCACTGAAAAAGTTCGCGGCGTGCAGGCGACGATGGCCAGGCAGATGCAGTTGTCTGTGCAAACCATTCCGCATTTTAGTGTGAGTGATGAGTTGCAAATGGACAACTTAATTGCGCTTCGTAATGAACTAAAGCCTGTTTTTGAAGAACAGGGGGTTAAGCTCAGTTTTATGCCGTTTTTTATTAAAGCCCTGTCATTGGCTTTATCGGAGTTTCCCATCCTGAATAGTCAACTCAATGATGACGCTACAGAGCTGACCTATTTCGATGACCATAACATCGGTTTTGCGGTAGACAGTAAAATCGGTTTGTTGGTACCTAACATTAAGCGAGTGCAGGATTTATCGCTGTTCGATTTGGCTAAGCAAATGCAGCAACTTATTGATCAAGCTAGAGAAGGAAAATTATCCGGTGAGTCATTGAAAGGCGGAACTATTTCAATTTCCAACATCGGTGTGTTGGGGGGCATTACGGCCACGCCGGTCATAAACAAGCCCGAAGCCGCGATTGTCGCATTGGGTAAAACCCAGAAGCTCCCTCGGTTTGACGAAAAGGGAACTGTTACTGCCCAACATATCATGCAGGTAAATTGGTCTGGGGATCATCGCATTATTGATGGTGCTACCATGGTGCGTTTCAATAATTTTTGGTGCAGCTACCTGCAAGCGCCGTCGACAATGCTCATGCATTTGCGCTAACTAGAGGGAAAAGAGGAGCGATGGCTCCTCTTTCTGTGTTCGTTCAGGTTTCATGGTACAATGTGCATTCCTCTTCATTCGTAACGGATTGTTTGTGCTAAGTTATAAACATGCCTTTCATGCCGGTAATCACGCAGATGTGATTAAACACATGTGCTGGTTGGGTGTGATCAACTACCTCAAGAAAAAAGAAAAGCCTTTTACCTTATTCGACACCCATTCAGGGGCAGGCTGTTATCCGCTAAACAGCGAACAAACCCAGAAAAATCGAGAATACGAAAGTGGTATCGATCCGCTGGCAAATGTTCAACCTAATGCTGAACTGCTGAAGATGTACCTGGATGCTATGGATTTTTATTGGCAGCAACAGCAGTATCCCGGCTCTCCACTGATTGCCACGCGTGCATTACGTCCTCAAGACAGTGCCCATTATATGGAACTGCATCCAAATGAAGCTGACATCTTAAATGACGTAATTCGTGGTGTCGGTATGGGTAACGCACACGTTCATCATCGTGACGGCTTAGAAGGGCTAATCGCCATGACGCCGCCTAACCCCAATCGTGGTGCTGTGCTTATCGACCCGCCGTATGAGCGGTTTGATGAATATCGCGAAGTCAAAGAGGCCGTCACTAAATTGTTCCGTCGTTGGCAAAACGCCCAATTGGTGCTGTGGTATCCGTTGTTGTCTGCGCGAGCAGATAAAAAAACCGGTGCCAGCGAAGTCATGATTGAGGCACTTGCCCCTATGGCAAAAACAGCGTTTAGCGCAGAATTACACATTGATAAAAAAGAAAATGACACCGGCATGTATGGTTCTGGTGTGTTGGTCATGAACCCGCCATGGCAACTCGATGTCCAGCTTGACGCCGCATTGCAGGAAGTGTGTGGTCATCTTGGGCCTAACGCTATCAGCAAGATACGCTGGTTGAAACAAGAGAGCGACCAGTGACACAGGTCCGTGGTATCCGGCATTTTTATATTCCTGAAGATCAATCAGTCTATCTGTTGTCGCACAAAGATGCGGAAAAATTGAGAAACTGGGTTGAGCTTTGCACTCAGCAACTTCAGGCGCTGGGATACCGTGACATCGCATTGATTGGCAAAGGCGCCTTTGGTTTTGTGTTTGCCGGTGTGGCGCCTTCTGGCGAACAACTTGTGTTCAAATTCTCCCGTATTAATTTACCTGAACACGTTCAAGCCCGCTTAGAGGAAGAAGCCTTCATGCTTTCTCAGGTCGAACACGTTCGTGTGCCGGCACTGAAAGAATTCCAGCAAGTCGGCAAGCAGGCTATTTTGGTGATGGAACGGGCAAAGGGTTTGGATTTCGAACAAATCAGTTTGCAACAGGGCGCCTTATCTCCTCGCATCATTGTTCGTCTCGCTGTGCAGCTTGGAGAAATTTTGTTGTCTTTGCGTAGCCATCAAATGCGCAGTGAAATACGGCCCGTTGTTCATGGCGATATCAAACCTTCAAACCTAATGTGGGATGCCAGCAGTGAAACCGTCGGTTTGATTGACTGGGGATCATCGGTTTTTGCTCAGCTTGACGAGCATGGTCAACACGTTGGTAATAATGTGATGGATCTCATGTCCGCCGACATTCAGCAGACCAACTCCCGTCTTGGTGATGTATATTTTATCGGTAATGAACAGTTAAATGGTGCGTTGTCTTCTCCCCGTTTCGATGAACAAGGGTTGGCGAGCACACTCTATGCGCTGGCGTCCGGCCAGTCATGTCGCTTTGGTACTGCGGTAATCACTCCGCGCGCGCTCGGACTGCCTAAAATGCTCGCAAACATCTTAGAGTATATGCTCAGCGATGATCCGATAAAACAACGTCAGGGGGGCGACTACTTTTTTAATCATTTGCATGTGTTTAAAAGTATGGTGTTTACCCAAGATAAGCCCGTTGATCACAAAGCAATGATACCCACCTGGTGCACGCCGGTGAGTAAAGATATAGAAACCGTGGTGTACAGTTCCCGTAAATCATTTTTACGCGAAGTGGCTTCTGTTACCGACAGCGATTTACGTTACATCAATGATGCGCAGTTCGATCGCTACTATAAAAATTATCTGCAGGGCATGGGTGAAACCGAAAAAGCGTTTATCGCAGCAGTGAGTCGCCTTGGTCGTTATCCGGTGGTCGGCGGAATGGCGATTCGCTGGATGCCTGACGGTATTTATGTAGATTCAAGTTTAAACCTGTATGACGAATCATTGAAAATAGCTTTTGAGCAATCGGTCAATAATGTTATTACGCTTGCCAGGGCCATCCATCGCAAAGGCATTTTCAAATGCTGTTTGTTCAATGCTAAAGATACACTGCACATTGAACGAGCAAGCGAAGATGAACCTTTTGTGCCTCATGCTAACTGCGTTATTCCGTTTGAATTGTCTCGAATATCAGTGTTACAGGACAACAGTCGAACCCATTCTTATTTTGAGGATGGCGAGGATCCTGATGAACTGTTGCAACTGCCTGTCAGTATTATGTCGGTACTAAAAGAATTAAACACGATTCATCACACTGGCTGTGTAATTTTCGAGGCGCTACCCACCCATCTTAAAATACACAGTTATTACACGTTGCTCGACCACGAACAGCAGCAACGTTTTACCTTATTACTGGGCAAACTGGTTGCTGCGGTTCCGGATATTACCGGCATCGGGCTTTCCGGCTTTATGAAATTACCGTATAAAGATACGCGCTATTTTGAGCATCGGGCCGAATTACCCGAAAAATATTATCCCCGAAACCCCAAACAAGCGAACACGGAGACATCTGAAATCAATGGCTGATGTAAAACTTTCTTCACTGATGGAACTTGAAACTATCGAACAGGGCATTTACCGGGCACAGAGCTGGGATCTTGGCTTCCGGGCACTGTTTGGCGGCCAAGTTCTTGGACAGGCGTTGTCTGCGGCGTATAAAACGGTGGAAGAGGGCTTTGGTGCCCATTCATTTCATTCTTACTTTCTGTTACCGGGCGATGCAAAAAAACCGGTGATGTACGACGTTGAAATTGTGCGGAATGGTCGCAGTTTCTGTACTCGTCGGGTAAAAGCCATTCAGGAAGGCCGCAATATATTTTACATGACGGCATCGTTTCAATTACCGGAAGACGGTATGGAACATCAATTTGCTACGATGCCAGATGTGCCAGCACCAGAAGACATCACGCCGGATATCGCGTTTTACGAAGCCAATTTCGACAAGCTTGCCCGTCCTATGCAGGAAGCACTGAGCTATCACAAACCTATCGATATTCGTACTGTTGATGCGGTGAATTCATTTTCTGCTAAAAAGCGTGATCCCCAACGATACATCTGGTTACGGGCGCAGGAGTCACTTGAACCAGGCGCGCAAATCAATCAGGCCATGCTGGCCTATGCATCCGACTACCATTTTCTGAGCACAGCGCTTCAACCTCACGGGGTGTCTATGGCCGACCGGGCTTTACGCATAGCCACCATCGATCACGCCATGTGGTTTCACAAGCCGGTAAACTTCAATGAGTGGTTGCTCTATGTGGCTGAAAGTCCGTTCAGTGGAAATTCGAGAGGCATCGTTAAAGGCCAGATTTTCAATCAGCAGGGTGAGCTTATTGCGTCGACCATGCAGGAAGGGCTGATGCGAAAAGTGGATAACTGAGTCTTATCCTATCTGTACGGTATTTCTTCAACTGAATAAAAATGGCCCAGAACTGTCGTTCCGGGCCTAGGGGAATGGCTCATTGCTGAGCCGTGCGCTAACTTTTACAAGGGAGAAGTATTGTGAAGTTATTCACAACGGACTGTAACTATAGAACAAAACCGCTCACTTTATAAACAATTTTTTGAAAAAATTTAGTTATACATTATCAGAGACTTATTTTGAGTTCCATCCCTGATTAAAAAACAACAGCTTATTTCTGGTCTGACTTGCCTTCGAGGTGTTCAAAATTTACCCACAGGATGGTCACATTTTATTCAGCATTAGAGTGCTAATACCTTGTGAATGATCTATCAGTTTTCCCATTCATATCATTTATACTCGTGATGGGCAATTGTTCCATTGGGATGATAATGCCACAATAGTTTTACAGATAAATTGCAGCGAGGCACGACAATGACTACTCCTACGACTTTTATTCCACCTGAGCGTACCTTAATGGGGCCGGGTCCTTCAGATGTTTCTCCCCGTGTGCTGAATGCAATGTGCCGTTCTACACTGGGCCACCTCGATCCTTTATTTGTAGAGCTGATGGATGAAACCAAAGCCCTACTACAATATGCATTTCGTACTGAAAATGCGCTGACAATGCCTGTTTCTGCTCCGGGGTCGGCCGGTATGGAAGCCTGTTTTGTGAATCTTATTGAGCCTGGCGATAAAGTCATTGTTTGTATTAACGGTGTGTTTGGTAACCGCATGGTGGAAAATGTTATCCGCTGTGGTGGTGAGGCGATTAAAATTGAAGATGACTGGGGAAATCAGTCAGATTTAAATAAAGTGGAAGACGCCCTGAAAGCCCATCCTGATGCAAAAATTCTGGCCTTTGTGCATGCAGAAACGTCAACTGGCGTACGTAACGATGCGGAAACGCTCTGCCGGTTAGCGCAGCAATATGACTGCCTTACCATTGTTGATGCTGTGACATCATTGGGCGGTATTGATGTGAACGTAGACGGTTGGGGCATTGATGCCATTTATTCCGGTTCACAGAAGTGTTTAAGTTGCGTTCCAGGTTTGTCGCCAGTTTCGTTTAGCGACCGTGCGGTGTCTGTAATACAAAACCGTAAAACGCCCGTTCAGAGTTGGTTTCTTGATATGAACCTGATTGTAGGTTACTGGGGCCAGGGCGGAAAGCGTGCTTATCACCATACAGCGCCAGTAAATAGCATCTACGCGATGCATGAATCATTGGTGATGTTAAAAGAAGAAGGCTTAGAGAATGCCTGGGCTCGTCACCAGTCTGGTCATAAAAAGTTGGTCGCGGGTCTTGAGAAACTGGGCCTTTCCATGGCGGTTGATGAAGCATACCGTTTACCGCAACTGAACTCCGTAGTTATTCCTGATGGTGTGGATGATGCTGAAGTGCGCAGCCGCCTGTTGAATGAATTTAATCTGGAGATCGGTGCGGGATTAGGTGCACTGGCAGGTAAAGTCTGGCGAATTGGCCTTATGGGCTATGCGTGTAAAGACCGTAATATTGATCATTGTGTGGCGAGCCTGGATAAAGTGATCCGCTAAGTTCAATGACAAACTCTCTTGAAAAGCCGCATTAAGCGGCTTTTTTATCCTTTCAATGCCAGAATCAACCAGCCAACAATTAACGCCACCGCAAAGCTCATTAATGTACCCAACATCATGTACTCCGTGAGTCGCATGTCTCGCTCGCGAGAGAGGTCGCCCACCCGGAAAACGGTTTTGGTGGCCACCAGAAAGCCTAAGCCTGTGAATTCATCTACCAGAATAAAAGAGAGTGCGAGCAAGCGTTCCACATAGCCTATCCAACGACCCGCATTACTCAGGCTTTTTTGTTCTGGTGTTTGCGCATTTTGTTGTTTTAGCTTTTCGGTGTGTGTCGCCAACAGCTGTCCAATAAGAATACTGGCGGGTTTGAAAATGACGATGTATCCAAGCACATATAACAGATTGTTTTTGGTTAGATAGGTGTCGGTTTGAGTGATGACATCCCAAACCGGCTTTTCTTCCAGCAGCAACGCAACTAAGGCTATGACCGCGATGTGTGCCACTTGATCTATGACAAATGCGATGACACTGGTTCGGCCCGCTTTAGCCCAGTCGATTATAAAGTGCGTGGCGGTGATCAGTCCGGCTGTCATTAGCGCTTGGTCAAGGGTGACATCAGCCAGCCACAATGCCACTAAAGCGAGTATGGCATGAACACTGGCATGCAAATAGAGGGCAGGAGAGCGTACGCCTTTGTCGTTTCGGCTACTGATCCAGCGGTCTGGTTGCAAATAAAAGTCGCCGATAAAATGGGCAGCTATCAGTAGTAGAAACAGCGTCATTAAGCCTCATCCTTTTAGTGCATTAATGTAATCAATAAAGGGGGCCAGCAAGTCCCCACCGGCCGATTTTAGTCGCTCGCTGACATTCTGCCTTGAGGTATTGTTATTGTCAGCCAGAACTTGATGCGTTGGGAAGTTTTGTGACAAATATTGATACAGCAGATCCGCTTGTTTTTTACTGAGGCGGTTTAATACGTAGCTTAATTGACTACACATGATGTCCAGCGCGGTTTGTTGACCCTTTGTGCCTGATTGACCTGGCGCTAAAATAACCCTGAATTCTCTTCCTCGGGTGTTATCCAGGGTTCGGCCTGATAACACAAAGGCTTCGCCGTTAGAGGTCCCGGGACTTGATTCCGACAGCGTACCTTCACCATACGCTAGGGCCTGTGTGCAGTTTACTGCTACCTCGCTAATCTGGCTGTTCAGATAGAGCCTGATAGTAAATAATGCATGAATGGCGTGTTTCGGGTCGGGAAATACAACTTGAAAGCCATCACCTCGAAACAGTTCATAGGTACAACCTGTTTGCTTTTGAAGGTGATTTAGCACCGTGGTGAGCGCATTGATGGTTTGCGCATAATGTGTCGATGACAATCGGGTCGATTCGACTAAATCACCGGTCAGCACAGCAATCATTTCGCCTCCTGGGTAACAGCTCATGGCCATTGGTGGGTTTTATGCAAGGTTATAATCTTGCTTTATTAAATGCAAGTCTATAGCCTTGCTTTTATCAATGCAATACTCTGGGCTTGCAAATGCGGATTAGCGGTGAACGAAACCATTGTTATCATTTAATGATGTGAATACAAATTACCGTCGCCTGGTATCAAGGGCCGCTAAGAAGTTAAGGGCAAAAATAACCGCAAAAGTAGGCGAAATCAGCAGTACTGATCCGTTACACTGCCAGATAAAACCACTAAAACCAAAAATAAGGGATTATGCTTCATCGCATCTGGCTTTCATTTATCGTTCTGGCATTTATCGCCACTGTCTGGCAAGCCTTTTTCGGCCATGCACCGGGTGGGTTTCAGGATGTCATGCAGTCTGTTACCAGTATGGCTCAGCTCAGTGTGGATATCGCCATTGGACTTATCGGCGTATTAGCGTTTTGGCTGGGGATATTTGAAGTGGCCGAGAAATCCGGCCTCATCAGTAAATTTTCTCGTGTTCTGGCTCCTTTCCTTTGCCGCATTATGCCTGATATTCCTCGCGATCATCCTGCGCTTGGAAGCATCACCATGAACATGTCTGCCAATGTACTCGGACTCGACAATGCAGCCACTCCTTTTGGCATAAAAGCCATGCAGGACATGCAATCATTAGCCACAGACAAAGAAACCCTAACAAACAGTCAGATCCTTTTCTTAGTTCTGAATACGTCATCAGTCACCTTGTTTCCCATCGCGGTATTTTTGTATCGGGCAGAGCAGGGCGCAGCGCAACCCACGGATGTGTTTATTCCCATTTTATTGGCAACCAGTGCGTCAACGTTAACCGGATTAATTGTCACCTGCCTGATTCAGCGGGTAAATTTATTTAATCGAGTCGTACTTTTTTATCTGGTAGGTCTGTTTGGCTTACTGGGTGCTGTTATCGTGTATTTTTCGCATTTAGCAGCCAGTGAACTGGCTTCCCAATCGGCCATTGTTGCTAACTTTCTACTGTTTTTATTCATCGTGGTTGTGCTTGTTACCGGATGGAGGCGCAATCTCAATACCTATGAATTGTTTATCGATGGTGCGAAAAAAGGCTTTAATGTGGCTATTTCTCTGATCCCGTTTCTATTAGCTATGCTCATTGCCATCGGCATGTTACGGGCCAGTGGCATTCTTGATATGGTCAGTACGGGTATTGCCTGGGCTGTGACTGCGGTAGGTGGCGACGCCCGCTTTGTGGATGGCTTGCCCACGGCCATCATGAAGCCGCTAAGTGGCAGCGGTGCTCGGGCGCTGATGATTGAAACCATGCAGCATCATGGCGCAGATTCATTTTCGGGTCGCCTCGCGTCAGTGCTGCAAGGTTCAACGGAAACCACGTTTTATGTTCTGGCGGTTTACTTAGGCGCTGTGGGCATAAAACACGCTCGCTATGCCGTTGCGTGCTGCTTAGCTGCGGATTTCGCCGGAATATTTGCTGCGATTGTCGTGAGTTACTGGTTTTTCGGTTAAGCCCGTGTTCAGTTTACCTAGTAATAATGAGGTCTTTTCTCAATAAAAGGTAATTCACTATGACCAAACACATTTCTGTGCTCAAACCTGTTTCTTTAGCACTTGCACTGTGTCTTTCTTCGGCCATTGCCCAGGCCCAGACGACTGAACCTGCCATTCAAGTAAACGGAACCGGGAGTTATGCCGTTGTGCCGGATGCCTATACCATTACTTTCGTGATGGAAGAAAAAGGTGAAACGGTATCCAAGCTGAACACCAAAATGCAGGATGACATGCAATCGGTACTTAAATTTCTGCTCAAAGAAGGCATAGAGGAGAAACATGTACAATCGATGCAAATCAGTCTGAATCCCTATTACGAGTCAACGTCACAAGGTCGTGAACAGCGAGGATTTGTCCTTAGCAGACAAATTCAGGTAACCGATACGGATATAAATCATTATGATCGTATCATTGACGGTGCTTTATCCCGCGGTATAGATCGTATACAAGGGTTTGAATTTATCGCCAGCCAGCAGGACAATGCCTATGAAAAGGCCTTGATAAATGCTGTTAAAGACGCAAAATTACGGGCTAGCCTGTTGGCCGACCAACTAGGCGTAAAAATTGGGAAGGTATTGTCGGTAACTGAAACCGGTAATAGCTATCCTATGCCGGTGATGAGAATGGAAATGTCAGCCAAAGCTGATTTCTCTTCGGCAATGCCAGGAGAACAAATGATCGAAGCCCGCGTTAACGTGAGCTTTGCGATTGATGAATAATTTTGAGGTAATTTTTGAAAAGTACGCTTTACGCTGAATTACTGGCCCAGGCTAAAGGCCTGATGGCCGGAGAAGCTGACCTGATTGCGAATATGGCCAATCTCAGTGCACTCATGTTTAATCGTTTGGAAAACGTGAACTGGGCTGGCTTTTATCTTTATAAAGAAGAACAATTGGTGCTTGGTCCGTTTCAGGGCCAACCGGCTTGTATTCGAATTCCCATGGGACGTGGTGTGTGCGGCACCGCCGCGGCTGAGCGAACCTCCCAACTGGTAAAAGATGTTCACGCTTTTGATGGTCACATTGCCTGTGACGCTGCCTCAAACTCTGAGATCGTGATTCCACTGGTGTTGAATAACGAACTGATTGGCGTTCTTGATATAGACAGCCCAATTTACAGCCGCTTTGACGAAGACGATAAACTCGGCCTAGAAGCCTTAGCTGCTGCATTAATGGACAGTCAGCAATGAAAGAATACGTAGACATTCATGTTGTGCTGGCAACGCCAGCCGACATGGAAGACAATTTCGATGAGCCGGAAGAGGCTGCTGAACGAATAAATTTTATTCTTCACTGCATTTACGACCGTGCTGACGAAGACGTTGATACCCAGTGGCTTGAGCGTTTATTGCACTACACTTGGGAAACATGGCATCAAACCGGCAATTTATTGGACATTGAGGACGATGAATTGCTTGATTGGGTTGACCACACGCTGGCAACTTGGGATGATGCTGACAATGAAGAAGATTATTAACCACACGTAAAGTATTGATGGAATCCACAGAGAAGTTTGCAAACAGTAAAGAAGTCATCGCCTTTCTGGCAGAAACCTTTCCAAACTGTTTTTCCACCGAGGGCGAAGCTCGACCTCTGAAAATTGGTATTTTTCAGGATTTGGCTGCACGCCTGGAAAACGAAGAACGCGTAAGCAAAACGCTATTGCGCTCAACGTTACGCCATTACACTAACAGCTGGCGCTATCTGCACAGCATCAAGGAAGGCGCATATCGTGTCGATCTTGATGGCAATCAGGACGCGCAGATTGAGCAGGAACACGCTGATCACGCCAAACAACAGTTGGATGAAAGCAAAGCGAAAGCGGCTGAAAAGCGCAAAGCAAAGCAAAAACCAGCCGGCGATAAGCGACCTCCCCAACGTCGTCTACGTAGCGAAAACGGCCAAAAGCCTCAGCCACGGGTGAACAAGGGAACTAAATCCAATTCTGAAAGACCAACTAGAACACCCCCTGCAAAATTAACAGATGCAGATTGCCAGCCAGGCACAGCGGTTACCGTAAAACTCGGTAAAGCGCCAATGCCAGCAGTTATCACTGAAGTAGCCAAAGACGGTATTCACGTTCAACTCGATTCAGGCATGGTGGTGAAAGTTAACGCAGACGCGTTACGTTTGGCTAATACCAAGAGGTCGTAATATGAAAGAACTCCTTCGCATTTCCATTGCCAGTGCATTCCTCACCGTAGGAGTGGGAGCTGGAGCCACTACCACCACAGAACAGGCAGACGATACGCTGCCGGTACTGGAGCAGGAAACGCAACATAGCGTTGCTGCAAAACGGGTAGGGGCACTGTTCACACGGGCGCATTACAAGGAAATTGCGTTGGATGACGCCCTCTCTGAAAAAATCTACGATCGTTTCCTGCGCTCGCTCGACAGTAACAAACAAGTGTTATTGCAGTCTGATATTGATGATTTCGCAAAGTATCGTGATGCATTCGATGAAGCGCTGGCAAGAGGCAACTTGTCGGTTGCGTACAACATGTACAATGTGAGCGCCAAGCGTCGGGTAGAGCGATTCGAGTACGCGTTAAGCTTGCTTGACGAAGAGTTCGATTTTGAAAAAGAAGGCGATAAGTTTTATTACGATCGCGAGGAAGCCAGCTGGCCCGCAAACGAAGCTGAGCTTAACGAGTTATGGCGTCAGCGTGTTAAATACGATGCGCTGAACCTGATCATGGCTGATAAAACTTGGGAAGAAGCAAAAGACTTACTGACCAAGCGATATCAGCGGGCAATTAAGCGTTTACAGCAAGCAGAAAGTGAAGATGTGTTCCAAACCGTCATGAACTCTTTTGCTCGCAGCGTAGAAGCGCACACCAGTTACCTTTCACCTCGGAACGCCGATCGTTTCCAAATGGAAATGAACCTGTCTTTTGAAGGTATTGGTGCGGTACTCCAAAGTGAAGATGATTTCACGGTAATTAAAAGCATTGTACCGGGCGGCCCGGCTGACAAATCGAATGCACTTAAGCCAGAAGATAAAATCATCGGTGTGGCGCAAGACGATGAAGAATTCGTCGATGTTGTTGGCTGGCGCCTAGATGAAGTCGTTGACTTGATTAAGGGGCCAAAAGGCAGCACGGTACGTTTGCAGGTTCAAAAAGGGGCTTCTGACAGTAAATCTATGGCGGTGGTCAGCATGACGCGCGACAAGATTAAATTGGAAGACCGCGCTGCGAAAGGTGAAGTTTATGAGCCTGAAACCGGGCCATATGCGGGCGAGAAATTAGGGGTTATTACGATTCCCAGTTTCTACAACAACCTTAGCGTTGATGTGAAAAAAGAGCTGGATACGCTAAAAGCCCAGGACGTGAAAGGCATCATTGTCGATTTACGCGGCAACGGTGGTGGTTCACTTACCGAAGCAACCTTACTGACCGGTTTATTCATTGAAAAAGGTCCGGTGGTACAAATTCGCTACGGTGAAGGCAAGGTCAGTGTTAATCGCGATACTGACGGGCTGGTGACCTACGACGGGCCGCTGACAGTTCTGGTTGACCGTTACAGCGCATCTGCGTCGGAGATTTTCGCGGCAGCCATGCAAGATTACAGTCGTGCTTTAATTGTGGGTGAGCAGACCTTTGGTAAAGGTACGGTTCAGCAGCATCGTGGCTTAGGCCGGATTTACGACCTTTATGAAAATCCACTCGGCAGCGTTCAGTTCACCATTGCGAAATTCTACCGTATTGATGGCGGCAGTACGCAACATAAAGGCGTTGTACCAGACATTAAATACCCGTCACCTATCGATCCGGCTGACTGGGGAGAAAGTCAGGAAGAAAACGCGTTACCGTGGGACAGTATCGACCGTGCTAATTACACCACTTTTGGCGATAGCCAAAGTGCACTGGACGTATTGGCCGCCAAGCACAGCGCCCGGGTGATGAAAGATCCTGAGTTCATCTATCTTGCTGAAGATATTGATGAGTACAAGAAGAATAAAGACAAAGAATTTATCTCTCTTGTGAAGTCTGAGCGCGAAGCGAAAAAAGACGAAGCGCGCGAGCACGATTTGAAGCGTGCCAATGAGCGCTTAGCACGAATGGGCAAAGAGCCGGTGGAATCTTTGGACGACTTACCTGAAGATTTAGAAGAACTGGATCCGTTCCTCGATGAAGCAGCAAATATCACCTACGATATGCTGGATACCGGTAAGTACGCAATTCATCAACAAAAAACGCATTAATATCAAGACTACAGGGGCTGGTGCCAAGGCCAGCCCCTTTTTTGTGTCTATAAGAAAAATAAAACACTACAACAATAATAAAGGGAAACATCCATGGCAACGCGAGGTGAATTTTCATCACGGATAGGCTTCGTTCTGGCTGCAGCTGGCTCTGCGGTGGGACTGGGAAATATATGGGGCTTTCCTACACAAGTTGCGACCAACGGTGGCGCTGCATTTGTATTAGTGTACCTGTTACTGGCCTTCGTATTGGCTTATCCGGTACTCATGGCAGAGTTGATCATTGGTCGTTCTACCCGGGCCAATATGGTCGATGCGCTCACTAAAATATCCGGTAACGTCACAGGAACGCTAACTGGCTTATGGGGCTGTTTGACTGTTTCCGGCATTCTTGCTTTCTATGCCATTGTGGGCGGTTGGATGTTGTCATTTTTCTTAGATGGCATTGTTCGCGCACTTGGGCTAAACGACCTGTCACCGTGGATCACGGAATTCTCTACTTCCAGAAATATTCTATTTTGCCTCTGTTTCATGATTATGACGGCGGGCATCGTTTTGGGTGGTGTGAAGTCCGGGATTGAAAAATGGTCAGTGCGTTTAATGCCGTCACTGGTGGTTATCATTCTTGCGTTGATCGTTTATGTGAGTCTGCAACCCGGTGCAGGTGAAGGCTGGGCAGCGTACCTTTTGCCAGACTTTAGCCGCGTGACGGATCCTGACTTGCTCATAAGTGCCATGGGCCAAGCGTTCTTCTCCATGTCTTTAGGTGTCGGTACCATGCTGGTTTACGGCTCGTATGTGTCGAAGAAAGAAAACCTGCCCTCCATCGGTATGTGGGTTGCACTGGTAGATATCGGCGTGGCTATCATTGCCGGTATGCTGATCATTCCCGCCATGTACGTTGCATTAAATAACGGCGTAGAAATCTTTAATGCAGACGGCGCGCTTATTGACGGCGACCAACTGATTTTTACCGTTTTACCCGCATTATTTAACACCATCGGCACCGTGGGCATCTACTTATCCATCGCATTCTTTGCACTGATGGTGATTGCCTCGTTAACCTCTTCTATTTCTATGCTCGAAGTACCCGTTGCTTATCTGGTAGAAAATCATAAGAAAAAGCGCAGTACCGCGGTGTGGATCATGGCGGCGATTATTTTTGTTTCCAGTTGTACCATTATTCTCAATTTCGACGCTTTATTTGTATTGGTGATCACCGCTACTACTGAGTATAGCCAGCCGTTGCTTGGTTTGGTTCTGTGTATTTTCGCGGGTTGGGTATGGCGAAGAAATGCTATTCTCGAAGAGCTAAAAGACGGCTTTGCAGAAGCGGAGCATAGTTTGTTCTGGAAAATCTGGCCCTGGTATGTGAAGTTCGTCTGTCCGGTGGTTATCTTCCTGATGTTTACTCGTTCGGTTCTGTAAGTTTCATAATAAGAGTCATAACTACAATGAAAAAGACAATAAAAGATCCTTCACTTCTCGACGCACTCATTCCTATTGTCGCGCTTGTTATCATGATGGGAAGCGCGGTTTATCTGTTTGCAGACAACTCGTCTTACGGTCCTAATCAGATTGCACTGTTATTAGGAACGGGACTCGCAGCCATCATCGGCATGAAAAATGGCCATAGCTGGAAAGAAATAGAAGCCGGCATCGTTAAAGGTATTTCGATGGCACTGGGCGCTTGTTTGATTCTTCTGGCGGTGGGCTCCCTCATTGGTACTTGGATGTTAGCAGGCACCGTACCTACGTTGATTTACTACGGCCTTGAGCTGCTGAATCCTTCGTTTTTCTACGCCGCTACCTGTCTGATTTGTGCGGTTGTGGCTATGAGCATTGGTAGCTCCTGGACCACCGCAGCCACAGTGGGTGTAGCGCTCATGGGCGTGGCGACCGGTATGGATATGTCACCGGCGATTACGGCTGGCGCTGTGGTATCTGGTTCTTATTTTGGTGACAAAATTTCACCACTGTCTGAAACCACCAACCTGGCACCGGCCGTGGCAGGCACGGATTTGTTTGAGCATATACGTTATATGCTTTGGACGACCATTCCTAGTTTCATCATTGCCCTTATTCTGTTCACGGTACTGGGATTTTCTGAAACGGACGCTGCGTCGTTAGCACGTATCGAGCAAATGCAAACGCTACTGGCTGAATCCTTTAATTTGGGTTGGTATATGCTAATCCCGTTGGTTGTTTTATTAACCCTCGCTGTACGTAAAATGCCCGCCTTTCCTGCGGTTTCAATTGGCGCTTTGCTGGGTGGAATTTGGGCAATTGTATTTCAGGGCGATGTGGTGGCAGGTATGGCCGACAGTGCAGACTCAGAAGCCATCGGTACCTTAAAAGTAGTTTGGACTGCGCTGTTCGATGGCGTAAGTTTCTCCACCCCTGATGAAAATCTGAATGCGCTGCTTAGTCGCGGCGGTATGTCTTCAATGCTGAATACGATTTGGCTGATTATTTGTGCCATGTCCTTTGGTGCAGTGCTGGAGCGAGTAGGGCTGCTAAAACGTGCGGTGAGCGCTATTCTTATTGGAGCAAAATCTGCTGGTGATATGATTAGCCGCACCATACTTACCTGTCTTGGCACTAACTTGGTCACTGCCGATCAGTATATGTCTATTGTTATGCCAGGCCGTATGTACAAACAGGAATTTGAAAAACGGGGATTAAACCAACTCAATCTTTCCCGCAGTTTGGAAGATGGCGGTACACTGACGTCGCCGCTCATTCCGTGGAATACCTGTGGTGCCTACATGCAAGGTGTCTTGATGGTGCACCCATTTGAGTACATCTTTTACACGTTCTTCAACGTAATTAATCCTATCCTCGCAGTCATTTATGCGTATCTGGGCATTAAGATCCTTCGCCTGGAGCCTCCGTTCCCAAGCAGTGAAGACAAAGGGGAGCGCGCATAGTTTTTCTTTTATAAGGGGTTCTTATGAGCGTTAATGTTAAGCGTCGGCTGGATTACCAGCCGCCACTGTACACGATCACCAATGTGGTCATGCATGTACAACTTCATGCTACTGCAACACGTATCAAAACCGTGTCTACCGTCCAGCGTGTGGGTAACCATAATTCTCCGCTGTTTCTCGATGGTGAAAAAATGCAGTTGCTCAGCCTTGCGGTTAATGGCGAAGCCTACAACCTTTATTCTCACGTAGACGGTGGAATTTCACTTACCGAAGTGCCTGATACGTTCGAGCTCACCGTCGAAACTGAAATCGACCCGCAGAATAACAAGGCCCTTGAAGGCCTTTACCTGTCTAACGGTGTTTTTTGTACCCAGTGTGAAGCGGAAGGTTTCCGCCGCATTACTTATTTCCTCGACCGTCCTGATGTGTTGGCGAAGTATGAAGTTACCGTATCTGGCGACAAGAAAAAATATCCTACGTTGCTGGCAAACGGAAATCCTATCGCAAAAGGTGAACAGAGTGATGGAACGCACTGGGTAACCTGGCAGGACCCGCATCCTAAACCTTGCTACTTGTTTGCTTTGGTTGCCGGTGATTTCGATTTACTTGAAGACAATTACATCACGACCAGTGGACGCGATGTTAAACTTGAATTGTATGTCGATAAAGGCAAACGTGATAAAGGAGTCTTCGCCTTAGAATCACTCAAGCGAGCGATGAAATGGGACGAAGATACCTTTGGCTTGGAATACGATCTCGACATTTATATGATTGTGGCTGTTGATTTCTTCAACATGGGTGCAATGGAAAATAAAGGTCTGAATGTCTTTAACAGTAAGTTTGTTCTGGCCGATCAAGACAGTGCTACCGATGAAGACTTCTTCAACGTGGAATCTGTCATTGCCCACGAATACTTCCACAACTGGACTGGCAACCGGGTAACTTGCCGCGACTGGTTCCAACTGAGCCTGAAAGAAGGTCTTACCGTGTTCCGTGATCAGCAGTTTAGCGCTGATATGACCTCGGCGTTAAGCAACCGTATTAAGCACGTGCGGGTGATGCGAGAGCATCAATTTGCGGAAGACGCCAGTGCCATGAGTCATCCGATCCGCCCTGATGAAGTTATCGAGATGAATAACTTTTATACGGTGACGGTTTACGACAAAGGCGCTGAAGTCATACGCATGTTCCACACCTTGCTAGGTGCTGATGGTTTCCGTAAAGGCATGGATGAGTACTTCCGTCGTCACGATGGCCAGGCAGTAACCTGTGATGATTTTGTCGCTGCAATGCAAACCGCCACTGAGCGAGATTTATCGCACTTTGCCAAATGGTACAGTCAATCGGGTACGCCTGTAGTTGGTGTTTCACGCATGTACGACAAACAAAAGCGTACGTTGCATATCTCGCTTTCTCAGCACACACCTGCCACTGCAAACCAACAAGAAAAAGAACCTTTATATATTCCTGTGGCTTTTGAGTGTATCGACGATATCGGCAAACATTATCCCGATGACGACGGCCTGATTAAAGACGGTTTGGTTATTCTCGATAAGCCTAATGTTTCATTGATGTTTTCTGATGTGCCAGAGTCATGTCTACCGGTTGTGTTAGGGAATTTCTCTGCACCGGTCAAAGTGGAAAATCCTCTTTCGGCCAAGGAACTGCTGCAAATATTCCGTTTCGCAGACGATCCATTCAATCGCTGGGATGCAATGCAATCTCTGTATGATTGGTGTATCACGCAAATTGAGCTCGATAAGAAGGTACCTGACTCTGTGTGGAAAGCACTCGCCGACGTGATTGCTGCAGAAAAAGACAATCATGAGCTTTTAGGCGAATGTTTATCGATCCCAAGTTTTGAAACCTTATGCCAAAATCGCGTTGGTGTGGATGTGGCTGAGTTGGCTTCTGCCCGTCAATCATTCTGTGCGCAGTTTGCGTCAGAACTGCATAGTGCATTGTTAACTGTGTGGAACGGTTTTTCGTCAGTCAGTTATACGTATAAGCAAACAGACGTGAATGCGCGCCGCTGTAAAAATGTGGTGTTAGGTCATCTTGCCCGCACCGCCGACGGTGAAGCGCTTATCGAAAAGCAATTTGCTGAAGCTGATAATATGACGGATTCGCTCGGTGCATTGCGTGCAGCCCAAAGCGGCAGTGCTGAAGTATTCAACAGCTTAATGACCGCCTTCGAACAGAAGTGGAAGCATGATCCGCTGGTGCTAGACAAATGGTTTGCACTGAATGCGACCACTGAGCGTGAAGATATACTGGCCCACATCACCATGCTTAAATCCCATCCTCAGTTCACCATGGGAAATCCCAACCGGGTGAGGGCGCTCATAGGCAGTTTTGCTTTCTACAATCCGGTTGGCTTCCACCAGCCAGACGGGAGTGGTTACCAATACGTCACCGATTATTTGCTTGAATTGGATCAACACAATCCACAAGTGGCCGCGCGCATCGTGACACCACTAACGCAATGGCAAAACTATGCGGAGAAGCATCAGCAAAAAATGAAAGCGCAGTTAACGCGCCTCGTTAATCATGAAGGGTTAAGCAAGGACGTGTTCGAAAAAGTGAGTAAAAGCCTGGCTTACGAGAAAAGTGAATAAACCTGACGCTTTTTATTTTTTTACCTTGTCAATGTCTTATACAGACTGCCAGGCGCTTTATCAAAGCGCCGGCCAGTCTGCCATCCTGCTTTCTGAATCCGGCATTCGGGTTCAAGTTCCTGTTAGCCGCCTGCGTCCGTTTATCGACAGTCGTGGCCTGAAAGGGCGTTTTCGCCTGGTCGTGAGTGGCGATAATAAGATCAAAACATTCGAAAGATTACGATAATTTCAGCCAAAAACTGGCGATTCTTCTGATTCTGTTCAATAACTAGTTGAAAGAGAAAATTTTATTGCCAGTGTTAACTGGTACGATTAGTTCTTGCGAAACTGACAAAATGATGTAATCATTTTGTTAACTACCCAAGTTGGTCACACGTCTGCGCGTCGCTACCTGGTATCGTCAGCGCTGGATCAGGAGAATAAAAACTATGATAAACGGGCATAGCACATTTAAAAAGACACCAGTTGCCGCTGGTATCATTGCCTTACTTGCTACAGCCTCTCCGGCTACTGCCGCGAATTGGGAATTCGGAGATGCAACCATTACTCTGGATTCTACTTTCACCTTAGCGACAAGCATCCGTACTGAGGATCGTGATTATCGTCTTATTGGTAACAGCAACCACCCAAAGTTCGATTGGACAGGGTATAACGCCGCGACCAATGTGATTTATCAGCCTGCAGATGTGTGGGCCCAAGCCAGTGGTGATTATTCCTCGAATAACGACCTCGGCGATTTGTCCTGGGACCCGGGTAAAGCCTTTTCTACACAGATTTCTGGTAACCATGATTTAGACATTAACATGGGCGACTGGGGTTTCTTCACACGCGCTTTCTGGTTCTATGATTTCGTTCAAAACGACAACGATAATGTCGCGGTAAATCCTATCACGGGGCAGAAGCCTGATCTCTGCGCGTCACCCGGTGCTGAAGAGTTGCTTTGTAATGATTTTCGTATCTTAAGTTCCTACTTTTACGGTGACTTCTGGATTGACGACAAGCCGTTTTCTATCCGTATTGGTGATCAAGTCGTGAGTTGGGGGGAAAGTACGTTTATCCAGCACGGTATCAATACCACAAACCCAATCGATGTTAACCGTGCTCGTTCGCCGGGTGCTGAAATTAAGGAATTTTTTATTCCTGTTGGCATGGTGTACGCGTCTTTGGGTTTAACTGACGAAGTTAGTATTTCTGCATACTATCAGTATGAGTGGGAACGCAGCTGGTTGCCGGTTGCAGGCAGCTATTTTGCTACCAACGATTTTGCCAGTGAAGGCGGTCAGGCTAACAATATTCAGCTTGGTTTTACCGGTAACCCGGATATCGATCTGGACTTCCTGTTAACTTCGTTAAATGGTTTGGGTGACGCCCTACGTGCGGGTGCTGATGCAGGTACCATTGGTCAAGCGTATCTTGCTTATCCTACCAAAGTGGCAGTGCGCGGTTATTCTGATGACGCCCATGAAGATGCCGACGATCAAGGTCAGTACGGTGTTCGCCTGACCTGGTATTCTGAGGCATTAAATAATAGCGAACTTGGCTTCTACCACATTAATTATCATAGTCAGCGCCCACTGATTTCCGGTGTGACATCTGACTTTACCCAAGCCGGTATTGCCAGTGATTTAGCGCTAATCGCACAAAATCAAATTACCCGGGACAACATCACCGATTTAGAGGCGTTTACAGAAGCCCGTTTCTATTATCCTGAAGACATTAAACTGTACGGATTTAGCTTTAATACCAACATTGAAAGTTGGGCATTGGCCGGTGAAATTGCTTACCGTGTAGATGAGCCATTGCAAATCGACGATGTTGAACTGCTGTACATGGGTATGCCAGAACAGTTGGCCAACACGGGCTATCGTCCGGACCTGGCTGGTATTTCACAGCTAAACAATATTGATCGTGCGGTGGGACCTGGTGAAACCGCGCAAGGTTTTGTGTTCTCAGATACGGTACAGGCGCAGTTTACGTTAACCCAAGTATTCGGTCCTGCACTGGGCACAGACAATCTGATTTTCCTGGGTGAAGTCGGTTACGTGAGCGTATTGGACTTCCCCGATCCAAGTGTACTGCGTTTGAATGCGCCGGGAACGGGTAGAACACCGTCACTGGAGCCAACGGAAAGCGGTAACCCACGATTTGGTTTACACACCGGTTTGTCAAATGGGCCGGAAACAAACCCCTTTGCCACCGAAAATTCATGGGGTTATCGACTGTTGGCTGTCGCTGATTTTAATAACGTATTCTCAGGTGTGAACTTACGTACCCGAGCCACGTTCTCTCACGATGTAAGTGGTACCACACCGGACCCACTGTATGTCTTTTTGGAAGATTCAAAATCCGCCAGCCTGGCCTTTACGTTTAACTACTTAAATTCCTGGTCTGCGACGGCGTCATACAGTGCCTTCTGGGGCGGTCTGGGAACAACTAACCAGTTAGCCGATCGCGATTTTGTGTCGTTCAATATCAAGTATTCGATCTAAGGAGTATCGCATGTTTAGAAAAGCAGGACTTATCGCTGCTGCAATGACCTTAGCCCTGTCATCGACCACCGCATTGGCTGCGGTGAGTCAACAGGAAGCTGACAAACTGGGTAATAGCCTCACGCCATTAGGTGGTGATGCGTCAGCGAATGCGGATGGTAGCATTCCGGCTTATACCGGCGGCATTACTAGTGCACCGGCGGGTTACTCTGTGGGTGATCACCATATCAATCCATTCCCGGAAGATAAGGTGTTGTTCGAAATTACTTCGTCTAACTATAAAGAATATGAAGAGTTTCTGGCGCCAGGACAAATTAAGCTGTTTGAAACTTACCCAGACACTTATCGCATGCCGGTGTATCAGTCTCGTCGTTCGGCATCCAACCCACAGTTTGTGTATGATGCCACCAAGAAAAATGCGGTTAACGCTTCATTGATTGAATCGGGTAATGGTGTGACCGGTGCCGCAACCGGTATTCCTTTCCCAGTGCCGCAAAATGGTCTTGAGGCTATCTGGAACCATATTCTGCGTTATCGTGGACAGGCCGTGCAGCGTTTTGGTGGTCAGGCAGCGGTAACTTCATCTGGTGATTACAACCTGATTGGTTTCGATGAGAAACTGCTGATCCAGTATTCCGACGAAAACGCGAAGCCAGAAGAGCTGGAAAAAGACAACATCTTGTTCTTCTTCAAACAAAGTGTGACCGAGCCTGCACTGCTGTCTGGCAGTATTCTGCTAGTAAAAGAAACGGTGGATCAGGTTAAAGAACCGCGTAAAGCCTGGAAGTACAGCAGCGCCACCGGCCGCCTGAACGTTGTTCCGCAAATTGCGTACGACACCCCGGGAACTGAAGCGGATGGTCTGCGTACCACCGATGATTTTGATATGTTCAATGGTTCCCCAGATCGCTACACGTGGGAACTGAAGGGCAAAAAAGAAATGTACGTGGCGTACAATAATTACGATTTGCACAGTGATGAGGTGAAGTACGAAGACATCCTCAAGCCAAATCATATTAATCCGGATCTGACCCGTTGGGAAAAACACCGCGTTTGGGTGGTAGAAGCCAACTTGAAAGACGGTTTCCGCCATATCTATCAGAAGCGTACTTTCTACATCGATGAAGATAGCTGGCAAATCCAGGAAGCGGATATGTACGACAAGAACGGTGAGCTTTACCGTGTCGCATTTGCTTACGGCATCAATTACTATGATGTTCCAACCCAATGGTCGACACTGGATGTTTATCACGACTTAAACTCCAGACGTTACCTGGCTATCGGCCTGGATAACGAGACCAAAATGTATGATTTTACTATCCGTCCTCGTGAATCAGAATTCACCCCTAACGCGCTGAGACGGAGAGGCCGTTAATTTCATCCATGAAAAAACGGTTGGCAATGCCAACCGTTCTTTTTTCAACACTATGCGCTATTTAGGAAAATAATTTTTATGAAAAGCACGTTGATGGCAATCTTCGTATTATCTGCCGTGTTCAGTGCACAGGCCCAGGAAGCCTATCAGGCGCCACGGGTTACCGAGTCATTGCTTCTGGATATCGACCACACGGATTTTGTTGTTGCTGTGGGTGAACGCGGTCACATTCTTACTTCCTCCGACGGTGAAGTCTTCGACCAACAGGCCGTACCGACGACGACAACGCTCACTGCGGTCACGGTATTAGGCGATAAAGTCTGGGCAGCGGGTCATGATGCGACAATTCTGTATTCTGCCGATAAGGGTAAAACCTGGGTAGTGCAAATGGCAAAACCCGAGCTGGAAAAGCCCTTTTTCGATATCACTTTTTTCAATGAGCAACAGGGCATTGCCGTAGGTGCTTACGGGCTGTTTTTCCGCACTAACGACGGCGGCAGTACCTGGAAGCAAGAGCTTCACGCATCAATTTTAAGTGCAATGGATCAAGAGTACCTGGAAGAAGTAAAACAAGACTCGCCTGAATATTATGAAGAAGAGTTAAGTCTGATATTGCCGCACTTTAATAAGTTACGCGTTATTAACGATAAACTGTACCTGGTTGGTGAAGCGGGTCTGGTGGCAAGCAGCGACAACATGGGCGCATCATGGCAAAGACTGGAAATGGAGTACCAGGGCTCGTTTCAGGATGTCGCGCTTATCAACGATTCCACCATTATGTTAGCTGGCTTACGTGGAAATGTGTTCGTTCAACGTAACAACGAGGCATGGGAACAAGTGCCCACTTGCTTATCCGGTACATTAAATTCAATTTTGACCGACAACAGCGATGCCATCAAATTGTATGGCAACAATGGCATGATGGTAACACTCGAACATCCCATCCATGCCGTGAGCTACGACCCATGGGCCGCGCCTGGCCAATGTACGCCAGCAAATGGTTTCACTGCCCAGCAAACCAAAGATAAAGCCAGTATTGTCAACGTAACGCGATTCAATGGCCATCTTATCGCCGTAACGGCAAATGGCATTCAGCAATTAGAAACGGAATAAAATAACAAATGGCTAGCTTTACCACGCTATTAGAACGATTAATTTTCGGTTACCGAAAAGTGGTGGTGGCGCTCTTCGCTCTTGTCACCCTTTACCTCGGTTTTCAGGCGTCGATGATGCACCTCGATGCCGGATTCGAAAAAAACGTGCCGCTAAATCACCCGTATATGAAAACCTACATGGAACACCGAGAAGATTTCGGTGGTGCTAACAGTGTGCTGGTTTCAGTTTGTGATGCGAACGGCAATATTTATAACCAGCAATTCATGGACACGCTCCAACAAGTTCATGATGCGCTGTTCTTTGTTAACGGTGTAGACCGTTCCTCAGTAACCAGCTTGTTTGCTGCCTCAACCCGATTTACTGAAATCGTTGAAGGTGGATTTTCTGGTGGTCCGGTGATTCCGGCAGATTTCGACTCTTCCCGACAGGCCGCACTCGATCAAGTCGCCGTTAACGTGGAAAAAGCACGTATTGTGGGCCGTCAGGTAGCCAACGATTACAGTTGTGCCATGGTTACAGCGCGCCTGCTGAATCTCGACCCCAAAACTGGCGAATCGCTGGATATGCTGCAAGTGGCATCCGATTTAGAATCAGATGTTCGCGGGAAGTTTGAAAATGATGCAGTGAGCGTACACATCATCGGTTTTTCCAAAATGATTGGTGATGTAGCCAATGGCGCGAAGGATGTTGTGTTGTTCTTTGCCATTGCACTGGCAATTACTGCCGTGATGGTGTTCTTCTTCTCCCGTAATATCATGATGACCATTCTGCCTTTGGTGTGTTCAGTGGTGGCGGTAGTCTGGCAGTTAGGTTTACTTACCGTGTTGGGCTTTGGCCTTGATCCCATGTCAATTCTTGTCCCTTTCCTGGTCTTCGCTATCGGTGTAAGCCATGGCGTGCAAATGATCAATGCGGTAGAGAAAAAAGTGGTTGCTGGCATGGGTGCGCAACATGCTGCAATGAGCGCGTTCAGAGCACTGTTAGTGCCTGGTGGTGTGGCTTTGCTGTCTGATACCGTAGGCTTTATGACACTGCTGGTCATTGATATTGGTATTATTCGTGAGCTGGCCATCACCGCGAGTTTGGGTGTGGCAGTCATTATTCTTACTAACCTTATCTTACTGCCAGTGCTGATGAGCTTTCTATCGCTTAACGACAACTACGTTAAGCAATTTAATAAGAAAGAACAGCGTAACTCAGCTTTCTGGAAAGCCATTGCGTCGTGTGCCAATAAGAAACCGGCCACCATCATTATGCTGGTAACTGTGGGGCTGTTCATTTTTGGTTGGTTCCAGTCACAGCAAATGAAAATAGGCGATCTGCACGCTGGGGCCCCTTCGTTGCAAGAGAGTTCTCGTTACAATCAAGACACTTTCCTTATCACTGATAAGTATTCCCTCACCGTAGATTATCTGTCAGTGGTGGTGGAAACCTCACCCGAAGCCTGTACGTCTTACGGCGTAATGCGTGCCATGGACGATTTTCAGTGGAAGATGGCCAACGTAGAGGGCATTCAGTCGACCGTTTCTCTGGCATCAGTGGCGAAAAACGTGAATGCAGGCTTTAATGAAGGTAACGTTAAATGGCAGGTGCTACCCCGAAGTAACCAGATGTTGGCGCAAGACATTTCTATGGTGCCTACGTCATCGGGTTTACTTAACGGCGATTGTTCCGTGATGCCGATTATCCTGTTTATGGAAGATCATAAAGCAGAAACGATCTCTCGGGTGGTCACTGCCGTAAAGACGTTCCGAAATGAATATGAAACCGACGACATGCAGTTCAAGTTAGCGTCGGGTCCGGTTGGCGTAATGGCGGCGACCAATGAAGCGGTGGAATCCGCCCAAGGGCCAATGATGCTATACGTTTTCGGCGCGGTGATCATTTTATGTCTGATCAGTTTCCGCTCGGTGCGAGCCACCTTATCAGTGGTATTGCCGTTATATGTGGTATCGGTTCTGGCCCAAGCACTGATGACGTATCTGCAGATAGGTCTTACCGTCTCAACCTTACCGGTAATTGCATTAGGCGTAGGGATAGGCGTGGACTACGGTATTTATATTCTTTCTACCATGAGTCATAAGCTCAAAGCGGGTGCCACTGTACAGCAAGCCTACCTCGATGCATTAAAAGAACGGGGTAGTGCGGTACTGTTTACTGGAATTACGCTTGCTGTTGGCGTGAGTACCTGGGTATTTTCATCGCTTAAATTCCAGATGGATATGGGTATTTTGCTGACGTTTATGTTCTTGGTGAACATGCTGGGTGCCATTATTGTGCTTCCAGCACTGTCCAGATTTCTCTGGTTGAGTAAAAATGACCCTGATGCATAAAACTTTTTTTGCATAGTTACTTACAAAAAAGGGCCTGATGGCCCTTTTTTTTATGCCTTTTCTGCATAGTTATCTATGCTGTTAATAAAGCGTTAAAACTTCCCTTTCAAAAGGACTGAAGATTAGCGAAAATAGGTAGGGATTCTGTGCACTTACGACTAATTAAGGTTTAACCATGACAGTCACCTCACAGCGGCAGTCGGTGCTGCTTGATAATGTTTTTTCACTTATCGATAAAAAGATTGATGCGCAACAAAAAGCGTTGGTAGAACAATTTGGCCAACATTTATTTAAAACGATTTCAAATGACGACCTGGAAGATCGAAACGACAGCGATCTCTACGGTGCGACGCTTAGTTTATGGCACGTATTTTCTTCTTTTGATTCTTCAGCTCCTTACATACGTGTTTTTAACCCGGAAATTGCCAAGCATGGCTGGCATTCCAGTCACACCATTGTAGAAATTATTGTTCGCGATATGCCGTTTCTGGTGGATTCGGTTCGCATGTGTCTTAATCGTCTTAACATCACCTCGCACTTAATGCTTCACAGCCCGGTTTGGTTGAAGCGCGACGATAAAAACCAGGTAGAGTCTTTCGTTGAACACGGCAGCAAAGACAAGCATGCCTTGAAACAAACGGTGTTGTTTATCGAAATCGACAGACAAACATCGAAGAAAGATATTGACCTGCTAACAAAAGAACTTCGTTCTGTTGTTGATGAGGTATCGCTTGCGGTAGAAGACTGGCAAGCCATGTCGACAAAGTTAGATACCGTCATTAAGACGGCTAGTAAACTCAACTGGCAGGTATCTGATGAACGCAAAAAGCAAGCAGTACAATTTCTCGAATGGTTAGCTGATCATAACTTTACCATGATGGGTTACCGGTATTACGATGCCAAAGCCATTGAAGGCGACTACCGTTGGATACCGGTCAATGACAGCAGCCTAGGCTTGATGAAAAAGTCAGTCAGTGACCGCGAACGACTCATTTCTAATTTGCCTCCTTCAGCCCGTGCCGAAGCCTTGAGTCAAAAACCGTTAATGCTAACCAAAACGAATTCCCGAGCCCGCGTACATCGCCCGGCTTACATGGACTATGTTGGCGTTAAAGTATTCAACAAAGAGGGTGCCGTAGTGGGCGAGCATCGCTTCCTTGGTTTGTACAGCGCGTCTTTCTATAACTCCAGCGCCACTGAAATTCCAGTCTTGGCCAGTAAAATCAGTGAAATTTGCTCGTTGTCTGGTTATGAGCCTGGAACTCACGCTTACAAAGCGTTCGTGAATATCATCGAAACCTATCCCCGTGATGAGTTACTGCAAACCCCTGCAGATGAGATGGCGCAGATCATAATGGGCATCTTTCAAATGCAGGAACGGGGTATCACCCGCCTGTTTATGCGTAAAGACGTGTTCGGACGTTTCTTGTCGTGCATGGTTTATGTACCCAGAGAGCGCTACAACACGCAGCTAAGAAAAGATACGCAAGCATTGCTTCAGCGTTCGTTTGGTACGGAAGAAGACGTGGAATTTACCACTTTCTTCTCAGAATCGGTTTATGCCAGAACGCACTATATCGCCCGGGTAAAAAACAACAATGTGGATTACGATGTGAAGGAAATTGAGCAGAACATCATCGAGCTGAGCAAAACCTGGAATGACCGCCTCGCATCAGCGATTAAAGCTGCCCACGGTGAAGCTTCGGGTAAGGCGTTAGAGCGCAAGTATACGAATGCGTTTTCCCGTAGCTATATGGAGCAAAACCTGCCCAGCGCTGCGCTCATTGATATTGAGAAACTTGAGCTGCTAAGCGACGACCATACGCTGGATATGTTGTTCTATCGTCCGCAGGAAGAAAATGTCAGCAGCGAAGTGGTGAAACTGAAACTGTTCCACCGCGCGGAACCTATTCACCTGTCTGATGTGCTACCCATGCTGGAAAACTTTGGCTTGCGCGTTATTGATGAGAGTCCATACAAGGTGCACTGTTCAGATACATCGCTGAACTGGGTGATGGATTTCACCATGCTGCATAAATCAGGTAGTCACCTGGATATGGAACAGGCACAAACACTGTTCCAGGATGCCTTTGCCAAAGTTTGGGCAAATACGCTGGAAGACGATGCTTTCAACCGCCTGATCCTGGGCGCAGGCATGACCGGACGAAAAGTGACTATTCTACGTGCTTACGCAAAATACATGCGTCAGACCGGCAGTTCTTTTAGCCGCGACTACATCGCCAATACGCTGTCTGCTTATCCTGATATCGCCAAGAAGTTAGTGGCTTTCTTTGATACGCGCTTCGACCCGTCGAAGAAACGTAATAAGAAGAAAGAAGACACCTTGCTTGATGACATCAAAAAACAACTGGATAACGTTAGCAACCTGGATGACGACCGTATAATTCGCCGCTATCTGGATATGATGCTGGCGACTTTGCGTACAAACTTCTACCAAGGCGATGCAGAAGGCAACGAGAAGCCTTATGTGTCATTCAAAATGAGCCCGGATATGATCCCGGAAATGCCATTGCCACTACCGAAGTTTGAAATTTTCGTATACAGCCCCCGGGTTGAAGGTGTGCATTTACGTGGCGGCAAGGTTGCACGTGGTGGTTTACGCTGGTCTGACCGACAAGAAGATTTCCGCACGGAAATTCTCGGTTTGGTTAAGGCGCAGCAGGTTAAGAACACTGTAATCGTGCCAGTTGGGGCTAAAGGCGGATTTGTTTGTAAACAATTGCCGACCACAGGCGGTCGTGCTGCATTCCAGGCCGAAGGTCAGGCGTGTTACCGCACCTTTATCCGCAGTTTGCTGGATATCACCGACAATATCGTTAATGGTGAAATCGTACCGCCGAAAGATGTGGTACGACTGGATGAAGACGATCCGTACCTGGTAGTGGCTGCCGACAAAGGCACCGCCACATTCTCAGATATTGCTAACGGCATTTCTGAAGAGTACAACTTCTGGTTAGGTGACGCCTTTGCGTCTGGTGGTAGTGTCGGATACGACCACAAGAAAATGGGGATTACTGCCCGTGGTGCGTGGGAATCGGTTAAGCGTCACTTCCGTGAAATTGGTATCGATTGTCAAACCACCGACTTTACCGCCGTGGGTATTGGTGACATGGCCGGTGACGTATTCGGTAACGGTATGTTGTTGTCGCGCCATACGCGTTTGATTGCAGCGTTCAACCACCTGCACATTTTCTTCGACCCCGACCCAGATGCAGAAAGTTCTTATAAAGAACGTCAGCGTTTATTTGAAAACCCCAGTCTGAGTTGGGAAGACTATGACAGTGCATTGATTTCAAAAGGCGGCGGTATCTTCAGCCGTGCCAGTAAATCCATTAAACTGACTGCTGAAATGAAGAAGTGGCTGGGTACCCGCCAGGTGTCGATGACGCCTAACGAGTTGATTCACAATATTCTGAAGATGTCTGTGGATCTTATCTGGAACGGGGGTATCGGTACTTACATTAAGAGTAATAAAGAATCCCACGCTGAGGTGGGTGACCGCGCCAATGACGATTTGCGGGTAAACGGTAAAGACGTGAATGCGAAAATCGTAGGCGAGGGCGGTAACCTGGGTCTCACCCAACTAGGTCGTGTTGAATATGCGGCCACTGGCGGTCGTGTGAACACCGACTTCATTGATAATGTGGGCGGTGTAGACTGTTCAGATAACGAAGTTAATATCAAGATCCTGCTCAACAGCTTGGTGAGTGCCGGTGATCTTACCGTTAAACAACGTAACAAGTTGCTTTACGATATGACCGACGATGTGTCTCGCATCGTGCTTGAAGACTGTTACCGTCAAACCCAGTCTATTTCGATTACTGAACGGGCCGGGGTATCTCAGCTTAAAGAACAGTTGCGCTTTATTCATGGTCTTGAAAGAGAAGGGCGTTTGAATCGTGAACTGGAATTTATTCCTACGGATGACGAGATTTCCGATCGCGTTGCGAAAGATCGCGGCCTGACACGTCCTGAACTCAGCGTACTGATTGCCTACGGCAAAATGGTGCTTAAAGACGCGTTCAATATTCCCGCTATCACCGAAAATCCTTACCACGGAAAGCTGCTGGTTAATGCATTCCCTCCTGTGTTGCGTGACAAGTATCCGGAGCAAATGGAGCAGCATCCACTACGCGGTGAAATCATTGCCACCAAGCTGACTAATAATATCGTTAACGATATGGGTCTGAACTTCGTGTTCCGTATGCAGGAAGAGACGGGCGCAACCGTTGATGAAATTGCAGATGCTTATGCCGTAGTAAAAGGCATCTTCAACATCGACCCGCTGTGGCGCAAAATTGAAGCACTCGACAATGTAATTGATGCTGATTTACAGCTTAAGATTCTAGAGAGTGCCCGTCGAATTATGCGTAGAACAGCACGTTGGTATATTCGCCATGGCAATAAGTCACTGGGTATTCATTCGGCCATTGAGGCGTATCGCGCCACGTTCGACAATCTTGCTGCCAATATGCAAACGTATCTGGTACCAGAAGAATATGCCGCACTGAAGAAAGAAACGGCGAAACTGGTAGATAAAGGCGTGCCAGAAGACATTGCCACCCAGATCTCGAGCTTCTCGAATCTGTTCTCAAGTCTGGATTTGGCACAAATCGATGATGTAGACAGCCATGATACCTCGGTAATTGCGAAGCTTTACTTCCAGTTAGGTTCGAAATTAGAGCTACACTGGTTCCTCGCGCAAATTACCAACCAGAATGTCAGCAACCATTGGCAGGCGTTGGCCCGGGCATCCTACCGGGAAGAGTTAGACTGGCAGCAGCGTTCAATTACACTGAACCTGCTTCAAACACGGCCTGACAGCCAGGATGCAGATGAAATTCTGCAAACCTGGATGGACAATAATCAGGCGCTGCTGAAGCGCTGGTATCATATGATGAGTGAGTTCAAAACCAGCTCCACACACGAATTTGCAAAATTTTCTGTGGCTTTACGTGAATTGATGCTTTTAAGCGCCAAGTCTAGCCATTAGAATACGCATATTCAAAAAAAGACGAAGCCCTGTTTTGACAGGGCTTTTTGTTAGAGAAAGACCATGCAATCCATCGCTCAAAAAATTTTACTGCAGTGTGAGCCCGAGAATAGCCACGATTTTGCCATTAAGTGGTTACACCGCACCCAGCACACACCGTTAAAGTGGCTTTACAGCAATGAAACCATTGCGAAACCGGTAAAAGTAGCCGGTATTAGCTTTCCAAATCCAGTTGGCCTGGCCGCTGGGCTGGATAAAAACGGAGAATGCATCGATGCATTCGGCAGTATGGGCTTTGGCTTTGTGGAAGTGGGTACGGTAACGCCAAGGCCACAACCGGGTAACCCGAAACCACGCATTTTCCGTTTGCCGGAAAAGCATGCCATCATCAATCGAATGGGCTTTAACAATCAGGGCGTCGATCACATGGTTAGCCAGGTAAAAGCGTCAAAGTTCACCGGACCTATTGGCATTAATATCGGTAAGAACAAAGATACTGAAGAAGCGGACGCATTATCAGATTATCTAATTTGTCTGAATAAAGTCTATCCGTATGCCAGCTATATTACGGTGAACATTTCGTCACCAAATACGCCAGGGTTACGTAACCTCCAATATGGTGAAGCACTGGACAAATTACTTAATGGCCTGAAACTGGCGCAGGATAAGCTTTGTCAGTCGCACGGAAAATACGTACCGTTGTTTATTAAAATTGCACCAGATCTGGCTGACAACGAAATCGATAGCATCGCCCGTTCGCTGATCAACAGTAAAATGGACGGTGTCATTGCCACCAATACTACACTAAGCCGTAATGCGGTTCAGGGACTGAAACACGCAGATGAAGCCGGCGGTTTAAGTGGTGAAGTACTGACAGAGATGAGCCTGGGTGTGACCCGCAAGCTGTCTACGGCATTAGATCGCGCCATTCCGATTATTGGAGTTGGCGGTATTCATGATGCGCAAACAGCCAAAGACAGGTTGGCCGCGGGTGCGTCTCTAATCCAGATTTACTCGTCGTTTATCTACCAAGGCCCCAAACTGGTCAAAGACATTGTAAAGGCGCTGTAGTTAACCGCCTTTATCCGTTATTTTACTGCATCGCTGCGGCGGTGCAGCTTACATAGAAAATTATGAATCAAATACTTGTTACAACCAGTCGCGGACTGGACGAGCTGCTTAAATCTGAAATCGAATCCTTGTGCCCGGATGTTAGCTGCCGTCTGTCGCCGGGAACGGTAAGTTTCTCCGGTACCCTCGAACAGGCATATACGCTTTGTTTGTGGTCTCGTCTGGCCAACCGTGTGATATGGGTGTTAGCGGAAGGTCCATGTGACTCTGCTGACGAACTCTACGACACGGCATCGTCTGTTGATTGGCAGCAACACTTACGTCCAAGCGACACCTTAAGCGTACAGTTCAATGGTACCAATAGAGCGATCAAAAACTCGCAATTTGGTGCGGTTCGAATAAAAGACGCCATTGTCGATCAGTTTATGGAAGAGTTAGATCAACGTCCTTCTGTTGAGAAAAAACTGGCTGATTTTCCAATTTGGGCACGCTGTCACCGTGAGAAGGTTACCATTGGTCTGGATTTGTCTGGTAACAGTCTTCATCAGCGCGCGTATCGCAGTAAAACCGGTGAAGCACCGCTGAAAGAACATGTCGCCTGCGCCATGCTTATTCGTTCAGGTTGGACACAAGACACGACTAAACCCTTAAGTGATGTCTTTTGTGGCTCGGGTACCATTGCCATTGAAGCCGCTTACATTGCGCGTAATATTGCCCCTGGTATTAAACGTTCTTATTGGGGATTCAACCGTTGGTTGCAGCATAATCCATCCCTGTGGAACGACATCAATGACGAAGCATTGGCAAGCCAGAAAGCCTGCGATACGCCGATATACGCATCAGACATCGATAGTAAACTGGTGAATATCGCGCGTAAAAACGCTGATCAAGCCGGTGTATTCAACGATATCCGATTTGATATGTGTGATGCATTAAAAGCGTCTCCACTGTCGAAAGAACCCGGTTACCTTATTTCCAACCCGCCTTATGGTGAGCGTTTAGGTGAACTGACTGATCTAATCCCCACCTTTGCAGAACTTGGCAAACAGCTGAAAAACGCTTGGGGTGAATGGCATGTATCCCTGCTAAGCAGCAATCGCGATTTGTTGCGCGTTCTCAAACTTCGCTCCGGTAAAGAATATGGCCTGAACAACGGCAAGCTAGAGTGTCGCTTCGTTAATTACCTGATGGATGAAGACAATTGCCGTCAATATGGTAGCGATGGCGACAATCACGAGTTTGCCAATCGCTTGAAGAAAAACCTGAAAAAGCTGAAGGGCTGGATCAAGCAGCAGGACACAAACTGCTATCGGATTTACGATGCCGACTTGCCAGATTACAACGTTGCTATAGACGTGTACGGTGAGTGGTTGGTGGTTCAGGAATATGCACCGCCTAAAACCGTATCAGAAGACAAAGCCCGTAAACGGTTACAGGAAGTGTTGCTGCATTTGCCTGCTGTTACCGGTGTGGATGCGAAGAAAATTGCACTTAAAGTACGTAGCCAACAAAAAGGCACTAAACAGTACGAGAAGATGGACCAAAAAGGCGAACGCTTAACCGTATATGAAAATGGTGCGCGCTTGCTGGTTAACCTCACAGACTATTTGGATACCGGTTTATTCCTTGATCACCGTGTCACCCGTCAAATGGTGGCGAAACGGGTAAAAAATAAAGATGTATTGAACCTGTTTTCTTACACTGGCAGCGTTTCGGTGCACGCGGCACTGGGTGGCGCGCGTTCAGTGACCACTGTTGATATGTCAAAAACCTATCTCGACTGGGCCAAAGACAACATGCACCTGAATAAAGTAAAAGGGGCGCAAGCCTTTATTCAGGCCGACTGTACCACTTGGCTTAAAACCCATCCGGGTAAGTATGATTTTATCTTTATTGATCCACCGTCGTTTTCGAATTCAAAACGCATGCAGGATACTTTTGATGTACAACGCGACCATGTCGCCTTGCTGAAAGATGCGTTCCGTTGCCTTAACGACGGTGGCGAGGTGATGTTTTCGAACAACCGCCGTGGCTTCAAGCTTGATTATGAAGCACTGGAAGAGGGCGGTTATAAAGACATTGAAGATATTTCTGCGAAGACAATTCCGGATGATTTCGCCCGCAACAGCAATATCCATAAATGCTGGGTGCTTAAAAAGTGAAATTAGCGTTTTACACCGGTCCACAGTGTCATTTGTGTGAACTGGCTGACGAGGTTCTGGCAAAGACATCACAGTCTCAGCAGCTCAACATCACCAAATATAATATCCGCGAAGATGCTAACCTGTATCATCTTTATGCCGTGCGTATTCCGGTAATTAAGCGCCTTGATACTGGCGCAGAACTCGGTTGGCCTTTTGACGTAGAACAGGCAGAAAATTTCTTATCATGAGTGTGATTCAGTTAAAAGATATTACCGTTATTTATGGTAATCCACCGTTACTCGACGGTGTAGATTTAGTGGTTCAACCCAGAGAGCGTGTGTGTTTAGTTGGTCGCAACGGCAGTGGTAAGTCCACGCTTATGAAAGTGATTGCCGGTGATATTATTGCAGACGATGGTCAGCGCATTATCGACAGCAAAACCGTGGTTGCCCGCCTTGAACAAGATCCTCCCCAAACCGTCGATATTTCGCTATTTGACTACGTGGCAGAAGGGCTTGCTGATGTGGGCGAGATCCTGAAACAGTATTTTCATCAGACACGAAAAGTGGCTGATGATCCGTCTGAAGCAAATCTGAATAAGCTCCAACATTTACAAGAAGCGTTGGAAACCCGCGACGCCTGGCAATTCGAACAACAGATTGAACAAACGCTGACTATGCTGAAGCTTGACCCCGACATGTCATTGTCGACATTGTCCGGTGGTTGGCGACGTAAAGCCGCGTTGGCAAGGGCCTTGGTAAGACAGCCCGATCTGCTTTTACTCGATGAGCCAACAAACCACTTGGATATCGAAATGATCCGCTGGCTGGAACAAAGCTTAAGTGCTTTTCAGGGCGCGATTGTTTTTATTAGTCACGACCGGGCGTTTATTCGCCAGATGGCCACACGGATTGTCGATCTTGATCGCGGCGCGCTGACAAGCTATCCGGGCAACTACGCCACTTACCTCGAAAAGAAGCAGCAGGATCTTGACGTTGAAGCCGCGCAAAATGCTGAATTCGACAAAAAACTTGCTCAGGAAGAAGTGTGGATACGCCAGGGCATTAAAGCCCGACGAACACGCAACGAAGGCAGGGTGCGAGCCCTTAAAAAATTGCGTGAAACCCGTAAAGCCCGGCGTGAAACCCAAGGTAATGCTGTGGTGGCACAGTCGACTGCCGCACGCTCAGGGAAGATGGTCTTTGAAGTGAACGACGCAAATTATGCGTACGGTGATAAATCCATAGTCAGCCGCCTGAACCTAAATGTGTTGCGCGGTGACAAACTGGCACTGATTGGTCCGAACGGTAGCGGTAAATCCACGCTTATAAAACTGCTGCTGGGCGAACTGACACCGAATACCGGTAATATTCGTCAAGGCATGAACTTAGAAGTGGCGTATTTCGATCAGCATCGTCAGGGGCTGGATTTAGAAAAATCGGTCATCGATGCGGTGGGCGATGGAAAGCGCGATTTGATGGTAAATGGCGCGCCTCGCCACGTTATTAGCTACCTTCAGGATTACTTGTTTACACCAGAACGGGTAAACGCACCGGTGAAGTCATTATCTGGTGGTGAGAAAAACCGCTTAATGCTGGCCAAACTCATGTTGAAGCCAAGTAACGTACTGGTACTCGACGAACCCACCAACGACTTGGATGTGGAAACCCTGGAAATGCTGGAAACCTTACTCAATGAGTACGAGGGAACTGTTTTACTGGTAAGCCACGACCGTGAGTTTGTTGATAATGTCGCCAATAGCTGCGTAGTGTTCGAAGGTAATGGCGCGCTCAAAGAATTTATCGGCGGCTTCAGTGATGTTGAAAGCTGGTATAAACAGCAACAAATGGCACAGAGAAATGCTGAAGCAAGAGTAAAAGATGAAACTAAATCGGATCCGCAGAGTCCTAAGCCAAAGTCTTCTCCGCGTAAGACGAAAAAGTTATCATACAAAGATCAACGTGAGCTCGAATCGTTACCTGCAGAAATTGAATCGCTGGAAGAAGCGTTAGCCACATTGCAGGAAAAGGTGAATGATCCTGAGTTTTTTAAACAGCCTGCGGATGCAACAGCTGGTACACTTGCCACGTTATCAGAAACAGAAGAAACCCTGTCTCAGAAATATGCGCGCTGGGACGAATTGGAAAGCATGCTGGAAGACACTCAGCAGTAATTAGGATATTAGATGAAATTAACACAGCTTGCCGCCGCTATGGCGCTGACCACTGCGTCAGCAACTGCCCTGGCCGCTACCTATTCCGTTACGCCACTACCGGTTACTGATCGCAGTATTCACAACTTTGGACAGTCTATTGATGAATCAGGTCAGATGCTCACCATTACACAGAGCAGCCTGAATCTTTCTGTCGATGCAGATTTCCTTGAAGAGTCAGGCTTTATCGATACTTACGCTTCAAGTTTCGAAAATGAAGAAGATGTACGTCAGGGTGTATTTTCCACCGTTGACTATAACTACATTATTGCACAGCTGACTTCTCATTCCTCAACGGCCAGAAACTACTTCTTGTACCAGCACATTGGCACTTACTCCTCATACCTCTCTGATGGGGTTGATGTTGATTTGGTACCTGGCCTCGATGCGATATCGGAAGACACCAATGAGTACGAATTCGCGGTAAACACCTACGCTCGCGATAGCTTAAATGGCGACTTTGTTGTGGGTTCTACTGAAGGGCCGTACTACCGGTTAGACTACGAGAATGAAGATGGCGATACCACGATTCTTGTTCTAAACGATATTGAAAAAACCGCATTTGTCCAGGTGAATGGCGAGACCAAACTGCTTCCTGCTGAAGATGATACCCTTGGCGGATTAAGCGAAGCTTTCGCGATTAACAATAGTTTACAAGTGGCAGGGAACAGTGCCGTTGATTATATCAGTGCCATTGATGACGCTGTTGAGAACTGCGAAGATCCTGAATTTCTGGGAGACATACCGGAAGCCTATTGTAAGCGCAATATCAGAGTAGATGCCTCTGGTGACAGCACAAGCTATGGTTTCAGATTACCCGATGTAGGTGATACGTCATTCCCTGGTACTTACGCACGGGCGACAATTTGGCAACTTGATGCAAATGGAAATGTTATCTCTAGCGAAACCTTTCCACCTGTATTTGAGCCAGAAGCAGAAGATGAATCACCTTACTGGTCATTAGCAAACGATATCAATGATCAAGGTGTGGCCGTCGGAGCCTCTTCAATAGATGAGCGTCAAAATGTGCGTCGTCCAAGCTCAAGCAGCTACTACAACTACGAGTACACTAACGTGGCGGTGAGTTACGCCGATGGCGAAACCACTGAAATGTTACCTCGTGAAGATAATCTGCAATCTGAAGCGTTGTCTATCAACAATGAAAATTGGGTAACAGGCTACGTTCTTCGGGCACCGAATAGCACTGCGCGAAACAGAATATTCATCCATAATCTGGACAGCGGTGAAACGCTCTATCCGCAAGGCTTCTTTACCAACGCGGGCGCGGAGGGCAAAGCGATCAACAATAATAATATTGTTGTAGGTACTTCTGAATATGATTCTACTGTGGATACCAATCGTGAAACTCACGGCTTTATGTTCGACGTGGCATCTGGTGAGCTCACTGATTTAAATGATCTGTTGCCCTGTGATTCGGCCTACACCATCGTTGATGCAATTGATATCAACGACAGTAATGAAATCATCGCTAACGCGCGTTTCAGCACGGCAGAACGTTATGCGAATGGTGAAGAAGTCATCAATGACGAAGGTGAAACCGAGATGGTAGACGTCATTGTTGCAGTTAAACTTTCACCTCTTGGCAGTGAAGTTGACGACAGTTGCGATGCAGACGATGACGAGGAAGACACTGGCTATGAGCGTAAGGGCGCGTCAATTTCACCGTTGTGGATGTTGTTGACAGCCGGCTTATTGGCTTTCCGTCGTCGCAAAAATGGCTAAATTAGACTTTCGTATAATGCGGTTTTTATCGAGTTAACAGCGTGATAGCGCAATAAATATACGAATCGAATTGTTTTAGCTTAAAACATAAACAGCAAAAACCGCACCCAGTTGCGGTTTTTTTGTACATAGAGAAACTCGTTTTAAAAAACGTCATAATTATGCAAAAAAAATGTAATGTTAAATTAGACAAAATTTCATTACGTTACTATTTGTCAAGCCTGAAATTGAAGAAAATAAGTTGAACCTAACTGCCGGGTGCACTATCACATATATGTGCGCAACAGAAATTGACGGCACCCGCAAAATACTATGTTAGGGGAGCCGAACACCGGTTGCGACACAAGTTAATCACAAATAGAGGCTTATCAATGAAACGACAAAAAAGAGATAAATTGACGCGTGCACACGCAAAAGGGTATCAGGCTGGTATCAGCGGTCGTTCAAAAGAGAACTGTCCATTCCAGGCTTTCGACGCTCGTTCGCAGTGGCTCGGTGGCTGGAGGGAAGCTGTTGAAGACAGGCAACTAGGATTCAACGTACGTTAAACATCTCTTTCAATAAAGGTAAGCCCCGATTAACGGGGCTTTTTTTCGTTCGAATTTCGGCATATAAGCACCAAGGTGCTATCAGGATAATCAGAACTTAGACGTATCCTGGAACAAGCCAACTTTCAAATCTTTGGCTGTGTAGATAACGCGACCGTCTACTTCCACCTGACCGTCTGCCAGGCCCATAAACAGCTTACGCTTAACAACACGTTTCATGTTGATGCGATAGGTGACTTTCTTTGCGGTTGGCAGGATTTGCCCGGTAAACTTCACTTCGCCTACGCCAAGTGCACGACCTTTACCAGGACCGCCGCTCCAACCCAGGAAGAAGCCAACCAGCTGCCACATGGCATCAAGACCAAGACAACCAGGCATTACCGGATCGCCAGGGAAGTGACAATCGAAGAACCAAAGATCTGGTGTGATATCCAGCTCAGCAATGATTTCACCTTTATCGTATTCACCGCCTTCTTCACTGATATGACTAATGCGATCCATCATTAGCATATTAGGTGCAGGTAACTGGCTGTTACCTGGGCCGAACATTTCACCGCGGCTACAGGCCAGTAAATCTTCACGGTTAAAGCTATGTTGTTTGTCGGACATGATATCCCTTTGTTGTTAGATTTTCAGCGTGGTAATTTAGCGAACACTTGTACGCTAAACAACTCTGAACAGTCATTTATTGTGAAAAAATCCATGTTACACTGCCAAGGTAACCAGGAGATGACATCCGTATGACTGAAAAGAAAAAGGCTAACCCTACCGCCAATGCAGATAAACAGCGTCGCTTTCGTGAGCGACAGAAAGCGGCTGGGAAGAAAATGGTACGGGGTTATGTGAGTCCGGAAGCGATGCAATGTTATGATGAAATTCGTGACAAAACAGGCTGGAGCGACAGTGAAGTACTCTCTAACGCGTTACGCATAACCTTTGCAGCGTATAAATGCGGACAAATTAGGCTACTTAATCAATGGCTTAAAGAGCAAGACCGCTAAGTCTTACTGTTTACTTGTTTCAGCCATTGGCGGCTAGGGCTTCGGCGAGTGGTATGCCGCTGAACAATCCGGGCCGCTTCTTTCACCACATCATCACGTTGACGATATCCCCACAAACGGTCTCTCACCTCACCGTGCACTGCACCAATATCAATAATGGGTAAGACATAATCCACGGCACAGTCAAAATTTAGCATCATGGCTTCAAGTGGCGGAATTTTATCTGGCTGATGGCAAAGAGGTGCTGGTAATCGGTCTAGTTCAGGCACCCACTTTTTGATAAAAGCAGCTTCAGGGTCGAGTTTGCTCGATTGACTTGACGGGTTATACAAACGAACCGTATGAATACCCGTGATACTGGCCTGCATTTGAATTTGTGGATAATGAATACCAGGTTCAAAATCAAGAAACTGGTTTGCCAGATATTCTGCTGCATGTAACCAATGCACATTTAAATGGTGTACTAAAAAACTGGTTACCATGGCCCGCATTCGAAAATTTAAAAATCCTGTTGCGTTAAGCGCTCGCATGCAAGCATCAACCAACGGATATCCTGTGGTACCATTTTTCCAGCGTTCGAAACGACGCTGCGCTTCTGGGCCTTCGATGTAGGGAAAGCTGTCGTATGCGCGGTTTTGTGCGCGCCATTCCATTTGATGTTCGCTCTCGAACTTTTGGATGAAATGACATCGCCAATGTATGCGAGAAAGTAACGCATTTACGGCGGGTTGCCAGCGACCACTTTGCTGCGAGTGTTTGAGGTGCGACTGTTGGAAGCGGATATATTGATAAACTTGCTTAATTGACACATTTCCCCACGCCAAATAGGGGCTCAGGCGAGTGCAGGATTTCCGGGCTGCGAGGGGCTTTGAAATATCTTGATGATATGAAATACCACGGCCAGCAAAGAAATCTTTCATCACAAACCAGGCAAACCGTTCACCGCCTTGCTGCATCCGATTATCACTCGGATAAGACGGGGTATTTTGCATCGCCCTTAAAGGCGACGCTTCAACGGAATACCAGTTCACTGTGCTCAGTGTAACGTCATCTGTGGGTTGTGACATCACTTGTTGCCAATAAGACTCCCAATGTTGTCTGTTGGTGAGTCCACGGGTTACTGCACCATAATTATGCTCTATCCATTCGATGTTGTGTGCACGGAACCAGGTAGCCATTTCACGATCCCGTCGAAAGGTAACGTCGAGGCCCACTTCTTCATAGCTGAATACGCGACTGATATGACAATGCGCGTTTATGTACGAAAAAGCCTCACGCACTTCATAGCAGGTTGAAAGCACCGAAATCCCATCGGGTAACTGCCCGTTCATATCAGTAATGCTTTCAGCTAAAAAACGCCAATGTCGCTGACTCATGTGTGGGTCGGCCATTAACGAAGGCTCAAAGCAGAACAGTAGCACGACAGGCAGGCCGGTTTTACTAGCTTCTAGCAGGGGCTTGTGGTCGCGTAGACGTAAATCGCGCTTTAGCCAAACCACCGCGACTTGAGGTTTCATTTTCGCCATGTATTGATGAAGGTTCTTTCGGGATCATAGCGTTCAGTTTGCTTTTGCAAATCGAATTGGCGATGGCCTCTGGGATCGTGGCCTACGCCAGCAAGATATAACCAGTTGCCCCAGTTACTGCCAACATCGTAGTCTACCAGCATGTGTTCAAACCAAGCCGCGCCATACTGCCAATTTTGCCCGAGTTCGTGAACAAAGCAGCTTGCCACCAGCTGGCGACCGCGGTTCGACATAAAGCCAGTCGTTTTTAATTGCTTCATACAAGCATCTACGATGTCGTACCCAGTTTCTCCGTTTTGCCACAGCCGGATCTTCGCTTCATCATGGGAAAATGGCCTTACCTCACCGCGACAGCCTGCTTGGCTAAACCAATCTGCACCATGGCGTTGCTGTATCCAGAAGAAGAACTCTCGCCACAATAACTCAAAATAAACCCAATACGTCGAATCGTTCGCGCCATGCGCTGCTTCATATTGCTTTAATTGCTGATAAATCCATCGTGGAGATAACGAGCCACTTGCCAGCCAAGGAGAAAACCGGGTGCTGGCATTCGCATCGTCCAATGCGTTTCGGGTTTCTTTGTAATTTGACACATGGTGATCATTAAAAAAGTAGTCTTTCAACCGCTGTTGACCCGCCTTTTCGCCACCGCGGAACAAGCCATGGTCAGATATCTGTGCTTTCAAATTCTCTTGTTCAGATTGCAAATGGATTGGCGGCGGTAGTGACGAAAGTGCAGTAAGAGGCGCTGCTGGCGTGGTGTGATTCTCTATTTTCTTTCGAAACGGGGTAAATTGCCCTGGCATATCGCTAAGTAAAAAAGGCAATTGCGCGCGGTCAAACAGGCTAATGCCATCTCGTTGGATGAATTTCACTTCAGGAAAGGTACTTTCCAGCCTTTGCCAGTCCTGCATTTCGTAAAAGCCGCCGTGAAAATGGCTGGCAACATGGGTTATGTCATCGTTCTGTATAAGCGAATTTAGTACCGATACCGGCGTTCCCGTTTTTATCACGAGATGTTGACCCAATGTCGCTAAGTCATCGTTCAACTCGCTCAAACACGCTTCAATAAATTGTCGGCGGTGAGGGCCCATTCCCGTAACGCCATACTGATTTTGCCCGGTGCTACGTTCGTCAAAAACATACACCAATAAAAGCTCATCAACTAGCTTACTCATTTCCAACAGTGCTGGCATATCTGTCAGTCTTAAATCGTGTCTAAACCAGAACAAACCCCGGGTAATTACTTTCATTACAAAACCTTAATTTTCATCGCCAGTGAAACAGTTTGGATATAATTGCGTATCACTTACTTAGAATGCATAAATAAAAAGGACATCGATGTGACGGTACCTGTCAGTATCGTATGGTTCCGCCAGGACCTGCGCGTAAAAGATAATCCGGCGCTACATGCTGCCTGCGATCTTGGCAAGATCATTCCAATTTATATTCACGATACGTCGTTGCCGGAAAAAAGACTCCCAGGTAGTGTATCGAAATGGTGGCTTCATCAATCATTAAACTCCCTTAATGATCGCCTTAATGGGCATCTTCAGGTATTCGAAGGCGACCCGGAAAAATTACTGCCCGAGCTCATGGACACGTTCAACGTAGAGCATCTGTTTTGGAATCGGTGTTATGAGCCATGGCACGTTAAACGAGACAAAACGCTAAAAGAATCGTTAAAAGACAACGACAAAATCGTGAAGAGTTTTAATGGTTCACTACTCTGGGAACCGTGGGACATCGAGAATAAGTCTGGTAGCCCCTATAAAGTATTTACCCCGTTTTATCGAAAAGGCTGCTTACAGGCCAGTTCTCCACGTTATCCGCAAGCAGCAGTGGCGAGAATTACCTATGCTGACGTGACAAACAAAGGCGTGAGTATTGATTCACTGGGACTAATGCCAGACATCAAGTGGTATGACGGAATTGCCGAAACATGGAAACCTGGAGAGGAGGGGGCGGCAGACAGATTGGCAGATTTTATTGATGAAGCGGCCAAATCATATAAAAAAGATCGGGATTTTCCTGCTATTCGTGGAACCTCTATGTTGTCTGCGCATTTGCATTTTGGTGAAATCTCTCCTAATCAAGTCTGGTATGCCATCCTTGATGCGTTCGGCAACGCCGACGACAACAATATCGATACCTTCCTAAGCGAACTGGGCTGGCGTGAATTTGCACATAGCTTGATTTATCACTTTCCTACTTTTCCGGATAAAAACTTTAACGAGAAATTTGACAAGTTTCCCTGGCGTTCCAGCAAAAAAGATCTGGAAGCCTGGCAAAAAGGAAAAACCGGTATTCCCATTGTCGATGCGGGTATGCGGGAGCTGTGGCATACCGGCTATATGCACAATCGGGTAAGAATGATTGTCGGTTCATTTTTAGTAAAGAACTTACTCATTGATTGGCGCGAGGGCGAGGCCTGGTTCTGGGACTGCCTTGCGGACGCTGACGGTGCCAATAATTCTGCAGGTTGGCAGTGGGTCGCGGGCTCCGGTGCCGACGCAGCGCCCTATTTTCGCGTGTTCAACCCCGTATTGCAGGGTGAGAAATTCGACAAACAAGGGGAATATGTGCGTACCTGGTGCCCGGAACTGAGTAAGCTTCCCAACAAACTTATTCATAAACCGTGGGAAGCAGACAGTGCCGAGTTGAAACAAGCCGGAATCGTGTTAGGCGACCAATACCCTGAACCGATTGTTGATTTAAAAACATCTCGGCAGCGCGCCCTCGATGCCTTCGCTGAAATAAAAGGCTAGTTATGACAGGTAAACTGCGATTAATTCTCGGCGACCAACTCACGGCCACGCTACCGGTACTTACTGAAGCAAATAAGAGTCAGGACATTGTGCTGATGGCGGAAGTTCGGGAAGAAGCGACCTATGTGAAGCATCATAAAAAGAAAATCATTTTGTTGTTTTCAGCCATGCGTCATTTCGCGAAGAGCCTTAAAGATGATGGTTTCAAGGTTATTTATCGGTGTTATGACGACAAAGAGAATCAGGGCAGTTTACTCGGTGAAGTGCAAGCCGCCGCAAAAGCACATAACTTGAGTGAGGTGGTGGTAACCGAACCCGGAGAATACCGGTTATTAAAAAGCATGCAACAGTGGGAGCATCAAATCGGTGTGCCCGTTACTGTGTTGCCAGATGGGCGGTTTTATGCCACTAAACAAGAATTTTCCGCTTGGGCAGATGGCCGAAAAACCTTGCGCATGGAGTTCTGGTACCGTGAAATGCGCAAAAAGCACGGTATTTTAATGGATAACGGGGCACCTGCCGGTGGCGACTGGAATTATGACAGTAAAAATCGTGAGTCTATGCCCGCCAACGTGTCACCGCCAGAACCTTCCCGATATAAGCCCGATGCGGTAACAGCAGAAGTGATCAAGCTAGTGGAGCGCGAGTTTGAGTCTCACTTCGGTGATAGCGACGGCTTTCACTACGCAGTAACCCGTGAAGAGGCGCTAGATGTGCTCAATACGTTCATTGAGCAACGGCTCCCCGATTTTGGTCGCTATCAAGATGCCATGCGACACAACGCCGTATGGCTATTTCATTCTCACCTTTCTTTCTATATTAATTGTGGGTTATTAAGCCCGCAGGAAGTAGTACAGCAGGCTGAATCCGCCTACCATGCGGGAGAGGCGCCACTTAATTCTGTGGAAGGCTTTATCAGGCAAGTTATTGGCTGGCGGGAATTTGTTCGCGGCTTCTACTGGTACTATATGCCTGGACTACAGTCTGATAATTACTTCAATGCCAAGCGTGACCTCCCATCGTTTTTTTGGGATGGGTATACCAACATGAACTGCCTACGACAGTGCATCACAGATACCAAAAAACACGCTTACGCCCATCATATTCAACGTTTGATGGTACTGGGTAATTTTTCATTGCTGTGTGAATTTGCCCCGGAGCAAGTTCAGGAATGGTATTTGTTGGTGTATGCAGATGCCTATGAATGGGTAGAGCTGCCCAATGTCGCCGGCATGATATTGTTTGCCGATGGGGGCAATCTTGCTAGCAAACCGTACGTGGCCAGTGGTAGCTATATCAATAAAATGTCTGATTATTGTAAGAACTGCGGCTACAGCGTGAGCAAGAAAACCGGAGAGGGCGCATGCCCATTCAATTATTTATATTGGCGGTTCCTCGATGCTCACCAGGATAAACTTCGAAAAAACCCTCGTATGGGCTTGGTTTACAAAAGTTACGACAGAATGGCGACAGAAAAAATCGAAGCCATGAAGCACGACGCCAGTCGCTTCTTAACCAAGTTGTCTAAGAATGAAGAAGTCTGAACTTCCCGAGAAAACGTGCCCGGTATGCGAACGCCCTTTCGTATGGCGAAAGAAGTGGGAGAAAAACTGGGAAAGCGTGAAATACTGCTCTAAACGCTGTGCGGGGCAGCGCAGCAAAATGGTTAGCACTGATTAAAGAAAAAATGCGGCATCTGCCGCATTTTTTGTTATTCGATATTAATTAAAACATCCAACCCGTTGGATCTGGGTGCGCTTGTTGGTTATCGAGGTATTTCATGCCCTTCACACAACGAACAATGAGCCACACCATCCAGAACAACAGCACCAGGTAACCTACTAAGATGATGGAAAGAATAGAGCCAATGAACATGTATAGGAAGCCAATCCAGAATGTTCTGATTTGGTACTGGTAGTGCGTTTTTAGCCATTCAGGCGCATCTGATTTATTTACGTATGCGATGATCACGCCGACGATGCCGGTGATACCCACTAAAATACCAGCCAAGTAAAGAATGTAGACAACTTTTGCCATGCTACCGTTGTCGCTAGACGTTGATGGCGTTACCGGAGTTTCGTTCATGTTTGTTTTATCCTTTTCACAAGTTTTGTTTTCCATTGTATTTCGCGACAACCTATCGGTTAATCTGCAAAACATTTTCAGATTTTGTAGAGTTATCAACGATAAATCAATAATAAATAGAAAAACGTGATAAAAAAGTTGTATACGCAATCAATCTTGAATTACCGATTCGAATTCACAATTGAAACTTATTTATTTTTGTCATTTCTTTTGTGGTAGCGCGTGATGCAAAGTGGTACACAAAACATTCAATTAAGGATTGTGGAATGAAAATGAGCAAAAGCAAAACGGCTTGTTGTGCGTTATCACTGGCAATGTTGCTGCTACAAGGGTGTACGAAACCGACTCAAAGTAACAATGCGCAACGTATATTTAATGGTGAAGATCTCGACGGTTGGGTGGTAAAAATTCATCATCATGAGACAGGAGAAGATCCCCTTAACACGTTCCGTGTAGAAGACGGCATGATCTCAGTAGGCTATGAGAAGTACGATGCATTCAACGAACAATTTGCTCATCTTTTTTACGATAAGCCGTTAAAGAATTTCCGCCTTACCTTTGATTATCGGTTCAAAGGTGAATTTCTAGATTCAGCCCCTTCTTATGCCTTTGCCAACAGCGGCGTGATGTTCTTAAGCCAACCGCCTAATACCATCAATAAAGAACAAAACTGGCCAATATCTATCGAATTTCAATTGCTGGCAGAAAAGGAGCCGGGCAAATCCAGACCAACCGGCAATATGTGTTCGCCAGGCACTGAGATCTATTATCAGGATTCACTTTATCCTGAACATTGCCTCAACTCTGCATCAAAAACCTACCCAAAAGATGTTTGGGTGAACGCTGAACTTGTTGTCAACAACGGCGAAGTCATTCAAAAAATTAATGGGGAAACTGTACTGGAATATCAGGTCGCTTTTGCTCAACCCGATGGCCTAGTAACTGGCGAATCTGCTGACATTTGGGAGCAAGTAAAAAGTTTACAGGAAGGCTATATTGCTTTTCAAAGTGAAGGGCAGCCGATTGATTTTAAAAATATCGTATTAGAGGAGCTGCAATAATTTTAAGCAATGTGTGCCAATAGTCGCTTCTATTTATTAACTGGACTAATTGATAAGCTTTCACCTATTAGATTGAATCAGAAATTCTGATAGGCTAAATGCCATTAAATATTTAGTGTTAATCAGTACTGACGGAAAAATATATGCGTGAGAACTATAGCGACATATTGGCATTTATTGCGGTAGCCCGGGAGAAAAGTTTTACGCGTGCTGCTGCGAAATTGGGTGTATCCCAATCCGCACTGAGTCACAGTATGCGCGCGTTGGAATCTCGTTTGGGTATTCGTTTACTCACAAGAACAACACGTAATGTCTCTACTACCGAAGCCGGTGAGCGAATTTTAAATCGCATTGCCCCGCGATTTGAAGACATTGATACTGAACTTGAATGTTTATCTGAACTAAGAGACAAGCCCGCCGGTCTTGTGCGTATTAATTGCAGCGATCATGCAGCGAAAACCATCATATGGCCCAAACTCGCCCCCATGCTTGAAAAATTCCCTGATATTCGTCTGGAAGTCAGTATGGATAACGGTTTTACTAATATCGTGTCTGGCCGCTTTGATGCCGGAGTGAGACTAGGGGAAGCGGTGGAAAAAGACATGATTGCGGTAAAAATTGGCCCTGAATGGCGAATGGCCGTTGTCGCAACCCCCGAATACCTCGACAAATTTGGTCGTCCTGAAACTCCAGAAGATTTGTTAAAGCATAAATGCATAGGCATGCGCATGATAAGCGCTGGCGGCGTTTACGAATGGGAACTCGATAACGGTGACAGAGAAATTACGGTTAAACCCCAGGGGCAGGTTATTTTCAATAACCCGTACTTGATTCATCAAGCTGCCCTGGATGGTTTTGGCCTCGCTTTCCTTCCTGAAGATATCTTTCTCGCCGACTTTGAAAGCGGCAAATTAGAGCAGGTATTGACGGATTGGTGCTTACCGTTTACTGGTTACCACCTGTACTACCCAAATCGCAATAATCATTCTCCCGCGTTCAGTACCGTGGTTGATGCGTTAAGGCATCGTGTCTAAATTCTGCTGAAGTTACGATGTGGTAATTTACGATGTTGTAATAGCAGTAATCCCACGGCAACCGATGCATTCATTATGATGTAGCACTCATAAACAATACCCATCTCTTGAATAAGCATTTTAAGAGACTTTTTGCTTCGTGATGCGTGCTGCTACCTTCTTTAAAATTTTCACAATTGAAACCAAAGTACCAAAAATGGCGCATATAAATTGGTATTGATTGACCTTGCACGAATATGAAAATAGCGTGTTTGAAATGTTAACTGCGCGTTAACTCGGCAAATCTGCATTGCCTATTTCAATAACGCTCGCTCGTGGAAGGTTTACTATGAAATTGAAAAAATTAGCTTTTTCTATTGTGATTGCATTGCAATCGGGTATCTCGCTGGATGTCCTAGCGCAACAGGAAAATGATGAGTCAGATGATGTAGAAGTCATAGAAGTCCAAGGTTTTCGAGGCTCATTGAATAAATCACTCCTAACAAAAAGGGCGAACGTCAATTCAATGGAATCAATATCTGCCGAAGATATTGGGAAATTTCCCGACTTAAACCTAGCTGAATCCCTGCAACGGATATCAGGTGTCTCAATAAGTCGAGAAGGAGGTGAAGGGCGACGAATCACCCTTCGCGGTCTTGGCCCTGATTTTACTCGCGCGACCCTAAACGGCATGGAGATCCCGGCAGAAACCGATCAGCTCGATTCGTCAATTTCGGCGCTTAGTGGCGGCAGGGCATTTGATTTTAACGTATTTGCCTCAGAGTTGTTCAACCGGGTAGATGTGCAAAAGTCGCCTACAGCGTCGATGGAAGAAGGGGGAATAGCGGGCTCGGTTAACCTCTACACCGCCAAACCTTTCGATAATCCAGGCTTTCACTATGCGGGCTCTGCTCAAGTAAATTATAACGATGTTGCAGACAAGACAAATCCGCGCACGGCGGTCATGGTAAGCAATACATTTGATGATGATAAGTTCGGTGTACTTTTTTCCGTTGCCTATTCGACACGTGATGTGAATCAACAGGGATTTGGCACAGTAGGCTGGCAGACGCCAGTGAATAATAATATGACCTACGCCGACACTAGCGACCTGCAGATAAATGGCACGCCTGCCAGTTCATCCTGTTCGCTGGGCGATGATTCTGTCGATCCAGTAAACTGCCTTTATACACCACGGATACCGCGTCCTGATTATTTTGGCAACGGTCAGAAACGACTGGGAATAACGACAGCGTTTCAATATGCACCCACAGATAATGTGGTACTGACCTTCGATTACTTGCACTCGCAGCTAGAAAACGAGCGTTCGTATTACCACATGTATGCCATGTTCAGAAACTACTTTAATCAAATTACCCCGACCGAAGTAACTATTGCACCCAATGGACAACAGATTATCACGGGACAGTATGATGGTGTGACAAATCGTGTTGAAAGCCGTGAGACAACCAGTGATACCGCATTTAATCAGTATGTATTATCTGGTGAATTTGCGTTAACCGACAGAGTGGTGGTTGATGCCATGGTCGGTTTTGCTGAGATAGACTTTTCCAGAGAAGAATTCAGACACATTATGGACAGTGTTGATCCGCATTCCTTTGCGTTTGATTTTTCCGGTAACCCTAACGCGGCAATGCTGGATTTTCAGTTCGATTACAACGACCCGTCGCTTTACAATCTGTCATCTTACGACTTGAAAGACCAGACTGATAAAGAAAACGTAACCAGTAAAATTGATGCCAGATATGTTGGTGACGATGTTGAGGTGAAAGCGGGCTTCGCGTTCAACAATCGGAAAGTCTCCCGAGCTTACTCAGGTTTACCTACGTTCTCTGTTGATTCAGCAGAAGGACTGACTCAAATGCTTCCCGTTGATAATTTTGGTGACGGTTTTGACGGCAATTTATTCCCGTTTGTAGTCGCTGATTTTGCTGCTGTAAAGAATGCGATAGGCCCACTAAACTGGGAATCGCAGAAGCAGAAAGACAGCGAAGTTGAAGAAGAAACCATGGCGGTCTATCTCGAGTTCAATACGGATTTTGATATCGCAGATATGATACTTAGAACGAATTTCGGCATGCGCTATGTGGACTCAACCGCCACTTCCACGGGTTACATTAGATTGGCAGACTCCATTGAAACAGTAGAGGCTGAACACAGTTATAAGAACTTCCTGCCGGCATTAAACTTGGCTCTTGAACCTACTGATGATCTGATAGTACGTCTGGGTTTAACACGCTCAATGACCCGGCCCAGCTTGAATACACTGAACCCTGGTAATCCTGCGTTTCGTTATATAGAAGGCTTTGTCACCGTTGGTAATCCTTATCTAGATCCTTATGTATCGAACAACGTGGACTTCGGCGCGGAATGGTATTTTGATGAAGAATCGTTACTGTCAGCAACTGTGTTTTATAAAGACATCGAAACCTATATTCGCAGCACTCAAGAAGACCGCATGGTTGACAGTATCTACTATACAGCCATCGAAAATGATCCCGTTTACGATCCTGCAATCACGGTAAATCCGTTTACGCAGCCATACACCCATTATTCCTATGATAACGGTGAGGGTACGTCGATAAACGGCCTGGAGCTAAGCTATCAGCAACCGTTCAGTTTTTTGCCTACACCGTTTAACGATCTTGGTATGGTTGCGAATTATACCCGAGTTAGCTCTGGTGAAATTGTTGGTGTTTCTGAAAACTCTTACAATCTCACCTTCTATTACGAAACGGAGAAATACGGGGCGAGGGTATCAGCCAATAGTCGTGACGATTACTTTATTGAAGTACCTGGGATCACAGGAAACAGAGAGAACGGCGTGACCGGTCCGACCAATATTGATTTTTCATCTTTCTATAACTGGTCTGAAAATCTGACGTTATCCTTTGAAGTGATCAATGTAACTGATGAGTACTCCCGCTTGTTCGTAACCGGAGATGGCTCTCTCGACATGGTGCGCGAATATAACAATACCGGACGACAGTTCTTCCTCGGTGTGCGTTATCACAACTAAATGTTGAGTTTATCGCCGGCCCTCTGTGCCGGCGTTTTTTCCGCTTTCAGTACTCTCTTTCCAGGACACATTATTATGCAGCTTCGCTGGGTTCTTTTACTCTTTTTAGTTTTCAGATGCGATATGGCACAAAGTGAAGATACCACTGATGCATTTGTGTTTGATGTTCAGTCTGACCACGGTGAAATACGGGTTCAAAGCGACAGTAAATTAATCAATTGGGCCGCCGGCGATGTTGCTGGCGACCTTTCCGTTCGTGTGGGCATTCCGTTTAGCGCGAGTACTGGAAGTGGGGAAGTACCAAGAAAAACAGCCATTACCATAATTGTTGACGTAGATAGTGCCAATAGTCAGCTCAAACAGCGAAAGTCAGAATACGGTATCTGGGAATCTTTTGTAATCTACAAAGAGTTAGACGCTCTTCATATCACCGGTGCCGATGAACGAGGCGCGGTATACGGTTTGTTTACGCTCGCCGAAAAGCTAGGCATTTCACCCTGGCAGTGGTGGGCCGATGTGCCACTGACCAAAAGTGAGACCTCCCTGAAGATTGACGGTTTACCGCTCGTGGATGGGCCAGCGGTAAAGTACCGAGGCATTTTCATTAATGATGAAGACTGGGGGTTGTTACCTTGGGCTACCAAAACATTTGAACCGGAATATGGCAATATCGGCCCGGTTACCTATGAAAAAGTGTTTCAGCTGCTTCTGCGCTTAAAGGCGAACACGCTGTGGCCTGCGATGCATCCAGGAACCCGTGCTTTTTTCAAAGCGCCAGCGAATAAGGTGATGGCACAATTGTATCAAATCCACATAGGCAGTTCCCACGCCGAGCCCATGCTAAGAAATAATGTGGATGAGTGGGATTATGACAAAACTGGCGATTTTAATTACGTCACCAATTCAGATACGGTAGATAAATACTGGGCTGAGCGTATTCGGCAAGTCAGTGATATGCCCGAACTCTCTATGTTCACGCTGGGCATGCGGGGCGTTCACGATAGTGGGATGGAGGGCATAGAAAATGATGCTGATGCCAGAGCCATTCTGCAAACTATCATCGACAGGCAAAGAGGGATGTTGGCTTCGATATTTAACCAAGCCGCTGCATCGCTCACACAGGTATTCACGCCTTATAAAGAGGTTCTAAAGCTCTACGAGCTTGGCCTTGATGTGCCCGATGATGTAGCCATCGTATGGCCAGATGATAACTATGGTTATATTCGCAGGCGTAGTTCAACCGCTGAACAACAACGTTCAGGCGGAACAGGGGTTTATTATCATCTCAGCTATTGGGGGCGGCCACATGACTATTTATGGTTAAGCTCTACCCATCCCGCATTAATAAAATTTGAAATGCAGCGTGCTTATGAAAACGGTGCCAGCCAGCTGTGGGTAGCCAACGTTGGCGACATAAAGCCCATCGAGTACAACATGGAATGGTTTTTACATCTCGGGTGGGCTGGTCCTGAAGATGACTCGGCCGGTGTTGTTGATTTTCTTAGACATCAATTGGCCCGGGATTTCAGTCCAATAGTTGGGAGTAAATTGACCGACTTAATGCTAAATTACTATCACCTGGCATTTGTGAGACGTCCTGAATTTATGGGTTGGAGCCAGACAGAACCCACGACATCGACACGCCTGTCTTCCTGGTCAAATGAACGGATTGAAAAGCGTCTGGCTGACTATGCCGTACTGGAAAAACAGAGTGAAGACATCTCTCGCTTAATGCCTAGCTTGTACTCATCATCTTTCCTTGAACTCGTTGGTTATCCCGTTGCAGCATCAGCCGAAATGAACCGTAAATGGTTATTGCGACATTTAGCTTCAATCTCAGGGAATTTAAAAAAGAAGGGCTCATTGATAAAAGACGCTCAACACGCACATGACAATATTCAAAAGCTTACTGCTCAATACAACGCTGTAGAAGATAAAAAATGGGCGTTTATGATGAATGAAAAACCGCGAAATTTGCCTGTTTTTGAAAAACCCCAAATATTGAAAGTAGGGAATGCAGAACTTGATAAGAGGGTTCCACAGCGAAAAAACACAAGGATGATAAAACCGGCTCTGGTAAAAAGAATCGCGCCGGCGGGATTTAGTTGGGTTCAGTTAGAAGAGTTAGGCTACTCACGAAGTGCGCTGAGTATATTTCCTCTTACCATGCAAACATTCGACGCTGGGGAAGCAGAACTTACATATAACTTCGAGAATGAAAAGTCGGACAGCCTTTCCCTGTTCATTGCCACACTGCCTACTCATGCAAATAACTACGATCAAACACTTACTGTCAGCGTAGATGGGCAGCAACTTCAAATCGTTTCATTAAATACAATAGGTCGAAGTGAGGAGTGGAAGCAGGGTGTTTTAAATAATCGAGTGCAAAGTGAAATTAAACTACATCACCTAGCTGAAGGGTCACATAGTGTAACGATTGAAGTAAACCAGAACGGCATTGTCATTGATGATGTATGGCTAACTAATGCAACGAATTAGCAGGGTTTTGAGGTACCGGTTGCACAATAACGTGCGACCAGTACGTGTTAAAAAACCTCGTGAAACAGACGCTGAAACTTAGCTATTTTATTACTTGGAAATCCGCGCCGTCCACCAAGTAAATGATGCTGCAACCAATAGAACCGTTGCACTGAAGATATAGGTTGTAACGTAACCCTCAAAATCATACAACACGCCACCTAATGTAGAGCCAAGCCCAATGCAAAGCTGTACAACGGCTACCATCAAACCACCACCGGCTTCAGCATCGTCAGGGAAGTTATGTGGAATCCACGCCCACCAACCAACAGGTGCAGCTGTGGCAATAAAGCCCCACAGTCCAAGTAATACTATCACAATCCACATTGAATGACCGAACATGGTTAAACTAACCGCAATAGCCGCAAGCATAAGAGGAATAGAAATTAGGGTAGGGTAGAAGGCATGCTTTAACGGTAAATTAATTAACGACGTGCCGATAAAACCCGTCACACCTATTAACATAAGAATAAGGGAAAGTGTGCCTACATCTACCTGAGTAACATTTTCGAGAAACGGACGAATATAGGTATATAAACTAAACTGCCCAAGGAAGAATAAGCCCACAGCAAGCATGCCGATGACAACTAATTTTCTTCTTAACAGCGCGAATACGGCAAAAAGTCCCGCACTCCCGTGATCTCTAGATGCAGGTGGCATAGAGGGCAAGCTTAGCCACTGCCATAAAAAGGTAATTACCGAAACCGGTATCAGGCTAAAGAATGCCCCACGCCAACCAATCAGCGCGCCCAGGTAGGCGCCTAGAGGCGCAGCAATAACGATGGCTAATGCGTTTCCACTATTAAAAATAGCCAATGCTTTCGAAACCTGATCTTCCGGTACCAGCCGCATGGCAATGGCAGCAGACATAGACCAGAAACCACCAACAACAATACCAATCATGGCGCGTCCAATCATGTAAACAATGTAGTTATTGGCGAGACCGACAACCGCACCAGACAGCCCCATGAGCACCGTTAGAAATAACAGCAACGTTTTACGGTTTACGTTAGACGCAACTGATGAAATAAACAGGCTTGTTACTACTGCGAACGCGCCGGAAATAGCAATACCTTGACCAGCCATGCCGTTAGTCACATTAAGTGAATCGGCGATAGGCGTAAGCAAACTCACGGGCATAAATTCAGAGGCAACGAGAGTAAAAACGCAAACGGTCATGGCAAAAACGCCACTCCAATAAGCTTGCGGCTCGTCATTAACGATAGTGTTTTGTTGAAATGTCATGAATGGATTTCTACAGCAATAGTTGGTAACAAACAGTGCGCTGAAAGTTCTGCACAGTAGCCTGAGATAAAATAAGGAAGGTGCTATATTCTTACACAGGGGGGTTTTTGAATTAACATGGAAAGCATAAATACACTTATGAATGGTGTTCATTGAAGAGCCTGAAAAATAATAATCGATGTAGTGCAACAACGGGGCTGTGGATAGGAATTCGCAAAGGATTGATAAATAATGATATTTTAACGCACTATTTAACATAATATACATTATGCGCAATTAGGTAATGATGTATATTGGAAGTTGTAGTGCGTATTTCCACTTTCATTGAGATTTCACATCCGTTGATATCTACATCGCTGTGACTGTGAACCTGAGCTTTGTGCTCAGTGACCACATTCTTATCAAGCAACTTGGTCACGACATTATCAAATGACCGGAAGCTCTGACCCGGTAGTCTTTCCATACGCAGCGAGATTAACTGGTACTGCAATGTGTTGATGCCGTTATTGAGATAAACGTTATTTGCCTCGCTCCACAGCCCTCGACCGCTCGATACGCTCAGAATTTCTATCACACTAAATCCTGCCATTTTCTTTCAAGTTAAGCTTGACCGTTAAAGCCAACTAGGAATTTTCAGCAACTAACTGTTTTCCAGTTACTCATCGATCAACAGCTTCATGTGCTTCGATTGCCGAAAAATGTCAAAACTGCATCGTGCGCTACGTAAAATCTGCTGAGTAACACCTCGCAAAATAAATCAGATTTCACGTAGCGCACGGATAGATTTTCGGAATTCTGAGCTTAATTTGCCAAGCGTGTTCAGACAGACAATCCTGTTTTATCTTCTAACCAGAGTATCTATTTATAGATGTCAGATATGTAGAAAACGCCAGACCCGCATTTCAAAGGCTCGGAATTACGCTGCAGAGCACGAGCACCACAGCAGGAAAATTCACATGCATGTTGTGCCCAAACCATTCACAAAACAAAAAGCTGGAAATTAACGTAAACTGTATACACATACAGTCTTAATCAGTATCCGTGATGTGCAATTTAGCGAGATATAAACCCAGATCCATCACGCATGATAATTCCAGTTATCATGCGTGATGTGAAAATAAGACCATATTAATCAATGACTTAAAAGACATTCCACAGTGCCATGAAAATTGCTAGTCACCACATTTCTATTTCATTTTTTTGTTCATAATCGTCAACTTTCATAATCTCTTCATTGTAGAAAGCTTTCACAATCAACCCTCAACACCATAGTGCTACGCCAGTACATCGAAATATCAAGCGACAAATGCTAGCGATAATGAAAACTATCCTGTCACTCTCAAAGAAAAAACGTAATTAACTTACTAATGATATCGATGACATAAATACATTATAGTGTTACCAAATTTACTTTTTGTTAACCATATTGGTTACAAATATCTTTGTTCGCGTTAAGGTAAATTTTATCGTCGCCCTGCTCTATCACGAGCTTTAAGGCCCCTTAACCGAATGTGGTCGCTGTAAGGAATAAAATGATAAACAAGAATATGCTTAATACCATTATCGCAGGCAGCCTGGCGTTAGGCACAATGGTGAGCACAAGCAGTGCATTAGCCGCAGAAGAATTAACCGATTGTTCATTACGTGATGTGCCTTTTTCAAGCTCAATGCCAGCTTATGATGTAGTGATGCGTCCGAAAGCCAGAGCCATCGTTGAGAAATACTATCCTGGTGTTTTAGAAAAAGTACCAGCATGGATTTTAAGTGAATCCATGCCCTCCTTCAGTACACTGATTACTCTTGATCAACTTCTTGCTCGCATGGAGATAAAAGATGACGCTAACGCGCAATCCATGCGTAAAGAGCTTGCAGCGCTGCCGGTTACCCGTGAAGACAAAATTTCCCGCTGCGCGCGGTTTGATGCAGAACCCGTAAACTTTGATTTGGGTGATGAGCCCGTTCAGGTTCTGATTTATCAGAAAATAAATGGTTACGACCACGGTGAATCTGTGACTGCTGCCACTGAAAACCTGACCAAACTTGCCACAGAAATGGGATATGGCGTGTCGGTTAGTGCTAAAGGAAGTGCATTTACGCCTGAAAACCTCGCTGAATTCGATGTGGTAATCTGGAACAATGTCAGTGGAGATACTCTCACTTTGTCTCAGCGCAAAGCATTTGAAGACTACATGAATAATGGTGGTGGTTTCTTGGGTATTCATGCTTCAGCTGGTGACTCTGTCTACTTCTGGGACTGGTATCGTGATGTATTGATTGGTGCCCAGTTTATTGGCCATCCAGGTGATGACAATTGGTTTCAGGATGCCTCTTTAGATGTTACTCATCATGACTCGGGCGTTGCTGAAGGCATTCCCGCTCGTTGGGAACTTAATGATGAGTGGTATTCATTCTCAGACAGCGTGTCGTCGAAAGGTTACGACATCGTTATGGCTATTGATGAAACGACTTATGAGCCAGGTAAGGAGTTGGAAATGGGTGAAGACCATCCACTTGTTTGGACACACTGCATCGGTGAAGGTCGTGCGATGTACAGTGCTATTGGGCACCGAAAAGAAGTGTACAACGCGGAATACAATATAAAATTGCTAAAAAATGGTATGAAATGGACTGCGGGCCAAGGAAACGACACCTGTAAAAACTAAGCCTACCAAAAGAGCTTATCATGAAGCCCGGTCAGTCCGGGCTTTTTTATGATTGCTGTTTGAACCTGACCCGATACTACCACAGTGCCATTCTCTGTTCGTGTTATCTTGTAGCTATCTGCAAAAGCTGTATGTATATACATATTTATTCGTATGTGTATAATGCAATTAGACTCAATATGGTTACGCATAACCCTTCTCCACCATTTGAACGCACATACTTTTACATGAGCAATCAGAGGCTTAAATGAAACTCCCCGCAGCACAGCAACTACAGTTTACTGAGTGCTACCGCGATGCGGTAAATCAGTATTTCAATGATATTTTCTCTCGGCTTCCTAAAAATACGCAGCGGGCCTATATCAGTGATTTCAACGAGTTTGCTATCTTTTGCCAGCAAGCTGCGCTGCCCGGATTCAACTCTTCTTTCGAGAACAATGAGCAGTGTGTAAAGGAATATGTAGAAATGTTGTGTCAGTCACCACTGGCATATCGAACGATAAAACGCAGATTAAGTGCATTGAGTAAATTTCTGGGTATTGCAAAGTTACCGAACCCCATTGTGCAATCGGTGTATTTGAAAGACTTTATTCGCCTTGCTCTGGCCGAGAATGAAAAGTACCAGTTTAGTCAGCACCAAGCTGTGCCACTAACCGTGGATCTGTTGGAGCTTATCAACGAGCGCGTCATACCTGATTCTTTGTTAGAATTGCGCGATCTGGCGCTAATCAACCTCATGTTTGACGGGCTGTTACGGGCTGATGAAGTGATCAGGGTTTGTTGTGAGCATATTGATAGACGAAGTAATGCCCTACTCGTTCTCACCTCCAAAAGTGATCAGGCGGGTAAAGGGCAATATCGCTATGTATCGCCGAGTACGCTGGATATGCTTGATGAATATATGGCGGAAGCGAATTTCGATCCCAGCCGTCAATGCGAACGGCACAGCGTTGATCCCAGGCGAATCAATAAAGGTATTGTATTCCGTCGCGTATCTAACAGAGGCCATGCACTGCTTCCTTATGATGAATCAGCAAGCCTGAAGCAGTCATTGAAACTTGAGTATTCAAGCATTTATCGGATCTGGAAACGTATTGCTAAACTGGCGGGAATAAAAGAGAATATTACACCACACAGTGGCCGAGTCGGTGCGGCAGTTTCGCTTGCCGAAGATGGCGCGACATTACCAGAAATGCAACTCGCAGGAGGCTGGCGTTCTCCAGAGATGCCTGGACATTATGGCCAGCAAGCAGCGGTAAGAAAAGGTGGGATGGCAAAGCTTGCGAAAAGAAAGGGCCGTTCAGGCACTTAAGAGTGTTTCGGGAACGGTAAATCATCCCTGCAACCCATTCAGATTCGTTCTTTTTTCCAATAATTTTGAGGTGTTATGACAGCACGTTTTCATTCTTACTCGGTTTCTGCAGGTCACGGTCTACCTCACGACCCGTTTAAAGCCATAATTGCCCCGCGTCCTATAGGCTGGATTGCCTCGCAGAGTAAACAAGGCACAACTAATCTGGCGCCATACAGTTTTTTCAATGCGTTTAGTAACACGCCGCCATTGATTGGATTTGCCAGTATTGGATTCAAAGACAGTGTAAGCAATATTCAAGAAACTGGGGAGTTTTGCTGGAGTCTCGCGACCTATGAACTTGCTTCTGCTATGAATAAAACCAGTGCATCGGTAGACAGCAATATTGATGAATTTGAATTGGCAGGCTTAAAAAAGCGTCAATCCGATATTATCGATGTGCCTCACGTTGAAGCCAGTCCCGCCTCGATGGAATGTAAATTAACGCAGCTTATTCCTTTAACCGATCTCGACGGGAAAGAAACCGACGCCTGGCTTGTTATTGGTCAAGTGGTTGCTGTACATATCAATGAAGCCTATCTCACCGAAACAGGTTTGTTCGACACGGTAAAGGCCGATTCAATAACCCGAGCCGGTGGCCCTGCTGATTATTTTCGCGTAATAGAAGCAGCAAAATTCCAGTTAAAGCGACCAGGATAATTTTTACTTGGGAGAATCGCGGATAACATTGACTCAGTTACCTGTAACTCGAATAATACGCGTCCCACCAGCAATGAGCTAAAAACATGAAAAAACACCTGATACCTGCTGTCGCTTTGCTGCTTACTGCCTGCCAGCCAGAAAACAACATGGCAGGACTAGACCGTGTGTATGTCAAGCCGGTCACCACGCAATGCCTCACTGATGTGATCACCGCACAACCTTTTGTTGCTGATTTTTCTACCGATAAAGATGTGTTTCATTTCACACTCGATGGGTATGAAACGCGTATGTTGAATAAAAAACTCGATGGTAAAATTTCAGGGTATGCAATGACCATCGATGGCATGCGCCGGGGTGACGATCCAAACGCTTTCTATAAGAAAGTTCGTGAAATGGAAACCACCATCTTTACCACCATTACTGAAACTTGCTACTAACCCTGAAAAACTTACTCCTCTCGGGTATTGCACTTGTATTCAACGCTTTATCCTGTAGGGTTAGGCGCTTTGTAGTGTAAAGGATGAATGAATGAAAACAGGTATTGTTCTTGGTGCTGGCGTTGTAATTGGCGTAAGCCTTGCCGGTATATCTATGACCAAAAGTGGTTACGAGGCGTTTATTAACGAGCAGTCACAGCGATTGCTGACCGACGTTGCGCCGGGCACAACGATTACGCGCACCATTTTAAATGATGGTTTTTTCACTGTTGAAGACGAGTTCGTCTTTGCATTCGACCCCACTGAAACAGGGTTAAGCAGTGATGCGAGAATGCAATTGAAGGTACAAAACAATTGTACAATATTGCCATTTTATCTTTCTTGTAACGATACGTTTAGCTATAAGGCCTCTGCTGAGCTTGAAGCGTTGAAACAACAATTCCTCGACTACAACTATGAGGCAGGCTGGAATGCCAGCCCTTTAACCCAGAATATTACAGGTTGGCTTCAAGGTGAATCGTATACATCGAGTTCAGAAAGTGCCCTAACCTTAGGTAAACTTGATCTTACGTTAGACACAGACTTTGCTTTCTCAGCGGTTGGTGTCGACTTTACGCTGGATTCAGCTAGCATGAATGCCGATAGCGCAAACCTGCGCTTATCTGATGTGGTGATGACGGCAGATCTTACCGACATTCAGCAAAACTCCTGGATTGGTACGAATACCCTCACCCTTGAGGGCTTCACTGCAAATTCCGGGGATGGTAGCGAAATATCGCTCGAGGATGTGTTGGTAAGCAGCGTCACCACTGAATATGAAGAAGATAAATACGACCTTAATTATATCGTGCGTGCGCAACGACTTTCAGTTAATCAACCGGGTTTAACGTCGCAAGCGGATGACATCAATTTTGACATTAGAATGTATGGCATTTCTGCCGAAGCGTTAGATTTAATACAAGAGTTTGAACAAGCGAATTTAACGGATGCCGCCATTCTGAAACAGCTTATCGAGCAGCTTGGAAAGAGCGAACCTGGCCTTACACTAAACACTTTATCGCTGACGCTAAACGAAGCGCCCATCAATGCGACTGGCGAATTAAGCTTTGATCCGTTTACGTTCCAGGACTACGAGAATATGGCTGTCGCGGGTAAAGCTCACGGCAAGGTGCATGCTATGTTCAGCGGCGAACTCGAAACTGCGGCGCCAGCACTATTACCGGTTCTCCAACAAAGTGTACAAACCGGTATGCTAACCCAAGATGAAAACGGTGATTTTGTCACAAATATACTTCTCGAAGGTGGTACAATCACTGTCAATAGCACTGTTATCGGCCAGTTTTAACACTTCATTTGGGAGATTGCTATCTATTAGCATCTCCCTCATTTCAATGAGTTAACCGCCTATCCCAGTTACGCATAACCCTGAAAACTCATTGTCAGCAAACCAATTCATCATTGTTGTCGTAAAGAACCCCATAAACAATGAGGAGCAAATTTATGAGTTCAACAATCGATGCTAAACATGCAAAACTGCTCGCGGAAGTTATCGATCAGTCTTCAAAATGGCAATTGCAGCCTGAGAAAAAAACACCTTTCAAATCTACCGATGAAGCATTTGCTTATATCGAAGCGCACAACGAACCGCTATATATTCTTGTTCCAGTGAATGACTCAGAAGAAGAAGAAGTGATGGTTAAAGCGTCTACCGAAGGTGACGACGTTTTACTGCAAACGGTGTCGATGCAAAATATGCAAGAAGCAAAGGTGCACCATTCACATTTGAAACTGGTGGAAAGTACTGTTACAGAACTGGTTAATGCCCAGTTGTCTGATGGGAAAAAAGCGGCGTCTTTTTAAAAACCTTAAAAGCGTTTACTGGCAGTGTGGGTTTACACCTTCACTGCCAGCACATCAACCTGTACCCCATGTAAAACGGCATTGGCGGTAGAGCCTAACAATAAGCGCATACCACTGCGACCGTGGGTACCAATTACAATTAAATCGCTGCCCAGCTTTTTTGCCGCCTCGTGTATTTCATCGGCCGCCCCACCAACCACGACGTGGGTGTGCGATATAGGAATGTTATGACGATGCGCAATACCTTCAAGTTTGTCTTTTGCCTGCTGACATATCTCATCTGAGAAGTCACTTTCAAGAAATAAACCGTAGGGCTCTATGCTTGTCTGCGGATACACCACATAGAGCAGATTTAATTTTACATTATTTCCCGCCAGCTGCATTGCCCGATGGACCACAGCTTCATAGTCAGAATAAATATCAATTGCGACAAGAATGGACTCATAAGCGGCCATGTCAAACTCCTACTTGGTTTTATATCACTATAGTTGAAAAGCGCACTTTCGTGTTGACGAGAATCAAGCTTAAACCGCTTTTGTGTCTTCTTCTATATTTGCAAGGTGACTCGTTGGCATAAAGCTGCGGGCACTGCCTTCTTTCACATGTAATTTAAACGCGTCAGCAATGTTGTCGGTAAGAAAGCTGCCACGCTTTACTAATGGAAAAATATCGTCGTAGCGTTTTACTTCAAGCTGACTGACCCGACGGAATATATGGGTACGATTTAATGATGATGGTGAACCGTGGCCTGTTGAAGACAAAATGTCCATGACGGCTTTAATGGTTTTTCGATGAAAACGGGCCACACGTTGGTATTTATCTTCAACAACTAGGCCTTTTGCCAAAGATGGATCTTGCGTGGCCACGCCGGTTGGGCAGCGATTGGTATGACACGACAACGACTGCACACATCCGAGCGCTAACATCATGCCCCTGGCACTATTACACAAGTCGGCGCCCAGGCTCAGATTTTTGACAATATCGAATGCGGTAATGACTTTTCCTGACGCAATCAGACGAATATCTTCACGTAAATCAAAACCGATAAGGCAATCTTCAATAAATGCCAACGCTTCACGCAGTGGAAAACCAATTGAATTTGCATATTCTAATGGCGCTGCACCTGTGCCCCCTTCTCCACCATCAACGGTAATGAAATCTGGCTTGATACCCGTTTTTATCATCGCTTTACAAATTGCCACAAATTCACTTTTACGACCTAACGACAGTTTGAAGCCGATAGGTTTACCGTTAGAGAGTTCACGCAGCTCACTGATATATTCCATCATTTCAATTGGCGTTGAAAACGCAGAATGACGAGGGGGGGAATCGACTTGTGTGCCAGGCTCTACGCCCCGCACTGCGGCAATTTCAGGGGTGTTTTTGTGAGCAGGGAGAATACCGCCATGCCCGGGTTTAGCGCCCTGGCTGAGCTTTATTTCTATCATTTTCACATTTGGATGCGAGGCTTTTTCGGCAAATTTCTCGGCGTTGAATGTGCCGTCGCTGTTACGGCAACCAAAGTAGCCCGTTCCGATTTGCCACACAACGTCACCGCCATTGTTTAAATGATACGGTGTTAAACCGCCCTCGCCGGTGTTGTGGTAGAAGTCACCTTTGGCTGCCCCTTTGTTCAATGCTTCTACTGCATTGGCACTCAGGGCACCAAAGCTCATGGCAGAAATATTAAGTAGACTGGCGCTATAGGGTTGCTTGCATTCCTTCGAGCCAATGACGACACGAGGATTACGGTTCATTTCCTTAATGCCCATTGCAGAAAGTGAATGACCAATCCACTCGTATCCATTTTCGTAGGTATCTAACTGCGTGCCATAAGGTGAACTGTCGATATCGTCTTTTGCCCGTTGATAGACGATAGAACGGTGCATTCGGCTAATGGGCCGACCATCGGTTTCTGATTCAAGTAAGTACTGTTGTAAGAACGGCCGCAAACCTTCGACAATCCAACGTCCTCGTCCTATAAATGGGTAATTAATAAGAATAGAGTGATGTGTCTGCTTGGCATCGTATAACCCGATCGCTAAACAAAGGCCGCTGACGGGCAGCAACCAGAGCATTTCGTGCCACACGAGCCCGATGAGCAAATTAATGAAAACGATGATGACTAAGCCCGTTAAGATGGGTTTTTGCATGGAAAATACCAGTCCTTGTAGAAATGGGTAACACTATGTGTGCGACCATAACAAAGATCATCTTATTAGCGGAATTATTCTAACGATGATCCGGTCAGAATATGAGACGTTTAAAATTCATCACCTGAATTTGCTGTCCGGTAACGGTTGCAGCAGGGAATAATATGTCTCTACTCCTGCTTTTTCTTTTTGCATTGTCAATCATAACGGTGTGGCGCACTTACCCAGATATCGGTCGCGTGGTATTGTCTTTGCGCAAATTCTGGCTTTGCCGTCGACACGGTTTTACCAAACTGACCTATCATATCAATGGGGTCCCTTTGAGTTGTGAAGACAACTACAATCGTGACAAACCTCTACTCATTCTGATCCACGGTATGAGTGCCGACAAATCAGTTTGGTATCCGCTGTTAAAATCGTTAAATAGCGATTTTCGTGTTGTGGTGCCCGATTTATTAGGGCACGGAGAATCGCGCTACTCGCCGAGCTTTCGCTATGACGTACAATCTCAGGCACAAATTATAAACGCGCTTATCTGGCAGATAGGAACAACGCGGGCTCATGTCATCGGAAGCAGCATGGGCGGACATATCGCAGCTTATCTCGCGAGTACCTATCCAGAAACGATTAAAAGCTGTACGTTAATTAATCCAGCCGGTTTGCCAGCGTCGAAACAGAGTGAATTTGAGCGCTTGCTTGCACGGGATATTAATCCTTTTCTAATTACGGGTTCACGTACGTACCGAAAACTGCTTAATCTGACCATGGCACGCCCACCGCTGATTCCCTTTATGGTAAAAGATGCTTTATGCCAGCAGCATATGGAGAAGAATGAACACTACCGACATATTTTCCATGATTATCTGCAAAGTGGTTGGCTGTCGATGGCGCAATTAGAAAGTATATGTTGCCCGACACTGGTAGTTTGGGGCGCAAAAGATACCGTGATTGATGTAACCGCACTCGACAACTGGCAGCGAAGCCTGAATACACTAAAGAGTAGCCAAATCTACCCCGAGCTCGGGCATCTGCCCATGGTTGAGTCGCCCAAACGCGTGTATTACAGCTTCATGCATTTTTATCAGCACCACTGTGTCAGCAAGCCAGTTGCACAAGAAACGGTGGAAAATCGAAAAAATGCGGGTTAAATCAAAGGTTCAGCCGGTCTTTAATTTACAAACTGCGTTGTGTACCGCATGCTATTGGTAAGCTAAACGAAAACTTACACTACGCACTTTCATGGAATACACCTTTCTTCTTTTTGCATTCATTTGTGGTTTGTCAGTTAAAATGATTGGCATCCCTCCCCTTGTTGGCTATCTGATTGCTGGTTTTGTTTTGAATGCTTTTGGGCACCAAATGACACCAGATCTTCAGCATATCGCCGATCTTGGCATCACTATCATGCTCTTTACCATTGGGTTAAAGCTCAACGTTCGCGATTTAAGTAAACGTGAAGTCTGGTTTGGCAGTATCGCCCATACCCTGATATGGGTTGGTGCGGTTTCTCTTGCACTCTATGTGATTGCGGCTGTAGCTGCTTTTATGTTCGGCGAGCTAAGCTTCCAAAGTGCCATGCTTATTGCCTTCGCTCTGAGTTTTAGCAGTACTGTGTGTGTAATCAAAGTGCTGGAAGAAAGTGGCGAAAGCAAAACCCGTCACGGCAAACTGGCCATTGGTATTCTGGTTATGCAAGATGTGTTTGCTGTCGTTTTTCTAGTAGCGGCTACGGGTAAATTACCGTCTGTTTGGGCCCTTGGATTATTAGCCATATTCCCATTAATGCCGTTGATAAATCGTATTATCGATAAATCCGGTCACGGTGAATTGCTTCCATTAACTGGCTTTGTGCTGGCGCTGGGCGGTTATCAACTGTTTGATCTGGTCAACATCAAAGGTGACCTTGGTGCGTTGCTGGTGGGTATCATCTTAGCCAAACACCCTAAAGCCACTGAGTTATCTAAATCACTATTGGCGTTCAAAGATTTATTTCTCATCGGCTTCTTTTTATCCATTGGCCTTACCGCATTACCTGATATGAAAATGATGGTTGCCGCAGTGATCATCTGTCTCTTCCTGGCCATGAAAGCGGCGCTATTTTTCGGACTGTTCACCTGGCTTAAACTGCGCGCCCGAACCAGCTACCTTACGTCATTGGTGCTCGGTAACTACAGTGAGTTTGGATTAATTGTTGCGGCGCTGGCAGTGAGTTTAGGCATGCTCAGTGAAGACTGGCTGGTGATTATTGCCCTTGCCGTGTCGGTGTCGTTTGTTGTTACCAGTATTCTTTACCGCAATAGCCACGGGCGATACCTGAAAATCAAAGACTTCATCCAACGATTTGAAAGTAACAGTCGTCTTCGGGAAGATATTTATCCGGTGGTCACCAACGCTGAGTTTCTTGTTATTGGCATGGGCCGGGTGGGCATCGGCGCATTTAATTCTTTGCACAAATTGGCCGAAACCCGAGTCTGGGGGATGGACGCTGACAGGGTTAAAATTCAGCGCTTGCAACAGGATGGCCTCAATGTGATTTGCGGTGATGGTGAAGACGTTGATTTATGGGAAAACCTTGATATTCGCAGTGTAAAACTGGTTTTACTTGCCCTGCCCTCTATCGAAGATGCCATAAACATCACCCGTCAGTTAAGATTTTCAGGTTATCAGGGCAAGGTTGCAGCTATTGCCCGCTATGAAGATGAGGTGGATAAGCTGCTAGACAAAGGTGTGGATAAAGTCTTCAACTTCTTTACCGAAGCAGGGCTGGGTTTTGCCGAAGAATCATTGGCTTACGTAAAAGAAGAAAGCGTAATCGCTTAACTAATGCGAAATAAGGACGACATGGGAATCGTTATCATTAGCATCCGATTGATTTTTAAAGGTTTTTTTGATTTCACGCAAAATTTGTCCTATACTGCAGGCAACTCAAATAAGGAATCGTTTTTATGAAAGGTGATAAAAAAGTCATCGCCAAACTCAACGAGGTGCTGACCAGCGAGCTCACCTCCATCAACCAATATTTTTTGCATGCACGCATGTATAAAAATTGGGGGTTCGGCGAACTTAATGAAAAGCTGTACAAGAAATCAATCAAAGACATGAAACAGGCAGATGCGATTATCGAGCGCGTACTGTTTCTTGAAGGACTACCTAACCTACAAGCGCTAGGCAAGCTTTACATTGGTGAAGATACAGTAGAAATGTTGAAGTGCGACAGTCGCTTCCAGCTTGAGCAAATCCCGTTAATTAAAGATGCTATCCAGTTATGTGAAGAGAAGCAGGATTACGTAAGCCGTGATTTGCTTGAAGATATTCTTGAATACGAAGAAGAGCATCTCGACTGGATTGAAACGCAAGAATACCAAATTGACGCCATGGGTATCGAGACCTACCTGCTGAAACAAATTGAGGGAGACGAATAATGAAAGGTAACGCGAGAATTAATGACGCGCTCAATGAGCTGTTGTCTTACGAACTGGCGGCAATGGATCAGTATTTCATTCACTCTCAGATGTATCTGGACTGGGGCCTAAACAAGCTTTACGAACGCATCAACCATGAGTTTGATGACGAAAAAGGCCATGCAACCAAGTTAATTGAACGTATGCTGTTCTTAGAAGGTACGCCGGACATGGTTACGCGCACCGGTTTCAAAGTGGGTCACGATGTGCCTTCTATGTTGGAAAGTGACCTTCGTGTTGAGTACGAAGTCGATGCAAAGCTAAAAGAAGTCATAGCCTTGTGTGAACAAGAGAGCGATTACGTCACTCGTGACATCCTGGTTGAACTGCTGGACGATACAGAAGTTGACCACGCACACTGGTTAGAGCAACAACTTGGCCTTATTAAGCGCTTAGGTCTTCAGCTTTACATGCATTCTCAAATGTAACCCCTTCGCGAAGTTAATCCTTGCATTAAAAATGCCCTGCGATGTCAGGGCATTTTTGTTTCAAAAAACATCACATAGGGTGTCTCTTCATTTTCTACATGGATGAGCATCTTCCAGCGCATTGTCGGCTCTGAACAACTCCCCAGCATAAACCAACCTGACCAATCGCCATTGTCCTGTTGTTCGGCTAGCACGGGAATCTTACCCATATACATGTTTACCCCTTCAATCCAGATACTTTGCACTTGTTTTGAAAGTGGTAACGACAAGTTAACGGTTATCGATTCTTCGACAACCGGTGATTGAGCAAATTCCGCATCAATATTGTCGTTTTTCATTACGATACTGCAATGCAGATTGACAAACTCACACTGATTGCCTAAACCCTTTGTTGGGGTTGGCGTTATGCGAAAGTACTGGGTGCAATAAACGAGAATGGCTATGGCTAATATCAGTGTGGGAACCAGAAGTTTCTTCGCTTTATTTGTTGTAATCATGTGAAAAAAACATCCTATTCTTTCGTGGTTCAATGATACTTTTGACGGAGATCAACCGCGACTAGTTTATGGTATCTTTTTGTTAATAAAAATCTTATTATCCGCCTACCAGCTGACCTGTACAAAAACACCACACTTAATAAAAGGTTCAGTGTTTAGCCTGCAACTTGCATTAAAGCCTAAAAGTGGCAGTTGGAAACCCATTTACCATTGAAGTGGAATATCAATCAAATGAGTGAAATAAGCCAAGCACAACCTGACTACAACTATAAAGTTGTCAGGCAATTTACCATCATGACTATTGTCTGGGGTATTATCGGCATGGGCCTGGGAGCTTTTATTGCAGCACAATTGTTTGCACCCGCCCTCAACTTCGATACACCCTGGTTAACCTTCTCGCGCTTAAGACCGTTACACACGAACGCGGTAATCTTCGCTTTCGGCGGATGTGCGCTGTTTGCTACCTCTTATTACATCGTGCAGCGAACGTCTCAAGTGCGTTTATTCAGCGACAAGCTCGCTGCCTTTACGTTCTGGGGATGGCAGGCGGTTATCGTTGCCGCTGTGGTTACTTTACCGTTCGGTATCACCGCCAGTAAAGAGTATGCTGAATTAGAGTGGCCAATTGATATTTTAATCACCTTGGTATGGCTCGCGTATATCATTAATTTTTTCGGTACCATCATTATTCGAAAAGTGTCGCACATATACGTAGCTAACTGGTTCCTTGGCGCATTCATGCTAACGGTTGCGGTGCTGCATATTGGTAACAGCATGGCGATTCCAGTGTCGTTCACTAAATCTTACTCACTGTATGCAGGTGCAGTGGATGCCATGATGCAATGGTGGTACGGCCACAACGCGGTTGGTTTTTTCCTGACAGCGGGCTTCCTGGGCATGATGTACTACTTCGTGCCAAAACAAGCTGGTCGTCCGGTTTATTCTTACCGACTTTCCATAATTCACTTTTGGGCACTCATTTCACTGTATATCTGGGCGGGTCCGCACCACTTGCATTACACCGCACTACCAGATTGGACTCAGTCTTTGGGTATGGTGATGTCAGTGATCCTGTTTGTTCCCTCCTGGGGCGGCATGATCAACGGTATCATGACCCTATCTGGTGCATGGCATAAACTCCGCACTGACCCCGTTCTGCGTTTCCTCATTGTTTCACTGTCGTTCTACGGTATGTCTACCTTCGAAGGACCAATGATGGCAATCAAAACCGTAAACGCCCTGTCTCACTACACAGACTGGACCATTGGTCACGTACACTCCGGTGCTCTGGGCTGGGTTGCCATGGTATCGATTGGTTCTATTTACCACCTCATCCCAGTACTGTTTGGACAACGGGCCATGTACTCAACCAAGCTGGTTAACGTGCACTTCTGGTTAGCCACCATCGGCGTAGTGCTGTACATCGTCGCCATGTGGATGTCGGGTGTTCTGCAAGGTTTGATGTGGCGTGCAGTTAATGCTGACGGCACGCTAACCTACAGTTTTGTTGAGTCGCTTGAAGCATCCTATCCTTTCTATGTGGTTCGTTTCATCGGTGGTGTGTTCGTGGTAGCCGGTATGCTGGTGATGGCTTATAACACCTGGAAAACGGTACGTGCGCCGAAAGGCAGCATTGCACCTGAGCCAGCAGCGCAAGCAGCATAAGGAGACGTTGTCGTGAAAAATCCACATGAGTTAATTGAAAAGAACGTCGGCCTGTTAACCGTTCTAATTCTTATTGCAATCAGCTTCGGTGCCTTGGTGCAAATCATGCCGCTGATGTTTCAGCAGCAAGTGCTTGAGCCGGTAAAAGGCCTTAAGCCTTATACCGCGCTTCAACTGGAAGGCCGTGATATTTACATTCGTGAAGGATGTGTAGGTTGTCACAGTCAGATGATTCGTCCGTTTCGTGCTGAAACTGAACGTTATGGCCATTACTCAGTCGCCGGTGAATCTGTTTGGGAGCATCCGTTCCTGTGGGGTTCTAAACGTACGGGGCCAGATCTGGCTCGCGTAGGCGGTCGATACAGTGATGAATGGCATCGCGTTCACCTGCTTAATCCTCGTAACGTGGTTCCTGAATCCAATATGCCGGGCTTTCCCTGGCTGGCGGAAAACACCCTGACGGGTGAAGACACGGCCAAGAAAATGGAAGTGTTCCGCGGATTCGGTGTGCCTTATACCGATGAAGATATTGCTGGTGCACAAGACGCAGTTAAGGGCAAAACAGAAATGCAGGCTCTTATTGCATACCTTCAATCCCTCGGCACATATCTGAATTGATTATGGATCAGGGAATTGCAGGCAGCATATTTACTGTCGTCGTGTTTGTATCCTTTGTTGGCGTAGTTTGGTGGGCATTTAACGGTCGAAATAAGCAAAGATTCGACGAAGCCGCCAACCTACCGTTTGCTGACGAAGAAAAAGAAGAATCGCAAAAAAATAAGCAGGAGTCTTGAACTCATGACCACGTTTTGGACAATATGGATTTCAGTGATAACACTGGGTCTCATCATCGGATGCTTCTTCCTGTTGCGTTGGGCGCTGGCCAACAAAACAGGCGTGCCTGAAGGTGAGTCTATGGGCCACGCTTTCGATGGAATTGAAGAGATTAACAATCAACTCCCTCGTTGGTGGACCATCCTTTTTTACATCACAATTGTGTGGGGTTTTATTTATCTGGCGTTGTACCCTGGTTTGGGCGCGTATCAGGGGCTCTTAGGCTGGAAAAGCTCCAACCAAGGTGTACTTTCTTTAGAAGAATCGGCGCAAGCGCGCGCAGATGCCAAAGAAGAAGGGTTGCTGGTTGAGTACGACCGTGAACTCGATAAAGCCGCCGACGTTTACGACCCCATTTTTGAAGAGTATGCCAAAGTGCCGGTTGAAGAACTGGTTAACGATCCGGAAGCGGTAAAAATAGGTCAGCGTCTGTTTTTACAAAACTGTGCGCAGTGTCACGGCTCCGACGCCCGCGGTGCGAACGTTGGCTTCCCTAATCTCACCGATGACGACTGGTTATATGGTGGCAGTGGTGCGAAGATCAAAGAAACACTGATGCTTGGCCGTCGCCCTATCATGCCCGCCTGGATTGACGCCATGGGCGAACAAGGTATCAAAGAAACGGTTGCCTATGTGCTTAGTTTAAGTGGCCGCGAGCAAGAACCTGAAATGACCGCACTTATCGATGCTGGTAAGGCACGTTTCATGGTGTGTGCAGCTTGTCACGGTATGGACGGTAAAGGGAACCAAATGCTCGGTGCACCGAACCTGACAGACAATGTGTGGTTGTATGGCTCCACTGAGCAATCCGTTACTGACACCCTGACTTATGGGCGTAACGGCGTGATGCCTTCATTCAAGAAAACCTTGGGTGACGATAAAATTCACGTTGTAGCAACTTATGTATACAGCTTGTCTCATTAAACGCTGACAGCACACCAAAAGCCCCGTGTTTGCGGGGCTTTTTTGTGGGAGAATGGGAAAAATATTGATAGAAATCATAAAACAACCGTGGTTAATCCTTTAGTCTTGGCGCTCATTCCGGGCATTAATTGAATGTGAAGTGTTATGCATACTCCCTGGTACAAACAGTTCTGGCCGTGGTTCCTTATCGCCGTGCCGGTTATCACCGTCATCATGAGTGGTTTTCTCATCCATTTTGCAACGTCTACACAAGATACGCTGGTCATCGATGATTACTACAAAGAAGGTAAAGCCATCAATGCAAGGCTCGATAAAGTCGAAGCAGCGCGCCGACTGAATATCACCACCGATTTAATGGTAGAAGACAACCGGGTTTCAGTGAAATTTCATTCAGGTATACCGCAGGAAGGTACGGCGCTCAAAATTGCGTTTTATCATGTTACCCTGGCTGAACGGGATACCGAACTCCTCTTAACCCGGGATGCCTCGGGTGTGTATCGGGGAACCACTGAAGCCGTACTCGACGGAAAGTGGCGAATCAGCCTTACCCCAATCGATGAAGCCTGGAAGATTCAAAATACCGTACTATTGCCTCAATCTCAGAAAATCGCCTTTAATCCGTGAGTACTGAATCTTGCTATCACTGTGGGGAACCGAACGACCACCGTCAGCTTTTCTCCACAATTGTCCTTGGTGAGCCCAGACAATTTTGCTGTCCGGGTTGTTTAGCTGTCGCCGAAGCCATTGTTGATAACGGCCTGGAAGATTACTATCAATTTCGTACCGAGCCCGCCGCGAAAGGCACTACTTCACCTGAAAGTGCACTGGATAAATTAGTACTTTATGACGAACCGGCACTCCAGGAAGAATTTGTCTACGACGAAGGTAAGCACAAGCAAATAGAATTTACTCTCGAAGGCATTACCTGTGCCGCCTGCGGCTGGCTAATTGAAAAGCAGTTATCAAAGGTAAGCGGTATAAAACAAATCGCAGTTAATGTGGCGCAACGGCGGGCCGTCGTGACCTGGGAGCCCGATACACTATCGCTAAGCCAAATTATGGCATCACTTCAGCGTATTGGTTACCCAGCATTACCTTTTCAGCCCGACCAACATGAAGCCACTTACAAAGCTGAAGATAAGCAATTCCTGAAAAAGCTGGGGTTAGCTGGCCTGATGACCATGCAAGTTATGATGCTTGCCGCCGCGCTGTATTTTGATCTTCTGGATGCAATGGATGCACAAACGGTGTCTTACTTTCACTGGATTGCGTTAGTGCTTACCACTCCCGTCGTATTTTATTCAGGCAGTACGTTTTATCTGGGGGCACTGAAAGCGCTAGCGGCCCGCAGCGTGAATATGGATGTACCCATCACCATTGCGGTGTTCGCTACGTATTTGTCTGGCACCTGGGCAACCATTTCCGGTGGCGGCGATGTATTTTTCGAAAGCATCTGCATGTTTATCTTTCTGCTTTTGCTCAGTCGGTTTCTCGAACACCGAAGCCGTCATCGAGCGGCGCAAATCTCTGCCAATATGCTGCAATACATACCGGTTACGGCGAATAAACTGAACGCCGACGGCACATTGGTGCAAAGCCTTGCCAAAGCGTTAAAAATTAACGATACCGTGGTGATAAAAGCCGGAGAGACGGTGCCTGTCGACGGCATCATTGTGGATGGCAGCAGCGAATTTGATGAATCTATGCTTACGGGTGAGTTCAACCCGAGCAGAAAAACCGTCGGCGACACGATTTTTGGTGGTACCAATAATCTCAATAACAGCGTAACAATACACGTTACGCAAACGCTCAAACATGCGCTGGTTAACCAAATTATCCGCCTGCAAAGTGTTGCTATGGCTTCAAAACCCAAGGTCGCGCAGTTAGCGGATAGATTTTCCAGCTTGTTTGTATCGTTGGTACTTTTCATTGCAGCGCTGACCTTCGTTTACTGGTACTGGCAGGACGATCCGCGTGCATTCTGGATCACGATTTCCGTATTGGTTGCAACCTGCCCTTGCGCGCTTGGGTTAGCAACCCCCACTGCACTTACCTGCGCCATGGCGACGCTTAACAAGCAGGGAATATTGCTGAAGCGAGCCGATGCCCTAGAGCAACTCGCCAGTATTACAACCGTTGTGATGGACAAAACCGGCACACTGACAGAGGGTCGTTTTGCCATCACCGAATGCTGGTTTGCTGATAAAGAACAACAAGACATTATCATGCACGTGATGGCGTCGTTGGAATCCCGTTCAGAGCACCCTATCGCCGCCGCATTTAGCGCAGACGATCTTGCTCCGGTAACGAATGTGACGATAACGGCGGGTAAAGGAATCGAAGGCGATATACATGGCCAATGTTACAAAGCGGGCTCAGCACGTTTTACAGCCTGCGATAAGTTAGAAATTCCGATAATCGCTAATGTATACCTTGTGTCGAATGATAAATGCCTTGCCGCATTCAGAGTGACTGATCAAATAAAATCGGATGCTGAAGACGTTCTAAGCGCGTTCTCGAACTACAAAAAAGTGTTGTTGAGCGGTGATATCCAGCAAAACGTAGACGACATTGCCGCGCAATTACACATCGATGAAGCCATAGGTGGAAACAGTCCAGAAGATAAGCTCAATGTTGTACATGCGCGCCAGGCAGCTAATGAGCACATTTTGATGATGGGAGATGGAATCAATGATGCGCCAGTACTGGCTGCCGCGGATGTTTCGGTGGCGGTTGGCAATGCTACAGACATTGCCAGAAGCGCCGCTGATGTGATTTTCCTCAATGAGAAGCTTACGTTGATGCGTCATTTGTTGAGCATGGCGAGCCGGGTGAAACGTGTAATCCGCCAGAATATGGCGTGGGCCATTGGCTATAACCTGATTGTATTACCCTTTGCAGTCAGTGGCATTTTAACGCCCTGGATGGCCGTTATTGGCATGAGCCTCAGCAGCATTATTGTGGTGACTAATTCTACCAAACTGTTAAAGTAATTCTTATGAGTATAATTTATGTACTAATTCCGCTGGCCATTATCATTGTGGCTATTGCTATCGGGGTATTCTTTTGGGCTGTGAAATCTAATCAGTTCGAGGATCTCGATCGTCAGGGGTACAGCATACTCTTTGACGATGACCTGTCGCCCGAAGAGAAAAAACTCGCTGAAGAACGAAAGAAACTGAATGAGTGAGTTTTCTTTTCTATCGGCCTTTTTGGTTGGTATTGCCGGTGGTGTCCATTGCATTGGCATGTGTGGTGGCGTTTCAATTGCGCTTTCTGGCGCAATTCCCAGAAATGCCAATGGCTTTCCTTATGCACTGGCCTACAACTTTGGTCGCATTACCAGTTATATTCTGGCTGGTGCAATTACGGGGGCAGTTGCGCAAATCGCCAAAAAGTACCTGCCATTATCGGGGCCGATCCTCGCTATTCTAAGTGGAATCATGCTGTTATCTATGGCGTGTTATCTTGGCAATTGGTGGAGAGGCATTACTCATATTGAGAAGCTAGGCAGTCATTTATGGAAATCTATACAGCCAACCGCTAAACGTTTTTTACCTTTCAGGTCTCCTCTCTCCGCTATTCCTTATGGTATGATTTGGGGGTGGTTACCGTGTGGGCTGGTTTATTCCACTCTCACCTGGGCATTAGCGTCTGGTACAGCCTTTTCTGGCGCGGTGATCATGGCGGGATTTGGATTAGGTACACTTCCCGCGTTACTTGCCACCTGGGCAGGAGCGAACTGGGTCCTAAAAGGGTTCAGACAGCCGATGGTACGGCAACTAATCGCATTGAGTCTGCTGATATACGCGCTTTATATTTTATGGCGGGCAGTCAGTAGTTTTTAAAAGCAGTTACGTAAAAATGGTAAGTAAGCATGCAAAAGCGTTCGGATTTCTCTATCCACTGTCAAAACTGCAGTTTTAGTCACTTATGTCTTCCAGTTGCTTTAAACAAAACTGAAATTGAATCGCTGGACGATATCGTTGAACGAAAAAAGCCGCTTCATAAACATGACACCTTGGTTGAAGCGGGTGATAAATTCACGTCCTTGTACGCTGTACGTGCTGGCTCTTTCAAATCATTTGTGACCGACAGAGAAGGTGAAGAGCAAATTATTAGTTTCCACTTTCCGGGTGACATTATCGGTTTCGATGGATTACGCGACGATACGCATCAGAGTTATACCCAGGCGCTGGAAACGGCCATGGTTTGTGAACTTCCCTATGCCACGCTGGAAAAGATGTCAGAACAGTTTCCTAAGTTGCGAAACCAGGTCATGCGCTTTATGAGTGCTGAAATCAAGCAAGATCATCAAATGATGATGTTATTGAATAAACGCACCGCAGAAGAGCGATTGATTTACTTTATTGCTCACCTTTCTGGTCGTTTTGAAGAGCGCGGTTTCTCACATCGCCAGTTTAATCTAAGTATGACTAGAAACGAAATTGGTAATTATCTTGGCCTGACGGTAGAAACCATCAGCCGCTTGCTAACCCGTTTCCAGAAAGAAGGGATCATAAAAGTCGACGGCAAGCTGATCACCATTTTGGATTTTGAGGGCATGGATAAGCGTTTACACTCTATGGATATCCCCACTACCTGCGTTGACTGATATCCGAACAGTCTATTGATCTGAAACAACGTCTCTCCTGGGAGGTTTACTATACTAAAGATGTAAGCCGTATCGCAGTCCATAGACTAAGGAGGGACGTCATGATCACTTACAACCGCATTCTCGCCGTTGTCCAACCGGACAAATCCGAACAGCCCGCCCTTTCAAGAGCCATTGAAATAGCAAATAAAACCGGTGCTGAAGTCCATGCATTGCTGGTTGTTTATGACTTTTCTTACGACATGACCACCATGCTCACACGCGCTGAGCGAGAGGCAATGCGAAAAGCGGTAACCAATGATCGCAAGCAATGGGCTGAAAATACATTCAGTCACTATGACGGATGCCCGGTAAAAGTGTCTGTCGTCTGGAATGACAAAAGATACGAAGCCATTATTCGCTTTGCGGTAGAACAAAATATTGATCTTGTAGTTAAGTCAACCCGGCAGCATCACGAACTCAGCACCGTCATTTTCACACCCACAGATTGGAACTTACTCCGTAAGTGCCCCACCCCAGTGTTGCTGGTAAAAGACCATGTGTGGCCAGAAAATGGCACTGTGGTTGCAGCAGTCAATGTAGGTACTGAAGATAAAGAACATGCCGAACTGAATAACAAGATTACGGTTGTCGCCACCGACTATGCCAACATGCTAAGTGGTCAGGTGCATTTGGCAAATGCTTACCCGTCTACACCGTTGAATATTGCCATTGAAATCCCGGATTTTAACGCCCAAACCTATCAAAATTCCGTTAGGGATCATCATCTTAAAGAAATGGAAGCCCACAGTGCAAAATACGGTATTGGTATTGCCAACTGTCACGTTATTGAAGGCCTGCCAGAAAAAGCGGTATCACGCATCAGTGAACAGTTAAATGCTGAGCTGGTGGTTATTGGCACGGTTGGCCGCACCGGATTATCTGCAGCGTTCATTGGCAACACGGCTGAACACGTACTCGACAGCTTAAATTGTGATGTCCTCGCTATTAAGCCCGACGGATTTGTCTCGCCTATCAGGTAAGGTATTCACGCTGCCGCACGACTCTCTATGGCGGCAGCGCCCTTCGTTTTGTATAATGCCACTTTTATTTTTCCCATCGTCAATTCTGAAGTGTCATGAATCAATTAACATCAGCCGAATCCGGTACATCGAGCCACAGCGCCGAAAGCAAACAGAAGTACAATTTCAATAAGTTGCAGAAGCGCTTGCGTCGTAACGTGGGTAAAGCCATTGATGACTTCAAGATGATTGAAGACGGAGATAAAGTCATGGTGTGTCTGTCAGGGGGTAAAGACAGCTACACCATGTTAGACATTCTCCTTTTTTTACGAAAAATTGCGCCGATCCACTTTGATATCGTGGCGGTGAATCTTGACCAAAAGCAACCCGGCTTTCCTGAGCACGTTTTACCGGAATACCTGGCATCACTGGGCATCGATTATAAAATCGTAGAAGAAGACACCTACTCCATTGTGAAAGATAAGATCCCTGAGGGTAAAACGACCTGTTCTCTGTGCTCGCGGCTGCGCCGTGGCATACTCTATCGCACTGCCAAAGAATTAGGCGCAACCAAAATCGCATTGGGGCATCATCGTGACGACATGTTGGAAACTTTGTTTTTGAATATGTTCCATGGTGGAAAACTCAAAGCCATGCCACCGAAGCTTGTTAGCGATAATGGCGAACATATTGTTATCCGTCCTCTTGCCTATTGCAGTGAAAAAGACATTCAGAAATACTCAGACGCAGCATCATTCCCAATCATTCCCTGTAATCTCTGTGGTTCGCAAGAAAACCTACAAAGACAGAACATTAAAATGATGCTTCAAGACTGGAATAAACGTTTTCCTGGCAGAATTGAATCCATGTTCAGGGCGATTCAGAACGTTGCGCCGTCTCACCTGGCCGATAAAAACCTGTATGATTTCGCAGCTATTCAGACAACAGGTGCGCCTGTTGCCGATGGTGATACCGCATTTGATGCGCCTGAATTTAAAGACGAGCTGGCAGAAGAAAATCGTTCAGACGTGCAAATTGTCAACCTGGCGGATTAACACATGAAAATAGGACTTGCCCTGGGTGCTGGCGCGGCCAGAGGATGGACACACATTGGCATCATTCAAGCGCTGGAAAAGCTGGGTGTAAAGATTGATGTGGTTGCAGGATGCTCCATCGGTGCCTATGTGGGCGCGGCCTATGCCAGTGGTAAACTAGAGCCACTCAAAGAATGGGCTTGCTCGCTGACTGAATGGCAGATTTTAGCCTTAATGGGAGTTGGCATTCGAAAAGGTGGTATTGCCAGCGGTGAAAAGGTATTTACCAAACTCGCTGACGAATTTTGTGCCCCGACCTTTGAAGAAATGCAAAAACCGTTCGCGTGTGTCGCGACGGATTTATATTCCGGTCGTGAGGTTATGTTCTCTCAAGGGCCGTTAGATAAATGCGTACAGGCGTCGTGTGCCATCCCGGCTTTGTTCAGTCCGGTGTCTTATCAGGATCGCTGGCTGGTGGATGGTGCTGTAGTGAATCCGGTTCCAGTAAATCTTTGTCGACAGTTGGGCGCTGATTTTGTTATCGCGGTCAATCTGAACGCAGACTTTAAACCACAACGGCTCGATAAGCCTGCCGAAGAACATGAGAAACTGCAGAAGAAAAATGATGATTTCTTCTCTAAAAGTACCAGCATGGTGAAGCAGTGGTTTTCTCACGACGAGAAAGAGACTGCGCCTCAGCCACCAAGTATTTTGGGTGTGATGACCAGTTCTCTTGAGATCTTACAGGCAAGAGTGACCCGCTCACGCCTCGCTGGCGATCCACCCGATGTTCTCATCGAACCTTATCTTTCCGATGTGGGATTGATGGAGTTTCATCGTGCAGAAGAGTTGTGTCAGGAAGGCGAACGAACTGTTGCCCGGCTTGCAGAGCAGATAAAGTATCAGCTTGTCATTGAAAGCAAAGAAATCGAAGTAGAAGATCTTGATAATATTGAGAACGCCGAACAATAAGGTTTGGCGTTATTAATACTGCTTATTTTGTTGCTTTTGCCGTAATTCGAAACGGCTTTTCGGGCAGAACTAATCCTTTACTGCTCTCAATCCATTCGGCTGACAGCATTTGTGTTCCCATATTGATGTTCGGTGCATCTTTCACCGGCATACTAATATTGTCATCAGCGAACTGGATATTTAGTCCATCTACAGTTGGCATCATAAAAGACAAGAAACTGCCCATTTCATTGAAAAAAGAACGGTATTGTTCAAGCAAATACGTCAACTCTTCTTTGCTATAGCGCGTCTTCAAATATGCGGTCTTTGTTTCAAGCTGTACAGACATATCACATAAATTGGCGGCCTCAGCCAAATCGATTTCGACAAAGGCTTCAGCCATTTTTAACACTTTTTCCGATGGTACCGTGAAACGATATTCCTCAGAAACCTCAAGTGGCAGTGTCTGTTTATCGGTAACAATCTTCGCGTTATTTATTTCGCACAAGCGCCCTTCACCCACACGCTGAAAACCAAATGCAAACTGCAATGCTTGCGTGTCTTCGCCGTCGAGCTTTTTAACATGACTATAAAACCGACTATATTCAACCTGAATGACTTCGGCGTAAACATTACCTGCAAAGAGCAGCACTAATGCTGCAGACAACACCATTTTCACTACATGTAATCCCTGTTGTAACGAATCATAGCCTGTAGCTCCTCTACGTAAGCTATGCCCCGCTCTGAGTAATTCATCAGCCCTTCGGCTAACGCGACACCTGTCACTGGTAATTGATTCGATCTGAGTGTACTTCGAATAGTACGCAGCTCTTTATAGGCATTGTGACGATTAATATTGCGCATGTAGGTATAGGTAGCCTTTGATAAATTAGGGAACTTGGCTACCTCGTGATCAGCCCCTTCAGTACGGCGTGCCGGGACAAATCCACAGCCTTTACGAAAACACCAGAGACCAAAAAAATTATAACCTTTGCGTGCAAAACGGCTGGTTCCCCAAGCCGATTCATTCGCTGCCTGAGCCAGTACCAGCGACACCGGTAATATATCAACCCGACGCAAGAGCGTCTGTAATTGATCATCAATTTCAGCATCTTCATCAACTTTATACTCATTAACCAACCAGGCAACCCGTTCTTGATCGTCTTCAGTTAACGTTTCGCCCAATGAAATTTGACGCTGGAGAGTTTGAATGTAGTGACGTAACGAAAGTAGGTACTCGTTTTGCTTTTCTACTTCAGGACGAAGATAATTGAAAAAGGCTTCTTTCTTTTCCTGTACGTTTTCGATATCTATGAAGTCAGGTACAGGCTCATCGGCCTGTTCGGTGATAGGAATATCAAGAATATCAGGCTCTCTAGACGACATGATCCAGGCGTTAATCACGATAACCAGTAAAATGGCAACGGTAATTAACACAATATTCATGGTTTCTCTTTTATGCATCGAAAGTCGACTCCTGTCTATCACCCGTCAATGCCTGTTGGTCTTCTGCTGTATCAAAAATGGTTGTGTAAAGCAGTCCGGTTACCACGAAGTACAGTGGCATGATCACCAAAAAACCCAGGCCAAAAGTAAAAATACTCAGCAGAAACAATACGAGAAAAATCACAAAAAGAACAATAAATGATAACAAATATTGATTAACTGCCCGGCAGGAAGCCATTACAGCCTGAAGCACGCCCATCTTTTTATCGGCAATAAGAGGCAGTGTGAACGTAGAGGCAACAAAAACGTAAAGCCCGGGAATGATTAATACGGCCAAACCGAGCTGTACCAGTACAGAAATAAGCAGTTGAGCGAGTGCTAAGGGCAATACCCAGGATACAAATTTAAAGATATCCGTCATGGTGACTTTTTGCCGTCTAGCGATGTTAATTCCCATCACCGAAAGTCCCGCTGATAGCGGCGCCACAATAATGATCATCGCAATATCAAGAATACCTTGCTGCTGTGCAGGCATCCCCGTGAGTTCTTCTAGGGGAAAACTATTGGCAATGAGTAAGGCAAACGCGAGCACAGTAAAAACGATCACCGAACTGGCAGAGATGAGCGGCCAGATGTTCGCTTTTAACAAAGCAATGGCAACCCGGGAAATCTGTTTGAAATCGAACTGCCCTTTTTCTTTAATGATTTTATAGCGATCGTTTAAAGCAGTATTAAATGGAGGTTTGTTTGATGCAGACACGAGACACTTCTTAATATTTTGATGGGCGGATTATACCGCAAGAGGCCGATTTGCCTACTAAAGCAGGACAAGTTTCATGGCCAAGCCGACGAGCAGTACGCCCATGGTACGGTCGAGCCAATAGCCCTTTTCACCGATAATTCTGGCAACACGACTGGTACTTAACAACCATGACAGCATACAAAACCACGCTGCCGTTGCCGCAGACAAATAAATGCCATATCCCAGTTTTATCATAACGGGGGTTTGAGGATTAATAATGACGGTGAAGAGCGAAAGAAAAAACAAGGTCGCTTTCGGATTCAGCCCGTTTGTCAAAAACCCGATTCGAAACGCTTTTGCTGCGGAAATATCTGGCGATGCAGCTTTATTCCTAGGATTCCCCGTTGGCGACGTTTTATCAGGCGGGCCGCTACGAAGAGCGCCTATAGCCAAATACAACAAATACGCTGCAGCTAAATAAGTAAAGGCACGATACAGCCAGGGTGTTGTGGTTAATAATACGCTTACGCCAATTAGGGAATAGGCAACATGAACAAGAATGGCAAGCCCTATTCCCACACTGGTAACCATGGCAATACGGCGACCATAAGTAACACTATGCCGAACAACAACCGCAAAATCCGGACCCGGACTTGCTACCGCGACTAAGTGTACCAGCGCGATAGTGATAAATTCTTCTAGATAGGGAAACATAAACTACAGGGTGGCGGCTAGAGATAACTCTTCAAGCAAACTCTCAACAAAATTCGGAACCACTTTAGACGCTGGACCATGATAGGACTCGTCGAACATATCGAAGCCGTCGCTCGGTTCAAGGTTTAACTCTACCGTGCGTGCACCGCTGTCTTTTGCTACCTGAACGAACCCCGCTGCCGGATAAACCTGCCCCGATGTACCAATAGAAATAAACAAATCGGCTTTTGTGAGAGCGAGGATGATGTCGTCCATTTTAAGCGGCATTTCGCCAAACCAAACGATATCGGGCCGTAATACGCCAGAGGGCTTGCAGCATGGGCACGGTGTCGTTTCGTCGAAGGATGCTTCCCAACGGTGACTTTCACCAGAGTTAATACACCTGGCTGACAATAATTTCCCATGCATGTGGATCATGCGCTGACTACCCGCCCGTTCATGTAAGTCATCAACGTTCTGGGTTACCAACAGAAAATCTTTGCCAATTTGCTTTTCTAACCGTGCAAGTGCTTCATGAGCTGCATTGGGAACAACGGAAGGCTCCTGAAGTTGTGCTCTGCGTGCATTGTAAAACTTGTAGACCAGTTCCGGATTCGCTGCGTAAGCTTCAGGCGTGGCAACATCTTCAACCTTATGGTTTTCCCAAAGGCCATTGCTGTCACGGAAGGTTCGTAATCCTGACTCAGCAGAGATACCTGCACCGGTTAACACTACAACCCGTGGCTTATTACCCATCCTTATACCTCCACAGGAAAGTGTGAATTTGCGCCCCATTCTGACCAGGCGCCATCGTAAACACGAACATCAGTGGCACCACATAGTAATGCAGCCACACCAATAACGCATGCGGTTACACCTGAACCGCAGCTACAAATAATTGGTTTATCAAGGCTAATCTGAGTTTCAGCAAACAGTGCTTCTAACGCCGACACCTCTTTAAATTTACCATTCTCAAGTACAGACTGGAATGGCAGATTATATGAACCGGGAATATGCCCACGTCGAACGCCAGCTCTGGGTTCGTCGACGTTGCCATGAAAACGTACTGCACTGCGCGCATCAACAATTTGTGTTTCAGTGTTAATTGCCGCAAAAACGTGTTCTGCATTCGCAAACCAGGCTTTGGCTGGCACAATGGCTTGATAATTACTCGTACTGTGCTGGGGCGAAACATGCTTTGATTCTGAGAACCCGGAGGCTTCCCAGGCAGGCCAGCCGCCATTGAGTAGTCTCACGTTCTGATGGCCCAACGCTTTCATCATCCACCACAATCTTGGCGCGCTAAAAATACCCCGGTTGTCATAAATGACTACGTCGGAATTATTGTTTAACCCCAACTGACTCAACAAACTCGAAAAAGCGTCTGCCGATAAATTTGTATGTGGTAGTCCGCTGCTGTGGTCGCTCCCTTCGGCATCGATATCGACATCAATGGTGCCGGGAAGAAGTTGGGAGTCTCTGATATCTGCCGTTCCGTTAATCGGATCGGACATCAACGCGCGGAGTATAGTAATTGGTTGTTCAGATAACTGCTGCTGTAAATTTGCTGCCGACACCAATATTTGATTCATTCAGACCCTTCTCAGAACGGCTGTACACAAAACTGCACGATTTCCACACTATACGAAGATTCATCCTAAAAATACAGCCAATTATCGTCAAAAAAGCGAAAAATATAGCGGATGTTGCTTGTAAGACACTGAAAATATGATTTTTCCCATGACTTAAACAAGTGTAAAATATGTACAGAAATATCAGGATTAGATTTAGGTAAGATAAATGGTGCCCGGGGCCGGACTTGAACCGGCACGCTGTTACCAGCGAGGGATTTTAAATCCCTTGTGTCTACCAATTTCACCACCCGGGCATTGGGTTGTCGCTAGGACAGGTACAGGTTGGACCCTGCTGTTGCGTGAGCAACGAATAATGGAGGCGGAACCCGGAGTCGAACCGAGATCCACGGATTTGCAATCCGCTGCATAGCCATTCTGCCATTCCGCCATTTTGGAGCGGGAAACGAGATTCGAACTCGCGACCCCGACCTTGGCAAGGTCGTGCTCTACCAACTGAGCTATTCCCGCTAAGTCTGTATGATGCTATTTCTAGCTTCATCAGCGTTTTACTGAGGTGCTCCGTAAAACGTGGGGTGCATTCTACCTACCCGGATAAAACTGTCAACAGCAAAAACCATCAAAATACACCTAAATACCTAATTTCCTGTCTGTTTGCTTTTTTTTTGCCCGCATTGTGCAAGAGACAAACAAACGTAATCAGCCCTGACGTCCAGCAAGGTGCTTCCAGGCCGCGGAGGTGTATACCAGCATAGACCAAATTGACAGCACTGCGGCAATATAAAGCAGGATGTAACCTAGTGTAACCCAATAAATTGGAAAGCCCATGAAAGTTTCAAGACCAGATAATAGCCCTATCAGTGCTAACATCTGCGCCATGGTTTTCGCTTTTCCAATAAAACTGACTTTTACTGTATCACTATAGCCACGCTGGGCCATCCACTCGCGCAAGGCTGAAATATAGATTTCACGTACCATCAGCACAATCGCCGGAATCGTGATCCATAACGTTCCATATGTATGGGTAATCATGATCAGCGCCGTAGCGACGATAAGTTTGTCTGCTACCGGGTCTAAAAACGCGCCAAATGGCGTGCTCTGCTTCAGTTTACGAGCAAGATAACCATCGAACCAATCGGTTATGGCCGCCAGCCAGAAAACAAATGCGCCGGCCTCTTTTGCCCACTTCCAGTCAAGAAAATACACCGCGACAAACACTGGAATAAGCACAACACGAAAAATCGTGATGATATTAGGTACCGTCCACATAAATTACTTCTCGTTTAAAAATAATGACATCACGTAATGGAGGCATGTTACCACGCCTGCGATTTTACACATCCTCAAAGATGCAGGTGATCGTATATTGTTTCAGCCAGCTCCTGGCTAATACCAGGCACATTGGCAATTTCATCTTTGCTGGCTTTTTTAAGCCCTTGCAAGCCACCCATGTATTTGAGCAAACTCTGACGACGCTTGGCGCCTATTCCTGGAATATCTTCCAGGCTAGAGGTGTTTTTCACCTTTTGTCGGCGATTCCTGTGGCCGGTAATGGCGAAACGGTGTGACTCGTCACGTATGTGCTGAATCAAATGCAGGGCCGGCGAGTGACTTTCCATAGGCAAAGTTTCATGGGAACCAGCAAGAATGAGCGTTTCAAGACCCGGTTTCCGCGTTGTCCCTTTCGCTACCCCTACCAGTAACGGCTTTTTATCGACAGGCCAGTCTTCAATAAATGCTTCTGCCTGTCCCAACTGTCCTTTACCCCCGTCGATAAACAGAATGTCTGGGATCTTACTCACTTCCTGTACATTCTTATATCGGCGTTTCAGGGCCTGAGCCATGGCAGCATAATCATCGCCAGGGGTGATCCCTTCGATATTGTATCGACGGTAATCACTTTTCAGCGGGCCTTCGCGATTGAACACCACGCAAGAGGCCACGGTTTGCTGTCCCGACGTATGGCTAATATCAAAGCATTCCATGCGTTGGATGGGTTCATCCCGATCAAGTATGTCTTCTAAGGCCAGATATCGAGCATGCACGGATTTCTGCTGGCTGTATTGGGCATCTAACGCATTTTCAGCATTAGTTTGCGCCAAACTCAGGTAGCGACGTTTTTCTTCCCTCGCCCCTTTGAACAACTTAATCTTGCGTTTGGCTTCTTCACTCAACACTTCGAGTATGCTGTGTTCTTCAGATAACGTACGAGGGATAACAATCTGCTTGGGAATGATCTTATTGCCAGACAAATAAAACTGGAGGAAGAAAGACTCAAAGATCTCATCTTCGGTTGCCGCAGCAGGCACCTTGGGGAAATACGATTTGCTCCCCAGTAACTGGCTGTCACGGATAAACATCACTTGAATACAAGCCATATTGCCACGTACCGCAAAACCAAATACGTCCATTTCGTCCTGGGTACCCGCAACCCATTGTCGCTCTTGCACTTTGCGTAAAACGTTAATTTGGTCTCGATAGCGAGCCGCAGCTTCAAAATTCAACTGCTCACTGGCCTTTTCCATTTTATTAACCAGTGTGCCAATGACCTGTTGATTTTTGCCATTAAGAAAGAGTCGGGCAAGCTGCACCTGCTCTTGATATTCCTCGTCGCTGACATAACCTTGTACGCACGGGGCGCTACAACGCTGCATCTGATATTGCAGACACGGACGACTTCGTGCGCGGTAATAACTGTCTTCACACTGACGAACGGGGAAAATCTTCTGCATGGTTCGCAGGCTTTCCCGTACCGCCCAGGCGCTAGGATAAGGACCAAAATATTCGCCCTTTTTCTTCTGCGGACCACGGTGAAATGATAAACGTGGGTGTTTATGATCAGACAAAAATATAAACGGGTAAGATTTATCATCCCGCATCACCACGTTATATCGCGGCTTATATTTCTTAATAAAATTGTTTTCTAGCAGGAATGCTTCGGTTTCACTATTCACCACCGTTACATCCATGCTGGCGATGTTCGCTACCAGCGACCGGGTCTTGGAATTATCTACATTTTTTCGAAAATAACTGGAGACCCGATTTTTAAGGTTTTTAGCCTTACCAACGTATATCACCTCGCCTTCGGCGTTGTACATGCGGTACACGCCAGGCTGGCTAGTAAGGTTTTTCAGGAAATCATTGTGGTCGAATTGTGACATTCAGCAAATCAAAGCATATTGGGATCGATGAGTTTGTGCCTGAGTGCCAAGTGCGTCAGCTCAACGTCGGTTTTTACGTCGAGTTTTTCGAACATACGATAGCGATAAGTATTGACTGTTTTGGCGTTGATACTGAGCTCGTTAGCAATTTCAGGCACCTTCTGTCCTTTTGTAAGGCGCATCGCGATATTTAGTTCACGACTGGACAAATTATCGAAAGGGTTATCAGCATCTGGCGCTAACTTACTTATAGCAATACTTTGCGCAATTTCAGGCGGGAGGAACTTTTGACCTGAATGCACCTTGTAAATCGCACGGATCATTTCATCGGGATCGGCATCTTTAGTCAGAAAACCAAAGGCACCAATTTGCATAACCTGCGAAGGAATAGGGTGTTCTTTATGCATGGATAAACAAATAACACGCGTGTTTTCGGACATGCGAACGATTTTTTTTGTGGCTTCCAATCCGCCCATGCCGGGCATATTGACGTCCATTAAAACGATATCCGGGGCATTTTGTCTGCAATATTTAACTGCATCTTCCCCGTTTTTTGCTTCCGCTACGACTGAAAAGTCGGAGACATCGTCCAGGATGCGTCGAATCCCTGTTCTGACCAACTCATGGTCATCTGCCAGGATAATCTTTATCACGTTTGTGCTCACTGAATAATCGTTATTATAAGTATTGAACGCAGCCACTAAACTGCGGAGGTCATAATACCATTTATTCAGTGAGAGTGAAGATAGTCTTACTACAAACACTTTTAAAGCTGTGGCAAATCAAACCAGAGCGCTTCGGTATCGTCGTGTGCATGTATTTGCAGGGTGTCGTCCTGGTAAACACCAAGTCCATCACCAGCTTCAAACGATTGGCTGTCGATACTAATCTCCCCCTTTATTACGTGCAAATAACCCATGCGTTTTTCAGTCGCGATAGAAATCGATTCATTTTCTGACAAGCGCAGGCGCGATAGGGTCATATCCTGATGCACTTTTACAGTGCCTGCTCGTCCGTCTGGTGTAACCATTGGCGTAAGCGCCCCTTTCTGCTGAATTGTTTTTTGCTCATAACCTGGCGTTAACGCGTTTTGGGCCGGTAGTACCCATATTTGTAGAAAATGGACTTCATCTTTATCAGAACCGTTAAACTCGCTGTGCATGATACCGCGCCCTGCCGTCATGCGCTGAATATCACCCGCCGGGATCACATCGCTGTTTCCCGTACTGTCTTTGTGTGCCAATTGACCTTCTATTACATATGACAAGATTTCCATATCTTTATGGCCATGAGTTTCGAACCCTCTTCCAGGCGCGACGCGGTCATCGTTAATAACCCGAAGTATAGAAATTCCCATATGTTCAGTGTCATAATAGCGACCGAACGAAAACGAATGATGGGAATTGAGCCAGCCAAAATTGGCGTGCCCGCGCTCACTGGCCTTTCTGATATAACGCATGTTTTTCTCCTGCAAAGGTAATGTGCGTATTTTAATCCTGTAGAGACGGATTAATACTTCAGAAACTAGCGTTGACTGTTCTATTTCTTAGAATCTATTAATGGCGTAACGCGCACCATCTTGGTGGCGTCGCAGTGCGATGAAGGAAATGATTAGAAAACAAAACAGCAAGCCGGAGGCCCGGCTTGCTTTCACATTATAATAAAGCTAAACGTGAAACATGAAGGAAATAAACTATTTCACACGTTCAAATACGTTAAATTCTGATAATGAATGCTGAAATTTACGTTTCGTTTCACGAATGACAAAAGGCAGCTCCTGTGGCGCTGCAACGCGGGCAAAATGGTCACCAAGTGCCTGTTCAAGGGCAGCGGTAGAGGTAAGGGTTTCACCGTTTTCATCTTTGTATCCACCCAACCAGTTTTCTCTGGCGGTATATTCTTCCAACCATGTAAACGGCGATGCCACCACCAGAATGCCACCAACATTTAATCGCTCTCTTATTTCATTAAGCAGTTTTTTCGGCTCGTAAACCCGGTCGATCAGGTTACTCATTAAAATAAAGTCGTAGCCGGTGAATTGGGGTTTGAGGTTGCATGCATCCCCCTGAGCAAATTGGCACTTGTCTGCCGTTTCACTCAATCCTAAATCTGCCAGGCGCACCACCTTAAATGTCGTGAGATCACCTTCGTCAATCAGGTTATAACGTACTTCTCCGTGTTGCTGCATGGCATACGCCGTTTTAATAAAACGCGCAGAAAAATCGATGCCGTCAACCACATCGAAGTATCTTGCCAGTTCAAAGCTTGCCCGACCAACAGCACAGCCTAAATCCAATGCTTTTGCAGTGGGTTTGTCTTTCACAAACTGCATTGCGTAAGCCACGGAAGCAGAAGCAAAGTTCGGCACGCCGTGGTAGTTCGCTCCATAGTGGAACTCACTGTACTGAGAAACCTGTGTATCACTCTCGTAATCGAGATCGTTCACTTTAATTACCTCGTCAGACTCAACATAACGGAAGCCTGCATGTTGAAAGAAGTGACGGCGAAATGCATATCGACTGTGTTTCATGGCTTCGTTGCCAGTCGATACCCATGAGCCCCCTTTAAACAGATTATGTTTGTTATCGAAAGTTGGCGTGGTGAAATCATCGTACAAGGGGTGCACCTGAAAACCATCAAAAGGATAAATCGGGGTTTCGGTCCATTGCCATACATTACCTACAACGTCATAAAAGCCATTTCGTTGAAATCGATTAACGGGTACCGACGACGCGGGCCCATTCAGACCAATATTCCAGCTATCGTTATACAGGGTTTCATCTACACCGGCCTCATCACGCAAGCGACACCATTCATCTTCAGTGGGTAATTGAATATTTTTCCCAGTTTTACTGCCAAGCCAATTACAAAAGGCCTTTGCTTCGTGATAGTTCACATCAACAGGCCAGTCCATAGGAAGCGGCATCTCCTGGGTCATTGCGCGATAAATATAGCTATTGCCTTCTTTTCGCCAAAATACGGGATGGGCAGCCTTGGTGTAAGCCAGCCACTGCTTGCCTTCTTCTTCCCAGTATTTTGGCGAAGCATAACCGCCATCGGTGACAAAGCGAAGAAATTCGCCATTACTTACAAGAAACTGCGACGCTGAGAAAGGTTTTACTTCAGCATGATGTTCACCATATTCATTGTCCCAACCGTAATAGGCCGCGCTGAAAGGTTTACCGGCGGTTATCTCGCCGCCTTCAACAGGTAAAAGTGTATTTGCAGGTGCATCGCCGCTCTCTGCACAAGGAGACCAATCAAGCTGTTGTTGGACAAACGGGAGCGGTAACTGGCGGATTAACACGGAGGACGTTTCCAGATGAATGCCTTCGTGCTCAATGCCCATGATAATTGGCCACATGGGGCTTTCCCAGTCAATGGGTAAACGGAAATCAAGCGTGGCAATTAAATCGCTAACTAATCGGCGAACCTGGGCACGATACGCTCTGACTTCAGAAACCGCTGGCCACGCATAATTGTCGTCGTTGAGGTCATCCCAACTCATTTCATCAACGCCAATGGCGAACAGCGACTCAAAATGCGGATTGATGCGGTCGTTTATTAACTTGGCTAACACTAACTTATTTATAAAGAACGTTGCCGTATGCCCAAAATAGAAAATGAGTGGATGACGTAACTTTTCAGGGCGTTGATAAAACGCTTCGTCATTTTTTAATACCGAAAACAGGCTTTCGTAACGATCAAAAGACTGATGAAAATACGCCAAGATCTCTTTTCTTTTTTCATCTACGGTGCCTTCTTGCAGATGTGGTGTGTGCAGGACGTCCATAGCAACCCTTTTTTACTTTTTAAAATGCTCAATTGAGGAGAATAATGCGGATGGCAGATAACTGATGAACTATCTGGTTATATTAGGAAATATGACCTGCCCCGACTAAATTATCTTTCATAACGAAATATAATCAATTTTCTACGTGAACAGATTAAGTCAGATCAATGAAGGAAATGTAATGTTAACTGAGAACGGCACAAAAAAAACACCGCCTGAGAGGCGGTGTTTTCTAGAATGTGGCGGAGAGAGAGGGATTCGAACCCCCGGAAGGTTTGACCCTTCGCCTGATTTCAAGTCAGGTGCATTCAGCCGGACTCTGCCATCTCTCCGTAAGTGCTGCGTATAATAATGATTTTTTTCGCTGTGAAAAGTCTTTTTTCTCACAAAATCAATCGAATGCGCAATCAATAAACAATGTGTGCAAATTTTGCCATATTGGCTGATAAAGCGACCAATATGCCACCAGTTTGCTGTCGTCTATCGTCACCGCTAAATCTAATTTTAAAGAAGCGATGACAAACAACATGCTATGGCTATTTGGAAGCGATCAATCTGCACAAACAAAAACACCGCCTGGGAGGCGGTGTTTTGTAGAATATGGCGGAGAGAGAGGGATTCGAACCCCCGGAAGGTTTGACCCTTCGCCTGATTTCAAGTCAGGTGCATTCAGCCGGACTCTGCCATCTCTCCGTAAGTGCTGCGTATCTTAATGATATTTTTATGGCTGTAAAGGGATAATTTTAAAAAACTGTTCAAGCGCTTATGTTTTAAACAAACTGGTCTGGATTTACCCCAACTTGCGTATTAATTAAACGTAAGATGTTACAAGGGGTGTCTTTGATGTGGAAAGCACTTGAAATATTGAACCAAAACCCATACAAATGACCTAAGATTACATCACCATATTTTTTTGGTTTTTAACGATATCCTTCTGGAGGAAACAATGGATCAACGTTCGATGTATGCAGGTGCATCTCAACAGTCAGTATTGCAAACCAATAAGGTGCTTCGCAATACTTATATGCTGCTTGCCATGACCCTGGCTTTCAGTGCTGTTTGTGCCGGCATTGCCATGGCAGTAGGTATTTCACCTATTATGTCTCTGGTAATGACCATCGGCGCTTTCATCACTTTATTCGTAGTTCAGAAAAAAGCGGATTCAGCTTCCGGTATTTACTGGGTATTTGCTTTCACCGGCTTGATGGGTGCATCTTTGGGTTATACATTGCAGTTTTATCTCGCAATGGGTGGTCCGGGCCTTATTATGCAGGCTTTAGGTGCAACAGCACTGGTATTCTTCGCGCTTTCTGGTTATGCACTCACCACTAAGAAAGACTTCTCATTCCTGGGCGGTTTTCTGATTGTTGGTTTGGTTGTAGCCATTGTTGCTGGTATCGCTAACATATTCTTTATGGTACCTGCGGTTTCACTGGCAATTAGTGCAGCAATTGTTTTCATAATGTCTGGTTTCATTCTGTTCGATACCAGCCGTATCGTTAACGGTGGCGAAACTAACTACATTCGTGCAACAGTATCGATGTACCTGAACATCTACAATCTGTTCACAGCGATTCTGCATCTGTTAGGTGCGTTCGGTAGCGACGACTAATCGTTACCCGTGAGTCTGGAGAAAACACCCCAAACGGGGTGTTTTTTTTATTTCTATGTCTAATTACACCGTCCTTGTTACATCAGCGCCTTATGACGATCAGGGAGCGTCTACTGCCCTTGCCTTCTGTCATCAGCTCTTGGCTGATGGGCATCATATTGACCAAATATTTTTTTATCAGCGTGGGATTTATAATGCGATGCCCGCAATGGCCCCGCCGAATGATGAAACCAATTATTTCGCGGCATGGAAAACACTGAAGCAAAAACATAATGTAACCTTACGGGTTTGTATGACCGCTGGCGAAAAGCGCGGTATAAATGCAAATGACATTGTACCGTTTGAACAGACGGGGCTGGGTGAATTTTTTGCCGATTTACACAACAGCAAACATCTGGTGCAATTCTAATGGCTAAACTATTGATTAGATTGACCAGCGCACCTTATGGTACCAGCGATGCATCTGACGGATTGGATTTTGCACTTGCCGCTACGAACTACGGTCATGAGGTAGTGATAATATTCGAAGGGAATGGTCTGTATCAGCTATTGCCGCAAAAGAAAGTCAACGGGGTTAAAGATCAAAGCAAGCGACTTAAATCATTACCGTTTTTCGATATTGAGGAATGCTATTACGCGCAAAGCGATATAGAACGCCAGGGCATGGGCGCACAAAACTATTCGTTAGATATCGTATCAGACTTAGCTGAGCCTCTCGACGATGCAGGAATTATTATGCTTATCGAACAAGCCGATCACGTGGTGACATTTTAATGATAGTAACGATTAATACGGCCACAGAAACCCCGCAAATGTATCGCTACCTCGCTGCGGCGAATGTGGCAGGATCACCGGTGATATTGTTAGAAGATGGCGTGTATCAGATATATAAACTAGCCAGTTTGTGCTCAACACTGAAAGTACGTCAACTCGACGCCGAACAACGTGGTGTGCAGGTAGAAGACGCAGCCTTGTTAACAGACAGTGAAATTGTAGCGCTCATAGAGCAATACGGTAAACAGGTAGTAGTGAAATGAGTGACACCCATTTTTTAGAATATAACGGCGCGCAAATAGCGGTAGACAAAAACGGCTATCTTTTGGACCACACACAATGGGACGAAGGCATGGTGCCGCTATTAGCTGAACAAGAAAACATTGAACTGACGGATGCGCATTGGGAAGTGGTGCGATTCGTTCGCGCGTTTTATCTGGAATACGACACCAGTCCAGCTATTCGCGCACTGGTGAAAGCCATTGCTGCTGAGCACGGACCAGAAAAAGGCAATAGCCGCTATCTTCAGCGCCTCTTTAAGAAAGGACCCGCAAAGCAGGCTACGAAGCTGGCGGGACTGCCGAAACCGGCAAAGTGTTTATAATTTTCTACCAGACACAAAAAAGCGGAGTTAACATCTCCGCTTTTTTTACAGCTGCCAGAAATTATCAGGAAGGTTTAATTTCTGTTACGCCAGCCATGTAAGGAATCAATACTTCCGGCACTTTCACACTGCCGTCAGCTTGCTGGTAGTTTTCAAGAACCGCTACCAATGTACGCCCTACCGCTAAGCCAGAACCGTTTAATGTGTGCAGTAATTCTGGTTTATTAGTTTCAGGGTTACGGTAACGTGCTTGCATTCTGCGCGCCTGGAAATCCAGCATGTTTGAGCAAGATGAAATCTCGCGATAAGTATCCTGCGCCGGTAGCCACACTTCCAGATCATAGGTTTTGCACGAACCAAAGCCCATATCGCCGGTACACAACAGAACTTTACGGTATGGCAGGCCCAATTTCTGCAGAATAACTTCAGCATGACCGGTTAGTTCTTCCAGCGCATTGAAGGAATCTTCAGGCTTCACCAGTTGCACTAGCTCAACCTTCTCGAATTGATGCTGACGAATTAGGCCACGGGTATCGCGACCATACGAACCGGCTTCACTGCGGAAACAAGGTGTATGTGCGGTCATTTTTACCGGCAATTGCTTCGCATCAAAGATTTCGTCACGGGCAATATTAGTCAATGGTACTTCGGCAGTTGGGATTAAAGAAAGCCCCTGACCTTCTTCCGTGGCGGGTTTGGTGTGGAAAAGATCTTCACCGAATTTTGGCAGTTGCCCAGTACCGTACAAGCTGTCATGGTTTACCAGGTAAGGCACATACATTTCCTGATAGCCGTGTTCGCCGGTGTGGGTGTCTAACATGAATTGCGCGAGTGCACGGTGTAAACGCGCCACCTGGCCACGCATTACCACAAAGCGGCTTCCAGTGAGTTTAGTTGCCACTTCGAAGTCGGCGCCCTTACCCAAACCTTCCGCGACATCAACATGGTCTTTTACTTCAAAATCGAAAGAAGCAGGTGTGCCCCACTTAGTAATTTCAACATTGTCGTTTTCGTCTTTACCCGCAGGAACAGAAGCATCCGGTAAGTTAGGAATACCCTGTGTCAATGCACTGATCTCGCTAAGTAATGCATCAAGTTCGGCTTTTGCGGCATCCAGATCATCGCCTAACTGCCCGACTTCAGCCAACAGTGGTGCGATGTCTTGACCCTGTGCTTTCGCTTTACCGATAGATTTACTACGAACATTACGCTCGTTTTGCAATTCCTGCGTTTTGGTCTGTAAACCCTTACGCTTATCTTCCAGTGCGTTAAATGCATCTACGTCCAGCGTGAAACCACGCTCTGCAAGACGCTTCGCGGTGTTATCGATGTCTGCGCGAAGTAACTTTGGATCTAACATGTAATTCTTTTTATCCTTTCATCATTGCTATGGCTGCCCAGCCTGCTAACAGGCAAAGGCAGACATTCAGTAACACATTGGCAACAGCTTTCATGATCAGGCCGTTTTCCAGTAGTGTCAGCGTTTCAATTGAAAACGTGGAGAAGGTGGTAAAGGCGCCTAATAAGCCCACACCGATAAGCGCCCGATACGGTGATTCCACCAGTTCGTTCCGCTCTATGAATCCATATAAAAGTGCCAGGCTGAAAGAGCCAACCACATTGACGGTGAGTGTACCAAACGGTAACGCTTTTCCAAACCAGGAATCGATGTTTGAACTAACAAAATAGCGCAAGCAGGCCCCCATGGCACCGCCAGCGGCAATATAACAGTAAAGTACAATCCCTGTTGGCATTGTGTTATCCCTTTTTATTCCATGCTTGTTGATTGAGTGCGTCGAGAAAATCCCGCTTCGCTTTTAGTTTTTGTTCCAGCCCACGCTCGGAAGGCTCGTAGAACCGATTCCCAGCAAGTTCAGGTGGCAGATACACTTCACCCGCCGCAAAAGCGTTTGGCTCGTTATGGGCATACCGGTACTCATCACCATGGCCGAGCTCTTTAAGCAGTGCAGTTGGGGCGTTACGCAGGTGAATGGGAACAGGATAATCAGGTGCTTTCGCGGCCAACTGCTTCGCCTGCGAAAACGCCATATAAACCGCATTGCTCTTTGGCGCCAGGGCACAATACACCGCGGCTTGAGCAATAGCCCGTTCACCTTCTGCGGGACCAACACGATGATAACAGTCCCATGCAGTTACGCAAAGGTGCAAGGCTCTGGGATCAGCGTTACCGATATCTTCAGACGCAATCGCCAGCAACCGCCTTGCTACATACAGTGCATCGCCGCCACCATTAAGTATTCTGGCGTACCAATACAATGCGGCATCAGGATCAGAGCCCCTTACCGATTTATGGAAGGCAGAGATGAGATCATAAAACGCATCACCGCCTTTATCATAGGCTGCGACTTTTTCGCCTACAGCCTGTTCAATATCGGCTAGGACAATTTCATGACCTTCAGCAAAATCACTGGCTAATTCGAGGTACGTAAGCAATCTACGTCCATCGCCAGCACATAACCCAATCAGTGCACTGCGCGCTTCATCAGTAAGCGACAAACCACGACTGCCAAGACCTTTCTCGGTGTCGTGCAATGCCCGTTCGAGCAAACGATTCAGCGCCTCGTCGTCAAGCGCTTTGAGTACGTATACCCGGGTCCGAGACAGTAAAGCATTATTCAGTTCAAACGATGGGTTTTCGGTGGTAGCACCGATGAAAGTCACCACACCAGATTCAACAAAAGGCAAAAAGGCATCTTGTTGGCTCTTATTGAAGCGATGTACTTCATCGACAAACAACAGGGTTCGCTGACCATGACGTTTATCTATCTCTGCCTGTTCCATGGCCGCACGTACATCTTTCACACCCGCCGTTACTGCTGACAACCGGACGACTTTTGCATGAGTATATTGTGCAATCATTTCCGCCAAGGTGGTTTTGCCGGTGCCGGGTGGTCCCCACAAGATCATCGAGTGACACTGTCCCGCCTCGAGCATTTTTCTCAGCGGTTTACCCTCGCCTAATAAATGCTGCTGGCCTGCATATTCATCAATGCTGACAGGGCGCATCCGCGCCGCAAGCGGCGCGTAATCATCCTGAGAAAATAAACTCACCGCTGGTCATCAACTATGTAAGAATCAGAAAAAGAAGGCGTAAAGGCATCGGCTGCCAGAGGGAATTGGGTCTCAACGGCACTGAATTTTAGACTGCTAATTTGCTCCTGTGCATCTAGTGTGGTTAAGCCAACTAAGGCGTCATCACTGAAAATAAGGGTAAGTTCACGAATCTGTCCATCCTGGTTCACCGGCGTAACAAAGTACTCGTCGCTAACCGCATCCGCTTTTCTCACCACGAACTTCGCCCAGGTCTCATCGTCCGTAGCAGTGATCAACATAATAGGGTTATCTTTAACCGCTTTTTTCTGATCGATAATCGTGACTTGCTCGACGAAAGGGTCGATATTCCAAACGGTTTCACCATCGGCCACCAAGGTATTTTCGTCTGGTGATACCGTTTCCCAGCGTAATTTATCTGGACGAGCAAGCATAATATTTCCATTGGTTTCATGAACCACATTACCTTCGGTGTCAGTAATGGTTTGTTTGAACCTCGCTTTATACTGACTGATATGAGAGAGCAAGGTGCGCAGTTCTGTGGTGGCCTGATCACCAGCCATCGCTACAGATGAAAAACTAAGAGAACATACCATTGCCGATAATGCTAAAACCTGACGCATACTAATTACTCCTTCGGTGCAGGTGGTGCCAGAACTTCCCGGTTACCGTTGTGGCCCGGTGAAGATACGACACCGTTTGCTTCCATTTGTTCTACCAGGCGGGCAGCGCGATTGTAACCAATTCTGAATTTGCGCTGCACTGAGGATACACTGGCCCGTCGTGTTTCCGTAACAAATGCCACGGCTTCATCGAAGAAAGCATCGTATTCCTCGTCGGTATTCTCTGACGCCTCACCGGGTAACAGAATTTCGGCTGACGATTCACCGTTTAGAATTTCATCGATGTAATTGGGTTTACCGCGCTTCTGCCAGTCGCTAACCACCGCGTGTACTTCATGATCGTCAACAAATGCACCATGCACCCGGGTAGGAACAGGGCTGCCTGGCGGCAAATAAAGCATATCACCCATGCCGAGAAGGGCTTCTGCGCCCTGTTGGTCAAGGATAGTGCGGGAATCAATTTTACTGGATACCTGGAACGCAATACGGGTGGGAATATTGGCCTTAATCAGACCCGTGATAACGTCTACCGATGGGCGTTGAGTCGCGAGGATAAGATGTATTCCCGCAGCACGGGCTTTCTGTGCAATCCGGGCAATCAGTTCTTCTACTTTTTTGCCGACGATCATCATCATATCAGCGAATTCGTCCACCACCACGACAATCGCAGGCAATTTCTCGAGGTCAGGCGCTTCCTGTTCCATACTGTCTTCGGTACGCCACAGTGGATCTTTAATCGGCTCGCCGTCTTCAATGGCTTGCAGCACTTTGGCGTTATAACCTTTGAGGTTACGTACGCCCAGCGCAGACATTAGCTTATAACGACGCTCCATTTCGCCCACACACCAACGCAAGGCATTGGCGGCTTCTTTCATGTCAGTTACCACTTCAGCAAGCAAATGCGGAATGCCTTCATATACCGAGAGCTCGAGCATTTTCGGGTCAATCATTATCATGCGTACATCTTCTGGCTTAGACTTATACAGCAAGCTCAGAATCATTACGTTTACGCCTACCGATTTACCTGAACCTGTGGTACCGGCTACCAACAAATGTGGCATTTTCGCAAGATCAACCACCACAGGTTTTCCGCTGATATCCGCACCTAATACCATGGTTAGCGCCGATTTATTACTCTGGAAAGCGTCGCAGGTGATCACTTCTTTTAAACTTACCATCTCGCGCTTTTTGTTCGGTAACTCAAGACCAATAACCGACTTACCAGGAATAACTTCCACCACGCGTACTGACATTGCAGACATAGCACGTGCTAGGTCTTTTGAAAGACCAGTAATCTTACTGACTTTCACACCAGGGGCTAAATCAAGTTCGAATCGGGTAATCACCGGGCCTGGATAAACACCTACCACGTTCGCTTCAATGTTGAAGTCTTTCAATTTGTCTTCAACCAGGCGGGAAAGCATATCCATTTCCTCCTGGGTGATGGGGTTTTCTTTCCGATTCGGGCGATCCAACAGTTCAAATGAAGGCATGGGACCAAGTGCAGCAATTTCAGCTTTTTCTGCTTCTTTTGCAGCCACGGCCTCTGCCAACGTGGTAGGCGCTTTCGACTTTTGCGAAGCTGCAGGCGCAGTGCCCGACGTTTCAGGCTGTTGGGCAGCCGTTGGTTCTTCTGTCCACGGTGGCGTATTGATTCCACTTTCCGTACTTGTGTTGTCGGTTTCTGAGACATCATCAAACGCAGAGAAAGTAGGTTCCGATTTTTCTACTTCGGGCTCTGATGGGGCTTTCTCTTTTGTTGGCATGACTTTTTCTTTTAAGCTGCTAAAAGAAAATCCTGAAGATTTGCTATCAACTTTGTCGCTGCTGCCTTCATTCAGGGTATATTCGGGTTCTTCTTCGTCAGCAAACACTTCATCTGGAATACTAAAAGAAGGTTCGTCCCTGTTTGAACTGCCATATGTACGGCCAGTGGACGTCTTCGTGGGCTTTTCATCATCTGCAGGAGGGGCAGCCCTCAACGTTGTCACATCGAGAGAATCGTCACTCCCCTGCCCCGCTGATTTTTCCGGAGAAGAAAGCGCAAGACGTGGCATTTCAAGACCAATGAGTTGCTGTGGTACCGTAATCGTTTTGCGTCCAAACCATATGGTGGCACTTCCCAGACCATCAATTATGTCCAACCAGCTGATGCCGGTTAGCAAGGTGAAACCGGTGCAGGAAAAACAAAGCAGCAGCAGAATGGTTCCGGCAGTATTAAAATACGGAATGAGCGCTGAACTGATGACATCACCGACAAAGCCGCCGGCAGAAAAGTTATACAAATCGTTGAAATTAATGCTGGCGATGCCTGTTACGCCCAACGCAATCAGCAAGCCGCCGATGATACGCAATCCGATAGTAAGATAATCGAACTCATCAAGATCTTTCACATGCTGGAAAAGAAACCAGCCAATGAAGGCAAAACAGAAAGGTAATAAATAGGCCAGCCAACCAAAGCTAAACAATAACAAATCGGCAACCCATGCCCCGGTAGCGCCAACCCAGTTATGTACATCGAGTTGCAGCCCGGCCTGACTCCACCCCGGATCGCCGGGATGGAAGGAAGCTAATGCCAGTAGAATGAAGAAAGCGAACACACTGGCGACAATCATGCCGGCCTCGAGTAATCGCTGAACACCTGTTAAACGCGCCATAAACCCTAATCACTAATATCAGCCAGGCGTTTGTGTAAAGGCATTTCCCTGCACACGGAAGACAACGCCGGCCTGTTTGAAACATTCATTATTATTTGCAACCCTGCTGAATCATGGCTGAATACAACCTGAAATTCCCTCGTTTCAACAGGTGTTTTTATAGCAAAAGCCTACCATAAAGGTAGCTTAGTTACCTATTTTAATCTGCCTACGGTACATCTGCATGACGACTTTCTAATCGAAATTGACCGACTCACAGCTCATTTGAGGTTTATACGTAAAGAGGTAGTACTTTTTACTTCCTCCATCACCACGTAAGTACGAGATTCACTCACGCCAGGAAGCCGTAATAATGTATCGCCAAGTAACTTTCGATAACTCGACATGTCAGCCACTCTGGCTTTCAACAAAAAATCAAAATCGCCAGAAACAAGGTGACATTCTTGAATGTCTTCCTGATCTTGAACGGCAGCAGAAAATTCTGCAAATATATCCACTGAAGTCTTTGTTAAGGTAATCTCAACAAACACCAACATAGCTGCGCCTAGCTTCTCAGGTTCGAGTGTTGCGTGATAGCCCTTTACGTATCCCTGCGCCTCTAGCCGCTTGACTCTTTCCAAACACGGACTCGGACTCAACCCCACTGATTTTGCCAATTCAACGTTAGAAATTCTGCCGTCTTTCTGAAGTTGAATGAGTATATTCCTGTCTATTCGGTCAAGGTGTTTCGGGGTTTTTACCAGCATATTATATTCCGCAATTTGGCTATAACTCAGAATATAACATGGCATCTCAGAAATCTTCAGCACAAACTTCGTTTTTTCATCACGTATACTGCGGCACTTCAAAACACAATAAAACAGCAATGATTGAGGGTTCTATGTTAGTAGGTGTACCAAAAGAAATTAAAAACCATGAGTACCGTGTTGGCCTGACGCCAGCCGCAGTGAAGGAGTTTGTCACAAACGGTCATAGTGTCGTTGTGGAAACCAACGCAGGTACAGCGATTGGATTTACTGATGATATGTATATCGCTGCTGGTGCACATATCGCTGCAACAGCGGAAGAAATTTTTGCCGAAGCAGAAATGATCGTTAAAGTGAAAGAGCCACAGCCAAACGAATGTAAGATGCTGAGAAAAGGCCAAACCCTGTACACTTACCTTCACCTTGCCCCAGACCCAGTGCAAACAGAGCTTCTCATTGCCTCAGGCGCAACGTGTATTGCTTACGAAACAGTGACAGATGACCGTGGTGGTCTACCTCTGCTAGCACCAATGAGTGAAGTTGCAGGTCGTATGTCTGTTCAAGCAGGTGCGCACTACCTTGAGAAAGCGCATGGCGGCAGTGGTACGTTACTCGGCGGTGTACCAGGCGTAGCACCAGGAAAAGTATTAGTAATCGGCGGCGGCGTGGTAGGCATTAACGCGGCGAAAATGGCTGTGGGTATGGGGGCAGATGTCACTATTCTGGATCGCTCTCTACCTCGTTTACGTCAGATTGACGATATCTTTAATGGTCAGGTAAAAACAGTATTCTCAACAGTAGATGCTATCGAGCAATATTCTTCAAAAGCTGATTTAGTGGTTGGCGCGGTACTTATTCCGGGTGCGGCTGCTCCTAAACTGCTGAACGAAGAACACATCAAAGCGATGAAGCCAGGCTCAGTCGTGGTTGACGTTGCAATTGACCAGGGCGGTTGTTTTGCGACCTCTAAGGCCACCACTCACCAAGATCCTGTATACATTATTGATGACGTAGTTCATTACTGTGTAGCAAATATGCCGGGCGGTGTTGCTCGTACATCAACCATGGCGCTGAACAATGCAACGCTGCCGTTTGGTCTGGCATTGGCCAACAAAGGGCCTAAGAAAGCCATGCTCGATGACAAACATTTGTTGAACGGACTGAACGTTCACGAAGGTAAAGTGACTTACAAAGCCGTAGTTGATGCTTTAGGTGAAAAGCTGGGCCTCACCTACACACCAGCAGAAGAAGCGTTGAAATAATCAGTAGTAGTTACTGAAAAAGCCCCGCGGTGTGCGAACACAGCGGGGCTTTTGTTTTATAAACCACAATATATTTAAAGTGATGCGTTTACTTCTTTTAATACGGTAATGGGCTCGTCTGCCTGGGTAATAGGACGGCCCATCACAAGGTAACTCACGCCGGCTTCCATCGCATCGACGGGTGTCATCACACGTTTTTGGTCGCCAACATCACTGCCAGCAGGACGAATACCAGGCGTGACCAACAAGAAAGGTGCCTTCATGGTTTTCCGTAGAAGCACGGCTTCTTGTGCCGAACAAACAACACCATCCAGGCCCGCTTCAAAAGTGAGCGCCGCAAGCTTCTCAACCTGTTGGGCAGGTGTTACACCAGGAACAACACGTTGAAGTTGTGCTTCATCCATACTGGTTAATACTGTTACGGCGATCAGTTTGGTTTGTGGATGAGAGCTGGATTCAATGGCCAGTTTCGCTGCTTTCATCATTTCCAGGCCGCCACTTGCATGGACATTTACCATCCACACGCCCATTTCTGCTGCCGCTTTACATGCTTTGGCAACCGTGTTCGGAATGTCGTGGAATTTGAGATCAAGAAAGATATCAAAGCCTTTATTCTGAAGCTTTTTAACCAGTTCTGGGCCGAATAAGGTAAACATTTCCTTACCGATTTTCAGCCGGCACAGGCTTGGGTCTAGCTGGTCAACAAATGCCAGGGCATTGTCTGCATTGTCGTAATCGAGAGCGACGATGACTTTAGGATCTTGCATGAGAGATTTATTCTCCGTCTAAGCCTTTGATGGGTTTTACTACATTCCATTTCTTACAGGATGGGCATAGCCAATACAGTTTTCTTCCAGAAAACCCGCAACTTGCACAGCGGTACTTGGGACGCTGCTTGATCTGTTCTTCAACTAAACCTTTCAACAAACGTAAACTATCTGCGGATTCAGTATCGTTGATTTGGTCTATATAAAGCCCCATGAGGGTTTTGAACCCTTTCATGGTAGGACGCTTGCGCAATTGATCAAGCAAATATTGGGCAGCTTCGGATGTTTTACCTTGGTGAATTTTAATATCGACCATGGCGAGATAAGACGTTGCACATTCTTGCCAATGCGAAGCCAATGCTTTCTCGAAACCATCCCAATCTCCGGTTTCGTTAGCGATGACTTCTAAACTTGGAACCGCTTCACTAAACCAGTTCAGGTCGTGTTCTGCAACTTGAATAAAATAGGCATTCGCGTCGGAATATCGTTTTTGGTCTAACGCAATATGTCCCAGCATAAGCCAGGGACGTACAGCATGCTCATCAGCGTTTACCGCTTTTTGAAGCAATATCAGTGCGTCGCCCTGCTGACCATTGCTCTGTTCTATTTGTGCCTGCTCGCAATAAAAATGGGCAAGCCGTTCACTCACATCATCTGTATCGCCATGGCACTCCACCATACGCTCAGCAAGCTCGATGGCGCGCTCCCATTCTTTGGTTGTCTGATAAATGCTGAATAATTGTTGTTGAGCGACCTGATAGTGCCTATCGCTATTCAATAATTGCAGATAAGCACCTTCAGCACGTTCCAGAAACCCGGCCTGCATGTAATCTTTGCCTAACTCTTTGAGCGCGTTTTCTTGCTGTGTTCCCTGAATTTCCTCTTTTGAAACCAGGTTTTGATGAATTTTGATGGCGCGATCTATTTCTCCGCGATGTCGGAAAAAGTTCCCCATGGCGATGTGAGTCTCCACCGTATCGCTATTGAGGTTGATCATCTTGATGAGTGTATCGACAGCTTTATCAGGCTGGTCGGATAAAAGAAAATTGAGGCCTTTATAATAATGACGGGATAAAATGCTCGATTGTTTCCGCTGCGCTTGACGCACACTGTTGCGGCCCATTATCCAACCGTAGCCGGCCGCAACAGGCAAAAGAAGAAACAACAATTCCAGCATATTTTATTCTTTCGTCGCCTTGCGTAACCGGCCCCGCACCGCAACGAGCTGAACACGCAAGCTCAGCCAGCTAAGAAGCATCATGAGTAATCCTATAAGGATACCAATGGATAACGTAATAGCGATTAGCGTAGACATCCGGAGTTCAGACTGCGCTATCAAATAATTAACGGTCACTAGCGTTTCGTTCTGCGAGCCAATGGCGAATGCCATCACTAACAGGAAAACGATAACAAGAAGTGTGATTATTCCTTTCAACGTAAAAACCTTTGTTTTTCAACTAAGCAAAAGGATAGCAAATTGAAGGAAAACATAATATCAGAATCAGTAAAAATCTACGTTATGCTGTCGCTGCAGCCTGCTTTTGCTCAGCTTTAGCTTTGACCGGACGCAATTTTGCGCGCATCACTGCGCTGTGAAGAGCAGATTCGCTAGTCAAATACAATACATGACTATAAGAGGTCTGCATTACGCTGAAGCGATCGTACATGGGTTTATCGATACGAGAAAGCTGAGCCAGGCGCTTTTTAGACATAGTTGTTTCGTGATTTTGGCATCGGCTTACGTCAACCTTGGTTACGCATAACTCAATTTTGTTTTCAGTCAAATGGTTATGCACCTGCTTTCTTAACACACCGAAGAAATACTCTTGTTCTGGAAGGTAAACCAGCTTGCTATCGCTTTTACGCACGCAATGCACGACATTCGCGGAGGTTACTTTTCCCTCGAACATTTCCGATAGCAAACGAGACTTAGGCTTATCCGCGTTTTTATCGGCGAAAAAGCCATGCATAGGCACCACATTTTCGATAACAGAAAATGGATATAAATCACTGCATTCACTGGCCTGATAAAGTGTTTTCAGACGGTTGATTAAATAACGGTTATTAATACACAAAATGCTGGCAGAGGGATGATGACGAACAGCCAGTTCCCAGGCAAATCGGTGGCTTCTTCGCTGAATTACCGTTAAATCGCGAGATTTAAAGTAACTGATATTTTTATTTACTAACTGATTAATGCTTGCACAAACTGTCTCTCGTTTTGCAAACAGCTTTAGCCGTATTACCTTCTTGCAAGACGAAACACCGACAACGCGGTAACGCTGAGACTTGAGTTTGAACTCGGGTACGGAAACCTTCAGTTCTTTCTCAGCCGACGATAGTGGTTCAGGCAGCTCAATACACATGCCATTGGGCGAGATGTCTTTTACGAACACCTGTTGTGATTTTAACAACCCCGTTTTAATTGCCCCTTCCTTCTCCAGCAAATATCGGGTTTCGGCACGCCGGTTAAGTTGCTCATCAAAAAGCAGCGAAATTTTCGCTTTCGCGGTGTCTTGCAAGAATTCATCGGGGATTGCTGGCATCGGCAGTCGCTGACTCAGAGCCAAGCCAGTCAAACTTTCCGTCGCATTTCGATAAAACATGACATGGGAAATCTGCATTAGCTGCTCGTTCTCGTTCGAGACAATGTCATGAATGGCAAACGCTTTTTGCTTATCTACGTTACCAACCTGCTGCAAGCGACAGTGTGCGCAGTACATCGAGTTATTCGCATTGAGCAAGTGAACAACCTGAGCGATTATGCCAGCTTTCTCGAGCTCACGAATTGTCGCGGCAATTCTTACCTCGCCCTGCTTTGTTTGTATTAACCCTGTTATGACAAACGACTCAGAGTACGTCGTCATCTCAGCCATGACTCGTGCGATAAGCTTTGGGCGAGTGAGATCATGAGTGGCAGGAATTCCGCCACTAAACTGTTCGTTAGCGGCCGTGAAAAGCACCGAGAGCGGTGTTACACCTTGCTTATTCACTTGCAAAAATACCGGAACCCACGGGCTATTATCGAGAATACGATCACGCTCAAGATCTTGCATGGCTCGTTCACTTTCCAGTTCACGCTGCAAAGGCTGTTGAAACGAAGCCATGTTCACATATTTTTTTAGTGCTGCCACTATTTTTGGGTCGGTAGTCGGGTGAAGTCGAAAGTGCGTTTCGTATTTTTCGGTGTGCTTATTGAATTTAATCGCACTTACCATGTATCTAACAGCCTGCTCTTTGGGTATGCCTGGTATCTCGGGTAAATGAAAACTAAATACCTCTTTCGAGCTTACTTTCGGCGGGCGCTTGCTCTCAAGCGACATACTGTTACTGGCAAACGAAGATACCGTACAGCTACGCCCTTTTTCGAACTCAAGTGAAGACACGGGAAAATGGGGTGTAATTGCCAGTTCATCACCAAAATTAATGTCGTCTAACGTTTGGCTTTCGATTGTGAACGCATCAACGATTTTTTTATGATTTTCCTTCTTAAGGTGTTCTTTATAAAAATCAGAATTAGTGATGGTTTCAAAAACACCAACCGTATAACGCTCTCGATAAAGTTCGGACTCTTTTTGCAGTATTTGCGCCCCCACTTTATCGAGCCGCATTTCGACCCCAAAATGGGAAAATTTGAAAACAGGAAATTGTGCAAAGGAGGAATTGTCCGCTGGCGCGTCAGTCAGTGACGTGAGCCTGATGACTTCTTCTTTAATTGTTTTGCGAATAGAAGCCGAAACACGACCCGTGAACTTGTTCAGGCCTTCGAGCAGTCTATTATCTTGCTCGTAAGGAATAAGCGCTCTAATGAGCGGCTGATACTGTTTTATGACCTGTTGTTCTTCGGAAGCTGGCATTATTTTTATTATTACAGCAAAAAAGTATTAATTAGCACCTTTCTAATATATCGATTATGAGATCGTGGTCAAGTTTTAATCTTATAAATTAGACTTATTGATAAAGATGGTCTACCGCGTTCTTATTATGCTTCTTACGGAATGGGGATACGTAGTTATGCGATTGCAGAAATAACAAAGAGCAGAAATAAAAAAAGCCGCAGAATGCGGCTTTTTAGAATTAAGCGCTGATGGCGCTATCTACCCGTTCACGTAATTCTTTACCGGGTTTAAAGTGTGGAACATATTTACCATCAAGTTTAACGGTATCTCCGGTTTTAGGGTTACGCCCAACACGCGGAGCGCGGTAATGCAGTGAAAAACTACCAAAACCACGAATTTCGATACGCTCACCCTTTTGCAGAGTTTGCGCCATCTGTTCCAGAATTTCTTTAATCGCCAGCTCTAAATCTTTTGCCGGGATATGTCGCGCCTGGTCCGCGAGCCGTTCAATCAGTTCCGACTTGGTCATCTAAAACCTCTCTCGTAAAAACATTATGGTACAGCTACTACGGAACGGGTGTGGGTTTAGCACACCCGTATTTGCATTATTCGCCTTTAGCAGCTTTAAATGCTTCTGCCATCGCGTTTGCGAAGCCAGCGTCTTCCTGCTGGTTAACTTTGTCGATAGCTTCTTTTTCGTCAGCCTGATCTTTCGCTTTAACAGACAGGTTAACAGTGCGGTTTTTACGGTCTACGCCCATAAATTTCGCTTCGATGCTTTCGCCTACGCTAACAACTTCAGAAGCGTCTTCTACACGGTCACGAGACAAGTCAGCAACACGGATGTAGCCGTCAACTTCTTCAGACAGGTTAACTGTAACGCCTTTCGCGTCAACAGCAGTAACTGTACCGTTAACGATAGCACCTTTCTTGTTATCTGTCAGATACTTGTTGAAAGGATCTTCTTCGATTTGCTTAACGCCAAGAGAGATACGCTCACGCTCTGGGTCGACTTGCAGAACAACGGCAGAGATTTCGTCGCCTTTCTTGAATTCACGAACTGCGTCTTCGCCAGTTTTGTTCCAGCTGATGTCAGACAGGTGAACCAGACCATCGATGCCGCCGTCAAGGCCGATGAAGATACCGAAGTCAGTGATTGACTTGATCTTACCAGACACTTTGTCGCCTTTCTCGTGAGACTTCGCGAACTCTTCCCAAGGGTTAGCAATACACTGCTTCAGACCCAGAGAAATACGACGACGCTCTTCGTCGATTTCCAGAACCATAACTTCTACAGTGTCGCCTAAGCTAACAACTTTAGATGGGTGGATGTTCTTGTTAGTCCAATCCATTTCAGAAACGTGAACCAGACCTTCTACGCCGTCTTCGATTTCTACGAAGCAACCATAGTCAGTCAGGTTAGTTACCTGACCAGAGATCTTAGTGCTTTCTGGGTAACGCTGAGAAATGTCGTGCCATGGATCGTTGCCCATTTGCTTCATGCCCAGAGATACACGTTGCTTGTCTTTGTCGAACTTCAGAACTTTAACGTTGATTTCGTCACCAACGTTTACGATTTCACTTGGGTGCTTAACGCGCTTCCAAGCCATATCGGTGATGTGCAGAAGACCATCTACGCCACCCAGATCTACGAACGCACCGTAATCAGTCAGGTTCTTAACAATACCCTTGATTTCGTGACCTTCTTCCAGGTTAGCCAGCAGAGTTTCACGTTCTGCGCTGCTTTCTGCTTCGATAACTGCACGACGAGAAACAACTACGTTGTTACGCTTCGCATCAAGCTTGATTACTTTAAATTCAAGCTCTTTACCTTCCAGGTGAGTGGTGTCGCGTACTGGACGTACGTCAACCAGAGAACCTGGCAGGAACGCGCGTACACTGTTAACTTCAACAGTGAAACCGCCTTTAACTTTACCGTTGATAACGCCTTTGATAGTGGCTTTATCTTCGTAAGCTTTTTCCAGCTCAACCCAAGCTTCATGGCGCTTAGCTTTCTCACGAGACAGGATAGTTTCACCGAAACCGTCTTCTACTGCGTCGAGTGCTACGTCTACAGAATCGCCAACAGCGATTTCTAATTCGCCTTCAGCATTTTTGAATTGATCAGCTGGGATAGCACTTTCTGATTTCAGGCCTGCATCAACAAGAACGATGTCTTTGTCGATAGAAACTACGGTACCTTTAACAATCGAACCAGGGCGTGTTTCTAATTCCTGGAGGCTTTCTTCAAAAAGTTGTGCAAAATTTTCAGTCATAAGTTCAGTTAATTTATTCAGTTTAAAACCACATTACAGTCCGGCTAACGTGGGGTTACTAACAAAAGTCGTCACATCCTGTGTCGACATATCACAAAAAACGGAAATACAAATAAAGGTAACGCTGTTAATCAACGTACCTTTGTTCTTACAATTTCCATCGCTTTTTCAAACACCTGGGTAATATCCAGATGCGTGGAATCTATTACTACAGCATCTTCTGCCGGTACCAATGGCGCTACTGCGCGTTGGGTGTCTCGTTCGTCCCGAGCTTTGATATCGGTTAAAAGGCGCGCAATGTTAACATCCATGCCCTTATCTTTCAACTGACTATATCTACGCTCCGCGCGGGCTTCGGCGCTGGCAGTCAGAAAAAGTTTTACCTGTGCATCAGGAAATACAACAGTACCCATATCGCGACCATCTGCGACCAATCCAGGTTCTTGCTGAAACGCTCGTTGACGTCGAAGCAATGCCTCGCGTACACGAGGTAATGCTGCTACCTGTGAGGCAACCGCCCCAACCTGCTCGGTACGGATATCGTCTGTGACATCCTCGCCCTCAAGGATGATGCGACTGCTTTCGCCGTCGGTCTCGAAACTCACATCAAGACCTGTTGCCAACGGCACAATAGAAGGCTCATCGTCTACCGGGATGTCATGATGAAGTGCGGCTACAGCCAGCACGCGATATATAGCACCACTGTCGAGAAAGTGCCATTGAAGTTCTTTTGCAAGCAAACTGCTCAGGGTTCCTTTACCAGCTCCACTCGGTCCGTCAACCGTGACGACGGGGATCAGTTGCATAGCTGCTCCAGTTATAAGTTATAAAAAGGTTATAAAATCGCGCGCAATTATACCCGCCCTGAGTAGATTAGCAATGCCGCCTTCCAGGAAGATGGCATTGCGTTTCAGGGCGTTTAGTTAGAATGACAGAAGATGTGGAACACTTAGTGACAGATTGTTGCGAATCTGTCGAAGTAGTCAGGGAACGTTTTTGCTGTGCAGCCAGGATCGTTGATTGTCACAGGCGTATCACTCAGCGCAACGAGTGAGAAACACATGGCAACGCGGTGATCGTTGTAAGTATCAATGGCTGCGTGCTTCAGCGTCGTTGTTGGCCATACCGTTATGTAATTATGGCCCTCTTCTACCTTTGCACCTAACTTTTCAAGTTCTGTTGCCATCGCATTCAGACGATCCGTTTCTTTTACCCGCCAGTTATAGATGTTACGAATGGACGTCGGCCCTTCTGCGAAAAGCGCGGTAGTAGCAATGGTCATCGCTGCATCTGGGATATGGTTCATATCGAGGTCGACACCTTTCAGCGGTGCACCAGTCACAGTGATAGATTCATCATCCCACTCCACCTTAGCGCCCATAGCCTCAAGCACATCAGCAAAACGAATGTCACCCTGTATACTTTTGCTACCAATACCCGTGACTTTTACCGTCCCGCCCTTAATCGCGCCTGCAGCAAGGAAGTAAGACGCTGACGACGCATCGCCCTCAACCATAAAACGTCCTGGCGCTTTATAAGTTTGATTGCCCTTCACTTCAAAACTCGCGTAATCGTTGTTAACCACGTCGATACCAAATTTCGCCATGGTATCTAAGGTAATATCGATATACGGCTTAGAAACAAGTTCACCTTTAATTTTGATTAACGTATCAGATGCAAAGAGCGGCGCAGCCATCAGAATCGCGGTAAGAAACTGACTGGAAACACTCCCGTCCACCGACACTTCATCTGCCGATAAACTACCGCCGGCAATACGCAGAGGTGGGTACCCCTTGTTTTTCAGATAGGTAACATCTGCACCGGCTTCAAGTAATGCATCGACAAGATCGCCAATCGGGCGTTCTTCCATGCGCGGCTCACCAGTAAGGGTAACCAACACATCACTGGCTGCCAGTACCGCACAAAGCGGACGCATCGCGGTACCTGCGTTACCTAAAAATAACTCTGTTTCGCCGGTCACTTTAAATTTACCGCCGATACCCTGCACTTTGCATTCGGTTTTACTGTCGCTCAGTTCATAACGCACACCTAGCTTTTCCAGTGCCACGAGCATATGACGAATATCGTCGCTGTCTAGCAAATTGGTGAGTGTCGTTTCACCATCAGCCAAAGCAGCAAGTAACAAAGCGCGATTAGACAGGCTTTTAGAACCAGGGACGTTAACTTCACCGTCAATACGGGAAATCGGTTGTAAGGTTAACTGCTCCATAACTTACCCGTTTTCCTTTTCAAACTGTTTCATAAATTCAACCAGCGCAGCAACACCTTCCACTGACATGGCGTTATAAATACTGGCACGCATACCACCTACAGAACGGTGGCCTTTCAGTGCTTTCAGGCCAGCAGCATCAGATTGTTCAAGGAACTTCTGGTTCAGCGAGTCATCAGCTAAGTGAAATGGCACGTTCATGATAGAGCGGTTATCAGGATGTACTGGGTTGCTGTAGAAGTCACTACCATCGATGGCTCCATATAACAGCGCCGCTTTTTCTTCGTTGCGCTGCTGCATGGCAGTTAAACCACCATTGCTTTTCAGCCATTTGAATACAAGACCAGCCAAATACCAGGAGAATGTCGGCGGCGTGTTATACATGGAGTCATGTTTCGCCATCAATTCATAATCGAAAATTGATGGTGTTTCCTTACGGGCTTTACCAATCAGATCGTCACGCACAATTAACACTGACAAACCTGATGGACCGATATTTTTTTGTGCGCCAGCATAGATGATACCGTGTGCAGACACATCGAGAGGTTTTGACAAAATGCAAGAAGACATGTCTGAAACCAGTGGTACGTTTCCAGATTCTGGTAACCAGTCAAAGGCAACACCATCTACTGTTTCGTTAGGGCAAAAATGCAGATAGGCAGCTGATTGGTCAACGTTAGCTTCCGTCACTTTCGCCACAGCCTGTAGGCCGTCTACTTCAACGGTTTCCCCAATGACTTTGGCGTTGTTGTATTTGGCAGCTTCGGCAACGGCACCTTTAGACCATGAACCAGTAACCATGTGTAAAGACGTGTCTGAAGAAGTCGAAATGTTAAGCGGTACAGAGGCAAACTGTCCACGGCCACCGCCGTGTGCGAATAACACTTTATAATTTTCAGGTACATTGAGAAGATCGCGCAGATCTTGCTCTGCCGTAGCGGCAACCTCGATAAAGTCTTTACCGCGGTGGCTCACTTCCATTACTGAACAGCCTGAATCGCGCCAGTTAAGGAATTCCGCCTGTGCTTGTTGCATGACCTCTGCAGGCAGCATGGCTGGACCTGCACTGAAGTTAAATACGTTACTCATAGATTTTTTCAACACCTGTAAACACAACAAGCGGCAAAAGCCGCTTGTTGAATAAGAGTTAAAACGCGTTTTTTACAAAGCGCGTAGACTTATTCTTCTGTCGTTGGCTTATCGCTGTCAGAAACAGCGGCATCATCGGTTGCTGATGCTTCAGCGTCTGCGGTGTTCTCTTCACCGTCTTCAAGATCGATGTCTTCGTCGATCACTTCTTCAATGCGTTGCAGCCCTACGACTTTTTCTTCATCAGCTGTACGAATAAGACGTACACCCTGGGTGTTACGGCCTACCGTTGAGACTTCACTCACACGCGTACGTACAAGCGTACCCATGTTGCTGATCAACATGATTTCGTCAGACTCATCTACCTGAACTGCACCAACCACTTTACCGTTACGCTCGGACACCTTAATAGATACCACGCCCTGAGTCGCACGACTCTTCGCTGGGTAATCTTCAAGCGGTGTGCGTTTACCGTAACCGTTTTCTGTGGCTGTCAGAATAGCGCCATCACCCTGTGGCACAATCAGTGATACAACGCGCTGGCCTTCTTGCAGTTTGATACCGCGAACACCCGTTGCAGTTCGGCCCATTGGACGTAGTGCCTGGAGTTCTTCACCGGTTTCAGGATCACGCTTGATTTCGCCAGTTTCTGAATCGCGAAGTTTTTCGTTAAAACGAACCACTTTACCTTCATCAGAGAACAGCATGATGTCGTCATCACCATGGGTGATTGCGACACCAATCAATTCGTCACCTTCGTTCAGGTTAACGGCAATAATACCACTGGATCGCGGACGGGAATACAGGCTAAGGTCAGTCTTTTTCACGGTACCGTTAGCGGTAGCCATGAGTACGAATTTACCTTCCTCGAATTCTTTAATCGGCAGAATGGCTGTAATACGCTCGTCATTCTCCAGCGGAAGAATATTAACGATAGGTTTACCGCGAGCATTACGGCTGGCGAACGGCAATTGATATACCTTCAACCAGTACAGGCGGCCGCGGGTAGAGAAACATAGAATGTGGTCATGGGTATTGGCTACCAGTAGACGCTCGATGAAATCTTCATCTTTCATCTTGGTCGCTGACTTACCTTTTCCACCACGGCGCTGCGCTTCGTATTCACTGAGTTTTTGATATTTCACATAACCTTCACGGGAAAGCGTCACTACCACGTCTTCCTGTTCGATGAGATCTTCAATATCGATGTCGTGACTGGCTGCGGTGATTTCTGTACGACGTTCATCACCGAATTCATCACGGATTTTTTCAAGTTCTTCGCGAATCACTTCCATCAGGCGCTCAGGGCTTCGCAGAATATGCAGAAGCTCAGCAATGACCGCCAGGAGTTCTTTGTATTCGTCGAGAATTTTCTCGTGTTCCAGACCTGTCAGCTTGTGCAGACGCAGGTCAAGAATGGCCTGGGCTTGTTGCTCGGTGAGGAAGTATTTGCCGTCGCGGATACCGAATTCTGGTGTTAACCAGTCAGGACGCGCTGCATCATCACCCGCACGTTCCAGCATGTCTGCAACATCGCCAAGGTTCCAACCCTGTGCAACCAAGGCTTTCTTGGCTTCAGACGGACTCGGCGAGGCTTTAATAAGCTCAATGATCGGATCGATGTTGGTCAGCGCAATGGCAAGACCTTCAAGAATGTGCGCACGGTCACGGGCTTTACGCAGCTCGTAAACGGTACGGCGAGTTACCACTTCACGACGGTGAAGGATAAACGCCTCAAGCATTTCCTTGAGGTTGAAAACTTTAGGCTGGCCGTTATCCAGCGCCACCATGTTTATACCGAATACCGTTTGCAATTGGGTATTAGCATAAAGGTGGTTAAGGAGTACTTCTGCAGATTCGTTGCGTTTCACTTCCACAACAATACGCATACCGTCTTTATCAGACTCGTCGCGCAGTGCTGAAATACCTTCAATGCGTTTTTCTTTAACCAGCTCGGCAATTTTTTCAATCAGACGGGCTTTGTTAACCTGATACGGAATTTCGTTGACAATAATCGTTTCTTTGCCACTACTGTCCGTTTCGATTTCCGCTTTAGCACGCAGATAGATTTTGCCGCGACCGGTGCGGTAAGCGTCATCAATGCCCTTACGGCCACTGATCATTGCCGCGGTTGGGAAATCTGGTCCAGGGATGAATTGCATCAGATCTTCGATTGTTACCGACGGATTTTCAATTAATGCAATACAGCCGTTGATAACTTCAGTCAGGTTGTGTGGCGGAATGTTAGTCGCCATACCAACCGCAATACCAGAAGAACCGTTAACCAGCAGGTTAGGTACCTTTGTTGGCAGTACATCAGGAATTTGTTCTGTACCATCATAGTTAGGTACAAAATCAACAGTTTCTTTATCCAGATCCGCCAGCAATTCGTGGGCGATCTTGGCCATGCGCACTTCGGTATACCGCATTGCAGCGGCTGAGTCGCCGTCTACCGAACCGAAGTTCCCTTGCCCGTCGACGAGCATGTAACGCAGCGAGAATGGCTGTGCCATACGTACAATGGTGTCGTATACCGCACTGTCACCGTGAGGGTGATATTTACCGATGACATCACCGACCACACGGGCCGATTTTTTGTATGGTTTATTGAAGTCGTTTTTGAGTTCGTTCATCGCGAAGAGTACACGACGGTGAACCGGCTTGAGGCCGTCTCTTACGTCAGGCAATGCACGCCCAACAATAACGCTCATCGCATAATCGAGATAAGAGTTCTTCAGCTCTTCCTCAATATTTATGGGCAGAATTTCTTTAGCGTTATCAGTCATAAACTGCTATGTCCCTTGATTCAAGTTCAAGCGTATCCAATATCACGCACCACCAAGTGTTGAAACCTGGTAATAAATGCAGCTAAGAACAGCGCTTTCTTATTATGGGTTTATCTTGAGGAGCCGGTTGACCCGCTCATAACCTCCTCAGGTAATCATTGAGTGTATCACTGGATGACAGATTTATGTAGCGCTTAATCAGTGCAATCAGGACAGTAGTGCCTGAGCGTCTACTTTTCGTTCAGTTAACGATGTTTCACTGACAAAACATGCCTTTTCACTAACGGTTGATGTAACCTATTACGCTGATTGTTTTCTTTCTTTTATATTCTTTAATAACGGTATAGAGCGTTTTCATGAGCAACGTCGACGAGCAAGAAATTGCCAAATTCAGTGAACTGGCCTCGCGCTGGTGGGACACAGAGAGTGAGTTCAAACCACTGCATCTAATTAACCCTTTACGTTTGGACTTCGTTCAGCAACATTGTGACGGCCTGTTTGGTAAAAAGGTGGTCGATGTGGGCTGCGGTGGAGGTATTCTTGCAGAATCCATGGCAAAACTAGGTGCCGAAGTCTCTGGTATTGATTTGGCTCAGGCGTCTCTTGAAGTGGCGAAACTTCACGGTCTCGAATCTGGTGTGTGTGTGGATTATCAATGTATCAGTGCAGAAGAGTTCGCCGCCCAGCATCAAGGTGAATTTGATGTAGTGACTTGTATGGAAATGCTTGAACACGTACCGGACCCCGTCTCTATTGTTGCAGCGTGTGCGCGCCTGGTTAAACCAGGAGGCCATGTTTTTCTGTCCACATTAAACCGTAACGTCAAATCTTGGTTAATGGGTATCGTGGGTGCAGAATACATTTTAAATCTGGTACCGAAAGGCACACATCAGCACGCCCGCTTTATTAAGCCTTCAGAATTAATGGCGATGACCGATAAGGTAGATCTGCTACCACGAAACACCACAGGCTTGCATATGGATCCCTTAAGCCGTCAATTTTATCTTTCAGATAAAAACGTCGACGTTAACTACATCGTTCATACGCAAAAAGCTGACTAGAAAACACAACATGTAGTGCTGATGAACATAATCTGCGCTACATGTCGTATTTGTGAGCAGTCATAATAGTAGCAGTTAAAATTTTTTAATTGCAGATCAAAAAAGTAAAAAACGGTTGCATTTGGCTGATTTGCCATTTGATTGCCTGTACTTGGTTAGTCTTCACTAACCATTTTTATTGCATAGTTTGATCGCTGGATTTACCACCAGATATTGGGTTGCATTAACGCGTAAACCTCACTATCTTGTGTCTTGTCCGACGGGTGTTTTATAACGAAAAGTGAGCAACAAAACACAGGATCCCGCCAGGCAGTAGGGATCTCTGCTGGATCAGGCTTTCAGAGCCAAATTACGTCAAATAATTACAGTGAAAATGGGTATTCATCCCGTCATTCATGCGCTAACAAACTAACGGCCAGTACAAATGAACAATAACTTGTATGTCACTAAACGCAATGGCGAAAAAGAAGCTATTGAGTTAGATAAGATCCACAAAGTCATTACGTGGGCAGCAGAAGGACTCAACAATGTTTCTGTTTCCCAGGTAGAACTCAAAGCCCAGATCCAGTTTTACGACGGTATTAAAACCGGCGAGATCCACGAAACCCTGATCAAATCAGCGGCAGATCTTATCTCTACTGATGCACCTGATTACCAATATCTTGCTGCGCGACTCGCTATTTTCCACTTACGTAAAAAAGCATACGGCCAGTTTGAGCCGCCAAAACTTTTCGACCATGTGAAGAAAATGGTTGAGCAAGGTAAGTACGACGAGCACCTGCTGTCTGACTACACCCAGGCCGAATTCGAAGCGATGGACGATTTCATCGACCACTGGCGCGATATGACCTTCAGCTATGCGGCGGTTAAGCAACTGGAAGGCAAATACCTGGTACAGAACCGTGTGACCGGTGACATTTACGAAAGTGCCCAGTTCCTTTACGTACTGGTTGCGGCATGCCTGTTCGCTGAATACCCGAAAGAGACGCGTCTTGATTATGTCCGTCGTTTCTACGATGCAACATCAACATTTAAGATTTCTCTGCCAACACCTATTATGTCTGGTGTGCGTACGCCTACCCGCCAGTTCAGCTCATGCGTACTGATTGAAACCGGTGATAGCCTGGATTCTATCAATGCCACAGCCAGTGCTATTGTAAAATACGTAAGCCAACGTGCCGGTATTGGTGTGAACGCGGGTCGTATCCGCGCATTGGGAAGCCCAATTCGCGGTGGTGAAGCATTCCATACTGGTTGTATTCCATTCTACAAGTATTTCCAAACGGCAGTGAAAAGCTGCTCTCAGGGTGGTGTTCGTGGTGGCGCAGCTACCCTGTTCTACCCACTCTGGCACATGGAAGTAGAATCTCTGCTGGTACTTAAAAATAACCGTGGTGTCGAAGAAAACCGTGTACGACACCTCGACTATGGTGTTCAGTTCAACAAGCTGATGTATCAGCGCATGATGAAAGATGGCTACATTACTTTGTTCAGCCCGTCTGACGTGCCGGGCCTTTATGATGCTTTCTTCGCTGATCAGAACAAATTCGAAGAACTGTACGTTAAATACGAACAGGACGACTCCATCCGCAAGAAGCAAATTAAAGCCATGGAACTGTTTAGCCTGTTCATGCAAGAACGTGCTTCTACGGGTCGTATTTACCTGCAAAACGTTGACCATTGTAATACGCATAGCCCATTTGATCCGGCTGTTGCTCCAGTGCGTCAAAGTAACCTGTGTCTTGAAATCGCCCTGCCGACCAAGCCACTGGAACACGTGAACGATGAAAACGGTGAAATTGCCCTGTGTACGCTGTCTGCGTTTAACTTAGGTGCAATTAAATCGGTAGATGAATTTGAAGAACTGTCTGACCTTGCCGTACGTGCCCTCGACAGTTTGCTGGATTACCAGGACTATCCTGTTCCGGCGGCATATCACGCAACAATGAATCGTCGTACGCTGGGTATAGGCGTAATTAATTTTGCTTACTATCTGGCGAAAAATGGCGTTAAGTACTCTGACTTCAGTGCAAATCCGTTGATTCACCGCACATTCGAAGCCATGCAGTATCACCTGCTCAAAGCCTCTGTGAATCTGGCAAAAGAGAAAGGTGCGTGTCCGAAATTTAACGAAACCACGTACGCAAAAGGTATTCTGCCTATCGATACCTACAAGAAGGATCTCGACGCCATTTGTAACGAACCGTTGCATATGGATTGGGAAGGCCTGCGTGCAGAAATGATGGAGCACGGTCTGCGTAACTCTACCCTGTCTGCGCTGATGCCGTCTGAGACGTCTTCTCAGATTTCTAACGCGACGAACGGTATTGAACCACCACGTGGTCACATCTCAATTAAGTCAAGCAAAGACGGTGTGCTTAAGCAGGTTGTACCTGAATATGAAAACCTGAAAGATGCTTATGAGCTGCTGTGGGATATTCCTTCGAACGACGGTTACCTGCAACTGGTAGGTATCATGCAGAAGTTTATCGACCAGACAATCTCTGCCAATACCAGCTATGACCCGGGCAAATACGAAAGCGGTAAAGTACCGATGAAGCTGTTGCTGAAAGATCTATTGACAGCCTACAAGCTGGGCGTAAAAACCTTGTACTACCACAATACCCGAGATGGCAACACAGACACCAGTTCTATGGAAGTGAAGCAGAGCCAGGCTCAGCCTAAGAACCAGCAGGCCCAGACAGCCGTTATCGAAGAAGATGACGACTGTGCCGGCGGTGCATGTAAAATCTAACGGTATTAGCCAGGGCGCCCGCCCTGGCATTCGCTTTCTAACCGGTAATAAATCGAGCTAAATTGCAGTTATGAAATATACAACGTTTAATCAACAAAGCGTCAATCCTCTTGTAGAACCTATGTTTTTCGGTAACCCTGTTAATGTGGCCCGTTACGATCAACAAAAACACAGCATCTTTGAGAAATTGATTGAAAAGCAAATCAGTTTCTTCTGGCGTCCTGAAGAAGTCGATGTAACTCGTGACCGCGTGGACTTTCAAAAGCTGACTGAACCAGAGCAACATATCTTTATTTCAAATTTGAAATATCAAACACTGCTCGACTCAGTGCAGGGCCGCAGTCCTAATATTGCATTTCTGCCCATCGTTTCATTACCGGAACTGGAAACCTGGATCGAAACCTGGTCTTTCTTTGAGACTATTCACTCCCGGTCTTACACGCACATTCTACGTAACCTGTTTTCTGATCCCAGTTCAATATTTGAAGATATTGTGGTTAATGAGCAAATCAAACGCCGTGCCGCAGATATCTCCCGTTATTACGACGACCTCATCTTCCACACCCAGCTTTGGCAAACCCAGGGCGAAGGCGTTCATACTGTCGACGGTGAAGTGTACGAAGTGAATATGCGCGTACTGAAGAAGAAAATGTACTTATGTATGAACTCGGTTAACGCGTTGGAAGCTGTGCGTTTCTATGTATCATTTGCATGTACCTTTGCGTTTGCTGAACGAGAGTTAATGGAAGGTAACGCGAAAATCATCCGTCTAATTGCCCGTGATGAGAACCTGCATTTGTCCTCCACGCAGCATATACTTAATCTGTGGGCCCGAGGCAAAGATGATCCTGAAATGGCTGAAATTGCCGCAGAGTGTCATGAAGAAGCACGTCAAATCTTCATCAGTGCTGTAGAGCAGGAAAAGGAATGGGCCGATTACCTGTTCAAGAACGGCTCCATGATTGGCATGAATAAGGAAATTTTGTGTCAGTACGTGGAATACATTGCGAATCAGCGAATGACTGCCATTGGCTTTGAAGCGCCGTATGAGATAAAAAGTAATCCACTACCCTGGATGAACAATTATCTCAATTCGGATAACGTTCAGGTAGCACCTCAGGAATCTGAAATCAGTTCCTATCTGGTAGGACAAATCGACTCTTCCGTAGGTGAAGACGATTTCGCCGATTTCGAACTGTAAGCTTCCCATCGCGAATGGGAAAACCCGACACCACACTTCGCATCGACGTTGTCGATGTGGGGTGTGTTGATGCCATTTCCGATAAAACTCTGCTTGAATGTTTAGAACATGCTGGCGTGGAATGTCACTTTAATTGTCGTGATGGATTTTGTGGTGCCTGCCGCACAAAGCTAATAAGTGGTGAAGTCAGTTATACTGTCGATCCCCTCGCCTTCATCGATGACGATGAAATTCTTCCCTGTTGCTGCAAGCCTCTGACCAATTTGAAAATTGACGTACCACTATAGTCAAAAAAAAAGCCCGCAATTGGATGACAAATGCGGGCTTTTTTCATTAATGGCAGCAAAGATTATTAGCAATCCTTGTCTTCTAAGTCCATTTTCTCTTTCATTTTTTCGCAATTGTCTTCAATGGCGTTGCCTGCGTCATCAGCCCAGTCTTCTGCCTTATCCGCCGCATCTTCAGCAAAATCTTCAGTTTTATCCGCTAAGTCTGACGCGGCATTTTTTGCGTCATCCATCATATCACTGGCTGCACCTTTCATTTTGCTCATTGAATCTTCAGTTTGCTCTTGCTTCTCTTCACTACAAGCACCCAGTACACAGGTAAACAAACCAATACAGGCAATCGTTGATAACTGTTTTACTATTTTCACAGAAATTTCCTTTTACTCGTTAAAATTAAGCAGAAACCGTTCGTGGATCCTGCCGTTAAGATACGTATGGTTAAAATGATTACTTATCAGCCCGACTCTGAAACTTACGTTCTTCGGTATTGATCTTAATCCACTCACCAGTACTGATGTACTCAGGGACTTGCACGACTAAGCCCGTAGAAAGTTTGGCCGGCTTGGTACGCGATGTAGCTGATGCACCTTTAATTGACGGATCGGTTTCAACCACTTCCAACTCCACACTCATTGGTAAGTCCAACGCTACTGGCACTTCACTGACAACCAATACTTGAATACCGTCTGTTTCTTCATTAATAAATAATGCTTCATCAGCGATGCTGTCTTTATTCAGATGGTAAGGCGTGTAATCTTCCTTATCCATAAACACATATTCTTCGCCATCGATATACGAAAACATGGCTGGGCGTCGAACTAAATCAGCCATTTCCAGCATGTCTGAGTCCTTAAAGGTCTCATCGTACTTGGCACCGCTCACTACGTCGTACATGCGCATACGATAGATACTGCCGCCGGCGCGGCCCTGTGGTACGGAACGCTCGATGTCACGAACAATGCAGGTCTTTCCATCGAAAATAATCGTATTATTCTTTTTTATTTCACTTGCCTTAGGCATGGCGATTTCCTGTAAATGAGAGTCAGGCGCAAATACCTGATAACAATTCCAGTTGGTATTTTCCGCCATTTCGCTTTGCTTAGAAAGCAGTTTTATTATTATCAATCCTTAATACTGTTTTAACCACATTGGATTTTCAATATTACACATTGATAGCAGAAATTAATCAGAAATATTTTTGCCTGAATGGTCAAATTCTGGCATCGTCTACGCCCGTTAATTAAGGAAATCTGTTTATGACCTGGGCCGTCTTGTCCGTTTTTATCCCAACATTCTTCTTTGTGTCTATTACACCGGGTATGTGTATGACAATGGCCATGACATTGGGAATGAGTATTGGTGTTAAGCGTGCACTGTGGATGATGCTCGGCGAATTAATTGGGGTTGGTTTAGTCGCCACACTTTCTGCTATCGGTGTAGCAGCATTATTATTAAATTACCCTACTGTATTTTCTGTTCTCAAACTCATTGGTGCCGCCTATTTGGCTTATACCGGTATTCAAATGTGGCTGTCCCGCGGAAAAATGGCCCTTACATCAGAAGAAACCCAGCCCGCAAGTCGTACAGCGTTAATCTCTCAAGGGTTTATCACGGCCATCGCCAACCCCAAGGGGTGGGCATTTTTTGTCGCATTATTGCCTCCGTTTCTTAAATCGGAGCAGCCGTTAGCCGAGCAACTCATAACGTTAGTCGCCATAATCCTCACTTTAGAATTTAGCTGTTTATTAATTTACGCGTCAGGCGGCCGCTCGCTACGAACGTTACTGCTGCAAAGCGGTAACGTACGTGTGATGAACAGAATTGCCGGCAGCCTAATGATTGGCGTAGGTGCCTGGTTAGCGCTTAGCTGATTTCTTTATCTAACTGATAAATCGACTTAATTATGTGTGCGGATACTTGTAAACGTGTCTGCATAACTGTCACACCGGTTTTCAGATTGCTCACAGAAAAACATTAATCTACGATTAAAGCTCCTGAATTATTACGAAAATATCATTTTGAAAACAAATCGTTATGCCCAGGGCTTTACCCTCATAGAACTCATTATTGTCATTATTATTCTTGGTGTTCTTGCCGTTACTGCAGCGCCTCGCTTCATTGACTTATCTGACGATGCCAATGATGCTGTAACGAATTCAATGATGGCGGGTTTCAAATCTGGCCTAACCTTAATGAATGCGAAATATATAATCAGACGCACATCGCCCATTATAATCAATGGCCAGTCTGTAACGTTCTCTGATAATGGCTGGCCTAAAGGCTCGACAAACGACAGCGCGGGTTGTGCTGAATTATGGTCAAACGTGTTTGCTGATCCGCAGCCTGTAAACGTAATGAATGATTTCGGTTCAGCAATGACAGCAGGTTGGAATACGGTTTATTATGCTGATTCCAGTGCTGAAGTGTGCGCGTACTTGAAAAGTAGTTCAGGGGGAACGCTTTCTGGCTATTCCGACCCTTATTTCGTTTACTTTATAAGCGATACTAATTATGCCGCGTATGGCTATGAAGGTAGTCCCGGCCAGGTGCAAATGTACAACTTATAACCCCACTTGCTCAGAAAGCATGAATCAAAGCATGTCAATTTACGCTTCTTTTGCTTTTAATGACTAGCACGATACCACCGATTATCGCCAAACTGGCAAGAACTATGCGCATTGTGATGGTTTCGCTAAGGAACAGCCATCCCATGAATGTGGCGATTACCGGTACACTGAGCTGCAACGTAGCTGCATTTGTGGCTTCTAGCTCGGGCAATACAAAGTACCACAACGCATAGCCCAAGCCCGAGGCAATGGCGCCCGAAAGAACGCCATAAATGATGCCTGGATCTGACATGGAAAAAGGTTCAGCCATCACTAAAAATAAGACAACTGCAAAAGGTGTCGTACGCAAGAAATTCCCTGCTGTCATCAAAAGCGGCGCAGCAACCCCCTTACCCAAAATAGAATACACGCCCCAACTCACGCCCGCCAGGATCATAAGTGATGCAGATACGAGCGGTGGCGCAGTAACACCTGGCAATACCAGATATACCAGCCCGCAAAATGCGATGAGAAAGCCTGCTGATTGCGCCATTGAAAACCGTTCACCGCGGAAGAAGCCAATTCCAATCATGCTAATTTGTACCGCACCAAATAGCAGCAGTGCTCCCGTGCCCGTCGTTACATGTTGGTAGGCGAATGAAAAACCCGCTGCATAGCAAAACAGTGCAATAGCGCCTACCCAGCTACCCTGCCTTGCCGGCTTATGCCCTTTGAAGTGGATAAGTAGACTGAGAATAAGTGCACCGCTGAGCAGCCTGACAAATGTGAATGTAGCGGGACCAATATCGGTCTCGACCAGCGCCATACGACAGAGTAAAGAATTAGCGGCGAACGCTATCATGGCAAGACAGGCAAACATGTATGTGGATACTGGCATGTAAATCTCCCTAATATTTTACTCACCATCCCACGAAGAAATAATAATGACAATGCTACTAAGGCACTGTTTGCTAAAAAATTGTAAAAATAAAAAAGCACCCGAAGGTGCTTTTTTCAAAATTGCTTTTATTAAAGTTTCAGGCCTAAACGCTCAGCAACTTCGATATAGGTTTCAACAACTGAACCTAACCCTTGACGGAAACGGTCTTTGTCCATTTTCTTACGGGTTTCTTTATCCCATAAGCGACAACCATCCGGGCTGAATTCGTCGCCGAGAATAATGTTGCCATCGGCGTCGAGACCAAATTCAAGTTTGTAGTCGACCAGAATCATACCGCCTTCATCGAACAATGCTTTAAGCACATCGTTCACAGCGAATGTTAAGCGCTTCATTTCAGCGATTTGCGCTTCAGTGGCCCAACCGAATGCTGTGATATGGTAATCGTTGACCATAGGGTCATGCAAAGCATCATTTTTGAGGAAGAACTCAAAAATTGGCTTATCATTCAGCATTAACCCTTCTTCAACACCCAGACGGCGAACCAGTGAACCCGCTGCAACGTTTCGTACAACACATTCAACCGGAATCATATCCAGTTTCTTAACCAAAGAGTCGGTGTCAGACAGCAGTGCTTCTACCTGGGTAGAGATACCCGCTTCTTCCAGCTTGGTCATGATGAAGTGATTAAATTTGTTGTTCACCTCGCCCTTACGGTCGAGTTGCTCAATCTTTTCACCGTCAAATGCCGATGTGTCATTTCTGAACTCAAGGATCAGTTTTTCACTGTCGTCAGTGAGGTATACCGTTTTCGCTTTACCGCGGTACAGTTCTTCGCGCTTTTCCATCATCAATCTCGAAATTTAGATATCCAGGTTATCTTCTGTCATTACACGAGCAAATTGGTCGTATAAGTCAGCAACCTGATTAGGTTCAAACGGTTCACTCTCATCGTTCATGAAAGTAATGCTCGTTTTGTTTTCGCCAATGGCCTGAACTTTCAAACGATACTCACCCTCTTCAAGCAAATCTTTATCGTCAGAAAATAATCCACTCCACCAACCGCTGTCTTCATCATTATAGGAAACAAACAGCAGTCCAGTTGATTTGTCTAAATCTTTAACGTCGAAGCCCATCTTACGTAAAACGAGTAACATTCTGGGCCACGCAATATCGTATTGTGCATCAACAACGTAAGCTGGCGCGCCATCGCCGTCGAAGCCCATTTCAATGTTTAAACCGCTGCGGATTTGCGCAATACGTTTGCTTTCGTCTAATTTAATCTGATACTCGTAGTGACCAAGCACTTCATTAAGAATACCAATCTCTTCACGGCGTTCTGTCATTTCGTTGATCGACGCGAGTGTTTCGGCATCACCAGACGAAGACTTCATTTTGTAGTCATCTAAGCTAGCGCTTAACGCTGCAGAGCGACCATGCGCTTTTACGTCGAGTTGGAAAACAAATCGGCGAGAAACTTCCGATGTTTTAGCATCAGAAAAATCGTACCAGGAGTCATCAGAAACGATACGCTCTACCGTCCAGTCGGTCACCAGTTTTCCTGCTGCTTTATCGAAGCTTTCGACACCTATTTGCTTTTCTTCTAAAAAGCTAAGTACGGTGTCCCAGATAGCATCTTCTAACGGCTTGCTGTCGTCGACCTGATCAAAAACCACGACGGCTGAATCGCTGCCTTCTTCAACACGTGAACCAGCAACGAGGGGCAAAACCAGTGCGGGTGATTGCACTGAAAGACTACGTCCAATCAAATTGTTGTCTGCACCGTCACCGACATTGGGTAACTCATACTGCTGACTAAATTCAGGTGAATCGAGCCCTTCCGGCACCTTTACAGAAGCGCGTTGGGATACGTCAAGATAGTCATAACTGCCTGAAGCCGTTTGATAATCTTGTTGGCTTGAACAACCAGCTAGGGCCAATACAGACAGGCCACTTAGCAAAGCCAGTGTGTTTTTCATCGGAATTCCTTCTTAACCAGAAATCAATGCGTGTTTTTTTAGTAGTTCTTCGAGTGCTTTTTGGCTCGCAAGTTCCGGTAAAACCATCGGTAATCGTAATTCGGCGCTATTTATTAGCCCCATTTTGTATAAAGCCCACTTTGGCATGACAGGATTTGGCTCGATAAACATGCCGTTATGGAGCGATGCAATACTAGCATTAATTGCGCGACATTCCTCTGCATTTCCTGCCAGACCTGCTTCACACATTTTTGAAATGGCGCCAGGCACCACGTTGGCTGTCACCGAAATAACACCGTGGCCGCCCTGACATAAAAATTCTGCACTGGTACCATCGTCGCCGCTTAACAGCACAAAGTCATCGGGTACCAACGCCTGAGTAGCTTTAAGACGCTCTAAATTGCCGGTGGCATCTTTCAGACCAACAATTTTCTTGTGAGAGGCCAGTTCTGCAACAGTTTCAGGCAGCATATCGGCAACGGTACGACCAGGTACATTATAAAGCAGTACCGGTAAGTCAGTCGCATCGGCAATCGCATTAAAGTGCGCCACCATGCCACGTTGCTGTGGTTTGTTGTAGTAAGGTACAACGCTGAGGAAGCCGTCAATTCCCAGACCCGCCATTTGTTCACTAAGGAAAATAGCTTCGTCGGTGGCGTTTGCACCACTGCCTGCTATCACCGGGATACGACCCGCGGTAACAGCAACTGTTTGTTTGACTACTTCAATATGTTCTTTAAATGGCAACGTCGCAGATTCACCGGTAGTACCCACTGAAACAATACCATGTGTGCCCTGCTCGATATGAAACTCTACAAGTTTCTCAAGCGCAGGATAATCTATCTCACCAGTCTGAGTCATTGGTGTGATTAGCGCAACGTAACTGCCTTTAAACATATTATCTCCCACATTTTGTGAGCGCACATGGTAATGAGGTAAAGGGGTAAAAACAAGTTATCGGGCGGGCTTTTTAGCAGGAAATCGCCATCGTTATCCTAAATACTGAATATTTTATGAAAGCCGCATTGTAAAACCCTTACTATTGACGGTTTTCTGGGCAAGCGTTCGACAATGACTCTTAATCGCCGCGGATAAGAAACTGGCATCGAAATTTTAGGATGTGTTACCATTCAAAAGGTTAACAGAATAATAAGCCACCACATGAATCATCAACTCATTGTCACTATTCTTGGTACAGATCGCAGCGGTATTCTCAGTGAAATAGCCGATACGGTTTCCGATGCTCACTGTAATATCCTCGATAGTCGGCAAGCTATTTATGGCAAAGAATTTTCACTGACGATGATAATTGAAGGGTCGCATCAAGCTATTACCCGCGCCGAACTGGCTATTCCGCCGGTTTGCCAACGTCTTGATTTGCTCTCGATGATGAAGCGTACAAGTCATCATGAAAAACAGAATCTCGACCACCTTTATGACGTGGAATACAGTGGTGTAGACAGTCACGGACTTTTACGGTCTGTTACCCGCTTTTTTGCAGAAAGAAATGTGTCTATCAGCGCATTCAGACAGCGTACATTCACCAATAAACAAAGCGGTCAGGAAATGATGCGCTGTAAGTTTATTGTCAACACACCAGATACTCTTGATATTGCCCTTTTGAGACAAGAAGCTGACGAACTGTTTTCTTCCATTGGTCTCACCGGCAGTATTACCAGGAAAGATTAATCCGCTAGATTTAAGGAGCGTTATGAATACCTTGGCGGCCGGCGATAAAGCGCCAGCATTTAGTTTACCCGATCAAGACAATAACCCGGTAAATCTCACTGACTTTGTCGGAAAAAAAGTTTTAGTTTATTTTTACCCCAAAGCGATGACACCCGGTTGTACCGTCCAAGCGCAAAATCTGCGTGATAGCAAATCCGCGCTGGATGATAAAAACGTGGTGGTATTAGGAATAAGCCCTGATGCGGTTAAACGTTTGCCAAAATTTATTGAAAAAGAAGGCCTTAACTTTACCTTATTGTCTGATGAAGACCACGCCGTTGCAGATGCGTTTGGCGTATGGGGGCCGAAGAAGTTTATGGGCAAGGAATATGATGGCATTCACCGTTTAAGCTTCCTCATTGATGAACATGGTACGGTTGAACATGTTTTCAATAAGTTTAAGACAAAAGATCACCATCAGGTCGTGTTGGATTACCTCGGAGGTTGAACTTCACTTAACCGTAGTCACATAACAAAAATCCCCCGAGTTCGGGGGATTTTTTTATGCTTTTATTGCTCTGGCAATATCACTTCCGGGCCTGACCAGGCAGTAATGACGGCTTTCACTAGCGTTGCCAGAGGTATGGCGAAAAACACGCCCCAGAACCCCCACAGACCACCAAAGAAAAGCACCGCTACAATAATGTAAAGAGGATGCAGGCTCACCGCTTCAGAGAACAATAACGGCACTAACAAATTACCGTCCAGTGCCTGAATAATACCGTAAGCGATCATCAGGTAATAAAAGTCCGGGGTTAGCCCCCACTGAAATAAAGCAACGACGGCCACAGGGATGGTTACCACGGCTGCACCAATGTATGGGATTAGTACAGACAAGCCGACTAAAACCCCAAGCAGAATTGAATAGCGTAAATCCATTAACGCAAAGGTGACACAAGACACCGCGCCGACAATAACAATTTCAATTACCTTACCGCGTATGTAGTTAGCAATCTGTGTGTTCATTTCATGTCCCACCTGGGTGATGAGACGCCGCTCCGCCGGGAGCAGATTGGAGATACTGTCAAGAAAGAACATTTTGTCTTTGAGCATGAAAAATACCATTAACGGTACCAGTATCATGTATACCAAGAGTGCGGCCACATTGCCCAGCGAACTTACCGATGCAGACAAGACTGTCTGACCGAACTCCACCATGTGATCGTTAAACCCTTCCATCATCTGTTGAATTTGATACACCTGAACGTAATCAGGATAGCGATCGGGTAACCGCAATATCCACTCCTGCGCGTTTTGCCAAATGAGCGGCGTTTCCTGAATCAAATTCACGCTTTGCTTACTGATAGTCGGCACTAATCCAACCAATAACAAAATGGTAATCGCCACAAAAGCGATCATTACCAAACTACATGCCAAGGTTCTGCCCACACCCACGTTTACCAACCGTGTAACGGGCCAATCAAGCAGATAGGCAATCACAGCCGCCACTAAAACAGGCATTATTAGGCCACCCCAGACAACCAAAACGGTGGCAGATAATAGGATCAAGATGAGCAACATTGCTGCATCAGGATCAGAGAATTTTCGGCGGTACCAGCGGCCGAATACACTGAATAAACTCATAAATTCTGCTCAACAGGAACAAAAAGGAATCGCATCATAGGAGATATCAACCGTCGCCCGCAAGGGCAAACCATTGATGTCGCACACTAACTACGGGATTTATCGCTATATTATACATACCGATTTATAGCATTAACCGGTATTGTACGGCACAATAGTTAAATATTGCGATGGATAATTGAAACTTATCTATCCGGTCACCACTCTATGTGTTAACGCTTTGGTGGTACTCTACAGTAAAAGGTTCGATGAGATATTTAGCGCGCAACGGAATGAAGTTAGGTCTGTTTCTTCTGGCAATGAGTTTTTCAGTTATTGCACAGGAGAGTAAATTCAATGATCGTAATGCCCTGCCTGAAATTGGCGTGGTAGCCTCTGACGTTCTTTCTTTAGATAAAGAGATGCTGATTGGCGATGCCGTTATGCGACAAATGCGTGGCGGCGCCCCTGTTATAGGCGATCCTGTACTCGACGAATATCTACAGGATTTAGGGAATCGTCTGGTCGTTGAAGCCGAGAACACGAAATTTCCATTTGAATTCTTTTGGGTGAATAACGACGCCATCAACGCTTTTGCATTTTACGGTGGTCACATCGGTGTACATACCGGCCTCATTCACAATGCGAAAAACGAAAGCGAACTGGCCTCTGTTTTGGCCCACGAAATTTCACACGTTACCCAACGTCACCTTGCCAGACATATTCAAGCCCAACAACGGGCCGCGCCAATCGCCATCGCGAGTATGCTTGGTGGTGTGTTGTTAGCCATGGCCGACCCGCAAGCAGGCATGGCAGCAATTTCCGCTGGGCAAGCTACGTCAGCGCAAATGTCTATCGACTATACCCGTTCTAACGAGCAGGAAGCTGACCGTATTGGTATCGGAATGTTAGCCCGCGCAGGTTTTGATCCGGAAGCAGCGGCGACATTTTTCCAAACCCTGACAGCGCAATACCGCATGGTATCCAGACCGCCTGCACGATTAATGTCTCACCCACTGACCGAAACCCGGGTTGCCGATGCGCGAGCCCGAGCAAGAGACTTTCCGCGAGTGCACATACGCGAGAGCCTCTCATTTCATTTAGCCAAAGCGCGCGTTATGTCTCGCTACACGTTCGATAAAAATTACAGCTTGGATTACTACCAGGACGTATTGCGAAAGAAAGACTACGTGATGAAAGAAGCCGCTGAATATGGCCTTGCACTCGCTTATCTGCGGAATGAAAAGGTGGTTGAAGCGAAAGAAATTATCGATGCGCTACTGGCAGGTAACCCGGAAAATCTGTTTTATCTTGATGCGGCAACGGATATTTCGCTGGCACAACACAATGCCGACGAGGCCGTGGCAAGGTTAAAACCTCATCTTGCACGCACGCCGCGGAATCAGGTACTCGCTCTAAATCAAGCGAATGCAATGATTGCCGCCGGTGATAATACTGACGCCATTATTATTTTAAAAGACTTCCTGCTGGTACACCCAGACTACGAAATTGCGTATCAATTGCTTACAGAAGCTTATAAAAATGAGAAAGATTTTCAAGGCATGCATCAAAGTAAAGCTGAGTTAATGGTATTAAATGGCGCTTATAAGCCGGCCATTGATGAATTGCAGTTTGCTTACAATTTTACTGCTGATAAACACCTTGCAAAGCAACGGATACGCGCTCGTATCAAACAGCTTCGAGAACAACAAGAACGACTAGAGCGTTTGTAGCTTAGTGCTCATCTGCTTAGTGCGCGCCGGCTACTTCTTGCTTTAAGTGATTCAGCCGCTCGCGCAGAGCCGTCTCGGTTTGCTCCCCGTAAAGCGTTTGGGCGACCTCACCCGAAGGCGATATGAGGTAGGTAGCAGGTAAATAGCCAGGGAAAGCCATAGGTAGCGTAATGTCGTCGCTAGTATTTAGCACGTCGAATTCAACGTTTAAATCAATCACCAATTGCTGCAGTACTTGCAAACTTCCCCCATCATAACTCACACCAATAATCTGTACGTCATTCTCAAGGGAACGATGCAATCTATTGAGTGCCGGTATTTCGCGTAAACAAGGCGCACACCAGGGCGCAAAGAAATTCACCACTTTCCAATTTTCGCTTTGCCAACGGATCGGCTTTCCCGTTAGCGTTGTGGCATCAGCCTGCATAAAATGACTGACCGCAATACCCGCCGTCATCGCCAACAGGCAAAGGAAGGCAACCATAAATAAAAAAACCGTTTTTTTTACGCTATTTTTGTTTTCGGTCATGTGAATATCCAACCTATCCTTGCTAGAATTCCTGATAACGAAACTATAACACAAACAAAGTGATGCCAATGTCTACCATTCAGATCCTCCACAATCCGCGCTGTTCTAAAAGCCGTCAAACACTGTCTTTATTACAGGAGAATGGCGTTGAGCCCGAGGTCATTGAGTACCTCAAAAATCCACTCAGCAAAACTGAACTTGAAGCGTTGGCAGAAAAACTAGGCGTAAATTCTCCCCTTGAAATGATGCGCACCAATGAAACTGAATTCAAAGAACAGGGTCTCAAAGCAAAAGATATCACAGCGGACCAGCTATTTTCCGCGATGGCAGATACGCCTAAGTTGTTAGAACGGCCGGTTGTGATCAATGGCAATAAAGCCCGCATTGGCCGTCCCCCTGAATCCGTGCTGGAAATTATCTAATGACAAAAATTCTGGTGCTGTATTATTCCCGGACCGGTAGCACTAAACTGCTCGCCAACCAGATAGCAAAAGGAGTAGAAAGCACGGGGGCCGAGGCCATGCTACGCACCGTTCCGCCAATGCCTGATTATTTGTCGACCCAACCCGCAGTACCAGAATCTGGTGCACCTTATGTTGGTCAGCAGGATCTCAGCGACTGTGATGGGTTAGCATTGGGCAGCCCTACCCGATTTGGCAATATGGCTGCACCGTTAAAACACTTTCTCGACAGTACCAGTCAGGCATGGCTGAAAGGCACGCTAATTAATAAGCCCGCCAGTGTTTTTACCTCCACCGGCAGCATGCACGGGGGACAGGAAACCACGCTACTTACCATGATGCTGCCTTTGCTGCATCACGGCATGGTGCTGTGTGGTTTACCCTACTCTGAAGCCGCACTCCATGACACAGAAACCGGTGGCTCTCCCTACGGCGTTTCGCATGTAGCAACGAATCACCAACAGGCCTTGTCAGAACATGAAAAACAACTGGCATTTGCCCAGGGTAAAAGACTAGCCCTACTTGCGAATCAATTGAAAGGAAGTTAGCCATGGCACCCATGTCATCGAAAACCCGGACATTTCGCTACCTTGCGTTAACCTGCCACTTATTGCTGCTGGCTTGGGTAACACTGTGGCAGTTTTCATTGGTTAATGAGCGGGTATACAGCACAACATTTATTGCCGTAGTTTACATTCTGCCTTTATTGCTGCCGCTGCGCGGTATAGTTGCGGGCAAACCTTACACCCATGCCTGGGCTAACTTCATTGTCCTATTCTATGTCATTCATGGGTTCACCGCAGGTTACGCGGCACCAGATGAGCTCGCCTACGCGATTATTGAACTCATACTCGCCACCGGTATGTTTATTGGGTGCAGTGCCTTTGCCCGAATGCGAGGCCGCGAATTAGGAATGGGTTTAAAGAAATTAAAAGATGTTATGCAGGAAGAAAAAGACCGTTTCGAAAACCACTCTTAATTATCTATTCCCAGCTCTCGTTTTATCATCGCCACCGAGAGCTTTTTCTGCTCCTGCAATGAGCGGGTATCTAACCTCGCCAGCAAATTCATCAACGTAGGTAAATCACGCTCACAATGGTTCATTAAGAACATTAACGCTTGATCTGAGAAGCCCATTCCTCGTTGTGCAGCACGATGTTTCAAAATGGCCAAACGATTGTCGTCACTCAGTGCGTGGAGTTGATACGTTATACCCCAGCTTAATCTCGAACGTAAATCAGGTAGTTGAAAGGCAGGATGATTCGGGCCCATGGACGAAGCCCACAATAAGACCGATGTGTGATGATCGACCACCCGGTTGATAAAGTGAAATAACGCCTCTTCCCATTCCGCAATACCCGCAATGGTATCGATATTATCGAGACACACATAAGGTAATCGCTCTAAGCCATCGAAGATAATTGGCGTCCACTCTTTGTGATCACGGAGGTTAAGATAGATATGCGATGTGTTGCGTGCAGCAAGCTGATGACAAACCGCATAAAGCAAGTGGCTTTTTCCTTTACCTGGCGCACCAATTATACCTACCGCAGCGAGAGGACTTTTATCAAGTGAGCTGAAAGCCGGGTTACTGCGCCATTCACTACCGCTTTGACTCAAGGCACTAAGAAAATCTGCCAAATCCTGATTATCACCGCCGACATAACTTCCGAACGTTTCATCTACGGGCAGAGAGACTGGAAGCGGTAACTGCATAGCGGACTTATTCGTTCCAGTAGAAGTTCTGCCCTTCCAGTCTATTTCCTGCCGCATCTGTAACAGGTTTTAGTCTGGAGTCGAGCTTGATGACTTTGTAAAAGTCTTCTGGCCGAGACAGTAAAGTTAATGAGAATGTGGCAACAGACCCTTCTTGTTCAATCAAAGAGACGGCTTTCACCATACTCATTTGTGTCATGTACTCTCGTGCATGCACATACTTTTCTAATGAGTCCACATTGGCAACAGAAATGGTCATCAGATCTTCGGTAATGTTCTCTTCAGTGGTGTTTACCGAAAAATGCTTGCCGAGAAAATCGCTGTAATCTTCGAGAAAAAGCGCGGCCAGTTCTGCCGGATCATCCGCGTAAACGCTGCCAAAATTGATATCAGTATTGTCGATAACTACCCAATCCAATGCGTAAGCGCCATCCTGACTCTGATTACCCATTTCCTCAAATTCGCTGCGGGAAAATGCTGGCGCTTTTACTGCCTGTACCAGATCGTCGACCAAATACGTATTTAAATCTTGTAAACCATTATTGGAAAATGCGGGTCGGTAGCTGTCATATTTGAGCTTTCTGACCTGTTCCTGGGTCTTTTTCGCCTCTTCGATATCGGGAACGGCATTTTCTTCTACTTTATAAAGACGCGCCCCTACAATGTAATCTGGCTGATAGCGCGTTGATGCTTCCTTGAGACTAACGGCAAACCGCCCCCATACGTCGTAAACACTAATACTTAAGCTATCATCCAGGTCCATTAACGGGAACACCACCGGCACACCGCGCTCCATGGCGACTTTACGTAATGCTTCAGTGATGTCGTTGGCAGTACCGTCACTGATAATCTCGCGATTTGAATTATCATCCTGGGTAGCCAACCACATAAGGGTATCTGGGCGACGCTGGCCCCATATGGGTAATCCTGCCTCACGCAATTCCTGAATAACGGTTTGCGAATCAAATTCGCCCACATAAAACAGTTCGCCGTTATTCATTTCGAATCGATAGGCCCGCAAGTAGCGTTGCGGCTCGGATAGCATAGCCCTCACCGATGCCTGTTTTAGCGCATCCCTTTGTCCTGTAATTTTCACAACCACTTGTTCAAGGGCGGTTCTCGTTGCAGCACGCTGCGTGCGGGAAGACTGATTTTCCACTGCCACACTGGCTTCGTTAACGGATACGGTTGTACTGGCAATAACACTCACACAGGCAACTGAGGTAAAGACCAATACACAAGCTGGAATAAAGCGAAGAATAATACGTTGAAAAAACATGAAGATTTAGCGTCGCTCCGGGAAAGTGAAAGCTGATGAACTAAAGAAATCGTATTGTGAGTTATTTGACAGAATTTTTCACCACTAAAATGTAAAACTTTGACAGCAACTGGTTTTGCCACAACAATTTCGTAACCCGTCGCTGTTGGACTTACCGCAACTTGCTGGTAGAATCCGCGTCTTTCAAACCACCGCACCAGGGCCATACTCGTGAGCGAAAATAAACAGTCACTTAGCTATAAAGATGCAGGCGTAGATATCGATGCCGGAAATCAATTGGTTGAACGAATCAAATCCGTTACCAAACGGACTAGCCGTCCTGAAGTTCGTGGCGGTTTAGGTGGCTTTGGCGCCCTGTGCGAATTACCAGCAAAATATAAGCGCCCGTTACTGGTTTCTGGTACCGATGGTGTGGGCACTAAATTACGTGTAGCGATGGATGCCAAGCGTCATGACGGCGTGGGTATCGACCTGGTAGCCATGTGCGTTAATGACCTGATTGTACAAGGTGCTGAACCCTTGTTCTTCCTCGATTACTATGCAACAGGTAAGTTAGATGTTGATGTTGCTGCTGACGTGGTTACCGGTATCGGTGAAGGTTGTGTGCAAGCCGGCTGCGCATTGATTGGTGGTGAAACCGCTGAAATGCCTGGCATGTACCACGACGGCGACTACGACATTGCGGGTTTCTGTGTGGGCGTGGTGGAAGCCGATAACGTTATCGACGGCACAGGTGTAAAACCCGGTCAGAAAATTATTGCGTTGGGCTCTTCTGGTCCGCACTCCAATGGCTATTCGTTAATCAGAAAAATTATTGAAGTAAGTGGTGCAGACGTCAATGCAGATCTCGACGGCAAGCCGTTAATTGATCACCTTCTTGCCCCTACCCGCATTTACGTAAAAGCCGTATTGGCGCTGCTTGAAAAAGTAAAAGTAGAAGCGATTTCACATATTACCGGTGGTGGTTTCTGGGAAAACATTCCGCGCGTTTTACCTGACGATGCCAAAGTGGTTGTCGAGGAAAACAGCTGGGAATGGCCAGTAGTGTTTGACTGGCTGCAGGAAAACGGCAATGTCACCCGTCATGAAATGTATCGTACCTTTAACTGCGGTGTAGGTCTGATTATCGTGGTTGACGAGAAAGACGTAGACGAAACCATTGAGATCCTGACCGCTGGTGGCGAAAAAGCCTGGTTACTGGGTCACATTGAACAACGTAATGACGGTGAGCAGGTAGAGATCAACTAATGTCTGCAGCAAAACCACGCATTTGCGTACTAATTTCCGGAAACGGTTCTAACCTTCAGGCAATGATAGATGCTGTTGAAGGTGGCCAGTTAAATGCCGAAATTGTGGCGGTTATTTCAAACCGCCCTGGCGTTTTCGGCCTGGAGCGCGCTGAGAAAGCAGGTATACCTGCACATTGTCTCGACCACAAAGACTACCCGGTACGTGATGAATTTGACGCAAAACTGCAATCACTGATTGATAGTGTAAAACCTGATGCTGTTGTACTGGCAGGATTTATGCGCATTCTGACTGCAGAATTTGTCGAACATTTTTCCGGTAAACTATTGAACATTCATCCATCTTTGTTGCCAAAGTACAAAGGGTTAAATACCCATCAACGTGCTATAGATAACGGCGACAGCGAACACGGTGTCAGCGTTCATTTTGTTACCCCGGAACTCGATGGTGGTCCGGTCATCATCCAAAGCCGAGTACCGGTGTTTGAAGATGACGCCGCCAGCGATTTGGCTGAACGGGTGCAGGAGCAGGAACGCCGCATTTATCCACTCGTATTACAGTGGTTTGTAGCCGGTAGACTGACGATGAAGGACAATAAGGCTGTACTTGATGATCACATTCTTCCGCCACAAGGCTACGCCAGCGAATAATTATATTTCTTTCACTGTATCGTTGTTTATGCTGCTGATGACATCATCAGCAGCATTTGCTGACGATGGTCCGGTCATCCCACCGTTTGAAGCAGAGTATACCGCTTATAAATGGGGTGGGGATGTAGGCAATGTCTCTATCAAACTTGAATATCTGAAAGATGAGCAGTATGTCCTCACCTATCATTCAGATGTGTCAAAGTTTTTCCTCTCTGACGAACGTTTCGAACACTCCGTTTTCTTCGCCTCTGAACAATTCATTCACCCGTTTTCTTACTACTATAAACGAACAGGAACCGGTCCGGATAAAGAGCTTGAAGTAAAGTTTGCCAGCTATCCGGAAAAGCAAATTGAGATTAAAGGGAGCGAGACTCTGCCTTGGAATGGCGAAACTGATAACCAACTCTACCGTATCGACTTAGCCCGAAAATTGGCCGCCGGTGAAACTGAAGTCAGTTATGACTTCGTCAACTATCGCGGCGAACTCAAAAATTACGACATTAAAGTCACTGGCAATGAAACCCTCGATTTACCTTACGGCAAACTCGAGACCATTAAAGTTAAATTACTTCGCGACCACAGCAGTTCTCGGGAAACCTTTGCTTGGTTTGCCCCCTCGTTGGATTATAACCTTGTTCGCTTGCAGCAATTTAAAGATGGTGACGAACAGGGCGATATTCGTCTAAAAAGCTACCGTCATCTTTAATTGACTGACTTCTTTTATTATTCATCTCTCGTTCCTTGACCTTTTTTCATTGAGGGATTAGCTTAAGGTTATTGGTCTGGTCTGACCTCATAGTGATGCTTCCTAAAAGCATTACATTCTCATACGGTAAAGGAGCTTAATATGGGTGAACTCGTCTGGTTATTGGTTTTCCTGCTGACAGCCAGTATCGCAGCATATAAACGGATGACGTTGTCTAACACTGTTTCACTTTTAGCCGGCGTGATGGTACTCGGAACCTTATTCGGTAGTATTGGTTTTTTCAGTTGGTTGGTTTTTCTGGTTGTCGCCGTACCACTTTCAATCCCGGATATTCGTCGACCTTATATCACTAAACCCATACTGGCTTTCTATAAAAAAGTCAGTCCTGAGATGTCAGCCACTGAGCAGGAAGCCATCGATGCAGGTACCGTGTGGTGGGATGGTGAGCTGTTTTCTGGTAAACCCAATTGGGACAAGCTTCACGCAATTCCTAAAGGACGACTAACACCAGAGGAACGGGCGTTCCTTGATGGGCCAGTAGATCGGGTCTGTCACATGGTTAACGAATGGCAAATTAACCATCAGAATGCGGATTTGCCACCAGAGATTTGGGCCTACCTGAAAGAGCACAAATTCTTCGCCATGATCATTAAGAAGAAATACGGTGGCCTGGAATTTTCTGCTTTTGCCCAATCAAGAGTAATTCAGAAGTTAGCAGGCTGCTCAGCCGTGCTATCAAGCACTGTAGGCGTACCCAATTCACTGGGTCCGGGCGAGTTATTACAGCACTATGGTACGCCAGAGCAACAAGATCATTACCTGCCGCGGCTGGCAAACGGAGATGAAATTCCCTGTTTTGCATTAACCGGCCCGGAAGCCGGCTCCGACGCCGGTGCGATTCCAGACGTAGGTATCGTTTGCAAAGGAGAATGGGAAGGCAAAGAAGTGCTTGGTATGCGCCTGACATTTAACAAACGCTACATTACCCTGGCACCGGTTGCCACCGTGGTAGGCTTGGCGTTTAAATTAGAAGACCCTGATGGTTTGTTAGAGCACGATGCCTCAGGTATCACCTGCGCCTTGATCCCACGAGATACCAAAGGGCTCGAAATTGGGCGCCGTCACTTTCCATTGAATACCCCTTTCCAGAATGGTCCCGTCAAAGGCAATGACATCTTTGTGCCGCTTGATTTTATAATCGGTGGTCCGCGAATGGCTGGTAAAGGTTGGCGAATGCTCATGGAATGCTTGTCTGTAGGACGTTGCATCACGTTACCCTCTACCGGTGCAGGTGGCGCGAAATCTGTGGCCCTTGCTACCGGAGCGTATGCCCGTATTCGTCGTCAGTTCCGCATTCCTGTTGGGAAAATGGAAGGCGTTGAAGAAATGCTGGCGAGGATCGGAGGTAACGCTTACCTCATGGATGCAGTAACACGCTTTTCCACTGTTGGCGTTGATTTAGGCGAAAAGCCCTCCGTCATCTCAGCCATTGCCAAATATCACTTAACCGAAAAGATGCGCCAGGTGATTAATGACGCCATGGATGTTCACGGTGGTAAAGGCATCATGCTCGGCCCGAACAACTACCTTGGTCGTGGTTACCAGGGGGCGCCTATTTCCATTACGGTTGAAGGGGCCAACATTCTTACCCGCAATATGATGATATTTGGTCAGGGGGCTATGCGTTGTCACCCTTATGTGCTGGCCGAAATCCAAGCCGCAGGCTTAGAAGATAAACGCGAGCAGTTACGCGCCTTTGATAAAGCCGTTTTTGGCCATATTGGCTTTGCTATTGCTAACAAGGTGCGTAGCTTCTGGTTCTCTATAACTGGGGGTATTTTCCATCGTGCCCCATTTAACGATGACACCGCGCGCTACTATCAACTGTTACAAGGCTACAGTGCTAACCTTGCCTTTCTGACCGACATTTCAATGGGAATGCTCGGTGGCGACCTGAAACGTCGAGAACGACTCTCTGCCCGCCTTGGTGATATTCTCAGTGGATTGTATCTGGCCAGTGCCACGCTCAAGCGTTTCGACGAAGACGGCCGCTTGTTTGAAGATGCGCCAATGATGCATTGGGCGATGCAGAATACACTGTTTGATATCGAAGAAGCCCTCGATAACTTTATCGCAAACTTCCCCAGTAAACCCATGTCTGTGGCAATGCGGCTTCTGGTATTGCCTTTCGGACGTCGTTGTAAGCGACCTGATGACAAACTGGAACACAAGATTGCCACTGTACTACAAACCCCTGGTACAGCGCGTAGTCGACTAGGTGACGGACAATATTTAACACGAGAAGAAGGCAACCTGTTTGGCGACCTCGAACAAACTCTTGACGACATTCTCGAAGCGGAACCTATTGTTGAACGCATTAGTAAGCAGAAAAAAGCCCGTCTCTCTTTCACCAACCTCGATGCGCTGGCGAATGAAGCCTTGGCTGCAGACTGGATTGATGAAGAAGAAGCTGCGCTATTGAAACGCGCTGAAGCGGGTCGATTACGCACGATAAATGTGGATGACTTCGACAACGAAGAATTGGTGGCGAAAATCAATACATTGTAATGTCGATTTCCAGATACAAAAATGCCGCTTTAATATGAAGCGGCATTTTTTTGTACAGCAGTAAAGGTTAACTAAACTGAAGTTTATCCATCAGCAGTACGGCTTGAGTACGGGTGTTAATCTCAAGCTTTCGTAGAATGGCACTAATATGCGCCTTAATGGTGGCTTCAGTTACATTCATTTCATGGGCAATTTGTTTGTTCATCAAGCCTGCCCGTAAGAAGCTTAAAACCTGAATCTGCTTTGGCGTGAGTTCGCGGAATCGTTTCAGGAGAATGGTCAACTCCTCATCTACGTTCTGCAAATCTTCTTTCATTTCTTCAGGCACCCAATTCTCACCGCTTTTAATAGCGACAATTGCAGATGCAATTTCTTTCGTCGGTGAGGATTTAGGGATAAAGCCTTCCGCCCCAAGCCCCATAACCTGTGCAACCACATCAATAGATTCGTTTGCCGAGATAACTGCAACGGGTAAATCTGGATATTCATCTTTAACAGTGATCAATCCATTGAAATATTCACCACCAGGCATGTTTAAATCTAATAACAATAAATCAATCTGCCTGTTTGCAGCCAGTACAGACATCATTGCTTCAAGACTGCCAGCTTCGAGAATTTCAGCATCTTTAAAGTACGGCTCAAGGGCTGCGCTAAGTGCTTCTCTAAACAGTGGATGATCGTCTGCGACTAAAATACGGGTCATAAATGCGTGCTCGATCTTTTATAGAAATTTGCTAATCTGTATAGCCTAATACTTTAGGCTAAGGATATAAAGTCAATTTAGCGCACACGGCTTGATTATTCATAATATTTTTCCTTTTATGTGAAAAAATTCTGCCAATCCTTTAAAATCGCCGCCTGTTTTTTTCAATTTTTCCATCCGGACAGCTTCTGTGCAAAAATCAGACACTATATTTGCGAATCACATGACCCAGGTCAGTGACTTCCGTTTCGATGAACATGTTGCCGATGTTTTCCCAGACATGATTCAGCGCTCGGTACCGGGCTATCAAACCATTCTTCATACTATTGGCGAACTAGCCCGGGAACGGGTAACGAATAACAGCAACGTGTATGATTTGGGTTGTTCATTAGGCGCTGCCAGTTTATCTGTGGCCAGAAGCACCGAGCACGTTAAGTGCAATATCATCGGTATTGATAATTCCCAGGCCATGGTTGAGCGATGCGAACGTGTGGTCTCCAGCTTTAACTTGCCTAATCCGGTTTCCATTCGTTGTGAATCAGCATTGGAAACTACCATTGAAAACGCCTCAATGGTGATCATGAACTTCACTCTCCAGTTTATTCCGCCTGCCGAACGAGAAGGGTTACTTGCGACTATTTTCGCAGGGCTCAATCCCGGCGGTATTTTGGTGCTATCAGAAAAAATTCAGCATCCTAGTGAAGCCGGGAATCATCTGCTTATCGATTTGCACCATCAATTTAAACGCAATAATGGTTACAGCGAATTAGAAGTGAGCCAAAAGCGAGCTGCTTTAGAAAACGTCATGCTTACCGACACCTTTAAAGTTCACGAAGACCGCCTCAAAGGCGTAGGCTTTACTGATGTTGTAATGTGGTTCAAGTGTTTTAACTTTACTTCCTTGGTGGCGATTAAAGCCCCACAGGAGTCTGGCAATGAATAAGCTTGCCGATAGCTGGTTCAAAGATTGTTACGAGCAGGTATTACACTCGCCGCTGTCACATTGGCTGGAAACATTACCTGCCCAAATTACTCACTGGCAGAAAAACGATTTACATGGTGAGTTCAATAAATGGTGTAAGTTGCTGGAAAAGTTACCTGATGTACCTGCTAGTAATGTTGACTTACTCGACTCGGTAACGATTGGCGATGCCAACAGCGTAACAGACTATCAACAAAAGCAAATTGAAGGGTTGCTAAAGCAATTCATGCCATGGCGAAAAGGCCCCTTTCATCTGCACGGTATTCATATCGACACTGAGTGGCGTTCAGATTGGAAATGGGATCGCGTGCTACCGCACATTAGTCCATTACAAAATCGCTACGTACTCGATGTGGGTTGTGGCAGTGGTTATCATATGTGGCGGATGCTCGGTCAAGGCGCGACAGGGGTATATGGTATCGACCCCTCTCAGTTGTTTTTGATCCAATTTCAGGCGATTAAACACTACAGTCAAAATTCAGCAATTCATTTCCTGCCACTAGGCATCGAACAAATGCAGCCAGTGAAAGCCTTCGATACCGTATTTTCAATGGGTGTGCTATACCATAGAAAGGATCCAATGCTGTTTCTTGCTCAACTGAAAGATCAGCTACGTAAAGGCGGTGAGCTGGTACTCGAAACGTTGGTGGTAGACGGTGACGAGCAAACCGTGCTGATGGCCGGTGAACGCTATGCGCAAATGCGTAACGTATGGTTCTTACCGAGCGTGAATGCACTCACCTTATGGCTTGAGCGACTCGGTTTTGAAAATATCTGCGTTGCCGATATTAATACCACCTCGCTGGAAGAACAACGTACCACCGAATGGATGACCTCTCAGTCTTTGGTCGATTTCCTCGATCCTGAAGACAATAGTAAGACCATTGAAGGCTATCCTGCACCACAACGTGCCGTTTTAGTCGCCACGAAAAAGTAGCTTTTACGCCAACATAGTGACCTATGTTGGCATAATTGTTGTAGTTACTACTCTCATAAGATTGTGCTGAGATGCACGCCACATAGGTAGTAACATGGATATTACGGGCTTTCTGACCGAACACCAATTACCGGACAGCTATCGCACCACTGCACTAAAGTGGTTCATGCCGCTCGCAGAGGAAATTGCAGAGCACCAAAAGAGTGCAAACAAACCTTTCTTTGTTGGCGTTAATGGCTGTCAGGGTTCAGGAAAATCCACCTTATGTGATTTTCTGGTTCATTATTTTACTTCTAAAAACCTCACCGCCGTGACGGTGTCTCTCGACGACTTCTACCTTTCAAAACAGTCCCGCGTTGAGTTAGCTGAATCTGTACACCCGTTGCTTAGGACCCGGGGCGTACCTGGCACCCACAACACGCAACTCGCGCTGCAAACATTTGCTGCATTAGGTAAAACAGGTGACGTTGCCCTTCCCCGGTTCAATAAAGCCATTGACGACCCTTTCCCATCGGCGCAGTGGCCGGTTATTCAAGCCCCCGTAGATATAGTACTTATGGAAGGCTGGTGCTGGGGCGTAGATGCACAAGCGCCAAAAGCACTAAACGAACCGGTTAACACCCTAGAGTCAGAGGAAGACCCGGACGGCACGTGGCGCAGCTTTGTTAACGATAAAATTACTGACGATTATGAATCTTTATACCGATTTATGCAGTATTGGGTAATGTTGAAAGGTCCATCGTTTGAACACGTGTATAAATGGCGATGCGAGCAAGAACATAAACTTGCAGCAAAAACCGGGAAGCACAGCGCTGGCATTATGTCTGATGAACAAATTCTACGCTTCATTCAGCACTATCAACGACTTACCGAACATGCATTTGCCACGCTGCCAGATAAATGCAATCAGGTATTTGAACTCGACGAAAACCGAATAATAAAAGACGTAATCAGGAAGTAGTAATGAGCAACGCTAACACGCTAATTTTCACTGATATGGACGGCACTCTGCTGGATCACAACACTTACAGTTTTGCCGCCGCCGAACCCACGCTAATAAAACTAGAAGGCGCAAACATTCCGGTGATCCCAACCACCAGCAAGACATTTGTTGAATTATTGGAGCTACGCCAAACATTGAGTCTGAACGGACCGTTTATCGTCGAAAATGGCGCTGCGGCCTATATTCCTCATGGTTTTTTTAAGAAGAAGCCAGCAGGTACGGTTTGGCAAGATGGATTTTGGTGCAAATCCTTTACTTCATCAAAAATGTACTGGCTGAAGTTACTTGAAAAAGTGAAACCGGATTTTCAGGATGAGTTCACCCATTTCAGTGAAATGACTATTGAAGATATTTGTGAAGCAACTGGCCTAGACGCTGCCGACGCCACACGTGCAGCGCAGCGTCAATTTGGTGAACCGGTTTTATGGAAAGGTTCTGATGAACGCAAAGAGGCATTCATTAAATCGGTAACCGAGCGCGGGGCCTACCCTCTCGAAGGCGGGCGCTTTATTCATATTTCCGGCGACTGCAATAAAGGGGCTGCTTTGGAATGGTTTGTTGATGAGTACCGTCGACAAAGCCAGGAAAACGTATCCAGCATAGCCCTGGGTGACGGTAAAAATGATATTGCGATGCTGGAAGCGGCGAATATAGCAGTAAGAATCGCTTCTCCCAGCCATCCACCACCACCATTACAAAAAGAAGAAAATGTATATACCAGTACCCTACATGGCCCCGAAGGCTGGACTGAAGTATTGACCCAATTACTTTTTAAATAGGACACGGAGAACACATGGCTGATTTTTATCAAAATGGCGTAGTGACCACGTTACACAACTTATCTAGACGCCCCACAGAGGAACTTGAGGCTGAACTTTTACGATTTTCGCAGAAGCGCCCAATGGCTCTTATTTTACCTTCGCTGTATTCTGAACTTGAAGGTGAGGCACTCCCTAACATCGTTACCGAACTGACCCAAGTTCCTTATCTTTCTGAAATCGTCATTGGTTTAGACCGCGCCGATAAAGAACAATACAAGTCTGCACTGAAGTTCTTTGAAAAGCTTCCACAGCATCACCGTGTTTTATGGAATGATGGCCCCCGTTTAAAAGCCATCGATGAAGAATTATCTGCTCTTAACCTGGCACCTAAAGAGCTCGGCAAAGGCAGAAACGTATGGTATTGCATGGGTTACATTCTGGCATCTAACCGCTCAGAATCTGTTGCGCTACACGATTGCGACATTGTGACTTATACCCGCGATTTACTTGCGCGCCTGATTTATCCGGTGGCTAACCCACAATTCAACTATGAATTTTGTAAAGGCTACTATGCCCGTGTTGCTAATGGAAAAATCAATGGTCGGGTTTCGCGACTGCTGGTTACTCCATTATTGCGCGCGCTTAAGCGTACACTAGGCGACCACGAATACCTCGAATTCATGGACAGCTTCCGTTATCCGCTAGCAGGTGAGTTTTCTTTCCGTCGCGATGTATTAAGCGATATTCGAATTCCAAGCGACTGGGGTCTGGAAGTGGGTGTACTTTCTGAAATGCACAGAAACTATAACCATAACCGTTTGTGTCAGGCAGACATTGCCGATAACTACGATCACAAACACCAGGATCTGTCTTTTAATAACGACCAAGGCGGCCTGTCCAAAATGTCTATCGACATTACCAAGGCACTGTTCCGCAAACTGGCGACACAGGGCTTTACGTTTAGCAACGAAATGTTCCGTTCGATTAAAGCGACATATTACCGTATTGCGCTGGACTTCGTTGAAACCTACCACAACGATGCGGTAATGAATGGCCTTACGTTAGATATTCACAACGAAGAAAAAGCCGTTGAATTATTCGCCAGTAATATCATGAAAGCAGGCACTAGCTTCCTGGAAAATCCGATGGAAACACCGTTTATTCCAAGCTGGAACCGTGTCACCAGTGCGGTTCCAGATATTCTTGACCGCCTGCTGGAGGCTGTTGAAGCAGACACCGCTGAACTACTAGGGTAACGCATGACGACAAGTTGGGATCAATTACACGAAAAGGTTTGTAATCAATTACAGGCTATCTATGCGGATGTGCATCTGGAAATCCCGGTTGGTGAACTGGCCACGGAACTATTAGCAACCATGCGCCTGAAGGCTGACGAAGATATCGTTCAGCCAACACCTTACTGCAATTACTGGGATGAAGAAGACATCATTATGATCACCTATGGCGATAGTGTGATCAGTGAAGGTGAACAGCCATTGTTCACACTCGATAGATTTCTCCATACCTACTGTAAGAACACAATAAACAAAGTACACATGTTGCCGTTCTTCCCCTATAGCTCAGATGATGGTTTTTCTGTTATCGACTACTCCAGTGTGAATGAATCACTTGGAGACTGGGGTGATATCGAGCGATTGGCTAAACACTACGGACTGATGTTCGATTTAGTGATTAACCATTGCTCAGCTCGCAGTGCCTGGTTTGAGAATTTCCAGAAAGGAGAAGGGATCGGTAGCGATTTCTTCTTCACCGCTGATCCCAGCGATGATTTATCTATGGTTACCCGCCCCCGGGTTTCTCCTCTATTGCGAGAAACCCAAACAGCCACAGGTACGCAATATGTTTGGTGTACCTTCAGTCATGATCAGGTCGACTTTGATTTCCGCAACCCCAAGGTGCTCCTGGCGTTTGTGGAAATCATTCGACAGTATCTGGACAAGGGCGCGAAATTGTTCCGTTTGGATGCTGTCGCTTTCCTATGGAAAATAATCGGCACCTCATGTATCAATTTGTTTCAAACTCACGAGTGCATTCGCATGCTTCGGACGCTGATTGAACATGCCGACCCGACCGTCATTATCATTACAGAAACCAACATCCCAAACCGGGAAAACCTCACCTATTTCGGGAATGCTAACGAAGCCCATGCCATCTACAATTTTTCGCTGCCGCCTTTGCTGGTAAACACCTTGGTTACCGGAAATTGTGCCTATTTGAAAAACTGGATGATGAGCATGCCACCGGCGCAGAACGGCACCACGTATTTTAATTTTATTGCGTCTCACGACGGCATTGGTCTGCGCCCTGCGGAAGGCCTACTCGATGACGAAGAAATTTCTACCCTGGTTCACACCATGCAGAATTTCGGCGGAAAAGTGTCCTGGCGGGCATCCGACCACGGTCAGCAAAAGCCTTATGAAATTAACATCACGTTGTTTGATGCTCTGCAAGGTACCACGGCAGGGCCAGACAAATGGCAGATAGACCGCTTTATCTGTGCGCATGCCATCATGCTTGGTATGGAAGGTATTCCAGGGCTTTACATTCATAGTCTACTGGGTACCAGCAACGATTATGAAAAGGTGGCCAACACCGGGCAAAACCGCTCTATTAATCGTCATCGCTGGAATTTTGAAGAACTCGCTGCCCTGCTCGATTCGCCCTACTCCCAGCATCACAAGGTACTAACACGCATTTCGCAGTTAATTCGTATTCGTAAAGCACAACCGGCCTTTCACCCGAACGCCACACAGTTTACTTTACAACTCGGTGACACCTTGTTCGGATTCTGGCGACAGAGTCTTGATCGCCGGCAGAGTGTGTTCTGTGTAAGTAATGTGACTAACGAAGAACAGTCTATTTTGCTATCAAGTATTAACTTGATTGGTACCGATAAATGGATGGATCTCATCACCCGTGATGAGCTTGAAGATGTGGGTGGCTTTCTGCAGCTTAAACCCTACCAAACAGTGTGGATTTCAAATATGGAGTTTGAAGACTAACACTGCTATCTACCCCGAAAAACCAGCACCTTCCAGCACATGTTGTTGTGGGTGTTGGTTTTTTTATTTTGTTAAGCAATAATTCCTCTTTTCACCTGCGGTATACACATAATGACTATCTCGACTTCTGCCCCCAATGGTTGGCTTCCCTTGGAAGATGCACTTCATAACGCGCTGTCACACGTTCAACCTGTAGTAGAAGCTGAAGCCGTAATGGTTGGCGACGCATTACACCGGGTGCTAAGTAAAGATGTGGTTGCTGGTGTAAACGTGCCCCCTGCCGACAATTCGGCAATGGACGGATTTGCGCTGTACGCCAGTGATTCGCAGTCGACACTGCCGTTACAGGTTGTAGATACGCAACTTGCAGGCATGCCGTTAAGAGAAGTGAAACTGGAAAAAGGTCAGGCAGTGCGTATTATGACGGGTGCGCTGGTTCCCAGTGGCGCAGATTGTGTTGTCATGCAGGAAAATACCTCGCGTACAGACACTGAAGTGGTCATTAATAAACCCGCCATGCCAGGTGAAAATATCCGTCGCGCCGGTGGCGACATTGCAACAGGCGCGACCGTTATAACAGCAGGCACCCAGCTCACCGCCAGTCACCTTGTTCTACTTGCTTCAATGGGCATTGCTTCTGTTCAGGTTTTCCGCAAACTTCGGGTGGGTATTATTGCCACAGGCGATGAACTAAAAACCGCCGGAGAAACGCTGGCTTCAGGTCAAATTTACGAATCCAACCGCACGGGTACCCGAGCACTGCTTGCCGCCGAACCGGTTGAGATCACAGATTTCGGGATTGTTGCAGATGATAAAGCGGCGTTAAGTGAAGTATTTACCAACGCTGCTCACACTCAGGATTTAGTGATCAGTAGTGGTGGCGTATCGGTGGGTGATGCCGATTTTGTTAAAGAGCTGGTAGCAAGTCAGGGTGACATTGGGTTTTGGAAAATAGCCATAAAACCTGGAAAGCCCTTTGCGTTCGGCAGATTAGGTAACGCAGTATTCTGTGGCGTACCGGGTAATCCTGTATCTGCATTTGTGACCACCCAACAATTGGTACTGCCTATTATTAAGCGCATGGTGGGAGCGGCGTCAAAACAGACTATCAAGCCCCTTACGATTAAGGCAACTCTCACGACATCTGTGCGTCGCAGAGCCGGTAGAAAGGAGTTTGTGCGAGCGCACATGCAAAAAAACGCGCATGGCGATTATGACGTGGTACCGCTGGCCAAGCAAAGTTCAGGTGTAATGACCACGGTCACGCAAGCCAACTGTTACATCATTTTACCCGCAGAATGTTCTGAGATTCCTGAAGGTAATAGTGTTACTATTCAGCCGTTTTCATTGCTAGAGACCCAGTAACCTTCCATGCAAAGCTTCTTTTCCCCGCATTTTGTTCTTGAGGGCAAACGCCTGATTAAACTCGCCTGGCCATTACTTATTGCGCAAATCACGCAAATGCTGATGGGCGTTATTGATACGATCATGGCAGGTAATTACAGTGCCATAGACATGGCTGCGGTGGCGCTAGGGTTCAGTATCATTATTCCTTTACAGTGTTTTATTCAGGGCTTGGGCCTTGCCATGCCCCCCATATTGTCTCGACTTCACGGTAAAGGAAATACTTCTGATGTAGCTAACGCCGCGCAGCAGGCTGGTTATCTGCTATTAGCTTGTAGCCTGGTCATCATGTTGCTATGGCCCTTTGTTGAGTCACTGGTAGCGCTGTTTCCAATGGACCCGCAACTGTTTGCCATTACAGTAGACTATGTACAGTTTGTGCTTCTCTCCATGCCCGCATTTGCCTTATATCAATGGCTGAGAAATTTCTGTGAGGGTCTGGGTACTACCAAGCCAACCATGCTTATTACACTGGTGGGGCTGGCATGTAATATGGTAGGTAATTACATTTTTATCTACGGTGCCGGTCCCATTCCAGCATTTGGTGGCGCAGGTTGTGGCATAGCCACCGCAATCGTTATATACACCATGTTTTTTGCCACTGCGGTATACGTGGCGCTTTCAAGCAGACTCAAAAAATACCATTTGTTCACCCGTACCTATAAGCCTGAATTCACCATGGTATGGCGAACCTTTAAGCTTGGTCTGCCGGTGGCAATGACACTGTTGTTTGAAGTCACACTCTTTGCCGCTGTTGCGCTTCTGTTAGCCCCTTTTGGTCCGAGTACCGTTGCCGCCCACCAAATAGCCCTGAACTTCAGCGCGATTATGTTTATGTTTCCCATGAGCCTGGGCATGGCGTTATCGATACGCGTAGGATACCGCGCTGGCCAGAATAATCTGACCCAAGCAAAAATGGTGGTGAAAAGCGGGCTGACTATCGGCCTGTTTGTCGCTGTACTCACTGCCAGTTTTACTGTTTTGGCAAAAAGTACCATTATCGCGCTCTATACACAGGATAAAGCCGTATTCGACCTCGCCAATTCGTTGCTGGTCTACGCCGCGCTATTTCAATTTTCCGACGCCATTCAGGTACTCTCTGCTAATGCGCTACGTGGGTATAAAGATACCACTGCCATGTCGGTAATCACTTTTACTGCCTATTGGCTTGTTGGCATGCCCACCGGGATTATACTGGGCCGCACAAATTGGCTCACTGACGAACCCATGTCAGCAGCTGGATTCTGGATTGGTATTATTGTTGGTCTCAGCGCTGCAGCTGCATTACTTCGCGCCCGCGTTCGTTATATTCAGCGACGACTTTCGTGATCAATCGGCGCTTTCCACTGATCGCCAATGACCGGGTCGTCATCTTCCAGCACTTCCCATGTGTAGACTTTGCGCACCGGTTTTGGGTCCTGCTTTCCAAATAATATTGCCGCGATTGCACCGCCTAATGCACCAAAGAAATGTGCCTCATAAGATATCTGCGGATCTCTAGGGAAGATTGACATCATCATGCCGCCATAAAGGAAAAAAGCGATCATCATGAGGCCCACCGAGCGCTTATCTCTGCGCAATATGGCAACGACAAACAAATAGAAAAATAATCCATGGGCAACACCACTGGCACCCAGATGCATTGATGGACGACCGAATAGCCAAACGCCAATACCGGAGCCCAGCCAGGCAAACAATACTACTTTAATACGGGTTTTTGGGTAACCGTATATCAACGCAGATCCAAGGACTAAGAGCGGTAATGTGTTATGGAAAAGGTGCTCGTAGGAACTATGCACCAGTGGTGCAGTAAAAATACCGTGCAGTCCCGCCATGGATAATGGCGTGATACCAAGTTCTCTTAAAGGTAAATGAAAAAGCACGCCAGCCGATTGAATTACCCAAAGCAACGCAACGAATACTGTGCTTAATTTGATGGCCTGAATTAGCGCATCACGATTGAGTTTTCTGTTCATCCAGAAAATATGAGGGCGCACAGCAATAAAACAATCGAACCCGCCACTTTGAGAATGAAACGAACAGATGACGTGAAGCTTAGCGCCCTAATGCCCGCCAGTCAGATGGCTCATCGATATCTATTGCGGCTTCCTTGAAAGGGACTGCAATACAGTGAGGCGCGGCGGCATTAAGTAATTTTGCAGCGCCCTTTTGCCCGGTTAAACCAGCAAGTGCATCTTCATCGCTGAGTGGGAATATGGCAGGTGACATACGCACGCCTTCAGCTTCACTGGCTATACGCGCGTTTGGAAATATACAGGCCTTGTCCACCAGATCTTGCAAACCTTCTGTGCTTACAAGCGGTGTATCTGCTAACCCAACCATGAAGTGAGTAGGATAAAGCGAAGCGGGAGTAGAATCAGCCAACGCTATTGCCGCTCTTATTCCTGTACTGATGCTCCCGCCCATACCTGATTGCCAATCTTCGTTTTTTGCGATTCGTATAGCATGCCCTGTCGACAGTGCTTGTCGGAGTTCATCATCAAAACGCCCGGTAACCACCGTAATTGGTAAGGCCGATAACGGCTGATACTGCGAAATAACATAGTGTAAAAGGCTGTCACCGCTTGGATGCTCACTCAGCAACTTGTTACTACCGTATCGACGGGCTTCACCCGCTGCCAAAACAATAATCGCTAGTCTGACTGACATGGCCGCCCTTTAAGCGATGAACCGGACTTACCGTGCAACACTGCATGAGCTTGTGCCAGCATCGATAACGCGATTGATTCCGGGAGTTCACCACCGATAGCCATTCCCGCTGGCGCGTGCAGCGTTAGCGGGAGTGAAGATTCAGTGAGATCAGCTTCAGATAACACGCGCTCTGCACGGTGAGACGGCCCTAAAAGTGCCAAGTACTTCAATGACGCTGGCGTATCATTTACCAAAGCATTAAGCGTTTCACCGTCCATGCGTACCTGGTGGTGCATAACGATGAGCGCATCGAGTTGGTGATACCATTCTGCCTGAGCAATGTCGCCGGCAGGTAAATCAGTTGTACAGGTAGCCGTTTTGAAGTCGTCGGCACGGGCATAACGGGCCCTGCTGTCGTTCACAATAACGCGCCAGCCAAGACGAGCCGCCATGTCACACAGGGGCATTGCGTCAACACCACCACCCGCAATACCAAGGGTTGGTGGAGGCAAAAGCTCACAACAGAAATCTTCCGGGTTGCTCGGCTTTGCAGTGCTGACCAGTCCGGCGGGTTGACCCGCTCTGGCTGGCTGCGAATACCAGATAGATTGTTGTTGCTGCAAGCTATCAAGCACGCTCTGTAAACCTATATAGTCATTGTCGGCATTTACCGGCTGAAGCAATAAGGTCACTTCGCCACCACAACCAATGCCCAGACGCCAGGCGATATCGCCTTCTTCTTGCATGTCATATGTGACAATGCGACTTTCACCGGTTTCCCAACAGCGCCTGGCCTGGTGCAGTAAATCGCTTTCCAAACAACCGCCGGAAACCACGCCTAATTGCGCGCCTTCTTGGCTAAAAAGCATCATCGCCCCCGCTTTGCGGTAGGACGACCCTTCAGTACTTATAATAGTGGCAAGTAACCAGTTACCTGCATCGCGCTGTCCGGCCCACGCCGACAACACATGGTAAATGTGGTGATTCATATACCTTCGCCTGATGTTCCGGCCTCGCTCGCTTTAGGAAGTACCTTAACCGAATGCCTGACCACCAATGTTTCTGCTATTTTATCTTGAATAGATTGTCTGTTTGCATCCCAGAAAATCTGCAGGAAGCCAAGCATGCCTGTGGCAACACCTGCTCCATATCCGCCATATCGGCCGAAACTTTCCCACAATGAAGGAGGTCTGCCGTCGAGCCTGAGTACCCGTATACGGGTGATCCACTTACCGGGAGTGCAGCCTTGCATGTATGCGGTAAACGCACTGTAGTAAAGTGCCGCCCAACCAAGACCGAGCCCCAACTCACTTAAGAATGCTTGTCCATCATGGAGAAATTCGCTTAAGGATTCAAAGAAGTTTGCCTCGGCTCCTGACTCATCTGCCTTTTCTAGCGGCTCCTCGTTGTCGTCCAGAGTTGTATCGCTACTATGGCTGGCCTGGATCACTTTATAGTCGGAGGTGTCAGGCGGCCCGTCAAAGAGGGTAAAAACCATAAAACCCAACAAGCAAGCTGCGCCTAGCCGTAAGAACTTACCTTTAGATGTGCTTCCCTTACCTTTAATCACGTTACTCCCGGCTCGCATAAACGTAAGCGCAGCCAATACACCCAGTACCACTGCATTGGCGTGAGAGATAAAGTACAACAGTATCAAATCGATACACTGCGCTGTGGCCCTTCGTGAAGGCGTAGCCAAGGGTTTACCGAGCAGCTCCGGCGATACCTGAAAGGCATACGGGGTAACGATCGTATTGTCTTCTTTTTCAGTACTAGACTGTGGTGAGGGTTCGTTAAGTGTGTTGTTTTCTTGTTTTTCTGCCATGTCGCAATCCTTGCCAATCGCATTTTTTAGTATTTATTCAAGTTTCAGCGCAAATAAAAATAACTTATATCGAAAAAGCACTTTTCATTTTGCAGAATGACACCAATTATATAACTGTACGCAAAAACCTGTACGGGAAAGATGCTGAATCTACACTGATTCCCGTAAAAATTGTCTGCAGGTATTTTTAAACACTTAAGGAATAATAATGCAAGTATTTGACGACGCCTCTTTATCTATCGGCAACACGCCTCTGGTTAAACTTAATCGTGTTACTGGTGGTAATGTTTATGCCAAAATCGAATCGCGTAACCCGAGCTTCAGTGTTAAGTGCCGTATCGGCGCGAACATGATTTGGGATGCAGAATCACGTGGTGTACTCGGCCCAGGAAAAGAGATTGTTGAGCCTACCAGTGGTAACACCGGTATCGCACTTGCGTTTGTTGCCGCTTCACGTGGCTATAAACTGACACTAACCATGCCTAGCAGCATGAGTCTGGAACGCCGCAAACTGCTTAAAGCACTGGGCGCAAACCTGGTACTCACAGAAGCACCTAAAGGTATGAAAGGCGCAGTGGCAGCCGCTCAGGAAATCGTTGCATCAGATCCTGAGAAATATGTATTACTGCAGCAGTTCGACAACCCAGCTAACCCGGCAATTCATGAGAAAACTACAGGTCCTGAAATCTGGAACGCCACCGATGGTAAAGTCGATGCGTTTGTTGCTGGTGTAGGTACCGGCGGTACTATTACAGGTGTTAGTCGTTACCTTAAAAACACCCAGGGTAAAGCCATTACCTCTATCGCGGTAGAACCTAAAGACTCTCCTGTCATCACACAGGCGAAAAATGGAGAAGAACTCACACCTGGGCCACACAAAATCCAAGGTATTGGTGCAGGCTTTATTCCAGGTAACCTGGACTTAGACTTAATTGACGAAGTTGAGCAAGTTTCCAACGAAGAATGTATGGAAATGACCCACCGCCTGATGAAAGAAGAAGGTATTCTGGCAGGCATCTCTTCAGGTGCGGCCGTGGTTGCAGCGAAGCGTTTCGCTGAAAAGCCAGAAAACAAAGACAAGATTGTGGTTGTTCTGTTAGCGAGCGGTACCGAACGTTACCTGAGTAGCCCATTGTTCGCCGGTGAATTCAGCGATCAAGAAGAAGTTCAGTAAGCATTTGTAAATTAAATAGAAAAGCGAGGTTCACACCTCGCTTTTTTTTTGTCATTATTTTCTGCTATTTTTACTTGTAGCATTTATAAATACCGGAATTATTATGACAATCACCCATTTCACCCTCAGCCGATTTACGCTTATCAGTTTATTGGCAATTGTGCTGTGCGCCTGTGGTGAAAAGAAAGAAGGACTTGGTCGTTATGGCATGATGGACGAGAATACCCCTGATTATGCCGCCCTCACCTTTATGCAAAGTATTTACGAAGGTAAAAACATTTCAAAAGCCATAGAACTGAGTTCAGATAGCATGGCTAGAATGCTTAAGCGCTATCGCACCAATCGTAACGTGCAACGTTACATTGTAAATTTGCGATATGACACCGTTACGATAACCCCTCAAGGTGGTAATGGTGTAGGACGCAGTGAGTTTTCAGAAAGCGCCAACGTGACGTTATTTTTTAGCGGCATGTACGGCGATGATAAAGTGGAAGATTTACGTACAGTGAATATGATCCGAGAAGACGGCCAATGGAAGGTTGACCGTATCGCCCCGGATCATTTTATGTAATTACTGGCCGACGGCCACCCCTTCACGACGAGGATCGGCGCCGCCAATAAGTTTACCGTCTTTAACCTGAATTCCGTGCAGGCCAGAGTTGAGATCCATGATTTTTACATCATGCCCTAACGCTTCCAGCGCCGGTTTCAAGCTTTCAGCCTGAGTACCTGCTTCAAGAGCAGTATAGTCATTGCGGTTGGTCATGCGCGGCAGATTAATAGCTTGTTGAATATCCAACCCAAAGTCTAATACACCAAACAGCGTCTGCGCCACGTAATCAATAATACGACTACCGCCGGGAGAACCCACAACCAGTTCCAGTTGATTATTATCGTCGAACACCATGGTGGGGCTCATTGCACTGCGAGGCCGCTTACCAGGCTCTACGCGGTTAACAACTGGCCAGCCGTTGATATCTGGGTTAAATGAAAAGTCAGTGAGCTGATTGTTCAACAGGAAACCCTCGACCATCAAGCCCGAACCAAACATAAATTCAATGCTGGTGGTAATGGAAATGGCATTGCCGTCTTTGTCAACGATGGAGAAATGGCTGGTATTAGGCTGCTCGCGGTTCATACCCAAATGTACATTTGCGTTGGTATAAGGCTTACCGGCTTTCGCTTTTCGCCAGGATTTGTCTGCGCCAATACTGTCTGCCCGTCGCTTCAAATACGGTGCATTAATAAGGGAGGCAAATGGAATATCGTTAAAATCGCTGTCTGCAATATACATTTCGCGGTCAGCAAAACTGAGTGCACTGGCTTGAGCAAACAAATTGGCAAAAGCTGCACTGTCAGGTGTTAACGCAGCAATATCCTGCCCTTCAAGCAACTTCATGATCTGATAAACATTCACGCCACCGGAACTGGGTGGTGCCATACCGCAAATTTTGTGATCGCGGTATTCACCACACACTGGCTTTTTCTCCAATGGCTTGTAACTGGCAATATCTTCCGGTGTGATTTGACCAGGGTTAATAGACGCACTGTTTACCGTTTTAGCGATCTTTTCAGCCACAGCTCCTTCATAAAAATAGTCTGCACCGTCGTTAGCAATACGCGTCAGCGTATCCGCCAGTGATTTGTTTTTCTTAATCATGCCTTCCTGCAGAGGCTTACCTGCCGGATAAAAATACGTCGCACTGGAAGGAAAGGTCTTGAGTCCCGGATGTTTTTCAAGAGCAACCAGATGTGCTAAACGTGCAGAAACACGAAATCCATTGGCGCTGGTGTTAATAGCATCGTCGAACAGCTCTTTCCATTCCAGATTACCAAATTTTATCTGCGCCATTTCCAAAGCGCGAAGGGCGCCAGGAACACCCACTGATTTACCGCCAACCACAGCCTCAATCCAGCTCATTGGCTTTTTGCCTTCGTAAAACCAGTATGGAGATACGGCGGCAGGCGCAGTCTCGCGCCCATCGAAGGTATGCAGTGTTTTGGTTTTATTATCCCAGTACAGAATAAATGCACCGCCACCGATCCCCGATGACTGTGGCTCCACCAGCGTTAACATGGCCTGAACGGCTACCGCAGCGTCGATGGCCGATCCACCTTTTTCAATAATATTTTTACCTGCCCAGGATGCATAAGGGTTTGCAGCAACAACCATATAATCTTCAGCAATATGCGCCTTTTTCTGCTCGAAACCAGTTGCAGCCTCAGGCTCATTGCGCTCTACCGCATAAGAAGTCGCGGTAAGTGATACGGATAAACAAACGACTTTAATTGTCGTTGCAAGGATTCCCTGACTAAACTTCAATGTTCGATTTCCTCTGGGTTTATTTGAACTTGTCCCGGTTTACAGGACGCTTATTGATGAATGCATCGAAGGCTTCTTTGGCCGCTTCAGACCCAAGGGCTTCGAGAAAAATATCTAATTCAGTGCTGATCTGCTGTTGTATGGCATCGTGCTCGTTGTTCATAAGTAGCTTGGTTTGCTTTAAGGCAAACGACGGCTTCTGCGCCAACTTCTTACACACGTTGCTTACGTGCTCATCAAGTTGGTTTGCAGGCACAATGCCTGTAACCACACCATAATCACAAGCTTCCTGCGCCCCAAACGTTTCTCCGAGCATCAACCATTCACTGGCTTTACGTTTGCCCGCGATGCGCGGCAGAATGTAACTTGATGCATATTCCGGAACCAGTCCAAGGTTAATAAAAGGCAGGCAGAAAACACTTTCTGGCGCACTGTATACCAGGTCGCAATGTAACAATAAGGTAGTACCAATGCCAACAGCAACGCCATGAACTTGCGCTATAACGGGATTAGAGCATGCGCAAAGGGCGTTCATGAAAGCCACCACCTCAGCAACATTATCGCCTTCATTGCGATGGGCAAAATCAGCTATATCATTTCCAGCGGTAAAACCGTCTCCCTCACCTTTCAGTAAAATCACTTTGACTTCGGGATCTTGCTCTGCAGCGATAAGCGCATCAGCAAGTTGCTGATACATTTCTCTTGTCAATGCATTTTTTTTATCAGCACGATTAAAACTGAGTGTCAGTACGTGGTTGTCAAAATGACTAAGAATGGATTGCATTGGGTACACTCCCTTAAAAATTCAGGCAATTTGTAGTGAGTTTTCTGTATCATAGCGACTTAATGACAAAAACTACAAAACTCCATGACAGATAAATCCAAACAATTCATTACTGCTTATGGCGGTCCTGTCCTTCTTGCGTTGATTGCACTGCTCGCACAGGCATTCGAACCCCTCTCAGGACAATGGCTCGCTTACGATCGCTACGCTGTTGAAGGTATGGAAACCTGGCGTCTCCTTACCGCAAACATCGTCCACACTAACTTTTATCATACGCTGCTGAATCTCATCGGTTTACTCCTGCTCAATCTGCTACATAGTCAGCACTACCGTATTATTCGCTTTTGGAAAGTGTTCTTGTGGTGCGCAGTACTCACCAGCGTGGGCATTTACTTTTTCTCCCCTGGCTTAATTTGGTATGCGGGTTTGTCTGGCGCCCTTCATGGCCTGTTTATCTGGGGCGCCTGTATGGACATTCGCGCCGGCATGAAGTCAGGCTTTCTGTTGTTGGCAGGTGTGCTATTAAAAGTATGCTATGAACAAGTTTATGGAAGCTCAGACGAACTGGCGTCGCTGATAGATGCCACAGTAGCAGTCGATGCGCATCTATACGGAGCAATAGCGGGGATGATCATTTTTGTGCTAATGATAATCCCCGCCCGCCGTTCACGTTGATGACGAGTTAAGCGGGGTCTGTCCAGGTATAAGCCGACAATCCAAGTTCATCAATCACTTGATTAATATGCGCCAAGGCCTCATCGCTAGGGCCAGGATAATCACCGGCAATGGCAACATTGCCCTGGTAACCAATATCCTTTGTGCCCTGTGGCGAACTAAAGTACCCCGCGAGTACCAGTGCTCGTAAACGGGCAAATGACTGAGCGGGACGTTCAAACGCCGCAGGGGTTTGCGCATTTAGTGTCGCTATATCATCTAAGATTAAACGTTGTAGCTCAGGCGCAAGTGCGACAAATGACTCACCACCTCTAATGACTGCCTCATCATTTAGCCAGGTTAAAAGCGGTAAAATCATCTCACGGTCTCGCTGTTGAGAAGCGTAAGGCGCACTTACCCACTCATCAATCACGTCGGGTACTTTCACTTGTGTGGCAGAGGGATACTCTCCTTCTGCTGGTACAATTAAGTCAGACAAAATGGCCACAACGTTTAACTGATCAGCAGAAAGCGTGCGCGGCCAAATCTGTGACGGAGGAGAAATAAGATCAGGATCTTTTCCATATCCCGGTGCTGTTACTGGTTTGAGCGCTAACTCTGGCCAATGTCCGGCTGTAGTACCAACCTGCTTGGCTTGCCCTGCCCCCGATGAACATGCACTGAGACCAGGTAACGCCACGCTCGCCGCCATTATACCCATCCATTTCAATGAATCGCGACGTGTCATTGAAGGCGCGTAGGGTCGATTTTTGTTCGTGTTATCACCCATCATTACATTGCTCCCTGCTTGATTTGCTTAGCCAGCCAGTCTGCGTTCCGCATCGCCAGTGTCATAATGGTCAACGTACAGTTCTTATGAGGATTCGATGCAAATACGCCAGCATCCATGACAAACAAGTTGTCACAATCCCACGTTTGCCCCCACTGGTTGGTCACTGAGTTTGTTGGATCGTCACCCATTCGCGTAGTACCCACTTCGTGAATGATTTGCCCCCCTTTCAAAATCGCCTCTTCGGGATCAGGCAACGCGCCTACCTCGGCGCCCATGTTGGTGAGAATTTTCTTCGCCGTTTCCAAACCATGCCGAACCTGATTAATTTCATTTTCCGACCACTTCCAATGGAAGCGTGCAACCGGAATGCCCCATTTATCCGTTACGGTTTCGTCTATGTCCATGTAGCAATCGTCGTTGGGCAGCATTTCACCGCGAAGTGCGAAGCCAATATAGCTACCATAAGCAGCGCGTGCTTCTTCTTTCACTTCGACACCATACCCCTGAAAATCACCGGCTACCCAGGCGCCGGGCTCGCGAAAGCCACTCCCTATTTCAAAGTGATACCCACGTGGAAAATCAAGCTCACCTTTCGCCTGTGCATCGTGTCCCCACCAAGGAATAAACAGGTGGTTAGACGTATGTCCATCTTCATTGTAGCGAGGGCGATTACGCAACGCGGGGATATATGCGCCAAGATTGGCACCGGTTGAGTCCATCAGGTTTCGTCCAATCTGACCGCTTGAATTGGCCAGCCCGGCTGGGTGTTTATCAGAACGTGAATTCAACATAATACGGGCTGATTCACAGGCACTGGCAGCCAATATAACCACAGGGGCATCCAGCGCAACGTTTTCGCCACTGGATTTATTCACATAAGTTACGCCGATCACTTTTCCAGTATCATCAGTGCGTACTTCCCGCACCATGGCATCGGTGATGACAGTAAGGTTTCCGGTGGCTTTTGCTAGGGGAATGAGTGATGTGGTTGTTTGAAAGGCCGCCCCAATTGAACAGCCACGTCCACAAGAGGTAGCGTATAGACATTTTTGCCGTATATCCTGAGCACGGGTTAGCACCGCACGGTGCATGGGTGCCATGCGAATACCTTCTTTACCGGCAGCCGCCGCAACCAGTAATTCTGTTACTCGCGCTTTAGGGGGTGGCTGCAGTACACCCGGCGCTGAGTCTGGCATATCCTCGTGGCCTGTGTTCGCGCCACACACCCCCACCAAGGTTTCTGTTTTGTCGTACCAGCTTGCAATATCCTGGTATTCGAAAGGCCAATCAGCACCATGACCATCACGGGTTTTGCCCTTAAAATCATGCTCGGAAAAACGCAAAGAGAAACGGCCCCAGTGATTAGTTCTGCCACCCAGCATTCTTGCACGCCACCACATGAATTCGGTGTCTTCATCCATGGTGTATGGTTCATCTGGCACAGACCACCCGCCGTCTACGGTGGCATCGTAGAAACCAAAATCTTTATCTTTATTACCCGAGCCCAACAGCGGTGCATCGGCATTGCGATTGAACATGGGCGTTTCAGCACGGGGATTGTAATCACGGCCTGCCTCGAGCATTAATACCTTGATGCCCTGGCGCGTAAGCTCGTAAGCCGCCATGGCGCCACCAGCACCAGACCCAACAACCAGTACCTGGAAACCTGTATTCGCCATGATTACAGCTCCTTGATACGCATGTTCTTAAACCACACAACATTGCCGTGGTCTTGCAGACCTAAATGCCCCGTTTCGTTGGCCGCAAACCCGTTCCAGTTTGCAAATTTACTCGCTGCAACTAGATTGTCCCAGGTCGAGGTGCCGAGAACCACATTGGTGGTCATGACATCGTTTTGCCAAATTTGTAGCAACTTATCCTGCAGCCTTATCCGCACGGTGTTCCACTCGCCAGCGGGTTTTAACGCGGATGAATGCACGGCCACCATGTCGTAGAGAGATCCTGCAAGATGGGTATCGATTTTATTGTCGTGGGCTTTTTCGTTATCCAATATCTGAATTTCTGGCGCATGGGAATAAATCATTTTTCCTTTTTCATCGGCCAGAATGAAAATCCCGCTGTTGCCAGCTTCACTGATTTTCCAGTCGATATAAAGGTCGAAGTCGCCAAATGCCTGCTTACTGATGAGATCCCCTGCACCGGCTTTTTCCAATTTAAGCGCACCGTTTTCGACTACCCAACCTGGCTGAATATCGCTCTTTTGATAATTACGCCATGCCGTCGGGGCTTTTCCATCGAATAACGATATCCATCCCTGTGCTTTTTGTTCAGCGGTGAGTTGATTATCCTGTGCAAGCGCAGTGGTCGTGGTGGTGGTACTGACTATCAATGCAGATAGAAGGGTCTTGAAACGATTCATTTCCGTTACCTGTTCGTTAAATTATTGTCGTTATAGTGTTTTTATCCTTCAACACTACGTTAACGCGAACAGGGGATGGTGTACAGATGACAGAGGTGAAGAGGATAGCTGTCATCGACATCAGCTATCCTGGGTGCGGTGAATTACAGATTTGTCTCAAACAATTTGTAGATCCGACGGTATTCGTCTAACCAAGAACTTGGTTGTACAAAACCATGAGGCTCTACGGGATATATCGCCGTTTCAAAGTTCTGCTTCTCTAGCTCGATAAGGCGCTGCACCAAACGAACAGAATCCTGGAAAAACACATTGTCATCGACCATAGGAGATATGATCAGCAATGGATTCTGTAGCCCTTCAGCAAAGTAGATGGGCGAGCTTCGTTCAAATGCGAGTGGATCGACATCTGGCGTATTGAGGATGTTTGCAGTATACGGCGCGTTATAGTGAGCCCAGTCAGTAACTGGACGTAGCGCTGCACCAGCTGCAAACAAATCAGGATCGGTAAACATAGACATAAAGGTCAGGAAACCGCCATAGGAACCACCGTATGTACCAATTCTTCCGCGGTCGACGTTGGCATTATCAACCAGCCAATTAACGCCATCGTTAAGATCTTCTACTTCGGGTTTCCCCATTTGACGGTAAATCGCGGTGCGCCAGTCTCGTCCGTAGCCTTTAGAGGCGCGGTAATCCATGTCCATCACCACATAGCCTTGCTGCACAAGCATGCTGTTAAACATGTATTCGCGGAAGTATCCCGACCATCCAAGGTGAGCATTTTGCAAATAACCAGCACCATGGTTAAACACCACGGCACGTTTTTTCGCGCCTGCATTTTCGCTCATCGAAGCAGCGTCGTTGGGCAAATATACGCGGGCGTATATGGGCTGATCAGTATGGCTGGATGGAACGGCGACCACTTGTGGCGTTGCCCAAGGCATAGACAAGAACTCGTCGCTAATAGTATCGGTGATTTTTTTCGCTGCGGCGGTTTGCCCCACTTTCTTTATATACAGCTCTGGTGGACGATTAACCTTACTGTGCGTCAACAGTAATGTTTGTTGATCCGGACTTAACACGTAATCCGTCATGCCGTTTAGTTCAGTAAGCGCTTCACTGGCACCGGTCTCTACGTTCACGCGGTAAATTTCGTAGATTCCAGGATGTTTCTTATTTGCACGGTAATAAACATACTTATCATCGTCAGACAAGGTAAGGTCTTCGACTACGAATTTCCCCGCAGTTAATTGGCGTGCGGTTTGGCCAGGTTGCTGAACATAAAGATGCGAATAGCCATCTTTTTCCGACTGATAATACAAGGTATTAGAATGATTCAACCAACCCATTCTATTGTGGCTATAGTTGATCCAAGCATCGTCGTGAAGCCTTTCCTGCGTGACCAGCTTTGCGTTGTCAAAATCGACGGTAACAATCCAACGATCTTTGTTATCCCAGGCTTCGAGCATGAGCGCTAAACCGTTGCCGTCATTACTCCAACTCACAGAAGGGTTGTTGGCATCCCAACTGCTCATCAGGGTAATGTCGCGAGGCAAACGATTAACCTGGTAGTCCTTGCCTTTGGCTTTGGCATTTTCTGTTTTTACAGCAGCCAGCACATCATCGTTGTAGCCAGGCAGACTCACATAAGACAGTTTCGTTTTCTTATTGGTTTTCAGGTCCACCAGCCAGGCATCGTGATTAGTCGACTTTACATCAGCCACGCGTGCCCGGGCACGAACCGGTTTGATGCGTGCATCTTCTTGAATGTAGTGCGGCATGATGTCAGTGTCATCACGATAAGGCACATCTTTCGTTGTCACTACTACAGCATATTGGCCATTTGGCGATACCGATGCCGTGACCAACCGGTCACCTTTGTCAAAATAAACAGGCTCAGCGACAAATGCCGGACTGACTTGCTTAAGGGTTTCAGTGCGGTCAGCGGAAGCCTGACGTTGCTTGCGCTTTTTATCAAGGTAACGAATGAGCGAAAGCTGTTCTTCTGCGATGTAATCGTTCGGCGCAGATACCGCTTCGGGTTTATCTGCAAACTTCCACTCCATAAGCTGTTCACGTTTACCGTTGTCTAAATCGATGGCGACGATATGTGAACCTGCTGAGAACATCAGTCGACCATCGGTCATAAAACGTAACGCACGCAACGACTCGCCGCCACGTACTAACTGTTCAAGCGGTTTACCGTTGCGTTTCACAAACAGGCTGTCGCCAACTCGAAATGCGGTAACGGTACCGTCAGCATTGGTGGTCTTCTCATCGAATCGATAAAGATACTGCTCTGAAAGTGGTACTTGCTCAGCATTGCCAGGATTATTAATAGACGCGGTATACACATCACGCAAATGGCTATTTTCACGCTCCTGTTCATACACCAGTTTGCTGCCATCTAGGTTCCATCCAGGACGACTGGGTGAACGTCCCATCCACTGCGGATCAGACATAATTTTCTTAAGGGTAATCGTGTCGTCAGAATGCGTATTTTCAACAATAGGATTGACCACTGCAGCCGGTGCTGGCGATTGCACAGAGGTAGAAGTAGCAACAGGGTGTGTTTCGCTAGTCGTAGACGCACAACCAGAGAGCGAGCCACCTAAAGTAGCTGCAATTACGAGGCTTAACATTTTTTTCATTATAGATCTGTCTTTAGTATGTTATTTATAAGCAGGTTAATTATACGCAACAAGCCATGTTCGACAGCGGGATTCATCGAATTAACTTGTGAGATCATCCCAGCCTAACGGTGTAAAGTCGGGTTAGTCAACCCAACCGCCACAGCGGTTTCCGCTTTGCTGAGACTGTGCGACACTTCCTTCACATCATTGAGGATATTATGAAAAAAACACTTTTGTTCGCCACGCTCGCCATGCTTTCAGGGTCAGCGATTGCAGATTCCTGCCCTTCTGTACTTAAATTCGTAAAGCGTAAACTGAACTCCCAGGAAACCGTCAACCTCTGTGAAGCATACCAGGGCAAGGCGTTACTTATCGTAAACACTGCAAGCTATTGTGGTTTCACGCCACAGTTTGAAGGCCTTGAGGCAATGTATGATAAGTATAAAGATCAGAATTTTGCGATTCTTGGATTTCCCTCGCACGATTTCAACCAAGAAGCCAACGATGAAGGAAAAACCGCTGAATTATGTGAATTGACGTACGGTGTGAAGTTTCCCATGTTCGAGCCTACCGTTGTGACCGGCGACGATCAGGACCCACTCTATCGCATGTTAACCAATGCAACGGGTGAAGAGCCAAGCTGGAACTTCAATAAATACCTGGTAGATAAAAACGGAAAAATTGTTAAGCATTATGGCAGTCGCGTGAAACCTTCCGACGATGAACTGGTTGCCGATATCGAAGCGGCCATGTAATTCCCTTTGCATCGCCCATAAAAAAGCCCCGCAGAATCTGCGGGGCAATCAAGCACACTCAACTTGGAACACACTTTAGCGGTAACGTTATAAGCTGTTAAGCTCTCCCTTAACGTTAATTGCTAACTGCATTAATTTAGTCAATGGTATTATTCTTTAGTTCAATTTTATCAGAAAAATTTTGAAATATTTCTCATTTTGGGCTGAATTTTTTCTTAAGTAGTTGAAATAGAATGAGAATAAAATATAAGAATTAAGAGAAGTAAAGCAAGCAGCGGACTATCAAACATCACCCGGTATCGAAGTTCGCCAAAACGCCAAACGAGAAAAACGATTATCCGCTTACTTGCTGAAATCAGCTTAACAGAGTTGTAGCAATATAGCTTCTAAAATAACCACATATTTACAAATCTGAGCAGCGTGGCACGATAGTGTCATCACGCCACTGAATTAAACCGTTCTATTAAGAAAATTTGCTGAATGCCTGTTTAAAGTCATTAACCAGATCATCGGTCTCTTCAATACCAACAGACAGTCTAATCATACCTTCGGAAATACCCATCTTCTGGCGTTCTTCCAGTCCATTCTCATAAAAAATTGTTGAGGCAACGGGTAGCGCCAGTGTGCGATTGTCGCCAAGATGCGTTGCACAAATCACCAACTGAAGGGCATTAATGAAATTACGTGGGCTGATACGGTCGACTAAATCTACGCTAAGTATTGCACCGTAGCCACCGTGCATAATTTCGCGGGCAATAAAGTGCTGAGGATGCTCAGACAAGCCCGGATAATGCACTTTCTCGACTAACGGATGATTATCCAGGAAAGTCGCCAACTTCATGGCGTTTTCACAGTTTCTGTTCATGCGCAACGCCAACGTTTCCAAGCCTGTAGCAATGGTAACAGCTGACGATGGTGCAAGTGTCGCCCCCATGTCGCGCAGCCCTTTCTTCTTCACCTGCATCAAACCCCATTGCGCGGTATCTGCCACCTGGTAATTGGATTTGATATTTGGAAATTGCGTCCAGTCGAAAGTACCTAAATCGACTACTACGCCACCAAGGACATTCCCGTGACCAGATACATACTTAGTCAGCGAAGAAATCACCATAGAGGCACCGGCGGCTTTGGCATCAAACAGCGGCGGCGGGGTCATGGTATTATCAAGAATAAATAACAGCGACTTTTCTTTACAGAATTGACCGATGGCCTGTACATCTGCCACCTGTGTTGCCGGGTTCGCAACCGTTTCGGAAAACACGGCACGGGTATTCGGTTGATAGAGCGCTTTTACATCGTCTACTGATGTCACATCCGCAAAGCTAATCTGAATACCTAAATCGGCCATGGTGTCGGCAAAGCAGCGGGTATTACCAAACAGGTACTGACTCATAATAATATGGTCACCGGCTTTTAAGAGAGACAATAACGTCCCACTGATGGCTGCCATACCCGTTGCAAAGCACACCGCCCCTACACCGCCCTCAAGCTCATTAAGAATATTCTGCAATGAAGCAATTGATGGCGAAGACGAACGAGAATAAACGTGGCCGAGAACTTTGCCCTGAAACACGTCAATGATGCCCTGCGCATCATCGAAGGCATAAAGTACAGAATTGGTAGTCGCCGTATGTACGGTGCCATCAGCTGGTTTGTTAAGCACACGGTCGGCATGGACCTGACGGGTAGTGAATCCCTGTTTATTCACGCTGAAACTCCACGTTTGAATGGTATTGGATTGTGCAGAATCACTTCGAAGATGATGAGTAGTGTCCGGGGGCAGAACGCAAACAGCACAAGTGACTATGCCAGTGGGACTGAATATTAACTTAATCAGCGGCTTTCGCCCAGTGTCAATTCAGACTATGAGTGCAAGTATACGCTTAGAGGTAAAAATACAGCATGTGATTAACCGTGCTATTTCAATAAATTCGTCTATACATTATGTTTTATTCCAAATTGTCAGCATAAAAATTGTTATTAAGTCTCGTATTTTGCGCGGGCAGTGGCATAATGCCGTCCTCGCTTAATTATCACGCAACGTGAGGAACTATCGTGTTTGAAGTGTTACCCCAACTATCCCCAGATCCAATTCTTGGTTTATCCGCCTCTTTCCGTGAAGATACAAATCCGGCTAAGATTGATTTAGGTGTTGGCGTTTATAAAGATGAGCAAGGCAAAACTCCTATCATGTCTTCTGTGGCTAAAGCCCAGAATATTCTGTTAGAAAGAGAAACCACTAAAACCTATATCACGCCACAAGGTCATCAAGGTTTTATCGACGGCCTGCTGAAACTGTTGCTGGGCGAAAACAGCAAAGTGATGATGGCTGACCGTGTAGCGGCTGTAATGGCACCAGGTGGTTGTGGCTCTTTGCGCATTCTTTCTGAACTACTTGCACGTTGCGGCGACAATCTGAAATGCTGGGTGAGCGATCCTACGTGGGCCAACCACATTCCACTGATTGGTTCAGCTGGCCTCGAAATTAAAACCTATCCGTATTTCGATAAAGAAGCCGCGGGTATCAATTTCGACGCAATGATGGAAACCCTTAAGCAAACGGGCAAAGGCGACATCGTGTTACTTCACGGTTGCTGCCACAACCCAACGGGGGCTGACTTAACTAACGCACAGTGGGATGAAATCCTGGTTCTGGCACAAGAACGTGGTTTCCTGCCATTTATTGACGTTGCTTACCTAGGTTTTGGTGACGGCCTGGAAGAAGATGCTTACGGTATCCGTTTGCTCGCTGAAAACCTGCCAGAAGTTATCATTGCTGCATCTTGCTCAAAGAACTTTGGTCTGTACCGCGAGCGCACAGGTTTAGCTGCAATCGTTACTAACGATTCAGCAACCCGCAAAATTGCTCAAGGACAAATTCAGTCTGTAGCCCGAGCAATCTACTCTATGCCACCAAGCTGGGGCGGCGCTCTGGTAGATATCATTCTGGCTGACACGGCACTGAAAAACGAGTGGATGACAGAAGTGAATGAAATGCGTAACCGTATGTCTTCACTGCGTACGATGCTAGTAGATAAACTTACCGAAAATGGTGCAGATAAAGATTTCAGCTTCTTAAATACGCAGAAAGGGATGTTCTCTTACTTGTGTATTACCCCAGAGCAAGTTCGCGAGATTCGTGCGAAGCACGCGGTTTACTTTGTGGATTCAAGCCGAATTAACGTTGCAGGTATTAACCAAAACAACGTTGATACGCTAGCAAAAGCACTGATTTCAGTACTGTAATTTAAGACAGTGATGAAAACGAAAAGGGTGACATTGTGTCACCCTTTTTTTATTTAAAAATACTCTAACCCGCTAAGTTCATCGTCTATTTCGGTTTGTCCGAAATCACGTGGATGGATGGAGAATGCCCGTAGCCGGGTTTCCATTCTGCCAATAATTCCTGCAGCAAGGGATTCGAGATTGATAAAAGCGTCTTCCGTATTACTGGTTTTAAGTTCCTGCTGAACAATCTCTACCAGATCTTTTCTTAAGTTGGGCTTTAATTCACTGAACGATGGATTTTCTAACACTTTACTTGCAACAGCTTCGCTCAATGCAAGACTACCTGCTCGGCTTGAAAGAAAGGCATCGTGTAGATGATTTTTCATTTGTACAATATCATGGTTCGATTCTTTAAGTGCATGCTCCTGCATCCAGGCCAGAAAACACATATTCAACGCGGGAAGCAGTTTAGTGCCCAAATCAATAAGCAAACTCTGACTGACAAGCTCTGCAGATGCTACCTGTTTAACAAGCAATGAAACATGCTCCGCGTTAAACATTACTCGCTCACCGAAGCAGAACACCGGGCCTTGTTTGCGCAGCGTGGTAAATACTTTTACTGTGGTTTCGTCGCAACCTCCGGCGCGATTATCAAAATACAATGGCCTGTTTTGATGACGGAACTCCAGGCAGGCGTAAATGCCCCGCTCTTTCAAGGCCGACAAGGTAATACGCGCAATATCACTGACATCCTCAGCTTCATTGAGATGTGATAATAACCCCATTCCCATACTATAAAGTGCAGCCTGATTAACGGCTTGCCGGGAAGCGAGTTCTGTTTGCTCATTACTCAGCTTTAAACGTTTTAGCGTTTCAGACTGACTTTGAATGGCCACCAGGGTTTCATGCAGCGGTACAACGTTATATGGCTTAGTAAAATAGTAAGCCACCCCCTGTTTGTACGCGTCTACCATGACTTCTTCGTCTTTAATGTGACTGACAACGACAACAGCAGGCGTGGTGATGGTATCTGGATCGGATTTCTCGGGTACCAGGCAGACTGCCACTTCACCGCCAATTTCCCATTCACTCACCACAATCAAATAACTTTTTTGCTCAAGCATAGATTTAGCCTGAGCAAAGGAGTTTGCTATATCAACGGTGAAGATATCCGACAATGACAACTGATGTATTTCTGCCTGTATCTCATCGGGTTCGACGACGAGTAAATTCAACGGTGCCTCCGGTGCATTTTTGCCATATCAACTAAGGTATAGCTTCTGAAAAGCAATCTTGCACGGAATGCCCTGAAATAAAGGGAAAAAAGCTACCCGCCCCGTTGGGTCGAAGGCCAGGTAGCGGGGAAATTAGGCCGCGAGCACGCTTGGCGTATCAGCAATCTGCCGATACGTTCGGCTGACCATTTTTTGAATTCGACGGCAAGCCTCGACATGCCTGGCATCACGCTGGAAATACACCTGCTCGATCACAGCGCCGGATTCATCAATGAGAAAACTGGCTAGCCGGGCTTGCTTGTGAGGTAAAAACCACTGCAATAAACGCAACTGCTTTTCTTGTGGTGTCTGCAAAATCTTCTGCATAATGCAAAACGGCATTTTCACGGTGTTAACCCGAAAATCGCCACCACAAAATGTGGTAAGTGATTGAGATTTATCTTCACCTTCCTCAGTGCGAACACCAAAGGAATGGATTAAATTGTCGATAGTTTTTAGGCCTGTGTTCATAACACCTCCAAATACTGTACAGATAAACAGTACTGTATAAACGAACACATATCAAGCAAATTGTATAAAAAAAGCCCGAATCGGGCTTTTTTTAATTTATTGCTGATCGACCGCTTGCGGGTCGCTCGGCTGATAATGCCCCACATGCTGTTGTTTTTTGCGGCCACGTAGCAAGTTGCGTACGTCGTGCATCATCATGTACAGACAAGGCACCAGCAACAAAGTAATCACAGTGGCAAATAAAATACCGAATGCCAGCGATACTGCCATCGGGATAACAATTTGTGCCTGTAAACTTTTTTCTGCCACGATGGGCATTAAGCCCATAAAGGTAGTCAATGACGTTAATACAATGGCGCGGAAACGTTGTGTTCCTGCCTGAACGGCAGCATCAATCAATCGGTGCCCTTCTTGTCGTGCCCGGTTTACAAAATCAACCATAATAAGGCTGTCGTTTACCACTACGCCAGATAACGCAATAATGCCGCATATCGACAATACACTCACCGCCAAGCCGAGTACCAGGTGGCCAAAAATAGCGCCAACAATGCCAAATGGAATAACCGACATGATAATAAACGGCTGGCTATAAGACTTCAGAGGAATGGCTAACAGCGCATATATCGCAAACAGCGCGAAGATAAGCCCCTGCGCAAGCCCCAACATAGCGTCTGCTTCCTCTTTTGAGTTACCTTGTAACTTAAAATTCACCCGTGGATAGCGTTCAAGTAAATCTGGCACAATGGTCATCGTGACTTCACGGGTAATTTCACCCGGCTCAATGAGATCTTTATTCACTTTGGCGGTAACCGTAACCGAGCGATTTCCATCAACCCGAAGAATCGAGTCGTACCCTTTGCCCAGGGAGATCTCGCCCACTTCTTCGAACGGAATATCATCGCCATTTGCCGCGCGTACTCGCATTTCTTGCAAATGACTGATAGAGGAACGCTCTTCTTTGGGATAGCGCACCATCACCTTCACTTCTTCTTCATCACGCTGAATACGTTGCACCTCAGCGCCGTAGAAGCCGTATCTTACCTGCTGTCCAAGTTGCTGCAGCGAAATACCCAACGCATCTGCCTGTGGTGTCAGTGATAGCTGAATTTCATCACTGCCCCCAGCAAAGGTATCATTAATATCGGTTACACCTTCGAAGGTCGACAAACGCTGTTTTAACTCAGCACTGATAGACCGTAACGCGTCGATATTGGACGAAGTAAATTCAAAACTGAGGTCGGCACCGCCGCCGAACCCACCGCCAGCGCCGATATCCAGTGTTTTCATTCCAGGTATTTCAGGCAGCTCATCACGCCAGCGTTGATGGATCTCAAAGTCCTTCATTTCACGGCTTTCACCTTTGGTCAGTTCCACGAAGATCTCACCCCCTGTGGAACCGCTGTCAAATGCTACGGCATGTTTGACGATGGCGGCACCAGTTTCGTCAGTGATGGTTTTATCCATACGGCTCATGGCTTCGAGAAGCGTATTGAGAGTTTGGTCACGCTGCTGGATTGACGAACCCGGCTCAAGCTCGAAGGAAGCCTGCATAAAATCGCTGGGAATATTGGGGAAAAACACAAAGCGAACCAAGCCACCCGCAAACAGACCAATGGTGAGTATCATCATTGCCACAAATACAGACAGCGTTAAATAACGATAATGAATAGCTTTTCGTAAAAACGGTGCATATTTTTTATCGACAAAGGTTTTAATGCCTTCAGCAAAGAAGTCTCTGAAACGCTGGAAACGATTCGCTTTTGCCGGGTCGTAAGGCTTGAGCTTCATGTGCGCCAAGTGAGCAGGCAGGATAAGTTTGGATTCCAATAAAGAGAAAAGTAAGCAAACAATCACCACCCACCCGATTGTATTCCAAATTACGCCCATTGGTCCGGAAACCAGAACCATTGGGGTAAACGCAGCTACCGTGGTTAATACGCCGAAGGTGGCAGGCATTGCCACTTTCTTCACGCCGACAATCACGTTCTCGGTAGAGTGGCCTTTTTTATCTATTTCCGAATACGCGGATTCTCCCATGATAATGGCATCATCCACCACAATCCCGAGCACCAGAATAAACGCAAACAAACTCAACATATTGATAGAGACATCGATAGCGTCTGTTGGCATCACCAGCAACGTGCCTAAGAAGCACACGGGTAGCCCCCATATCACCCAGAACGCCAGTTTAATTTTCAGGAACAACGACAGCACGATAAACACCAATAAAGCGCCGAAGAACATGTTCGACAACATCATGTTTAAGCGGTCTGCTAAATAAAACGAACTGTCACCCCACGAATCGGCTGAAATATTCCCCGGGAAGCTGTCGCGGTTTTCGTCGAGGTATTGATTAACCTGCTTGGAAATTTCTAATGCGTTTTGATCGCCCACGGCTCGAACGCGAATATGCACTGCATCTTTGTGATCAAACTCAGAGAACTGATTGTCTTCAACAAAACCGTCGTTGATCTCAGCCACATCACCTAAGGTCACCCGACTGCCGTTGCTGTCGGTGAGCAGAATAATACGGGCGAATTCGTCGCCGCGGTAAGCCTGCCCTTTGGTGCGCAGCAGAATGTCGCCATTTTCCGTTTTTATCGAGCCACCAGGTAAATCAACACTAGAAGCACGTACCACATTTACAACTTCTGAAAATGTCAGGCTATATTTTTGCAATGCAACTTCAGACAGTTCAATAGACACTTCATAGTCACGGGCACCTTCAACAGACACGCTTGAAATACCCGGCAAATTTGCAATGTCATCTCGCATGCTTTTGGCAAATTCTTTTAGCTCACGCTCGCTGGCATCACCGTACACCGACACCCATATAACGTCCTGCTGAATTTTTTGCCGGTACACGACGGGCTTTTCAGTATTGTTAGGAAAACTGGGAATGGCGTCGACGAGCACTTTTACCTCGTCCATCACATCCTGTACGTCGTAGTCGTCTTCTACCTCTATGCTTACCGTGCCCATGCCCTCCACGGCGGTTGAATTAATCTGCTTAATACCTTCAACTTCTTTGATGGCTTCTTCAATTTTAAGGATGACGCCCTCTTCCACTTCCTGTGGGGCGGCGCCCAGATAAGGCACGCGAACGTTAATCACATTAATTTCAAACGCAGGAAAAACCTGTTTCTGAATTGAAAGGGCGGAAAAAATGCCGCCGATGATCAGTATGATCATCAATAAGTTCGCCGCTACACTGTTTCTTGCGAACCAGGCAATGACGCCTTTTTGCGTGTCGACTCTACTCATCGCTACCACCTGTAACATTCAGTTCAATAGCGTTAGCGTCGGTATCGTCTTCCTGTTGTAATTCTTCTCCCGAAATTCTCACTTTCATGCCTTCATAAGGGTTTGGCACTACGCTGAATACCACTTTTGGCTGTTCGGGTAATCCGTCGTTGATATACACATGTTTAGCGGTGGCACGAATCACTTCGACTTCGTTTATTTGTAGCGTGTTCTCATCAGAAACAGTGAGAATAGAATTGTCTAGTCGTAAGACACTGCGAGGAAGTACATAAAGGGGTTGTGACTGGGTGCCTGTTATCTCTGCCTCAGCAAACTGGCCAAAACGCAGTGTGGCGCGGGCAGGATCTTTATTCATATTGTACGGGTCGTTAATCTGAGCCACGGCATAAATAACCCGGCTACCTGAATCGAGAATACCTTCGGTACGCACTAATTTAGCTTGCCAGTGTTGACGTTGTCCCGCCACTTTAGCTGAAAGCACAACCTCAGTGTTGTTGGCTAATTCAGCTTGCAAATCAATATACGCCAATTCAGATTCCGTAATCGGTAAACGCACTTCTGCCACATCAGTGGAATACAGCGTACCGACTTCGCTACCCGATGATACAAATTGCCCCAAATCGATATTGCGAGCAATCACAATACCGTTGTACGGCGCCTTAATTTCAGTTCTGTCGAGATTACGACGTGCTCTTTCGAGTTTGGCTTCTGCGGCTTTAACGTTCGCCTGCTCACTGGCGAGTTGCGGTTTCCGTAAGCCCAATTCTGGCGGTACTTTGGAGTTCACCGAGCGCCATTCCGTTTCAGCCACCTTGCCGCGGGCAATCTCTTCCTGCAACGCTGCCACAGCTTGCGCCAATTCAGCTTCAGCGAGTTTTAATTCGGTTTCATAATCGGTTTGTTCCAGTACCGCCAGTACATCCCCCTTCTTAAACATGCCACCCACTTCAAACACGTCTGCAAGCGACACAACCTGGCCACTTACCTGGGCACTAATTCGCGTCTGGTTTTTTGGCACCACATTACCCTGAGAACTCACCACAAAAGCGGTAGCCTCACGATTCACGACTTGTGCTTCTACCAGAAAATCTTTAGTCACCACCTTTTTTTGCTCAGGTGGCTTTTTCGATGCAATGAAAATGATGGCCAGCAATACGGCGATTAAAAGTACAAGTAATGGTCCGATAGATCTGACCCAACCGCTTTTAGACATGGTGCTTCCTTTATGGGATATCGTTTTGACAGGTAAAGACGCAGCCTCAAGAAGAATGCAAATTACCCTTATAATAATGATGGCGCTAAGTGTAACCGCCTTCCGTAAAGCTGACTGCTTTTAGATTGTTAAATTTTATTTCTAAATCTATAAACCTGTTACAAATAATGTATAGCCTATAAATGACGTTTTAACGCACGGGTTCAGCCTGTCGCTCGCCGCTAAAAAACGTTATATAGCTGATGCGGTTAAAATATCTGCAAAACACCTTGAACTGTTGATATTTTAGACTTAAGTTGTATAGGTATTAGTCGTTTAGCACGAGGGATCCCATGAGTCTAAAAAAACAGTATTTGAAATCTAAACCAGCTTGCAAAGTCACTTTCAGATTAAATGCCAATGAAGCCAAGGAAGCAGAAACCGCGAAACTTATCGGCGATTTCAACGAATGGGATTTAGAAGTCGCGCCTATGAAGAAACTGAAAAACGGTGACTTTACGCAAACGGTAACGTTGGAATCGGACAGCGAGTATCAATTTCGCTATCTGTTAGACGGTGATGTTTGGGAAAATGATTGGGAAGCAGACGCTTATACTCCCTCCCCTGTCTCTCTCGAAGAAAACTCTGTGGTCAGAGTTTAAATACGATTAATCACGGGTAAAGCTCCTGATCATGCAGGAGCCTTAACGGATTCACTGAAAAAGCGCTGTTTAAAGCGCTTTTTCCAGTTCCGGCAGAATTTCAAATAAGTCGCCTACTAACCCGTAATCAGCGACCTGAAAAATCGGGGCTTCTTCGTCTTTGTTTATCGCAACAATGACTTTGGAATCTTTCATCCCGGCCAAATGCTGAATGGCGCCAGAAATTCCTACTGCAATGTACAAATCAGGGGCGACGATTTTACCGGTTTGCCCCACCTGCATATCATTTGCCACAAAGCCTGCATCTACCGCGGCTCTCGACGCGCCAATGGCCGCACCTAATTTGTCAGCGATGGCTTCCAACAGCTTAAAGTTTTCACCATTTTGCATCCCCCGGCCGCCGGAAATAATCACGTTGGCCGCGGTCAATTCAGGCCTTTCCGATTTTGCCATTTCGGCACGGATAAACATCGATTTATCTTTGCCTGCTGGCACCGCCACCGACTCGACAGGCGCGCTATTTCCTTCCACTACACCTTCAAATGCCGATGTACGAACCGTAATAACGTGCTGAGTTTCATCTGACTCAACAGTAGCTATGGCGTTTCCAGCGTAAATCGGACGAACAAATCGGTTCGGCGTTTCAATGGCAATAATGTCGGAAATCTGTGCAACATCGAGTAATGCAGCCACCCTTGGCATAATATTCTTGCCCGTAGTGGATGCGGCGGCCAGAATATGACTGTAATCGCCTGCCAACGTCACTATCAATGCGGTAACTTCTTCCGCCAGCTGGTGACCTAACGATGAACCGTCTGCTAACAATACCTTTGCGGTAGACTCAAGCTTCGCCGCTGCATCTGCTACAGGCACACAGTTTTCACCCGCAACAAGAATATGAATCTCGCCGCCCAACTTAGCGGCAGCCGATACCAGTCTTGCGGTTTCCGGCTTCAGGCTCTGGTTATCATGCTCAGCAATAATCAGTGTTTTCATGAGATCACCTTCGCTTCGTTTTTCAGTTTATCCACCAGTTCAGCCACGTCCGCCACTTTAATCCCAGCACTACGTTGAGCCGGTGGCGTTACTTTTATGGTTTTGACTTTGGATACCAGTGAAACACCCAACTCATCTGCCTCAATGGTATCCAAGGGTTTGCGCTTGGCCTTCATAATATTGGGCAACGTGGCATAGCGGGGTTCGTTCAGTCGAAGATCGGTGGTAACCACAGCAGGCAAATTCAGGCGCAGTGTTTGCAGCCCGCCGTCGACTTCACGGGTTACGGTTATTTGGTCATTTTCTACAGAGACTTCAGAGGCAAAGGTGCCTTGCGGCATATCTGCCAACGCTGCCAGCATTTGTCCGGTTTGGTTATTGTCTGAATCGATGCTCTGTTTACCCAGAATAACCAATCCAGGCTGTTCTTTTTCAACCACCTTATTGAGTAATTTTGCGACCTGTAAGCTATCGAGACTCAGCTCGGTGTTAACATGAATGCCTCGGTCTGCCCCGAGCGCGAGCGCCGTTCGGATTTGCTCATGACAGGCTTTTGTTCCAATGGAAACCACCACAACTTCAGAAGCCATGCCCTTTTCTTTCAGGCGAATCGCTTCTTCTACTGCAATTTCGCAAAATGGATTCATCGCCATTTTAGCATTGGTCAGATCAACCCCGGATTCATCTGCTTTAACACGCACCTTTACGTTGTAGTCCACAACGCGCTTTACGGGAACGAGTATTTTCATTTTGCACCCCATTCTGTCGGTTAATTTATCGCCATGTAACGTGTGGGCCTTTACTTCTTCGACGACAAGCAATAATGCACTGTCAGCATTTGTTACCACTTTTCAAAGCAAGCCTTCTTTCTGTTACCTGACTTTATCTTTACGTTAACGTAAACTTATCATGCAATTTACTTTCTGTTGACGTAAACGTCAACCTGATTACAAAAACAAGCAATGCGGAGGAGTCATGGAAAGAGAATCGATGGAATTTGACGTTGTTATCGTTGGTGCTGGCCCAGCAGGCCTTTCTGCTGCGTGCAGATTAATGCAGCAAGCTTCATCTTTAGCTGAACCTCTGAAGGTGTGCGTAGTTGAAAAAGGTTCAGAAGTCGGTGCGCATATTCTTTCCGGCGCTGTATTTGAAACAACGGCATTAAATGCGCTTTTTCCTGACTGGAAAGAAAAACATGCACCACTGCATGTGCAGGTAACGGAAGATGATATTTACTATCTTCGCGATAAGCAGCGAAGTCATAAAATCCCCAACAGCCTTGTTCCCCGCACGATGCATAACCCTGGGAACTACATCGTCTCTATGGGAAATGTTTGTCGGTGGCTGGCAGAACAAGCGGAAGCCTTAGGTGCAGAAATTTTCCCGGGTTTTCCGGCAGCAGACATTCTGTATGATGACAATGGCGCCGTGGCCGGTGTGATTACCGGTGATATGGGCGTTGCCAGTGACGGTAGCCATAAAGAGGGGTTTATGCCCGGCATGGAACTGCGGGCAAAATATACCCTTTTTGCCGAAGGTTGTCGGGGACATCTGGGAAAGCAATTAATTGAAAAATTCAGTTTAGATAAAGATAGCCAGCCTCAACATTATGCGCTTGGATTTAAAGAAGTATGGGATATCGATCCTGCGCTTCATCAACCTGGCAAAGTTATTCATACCACGGGTTGGCCACTTTCAGAAGCCACTGGCGGCGGCTATTTATATCATGCCGAAGATAATCAGGTATTTGTCGGATTAATTGTAGACCTTAATTACACCAATCCAACTTTGAGTCCTTTTGATGAATTTCAACAGTTAAAACACCATCCTGTATTTAAACGCTATCTCGAAAATGGAAAAAGGGCTTCTTATGGTGCCAGAGCCATTGCGAAAGGCGGCTTTAATTCCTTGCCAGAAATGGCTTTTCCTGGCGGTATGTTGGTGGGATGTAACGCGGGTACCTTGAATTTTTCTAAAATAAAAGGAAATCATACGGCAATGAAATCCGGTATGCTCGCCGCGGACACCCTAATTAAACAAATGACTCAAAGCTCCCAACAGTCGTTAGAAGCAGAATTTAGCCAGCAATTTAAACAAAGCTGGTTATTTAATGAACTACATAGTGCAAGAAACTTTGGTGCTGCAATTCACAAATATGGTGCATTCTGGGGCGGCGCATTTAATACTTTTGAACAGAATGTACTGAGTGGTAATTCAAAATTTGAAATTGCCGACAGGAATGCAGATTACGTTTCAATGAAAAGTATTCAAGATAGCGAAGTTCACACGTACTCTAAACCCGATGGCATTCTTAGTTTCGATAAGCTTTCATCGGTGTACCTGTCGAATACAAATCATGAAGAAAATCAGCCTTGTCACCTTAAACTTAACGATGAATTAATTCCAATCAAGGTGAATTTGCCAAAGTTTGACGAGCCAGCACAGCGCTATTGCCCTGCGGGTGTTTATGAAATTGTACAAGATGGCACGGGCAAAAGTTTACAAATAAATTCACAAAACTGTATTCATTGCAAAACCTGCGACATTAAAGATCCTTCACAAAATATTCAATGGGTAACACCTGAAGGGGGTGGCGGTCCAAACTATCCGAATATGTAAGCGCTCTTAAATAGTGATCTATCTCATTTTTTGTGAGTATTTATCGAATTAAATAAAAAAAGCAGTGTCACGCTGCTTTTTTTAGACTAAAATTCAAATACCCGTTTAATAACATAGAAAACTAACACAAGGTTGATTAATGAGCGACTTTTTAGAAATTTTAACTCACGGAAGACGTTTACAAGGTGCAGTAAAGGATTTAAGCACAGCCGAATTAGAATCTGTACAGGAAAAATTAACCAACATCATCGAGAAGCGTAAAGAAAAAGATCTCGAAGAACAGAAAGAACAGCAAGAAAAAATGCAAAAAATTGCAGACATTCAGAAGCAACTCCAAGAAGCTGGCCTTGATGTTAGTGATTTAGAATCCGCACCTGCAGAAAAGAAATCTACTGGTAAGAAACGTCCCGTTAAATACACGCTAACAGACAGCGATGGTAAAGAGCACCCATGGACAGGTATCGGTCGTATGCCTCGCGTATACAAAGATGCCCTTGAAAGCGGTAAATCTCTCGAAGATTACGCGATCTAATTTCTAAATTTACGTTAATTTACAAAGGCGACATTGGTCGCCTTTTTTAGGTTATGACATGCCCTCCCCGCTAAATTACTCTTATTTTGAAAAAAACGATTCCGATGTACTTTTAGTCGTTATTCACGGTCTATTTGGCACCATGGATAATTTGTCTGTGGTAAGACGCCATTTTGTCGATTCCATGAATGTACTCACCATCGACCTGCTTGATCACGGTGAATCCAAACACATTGATAATTTTTCACTCGACGCCTGTGTGGATGCGTTACTTCCCCTTGTTCAGCAATACAAAAAATCGAAAGTGGCTATCGTTGGTCATTCTCTTGGCGGTAAAGTAGCCATGCGGATTGCACTGCGTTATCCCGATGCGCTGGATTCGCTGATTGTTGCAGATATCGCTCCAGTGACCTACAAACCGCGACATGACGACATATTCAAAGGGCTGAATTCGGTTGATCTCGGTGAAGTAAGCAAACGCTCTGATGCAGATGCTGCAATGAAACCCTTTATCCCGGAAGCAGGCGTACGACAGTTCCTGTTGAAAAGCCTGTATCAAAACGAGCAGAAAAACTGGCAGTGGCGATTTAACCTTGCTGGTCTGGAAGCAAATTATCAGGAAATTATTGGCTGGCAGACTATTGATGCCGTATTTGATAAGCCAACATTGTTTATCAAAGCGGGTAATTCAGATTACATCGATATGAATATGCAAGGCACCATTGCTGATTATTTCCCAAAAGCACGTGCTCACGTTATTGAAGGTGTTGGCCACTGGTTGCACTCTGAGAAGCCTGATGCATTCAATCGGATTATTGAAAAACAGTTGGCGCGCCCATAACAACTGATATAGCGCAAAAATGTCATTCATTTCACTGCGAGTGAGATAAATTGTGTGCTATAGTTTGCGCCGATTTTGGACTAAGTAAAACTATGCTTGCTGAAAATTACGAAACCATCGAATCCATCATGTTCACTTTGGGCCTGATTGGCCTGTTTCTGTTAATGGGCTACGCCGTGCATGATGTTTTGAAAAGTAATGATGTACCGTTGATTGGTCGCGTGGTGGCCTACGGAGTACTTGGCCTGGGTGCACTGGGTTTCGTTGCCAAAGGTATCATTGAGTTGTTCTTCCTGAACACTGGCGTGTAATTTCACAAGACATATCGGACAGAGGTTAATTATGGCAAGTGTTGGCTTGTTTTTCGGTAGCGACACAGGAAATACCGAACACGTTGCGAAAATGATTCAAAAAGAATTAGGTAAAAACCTGATTGATGTTCAGGATATCGCAAAAAGTACTAAAGAACAGATCGCAGAGTTTGATTTGCTTATTTTCGGCATTCCAACCTGGTATTACGGCGAAGCACAATGCGACTGGGATGATTTCTTCCCTGAACTGGAAGAGATTGATTTCAATGACAAACTGGTTGCGATTTTTGGTTGCGGAGACCAGGAAGACTACGCAGAATATTTTCTAGATGCCATGGGCATGGTACGCGATATCGTAGAACCACGTGGTGCTATTCTGGTTGGTCAGTGGCCTACTGAAGGTTACGATTTTGAAGCCTCTAAGGGCATGGCAGACGATGATCATTTCGTTGGCTTAGGTATCGATGAAGATCGTCAGCCTGAACTCACTGAAGAGCGTGTTCGCGCCTGGTGTAAGCAGCTTCACGAAGAGTTATGTTTAGCTGAATTGGCTTAAAGCATATACTTTTAAAAGAAAACGGGCTGCAGCCCGTTTTTTTGTACCTGTGTTAAGTTGTTTTAACTTAAACCTTAAAGCGCTCAATTACCGCCCTCAAGCCCTCCATTTGTTTGTCTACACGGCCACTCGACTCATTGGCCTGGCGTGTGCTTTGCGCACTTTCGTCTGCCAATTTAACAATCGCATCAAGATTACCTGCCACTGCGGTTAGTAATGCGTTCTGCGCATGGGTATCTTGTACAAAAGATTCATTGAAAGCCTGTAGCTTGGCGATAACATCGCTAATGTCGTTCACTTGCTGATAAACCTGCTCACTCACCGACACGCCCTGTTCTGCTTTTTCTTTACTGATGTTAATGGCTGTTACCGCGTTTTGCGCATCACGCTGTAAACTACCAATCATACTCTCAATTTCTTCTGTAGAATTCTGGGTACGGTTGGCCAGAGTCCGTACTTCATCAGCCACCACCGCGAAACCTCGCCCCTGCTCTCCTGCCCGAGCTGCTTCAATGGCAGCATTCAGCGCAAGCAAGTTTGTTTGTTCTGCAATGGTTTTAATGACATCAAGAATAGAGCCGATATTTTTACTGTTTTCTTCAAGACGACCGATAATAGTTGCAGATTCCAGCGCCTGCGCAGATTGCTCTGCGACCTGCTGACGATTTTGCTTCACCATATCAGACGTTGCCCTTGCTTGTTCGGCCACGCCATTTAACTCATTAAGCGCTTGTTCAATCATCGCCAGGTTTTTCTGACTGGTTTCACGGACATTATCGGTGTCAGCTGAAGTTTGGTGCACCCGATCTCGTTGTTGATCCACCAGCGACAAACTGCGTTCGCCCATTTTCATGCTTTCCTGAGCAACGCTAAGTACGGCACGCTCTTTATCCTGAATGTTACCGATAAGTTCTCGCAGAGCATCAGCCAAGCTGTTTACCTTTGCAGCGAGATCAGCAAATTCATCGTTACCATCTTGTGCCAAACGATAAGATAAATCCCCCTGACTCAAGCGCCCGAGCCCAGCGTTAATTCTGCCCAGTGGCCCCGCGATGCTCTTTCTCACGGTTAAGGTAAGTACGACAGCTGCCAACAGGCCAATACCGCACACAATGAGAGTATCGAGTAAACTATCCTGAACCGTGTCGAGAATAAGGTTTTGTCCTTCGAGGGTTTCTGCAGACACTTCATCATAGAGCGTATTAATTGTCGCCATGGCGTCGGTGAAGGCATGATTGGCAATAAGTCTGCTATTTGCTGCAAGCTCGATACGCGCTATTTTATTTTCTTGCAGAGCAATTATGCCGTTGTCACCTTCAATAAATCGCACTACCTCGGCATATTCAGATTGAAATTTCTCTACAATGCCGTCTGTATCCATGCCGTCGGCTGAGCGTAAAAAGTACGCTTTATCAACATCCAGGTTGCTCAGTTGATAATTGAGGTCTGATAATAATTTAGCGGACTGGTTTGGTTTAACCGATTCGACAAGTTCACCCACTAACGCACTGAGCGTAATGAGCTTGTTATCGATGTTCGTCCCCAGGCCCGCTAGCGCATCAAAACCAGGCTGGTCCGACTCAAGAAAGCTTAAATCCATCATCAACGCACCAGCTTCATTGATGTGCGCCTGGGCACTGGTTAGTTTCTTAGCCAAAGCAAACTGGTCTTCTTTGCTCTCTTCCAGGGCAGCATACATTTTCATGCTTTCACTAATAAATAACTGAGTGGACTCTACAGCCTGTGCAGCTTCCTGATTATTCGAAAAGTGCGTGTCGAACACCGACATCTCTTCAGCCAATACTTCACTTAGTGCAGCGAATTCCGCGTGGTTTTCTTTGAGCGCTGTGGCTTCTTCGGTGAAATAACCGTTTACCGATATGTTGGCCAATAGCTGGCTATCGGTTTTAAGCGACATCATACTCGTTTGCAGCGGCATTTTTTCTTCTACCACGGCACGGGCAGATTGCCGAATGTCGGTTAAACCCAGGTAAGCAAGCAAGCTGGTAGTAAGGAGCAGGCAGCCAAATAAAGCAAAACCCAATGTGATTTTTTGAACTACTGTTAAGCGCATTAGACGGTCTCAACCCTTTGTAATCATGAAATCAGTGCATTGCACTGATAATCTTAATTTATATTGTTATTTTTTGCGTAATTCAGTCGAAAATTAACATCGCCTTTTGACCTGCATATTGACTGAATTACAAGAGGTCATACCTGTCTTTAAGATTAACCTTATTAATCTGATAATAAAATAACATGTTTTATTTTTGTTAAAATACTGAGGGAAATCGTTTTACTCTCACATCGTTATCACTGGTGAAAAAATGAATAGTGCGCATCAACAAGCGCAAATAAATGTGAAGAATTCGTCGGCATGTACTTTCAAATGAAAACAAAGTACCTATAATGAGCGATTAAATAAAAGTGCGTATAGAAGTGGTTATCTATGGATCAAAATAAAGAACTGAAAAAAGCGGGCCTAAAGGTCACGCTTCCTCGTTTAAAAATTCTGCAGATACTGCAGGAGCCGGCTAATCAGCATATCAGCGCTGAAGACGTGTATAAGATCCTGATTGATCAGGGCGAAGAAATTGGTCTGGCTACCGTGTATCGCGTCCTTAACCAATTCGACGATGCGGGCATTCTTAACCGTCACCATTTTGAAGGCGGTAAGTCAGTTTTCGAAATCAGCCATAAAGAACACCACGACCATCTCGTTTGCCTAAAGTGTGGCAAAGTTATTGAGTTTGAAGATGAGCTTATTGAACAACGTCAGATCGAAATTGCTGAACGGAACAACATAAAGCTAACGCATCACAGCCTCTATCTTTACGGTGAATGTAAAGACGGCAACTGTGACAAAACAGAATAAGAAAAAAGCCTGCTTTGAAGCAGGCTTTTTTTACAACTCAAATTTGTGGCGATTAAACACGCGAATAGCTTGTAGCCAAATATCCCCGACTTTGCCGCTACCTACCGGTTTGTCATCTACCGATGTCACAGGCGCGATTTCTTTGCTTGAACTGGTCAACCAAACCTCATCGGCATTATCCAGTAAGGCTTTCGTTATGGGCTTCTGCTGCACCTCAATCCCCTCAAGCTTGAGGCTGTCGATCACCAGTTTACGGGTGATACCCGGTAGAATTTGATTATCGAGAGGTGGGGTCATAATTACGCCGTCTTTTACGACAAATACATTGCACGCACTTGCTTCGGTAACTTCGCCTTTGTGGTTCAGTAAGATTATTTCCTGCTTTCCGGCACTTTTGCCTTGCTGAAAATGCATTACGTTACCTAGCAAAGAGGTCGATTTAATATTGCAGCGTTGCCAGCGTTTATCTTCACCGGTGATCACGGAAAAAACAGGCACTTTGTTTATGTCTTCAACTGGCGGCGCAGCCGTAGCAAAAGCAAAGGCAAACACCGTTGGCGGAATATCTTCCGGATACCCATGCGCCCTATTCATCACGGTGCCTCGGGAAACCTGAATATAAATTCCAACAGAGTCAGACTGAAGATGTTGTGCGTTTTTCTGCACCAGCGCAGAGACCAGTTCACGCCATTCTATTTCGGATTTAGGATTGGTAATAGACAACGCATCAAGACCGTCTTGCAGTCGAGACAGGTGTGCGCCCATGCCAACGGGCTTGCCGCCAAGAGTGGGAATTACTTCATAGATACCGTCGCCAAAGAGAAAACCACGGTCCATAGGAGATATTCTGGCTTCTTCCAGCGGAAGATACGAATCGTTTAAAAAAGCCGTTGTCATCAGTAACACTTATTCCTGAAAAAATCGTTTAATCTTAGTTTCTTTGAGAAGCCAGATACTTCTGGCATTGTTTGCATCGACAGGTGTAAAAGCAAGTTCACTTCCTGCCACGGCCTGGGCTAATCGCGGGATGTCGTAACTGGCAACAACGCCAATTTTGGGATAACCGCCCAAGGTTTGCCGATCGGCGAGCATTATAATTGGCTGACCATCGGATGGCACCTGTACAGAACCGAAATTAATCCCCTCTGAACGCATCGCCGTTAACGAACTTGGCACAGCGGCCCCCGACAACCGCATGCCCATACGATCGCTTTGCGGCGCAACGGTATAAACAGATGAATAGAAGGTTGCTTGCGTCACGCTGTCAAAGGCAAGATGCTGATAACCCGGAATAATGTCGACAGCTGTGGATAATGAAAAATCAGGACGTAACGAAGACGGTATTTTTCTGGTCGGAGTTATTGCTCTTGCCTTCATTGGCAAATCATCTCCCGCCTTCAGCGGCGAACCGTCCCCTCTAAGCCCACCCAGTTTTTCTCGCATTACGGTACAAGCCGAACCTGCCACTGTGGGAACCTGCCAATCCGCCGACACCGCAAGATAATAGCGCTGCCCTATTTGCTCAGCCGATACTTGAATAGTTTGCCCGGGCTTTACCGTTACCGCTTGCCAGGTCGGAAATTCGCAGTCATCAATGGTGAGGTGAACATCGGGCCCGCATAAGGCAATGGTAGCCGCCATATTAAAACGAAAAGCGGCATTCCCCACAATTTCGATGGCTGCGGTGTCGATAGCATTACCACACAACCACTGAGCAAACCGAAAACTCATGGGGTCCAACGGACCAGAGCCTGAGAAACCCTGGTCCTGCATACCAATTCGACCGCCATCCACCAGCAGACTCACAATTCCAGGGCTGATTACGTTAAGCGCCGTCATGCTTGTATATCCCACTGTCGAAATGTGTCTTCGTCGATACCATAAAACGATACCGTATCGCCCATGTTTAATAGCGCCGGTTGCTCTGCCCCAGAGCGAAACATGGCTACCGGCGTAAGTCCGAGTAACTGCCATCCGCCGGGCGAGCGCTGCGGGTAAACCGCACTTTGTTTATCGGCCAGGGCCACAGCACCAACGGGAACGGCGGTACGAGGCGATTGTCGTCGGGGCACGTTTAAGGTATCAGCACTGTCACCCAGGTAAGCAAAACCTGGCGCAAACCCCACCGCGTAAACACGATATGTGGTGGCTGTATGGGTATTGATAATGCCATCTTTACTGAGGCCGGTTAAACGAGCAATATCTTCCAAATCATTGGCTCCAGGCGCGCCGTACCACACGGGAATACGGTGGTGTTTACCGGCAATGACATTATCCTGGCTAACGGGTAATTGGCGAATAAACTGATACACACCATGATCATCAATAGCGAATGGATCGAAGATGACTAGCAGAGAATCAAACGACGGTATGGCTTCACGAAGCCAAATTGGCGAGGCGGCTTTCAATGCCTGATGACAATTCGACACTCTGGCACTGGTTGCCTGAGTATCGTTGTCTGAGAAGTATAATATCAGTCCATCCAACCCGGCATACTCAATACGGCTGACGGCATTAAATGGCTGCATCATTTAGCATCGTCCTGAAGGTTTTTACCATTTCCACAGCGCCGGTTGAATCGCCGTGTACACATAACGTATCGACTTCCAGCGGTAGCTGGCGGCCACTTTCTGTTGTCACAGTGCCATCGGCAAGTAGTTGACGCACCTGTGTTTCAGCTTGTTGCGTGTTAAGCACAGCCCCCGCGAGTCGCCGAGACATCAGATAGCCATCATCGGTATAGCGACGATCGGCAAACGCTTCAAACATCAACGGTAGTGAAAACTGCGCCGCTTCTTCACGCAACAGATTTGCCGAAGGGTGCGCTTGAATCATCAATGTCAACTTGCCGTTGCCGATTTCAGCCACCGCCTCCATCACGGTCTGACGGATGCGCTTGTCTTGCATCAAATCGTTATACAGTGCGCCGTGGGGCTTAACGTAGCGCACGGTTTCACCTTCACACACTGCCATGCCGCTCAGGGCCGCCACCTGATATTGAATACAGGCTTTGAGTTCTAAAGGGGACATGGCCATTGAGCGTCGGCCAAAACCTTGTAAATCAGGATAAGAAGGATGCGCACCTATTGTTACACCAGCGCTAGCTGCGGCTTTAATTGCCTGTTTCATAACAACCGGATCGCCAGCATGAAAGCCACAGGCAATATTGGCCTGGTCGATATAATCCATTACCGAGGCATCTACCGGCATGGTCCAGGCCCCAAAACTCTCACCCAAATCGCAATTCAACTTCATAATGGTTTAGCTAACTCCGACAATTCGTTATCATACTACCTGTATTTACTTTTACAGTCAGTCCCTGATGATAGACATTGGAAAAATCAATCTTTTACGCGTTGCCGAAGAATTACCTTTCGGCTTTCACCTCACTACCGGTGACGACAACGATCCCCTTGTACTGCTTTCTCACGAAAAAGCCACAGATTTAGATCAGCCTGTTAAGCCAGGAGACGAGCTTAGTGTGTTCGTTGGTCTGGATGAAACCGGCAATCTCGAAGCCTGGCCCAATGCTCCCATAGCGAATGTGGGCGAAACGGTGGTACTTAAGGCCGTGGGTGCGACACATTTTGGCGGCTTCTTCGACTGGGGTGCAGACCGTGATTTGCTGGTACCATCAGGGATGCAGGAAACGCCGGTAAATGAAGGCATGCACTATGTAGTGCATATTTATATTGATGAAAGTACTAACCGTATTTTAGGTGCCACCAAGCTGCATCGATTCCTGAAAGAAAGTGCGCCTTATTTGAAAGCCGGCGATGCGATTAATTGCATTGTTTACGGAAAAACCGAACTGGGCTTTAAGGTTGTCATCGAGAAGCAATATCTGGGACTTATTTTTCACAGTGATGCCTACAAGAAATTACGCATCGGCCAGGAATTGGAAGCGTTTGTAAAAACGGTACGTGAAGACGGCAAAATTGATGTTGCCCTACAGCGCACCGATAAAGCCGGTCGTAAAACGTTGGAAGAAGCCATTCTCGACGATTTAGAGGCGCATGGCGGCGTTTCCACGCTAACCGACAAAAGTAAACCAGAGGAAATTTATTCACATTTTAATGTGAGTAAGGCCGCTTATAAAAAGGCGCTGGGGGCACTGTATAAACAGCGTCGTATTTCCATTGATAAAACTGCCATTAGACTGAACAAATAAGGTTAAGGACAAGGTATAAATGAAAGCAAAAGTTATCTGGGACAACGACCTTACGTTTACCGGTACAACAGATTCCGGATACAAAACGGTGATGGATGGCAATGGCCAGGCTATTTCCCCCATGGAATCGGTGTTGATTGCGGCGGGAAGTTGTTCAAGTATTGATGTTGTGGATATTTTAAAGAAAGGCCGTTTTGAGATTGAGCACTGTGAATGTGAGCTCAATGCAGAACGGGCTGAAAACCCACCTCGGGTATTCACTAAAATTCATGCTCACTATGAAGTGAAAGGCACCGGTATTACCGATAAAGCCGTTGCTCGTGCCGTACAGTTATCAGCAGAAAAATACTGTTCCGTGATGCTTATGCTCGCCGGCAATGTGGACATTGAAACCAGCTACGAAATTCTCAGCTAAAAAACGAATACCAAACATGTGAAGACGCCACTCTGGCGTCTTCGTTTTATTTCTCTCAATCGCTTAATTCCAAAAGGTAAACCAGATTTTGACCTGGATATTTCTTACCCTGGGCGCTGTCCTTTTTCAAACGTTCAGAAATGCCTTCCAAAGCAAGCTCGGTGCAAAAGTAAATACCTCCGGCGTTACCCTCGCCCGCTTTCTTTTTGCTCCACCTATCGCGCTTGTATATCTTATCGGCCTGTATCAGTTTTATTCGGTATCGGTACCTTCATTTTCAATGAAGTTCATTGGGTTTGTTTGTATATCTGCAGTGATGCAAATTGTCGCCACCTTCTTAATGGTGACGCTGTTCAAACAAAAGAACTTTGCCGTAGGCGCAGGGCTGGCAAAGAGCGAAGCTTTGGTGGCAGCAGTCCTTGGCACGCTGTTTTTCGGTAGCCAGCTTTCGCTACTCGGTTGGGTTGGGATTGTTGTAGGCGCTGTTGCTGTTTTTGTATTAAGTGGTGCAACCCGAAAGGGTGAACTAAGCATCAAAACGGCGCTAATTGGTCTTGCTTGTGGCGGTAGCTTCGCCCTTACCTCATTGTATGTCCGTGAAGCTGCTCAACTTCTCGACGTACCGTTTCCGGTTAGCGCCGCCTGGGTATTGTTATGGGTGCTGTGTGTGCAAACCGCGTTACTGGCCGGCTACATCGCGGTAAAAGAACCCGAAGTGTTTGGCCAACTTCGCCGTCAATTACCGCTCACGCTGGCTGCCAGTACAACCAGTTGCTTTGGTTCTATGTGCTGGTTCAGTGCCATGAGTATTCAGTATGTGGCTTATGTGAAAACACTCGGTCAGGTTGAAGTGCTCACCACCATGTTGATATCCGCATGGATGCTTAAAACTCCGGTTAAACGGAACGAAATAGCCGGCTTGCTGTTAATTTCGGCAGCGGCCATTTGTGTCATGTGGACGTAACAACGCCTCGCCTAATGCCGCCATATAACAATGGCGGCATTCACCATTAAATAGTTATTCAGACCACATTTAGCGACTCTTCAAATTCACCACATCTTACAAATAAAAATAACATACTGATTTAAAACATATTATTTTGTTCCCCACACCTTGGCATGCACGATGCTCATAATCGCCTATAACTAATAACAGTTCACCTTGCGGGTTTTGACCATGGAAACGAAGAAAACACATCTCTTAGCTGCCTCTCTTACTCTAGGGATGCTCACCTCACTACTCACTGGTTGCGGCGATGCTGGCGCCGTAGACGATAAGAAAAAAGACGTTATTGTTGTTAGCATTCCGGTGGAAACCACCACCATTACGCGGGGTGTCATTTCTTCAAATTACGCCACCACAGCGATCCTCGAAGCCAAGGAAGAAGCGTTTGTGGTCGCCAGAGCAGCCGGGATCATTGAACACATTTTGGTTGAAGAAGGCGATTACGTCGAGAAAGGCCAGGTGCTGGCGCAACTCGATAAACGTCGATATGAATTGAACCTCGAAAAGGCTCGGGCTGATCTAGCTGGTATCGAGCAGGAACTGGCGAAAATTAACAAGGTTTACTCCCGTAAACTGGTGAGTGATGATGCATTTCAAAAGCTCACGGCACAGTATCAATCTGCACGCGCCAATGTAGAGTTAGCCGAATTGGATTTAAAAGAAACCACCATTACCGCACCAATCAGCGGCTACATTGCAGAGCGTAATGCCAAGGTAGGGAACCTCACAGAATCCTTCCAACGTGAACGCATGTTCCACATTGTTCAGCAAAAAGCCCTACAAGGTATTGTTTACCTGCCAGAAAGCGAGCTCTCTCGTATTAAAAAAGCACAAGCCGCTACCCTTACAATTCCAGCCCTGGCGAATGAAACCGTGACCGCCCGGGTAGAACGAATCAGTCCGGTCATCGATGCCACCACCGGCACATTTAAAGTGACGCTAACCGTTCCTAACGACAAAGAACAATTAAAGGCTGGCATGTTCTCCGAAGTTGCACTGAATTATGACACCCGTTCAGATACACCACTGTTACCGCGCCAGGCATTGATCAGTATTGATAATCAAAGCACTGTGTTCGTGGTGCGCGAAGGAAAAGCGCTAAAGGTACCCGTTACCTTGGGTTTCGAAAACAGCGATATGGTTGAAATTACAAGCGGCCTGGTAGGCAGCGAGACCGTGGTTACCGTCGGTCACCAGAACCTCAAGGACCAAACACCAGTTGAAGTTGTAAACAGCTGATTTGTTTTAAAAAGGACTGTTTACTATGAATATCGTAAAACTGGCGGTTAACCGCCCGGTAGCTATCGCCATGTTCACCGCAGCCATCTTACTTTTTGGTATGGTGTCGTTGAGCAGGCTTTCCGTTAACCTACTCCCTGAACTCTCCTACCCAACCTTAACCATTCGCACAGATTACGAAGGCGCAGCGCCTGCCGAGTTGGAACAATTGGTAAGCAAACCTATTGAAGAAGCGGTCGGCGTGGTAAAAGGCGTAAAAGATGTGCGATCCATTTCCCGGGCCGGACAATCGGATGTCGTTTTAAAGTTCAGTTGGGGTACTGACATGGACTTTGCTGCGCTTGAAGTCCGTGAAAAGCTCGACATTCTGCAATTGCCGCTAGATGTTGAGAAACCCCGCCTATTGAAGTTCAATCCAGGCATGGACCCGGTGATGAAGCTCGGTTTGTCACTTAATGAAAATGCCGCAAGCACCAATACTGAACAGCGAATTAGTCAGATGAAAACGTTGCGACTTTTTGCTGAAGAACAAATTAAACGCAAGCTAGAGTCGGTGGAAGGTGTCGCATCGGTTCGCTTGGGTGGCGGGCTGGAAAATGAAGTTCAGGTATTAGTAGACCCACGTAAAGCCAGTCAGCTCGGCGTAAGCGTGAGCCAGATCATTACCCGTCTACAAGAAGAAAATGTGAATGCCGCCGGTGGGCGCCTAAACGCGAGTTCACAGGCTTTCCTGGTACGCACACTGAACGAATTCGACAGCCTTAACGATATTGGAAACGTGTTTCTCAGCCAGTTCGAGGGCCGAAATGTTCAACTTAAAGACGTGGCAAGCATACAAAACAGTTACAAAGAGCGAGATGCTATCACCCGTTTTAACGGTGTTGAAGGTACTGAAATTGCCATTTACAAAGAAGGTGATGCCAACTCCGTAGATGTGGCTCGCCGTGTTAATCAAGAGCTCACTTCTCTGCATGACGCTCTGCCACAGAATTATTATCTGGAAACCATCTATAACCAAAGTACCTTCATAAAGCAGGCTATCGATGATGTAAAAACATCAGCGATTATCGGTGGCTTACTCGCCATGCTGGTCATCTACCTGTTCCTTCGAGATTTCTGGACCACCCTGATCATTTCCGTATCGATTCCTGTTTCAGTTATTGCCACGTTCAATTTAATGTACGGCAACGATATCAGTCTGAACATCATGAGCTTGGGTGGTATTGCCTTGGCAGTGGGCCTGCTGGTAGACAACAGTATAGTGGTACTCGAAAACATCGACCGTCACCGCAAATCTCAACCGGGTGACAATGCCCGGGCTGCCGAGCGAGGCACCCGAGAAGTAGCAGGTGCTATCGTTGCTTCAACCCTCACAACCATGGCTGTTTTTGTACCATTGATTTTTGTAGACGGCGTAGCCGGTCAGTTGTTTAGCGACCAAGCGATGACGGTGTCATTTGCTCTCGCTGCGTCTTTGATAGTCGCATTAACTTTGATCCCAGCACTGGCGGCCCGTTCACGAAATACCTCGCCCGCCCACGCTGATACCTTTGAGACACCACCAAAGCCGCCACGACAGGGCTTTGTCGCCTGGGCAGTATTTGCGCTAACCTTGCCGTTTCGTGTGGTATTTGTTTATTTACCCTATGTACTAATGACACTTTGCCTGGGCCTGTGGCGGGTAACATCGATGGTACTGGGGTTTATATTTCGACCGCTTACCGCTTTTGTGGCAATAGGCTTTTCTGTGCTTGGACGCACTTACGATAGCATTATTCGTGCAGCACTCAAGCAACCCGTGCTAGTGCTTGGCATTGCTGCCCTGCTCACCGGTTCATCCTTATTGCTGATCCCTGGCATTGGCGTAGAGCTTATTCCTAAAATGTCGCAAGGTGAATTTTACGCAGAAGTAAATTTACCGGCTGGCTCCCGGGTTGAACGTACCGATGCGCTCTTGGCGGAACTGGCTGAGGTGACAAATGCACAACCCCATGTGGCACGTACGTATTCTCTTGCCGGAACCGGTAGTTTGCTAAGTGCTGCGCCCTCGCAAGGCGGCGATCATTGGGGACAGTTAAACGTAGTGATGCAGCCAGGCAGCAGTCAATTAAACATTGATGCCGTTAAACAAAGTATGCGTGTTTTTTTGGCGTCTAAAGCCGGTGTACAAAGCAAGTTTGGCGAGCCAGAACTCTTCAGTTTTGCCGCTCCACTGCAAATACAGCTTCAGGGGTATGAACTGTCACAATTGCAACGTTACAGTCAGTTAATCATGGACAGACTAGCACAAGACTCCCGATTTACCGATATTACAACGACGTTGCAGTCTGGTAATCCCGAGCTCAAAATTGCCTTCAATGAAGCTCGCCTGGCCAGATTAGAGCTCGATGCAAAAGCGGTATCTGATGTTATTGCTGCTCAGGTTGGCGGCACAGTGGCAACACAATACAGTCTTGAAGATCGAAAAATCGATGTATTGGTTCGCAACCAGCAGCGACAACGAGATAATGTAGACGACGTACGCAATATTATTGTTAATCCTGACAGTGATTATCCCGTACCGCTCTCTGCTGTAGCCGATGTTTTCATGAGCACCGGTCCGGGGGAAATTACCCGCGTGAGTCAACAACGTGTGGTGCTAATTAGCGCTAACCTGGCTTATGGCGATCTGGCTGAAGCCGTTAGCCAAGCTGAAGATCTCCTCGCTACAGTGTCACTCCCCTTATCCATGAAGGCCAAAGTAGCCGGTCAAAGCGAAGACATGGAAGAAAGCTTTGCCTCACTACAATTTGCACTCGCGCTGGCAGTATTCATGGTGTACCTGGTTATGGCCTCGCAGTTTGAGTCGCTTTTACACCCCTTACTTATTTTGTTTTCAGTACCTTTAGCCGGTGCCGGCTCCCTGTTCGGATTGTGGCTCACAGGTACCAATGTATCCGTGGTGGTGTTTATCGGTTTAATCATGCTATGCGGCATTGTGGTAAACAACGCTATTGTACTGGTGGACAAAATTAACCAATCGCGGGCAGCAGGCATGCAGAAACAAGCAGCCATTATCGACGCAGGCAAAAGCCGACTGCGCCCCATCATTATGACCACCCTCACCACTGTACTGGGGCTATTACCCATGGCTATTGGTTTTGGCGATGGCGCGGAAGTGCGCACACCAATGGCTGTAACGGTCATTTTTGGACTGGTGTTTGCCACCCTTCTCACACTGGTGTTAATTCCAGTTTTGTATCAATTGTTTGATACCAAAACGTTCCGTACGACAAACACGGAACTGGCGAACGAAAGCGGAGAGCGCACTTATGGATAAGCAAGAAGTACCGTCGCCGCGCAGTTCAGGAGCGGGTTTAGCCAGGTTTGCCCTGAGTCATCCGGTCACCGTGTGTATGTGCTTTTTATCAATGCTGATTTTCGGTGCCGTGGCGTCACGTTTACTGCCACTGGAAAAATTCCCAGGTATTGATATTCCACAAATCGTTGTGGAAGTCCCCTACGAAGATGCCACCCCCGCTGAAGTTGAGCGCATGATCACTCGTCCGCTTGAGGAGGTACTCGCTACCATGTCGGGTATCAAGCGCATACAGGCCACATCTTATGAAAACCGTGCCCAGGTGTTCATTGAATTCGACTGGGATGAGAACATCAAAGCCAAGAGCATCGAGGCCCGGGAGAAAATTGATACCATCCGCAACACCTTGCCAGACGATGTAGAACGCATTCTGGTGTTTAAATTCAACACCAATGATATGCCCGTTTTTCAGTTACGGGTGTCCAGTGAGCGAGATTTGAGTAACGCTTACGATTTATTAGATCGCAATCTTAAAAAGCCATTAGAACGCGTACCCGGCGTATCAAAAGTGGAACTCTATGGTGTACTGAAAAAGCAAATCGTGATCCATCTGAATCCCACCAAATTGGCTGCTATGAACATCGATACGCCAGCATTAGTGCAGCGCTTGCGTCAGGTTAATTTTTCAGCCAGCGCTGGTGCCCTCGGCACAGAAAATAAAGTGTTGGTGAATCCCATGGGCGAATTCACCCACATTGACGATTTCAAGAACTTTATCGTGCGTCCCGGCGTGAAATTAAAGGACATTGCCGACGTTGGACTTGAAAGTCCTGAACGCGACGAAGGGCGTCACCTTGATCGCACTTATGCCGTTGGCTTTAACATTTATCGTGAATCCGGAAGCAACCTGGTTGAAGTGGCCGACAGCGTGATGGCGGTCATTAAAAAAGCAGAAACGGACCCAGAATTTAACGGTATCAACTTATTTGTCATGGAAGATACTGCTAAAAGCGTGAGCTCCTCCCTTGGCGATCTCATTGCCGCCGGATTGCTAGGTGCGCTGCTATCGGTGATTGTTTTGTATGCCTTCCTCAGACAGCTGTCATCTACGCTTATCGTGGTGCTCTCTGTGCCCTTTTCAATTTGTATCACCCTTGGCCTCATGTACCTCATGGGTTACACGCTAAATATACTGTCACTGATGGGTTTAATGCTGGCCGTGGGCATGCTGGTAGACAATGCCGTTGTCGTCACCGAGAGTATTTTTCAGGCTCGTCAGACCGACAGCAACGCGCTGCGCGCAACACAAACCGGCATAAACCGGGTGAGCTTGGCAGTTATCGCGGGTACCGCCACCACCGCCATTGTGTTCTTGCCAAATATTGTTGGCGTCAAAATCGACATCACGATTTTCCTCGAACATGTGGCCATTGCGATTTGTATTTCTCTGTTTGCTTCGCTGTTATTGTCGCAAACATTGATCCCGTTACTGGTGTCAAAAATAAAAGTGCCGGAACAGAAAAGCCTGAGCCAACCTGGTTACATTATCCGCTATGGCAACGTACTAAGATGGTCGCTAAAGCACCAAAAAGTCACCGGGTTGATAGCCATGATTATTTTGATCAGCACGGCTATCCCCATGGGAGCTGTGAGTGGTGACGATGAAGGTAACGACGACGAAGACGGTTTCTGGCTAAACTACCACGTTACCCAGAATTATAGTTTGGAAGAAGTAGAACGCACCGTGGTTAAAATGGAAGAATTTCTGTATAGCCACCAGCAGGAATACCATATAAAGCAGGTTTATAGTTATTTCGAAGCGGGACACGCCACCTCCCGTATTACCCTGGAAGATGATCTGCCGATCCCGGCGTCAGACATTAAAGAAATGATCCGCGAAGATATGCCAAAGTTTGCTCGTGCTCGTCCGTCTTTTCAATGGAACAGCGGTGGTGGCGGTGGTGTTCGAGTAACGTTATTGGGCGATTCCACTACCCGCCTGCGAGAACTGGCTGACAATATCGTCCCCGTGCTCGCATCTATCGATGGGTTAGACGATGTGAAAGCCGACGTAGGTGCAGTAAAACAGGAATATCAAATTAAGGTTAACAGTGAAAAAGCCTGGCGCCTGGGCATAAAACCCAGAGATGTTGCCAGTCTTATCAGCACGGCATTACGTGGCAGTAACTTGCGAACTTTCCGCTACGGCGACAGTGGAGAAATAGGCGTTCAATTGAAGTTTGGTGAGCCTGCTGCAGCGTCGTTACAAACACTAAAAAGCGTTGTGATTAGCCAACAAGATGGTCGCCCAATAACCCTTGATATGGTGGCGAATATCACCATGAAGCCTCAACTTTCTGAGATCCGCCGTTTTTATCGCCAAACCGCTCTATCTATTGGCGCAAACCTCAGTGAAGATCTCACTGTTGAAGAAGCGCGCGAACGCATTGAAAATGCCATGCAATATATTGTCATGCCTACCGGCTATCAGTGGACGTTAGATGGCAGTTTCCGTAGGCAAGACGAAGCGGCTGCAGTGATGCAGATGAACATGCTGTTGGCCATCTGCATGATTTACATCGTTATGGCTGCCCTGTTTGAATCAATCTTGTTACCTACAGCGGTGATCACGTCGTTGTTGTTCTCGTTTACCGGCGTTTTTTGGGCCTTCTTGATTACAGGCACCGCTATGTCGGTAATGGGAATGATAGGGATGCTAATCTTAATGGGCATTGTGGTAAACAATGGCATTGTGCTGGTAGACCGTATCAACCAACTGATTGTTCAAGGTATGTCTTTATATGAAGCGGTCATTGAAGGTTGTATGACGCGTATTCGCCCGGTATTAATGACAGTAGCCACAACAATTTTGGGTCTGATCCCGCTCGCTGTAGGTACCACAAGAATTGGCGGCGATGGCCCCGCTTATTCACCGATGGCGATAGCAATCATTGGGGGTTTGGTGTTTTCAACGCTTACCAGCTTAATTCTGGTTCCACTCACGTATGTGGCGCTATTGCGTATGCGATATCAAGTGGGCAAGATGCTAAGAAGTAGCAAATTGAAAGTGGACAGATTGCTGAGCGCTAAGTCCGAGTAGAGAAAGTTGCGGTGCTATTGAGCAGGGCGAATATCCAACGGAGGAATGGTATTCACCCTGTTCTTTAGCCAACCCACAATTAGCTACGTGAAACCAGGAACTCGTGTACGTCTGATGCATCACGTTTTACTGAGAAATCAACCAGGTTTTCACCGTTACAAGTCAGACCGTCTTCAGCAGTAACCATACGCAGAACTTCACGTTCAGTAGCAGCGATACGACCTACGTTACGGCTCAGGTTAACGCGCAGTGCACGAACGTCGTTAGTTGCAACAGCTTTACAGAAACCAGCAAATTGCGTGTCACCTACAAAACGGTATTCTTTGTCAGCAGCAAGTGCAGGCGAAGATACAGCAGCAACAGTTAATACAGCAGCGATAGATTTTACGATAGCTTTCATAGTTATTTCCTCAGAAGTTTTGGCGAACTTGTTGTTATTGCCTCAAGGACCCTGTGCCCTCTCGACGTTTATATTTATCCTACAAAATGCGCGTAAATGCTGTTGTATTATTGTTTCAGGTGGGTAACAGGTTAGTAAAACCTAATGCGCTCATTTATTCACATTTGTAAGTAATTGAATTTACGAAACAAACAAGAGCCCGATATAACAATAGAGAATATAAAAATTTAATTAATGATAAATAAAATCTAAAAAATATGCTTGAAATGACACTTTTTGCCGTAGCCAAACTGAAAGTTTAACAAAATTTAACGGCTTTTACGGGGTCAAGGACCTATAAATAGCACCAAATTCTGTAATAAAACTACATTTCAACCCTACTTTTGACTAAGTAAAGTGGTATTTTTTTAGGCAAATATGCATCACGAGCGATATTGCCCTGGCTAAATTTTATGCGTTCCTGTTACTTAATTTCGTGTTTATAGCACCACTAATTCGCCCTCTAACGATGAAAGCTATCTGAGTCATTTGCTGGTAATCAAATCAATGGGTAAACACTATTTTGCAATATCAGTATAAAATGATGATAAAGATAACAAAATCCACTTAACATCCCCCTGCTCTATGGGATACCCTGTCTGACCTTATTTCACGACTAATCGATACCGCAATGAAACCTGTAGAACGCTCTCATAAACTGGACAATGTATGCTATGACATTCGAGGTCCAATTGCTGCGCAAGCACGCAAAATGGAAGATGAGGGGCATCGCATTTTAAAACTGAATATTGGTAACCCAGCGCCTTTCGGCTTCGAAGCGCCAGACGATATTCTTAAAGATGTGATTTATAATCTGCCCACATCCCAGGGATACTCAGATTCTTCAGGTATTTATGCTGCCCGTGTAGCGGTAATGCAGTATTACCAGCAGATGAACATTCAGGACATTCGCATTAACGATATCTTTATCGGTAATGGTGTGAGTGAAATGATCATGATGTCCATGCAGGCGCTGTTGAATACCGGCGATGAAGTATTGCTGCCTGCGCCAGATTATCCGCTGTGGACAGCTGCGGTTAGTTTGTCATCTGGCACACCGGTACACTACCGCTGCGACGAAGAAGCGGATTGGTTCCCGGATATCGACGATATTAAAAGTAAGATCACCAGTCGTACCCGTGCTATTGTGTTGATTAACCCGAACAACCCCACCGGTGCTGTTTACGATAAAGCACTGCTGCAACAAGTGGTCGATGTGGCGAAAGAGCATGGCCTGGTCATTTTCTCCGACGAGATCTACGACAAGATCCTTTACGACGGCTATAAGCATACCTGCATTGCGTCGCTAACCGACGAAGTCTTCTTTGTTACCCTTGGCGGGTTGTCTAAAAACTATCGTGTTGCGGGTTTCCGCGCAGGTTGGTTGCTGGTAAGTGGCAATAAGCGTGTCGCTAAAGACTATATTGAAGGGATCAGCATGCTCGCCTCTATGCGAATGTGTGCCAATGTGCCCTGTCAAAGTGCCATCCAAACGGCTTTAGGGGGTTACCAGAGTATTAATGACCTGGTACACGACGGTGGTCGCCTAAAAATGCAGCGTGACGTTGCTGCTAACATGCTTAACGATATTCCTGGCATTCACTGCGTGAAACCCAAAGGTGCCATGTATTGTTTCGCCCGGGTAGACGCGCAGAAATTCAACATCAGCAATGATGAGCAGATGATATTCGACCTGCTGAATGAAGAGAAAATCCTGTTAGTGCACGGTCGCGCCTTTAATCTACAGGAAGGCTGCTATTTTCGCCTGGTGTTTCTGCCCCATGCAGATATTCTGCAACCCGCCCTCGCCCGTATTGGTTCATTCTTTAAACACTATCGTCAGCACGGTCCGGCGGTATGATCGGTTAACGGGGAAAGTCAGTACCCGTTAACGTAACCTTCTTTACGGACAACCTGATATGAAAAAGCAAAGCACCTTCCTGGCCTGGATTTTACGCATGCCGCTGATCAAACGCTGGTCACTCATGCACACTGTGAAACAGGAAAATATAGCCGAGCACTCCCATCAGGTTGCTGTTATCGCGCATCTGCTGGCGGTGATCCGCAATGAACATTTCGGTGGTACCCTAAATCCGGACAGAGCAGCTACCGTAGCCCTGTATCATGAAGTTTCAGAAACCAAGTTATCTGATATTAACCATGTGACCAAATATCATAACCCCCATATTACTCGCGAGTTTAAGAAGCTTGAAGATGTGGCAGAACGGGAATGTATCGCCTCGTTACCAGCCTCACTGCAAAAGCACTTTTCCTCATTAGTCATACAACAGCAGGTTGATCCGGAATACAAAACACTGGTTAAAGCAGCCGATTTAATTTCTGCCTACCTCAAAGCCTGCGATGAAATTGCGTTTGGTAACCGTGAATTTATTCCCGTTCGCGATCGTCTCGACGGCATGCTGGCGCACTTTAAAGAAAAGTTGCCAGAAGTTCGGTTTCTGTTCGATACCTTCACCGATAATTGTTTAGTCAGCGTTGACGAACTGTCCCAGCAAGATATTTAAAACTTTTGCTTTGCCGATTTGATAATGCATGTACAAACCGCCAGTTGGTGTAAACCGTCAATCAGTGGTATGTTTTAATTTTAGCCAATTGCCTGAAAAGCAGTGACAGGTCAGTAACATAATGCTGGATTTTTCTTCTCCCTGGTGTGAACGACGCCTTCCCCGTAACCAATCTCGCGATGGTGATCATCGCAATCCTTATCAGCGTGACAAAGCACGGGTGCTACACTCCGCCGCATTCCGGCGTTTACAGGCAAAAACACAGGTTCTCGGTGCCGGTTTAAGCGACTTCTACCGTACCCGCCTCACCCATTCATTGGAAGCCGCGCAAATTGGTACCGGCATTACCGCCCAGTTACAAGGTAAGTTTCCAAAGCAAACGGAAGAGTTACAACTGGACGCCAGCTTAATTGAAACCCTGTGCCTGGCTCATGATATCGGCCATCCGCCGTTTGGTCATGGTGGAGAAATTGCCTTAAATTACATGATGCACGACCACGGAGGGTTCGAAGGGAACGGGCAAACGTTTCGTATCATTTGTGAACTTGAGCCCTACACCCAAAACCACGGTATGAATCTGTGTCGGCGCAGCGTACTTGGGCTGGTAAAGTATCCGAATTTTATCGACACCCTTACCAATCCAGCCTGTTTAGGCACACGGCCATCTTCATACCGACAATTACAGGCGTCACACTGGCATCCACCAAAGGGCTTGTATCGCTGCGATCAGCCCCTGTTTGACTGGTTACTGGAGCCTCTTGATCATCACGATCGTGAACAATTCATGGGCTTCACCCAATCGGATGTTAAACACGGCAAAACCCGCTTTAAATCGTTTGATTGCTCAATTATGGAACTGGCTGACGACATCGCTTACGGCATTCATGATCTTGAAGATGCCATTGTGATGAAGATGGTAAACCAAAGCACCTTTATGGAAGCCGTTGCGGTGCCATTGAACAAACTTGGTGTGCCTTGGCTTTCCGACAACATTTTATCGCTGACTGAGCGCTTATTCAGTAATACCCATCACAAGCGTAAAAATGCCATCGGCGCACTGGTGAACAGCTTTATCACCGCCATCGAAATTCGTAGCCTAGAGGTATTTACCCACCCTCTGCTGCGTTATCAGGCAGTAATGCCTGAAGACCACTCTGCTGCACTGGCGCTTTTTAAAGACTTCGTTCTTAAATTCGTGATCCGCAAAACCGAAGTACAAATTCTTGAGTTCAAAGGGCAACAAACCGTAATGGAATTGTTCGAAGCATTCAGTGCTGAGCCAGAACGATTATTACCAGACAACACCCGGGCACGCTGGCAGAGAGCGCAACAATTCGACAACGGTTTTAGAGTTATAGCGGATTACATTTCTGGCATGACTGACGATTTCGCAGCACGTATGTATGCTAGCCTGTTTTTGCCCAACCAAACGGCGCAGTTCGACGGATTTAACTAACCTGCCAGCGGTCAAGTCAAAGCTTAGAAGTAGCGGTTTATTCTGGATGACAGAAATTTAATTGAAATTTATCCGGTCTGTTTGTGGTCCATTGAGTATCAATGAGTAAATAGCACAACTAAAGGATTTCAGATGCCTCGCCTTTTCAAGCCATCAGTGAAGCTTACCGACAACGACGTTACCGATGAATCGGTATACGCTCAACGCAGACAGTTATTGAAGTCCATGGGTTTCATCGGACTGGGTTCGTTGATGAGCCAACCCGCATCGGCTTTCGGCTGGTTTACCGACGACGATGAGGAAAAGTCGGTCTTTCAAAGTCGTGATCTCGATTATACCCGTAATGAAAAGTTCGCTATTGATGAAACGTTAACGCCGTATGACAAGGTCAGCTCATTTAATAACTTCTATGAGTTCGGCACCGACAAAGGTGATCCGGTTGAAAACGCACAAGGCTTTAATGTTGATCCCTGGTCGCTCACCATCGATGGTCTGGTAGAGAAACCGCTTACTCTGAACTATGAAGATCTCTACAGTAAGTTCGCGCTTGAGGAGAGAATTTATCGCATGCGCTGTGTGGAAGCCTGGTCGATGGTGATCCCATGGACGGGCTTTCAGTTAAGTAGCGTACTTGCAGCCGTTAAGCCATTATCCAGCGCCAAATATGTCGCCTTCCAAACGTTGTACGATCCGAAACAAATGCCCGGGCAGAAAAGCCGCTTTGTCGGTGGTGGCATCGACTACCCCTATGTTGAAGGTTTACGTATCGATGAAGCTACTCACCCGCTGACTATGTTGTCGGTCGGTGTGTACGGTAAAACCCTTCCTCCGCAAAATGGCGCGCCCATTCGACTCGTTGTGCCATGGAAATACGGCTTTAAAAGCATCAAATCGGTGGTGAAAATTACGCTTACTGACAAAGAGCCCCCTACAACCTGGAAACGACTGGCCCATCAGGAATACGGTTTTTACGCAAACGTGAATCCTGCGGTAGATCACCCTCGATGGAGTCAGGCCAGTGAAAGACGTATCACGACAGGTGGCTTGTTTAACCAGAAGCGTATCCCAACGTTACCATTCAATGGTTATGAGGAAGTGGCAAGTTTGTATACCGGCATGGATTTAACCAGAAACTATTAATGAAAACGCTGTTTAACCGACCCGTCCGTTTAACAAAGTTGCAGGTAAATGGCATCAAGGCTCTTTATCACTGTCTGGCACTTGGCTATCTCGTTTGGCTATTCATGGCTGGGGTGAACGATAATCTTGGCGGCGACCCCGTTGAAGCATTGTTGCACTCAAGCGGCATTATTGCGTTGCTCATGTTGTTTTTCAGTCTTTGTCTTTCACAGCTCGCTCGGCGCCTTCCCTGCGGCGATTTAATAAAATGTCGGCGAATGGCAGGCGTATATGTGTTTGTGTATGGACTGTTTCACCTGTTTACCTATATTGCGTTTGAATTGCAGTTTGATATGTCGCTGGTGGCAGAGGAAATCGTTAGTCGGCCCTACATTCTTGTGGGCATGCTGGCACTGCTTATTCTGTTCGCTTTAACTATCACCTCCCCCATGATTGTGCGTAAAAAAATGCGACAGAAGTGGCAACCATTGCATAACTTAGTCTACCTCGCACTGGTGCTTATTGTGCTCCATTATACCTGGTCGCTGAAAACGGCTTGGCAAGAACCTGTATACTACTGGATAGCCGCAGTACTGCTCATCGCCTTACGATTTACAAAGCTAAAAAAATTTTAGATAAAAAATACCATTAAATCATAACCTTAAAAAACACCGCACAACCTGCGGTGTTTTTTTATGCAAAAAAAACTTGCCCAATATACAAACACAAAGTACTGTACACCTATACACTGTACAAACAAACAGGCATTGTTATGGCACATTCAAATAACGTAGTTCAATTAAGTTTTGCATTCGATGGTGAACCTAAAGAAGTAACCCGCATCCGCGGTTGGTCTTATCTACTTGCCGAATCTGTTGCGTTTAAAAAAGATGTTCCGCACACCATTCGCATGCAGAAGCCCGCCGAAGAACAAGTCCCAGCATGGATCTCCCGGTTGATCACTTCTGGTCAATGCACAACCATATATGTTGAGAACTTAGCATTAGATGAAGCACAACGGGTTATTATTAAACAGTTATGTCAGCGTTATGCGGTTTCTGTGGTTAACCTGAAAGTCACTAATGAAGAAAATGGCCAGCAACGTAAGAACGTTGTTATGGGCCCTTGGTAATTATCAGCCTAGCATGTACACTCGCCCCAGATTCTTCAGGAGTGTAAAACATGCTTTGTTACTGCAACAGTCAACGGGAATATAAGCAATGCTGCGGCCCATTATTAGACGATGGCATTGCCGCGCCTAACGCAGAACAATTAATGCGTTCCCGTTATAGTGCATACAAAGTCGGGCGATTTGATTATGTTCTGGCGACATACAGCCGAGAAAAACGAAGCCAGCTAACCACTCAGGATCTACAGGCCAGTGCAGCCAATACACATTGGTTACATCTCGATGTGTGTCACGCAGACACAGACACAGTGGAATTCAAAGCTTGGTTCAGCGAAGGAAAGAAACTCGGACTCATGCACGAAACTTCGTCTTTTGTGCAGGAAGATGGACACTGGCTTTACCATAACGGTGAAATGCATGACGATACTGGCAGTGTTAAAATGGGCCGGAACGATCCATGTTTTTGCGGCAGTGGCAAGAAACACAAACAATGTTGCATGACCAAGCTGCGGTAGATTTCGTTAGTCGTCAGGTCCTGCAACGGTAAACAACAAATGTCGACGCATATCTCTTAGTACCACACCCTTTTTAAGAAGCATAGCGCTTAGGCATCGTTGCCAGCTTTTCAATTCCGGCTCCGCCGATTGCAGCGCCTCTTCATTTTCAAACTGAAAACGCAACAACAGTGAGCCAGGAAACTGGTGATATTCAACACTGAACCAGCATTGAACAAATCCTGCCAGAGCCGCTCGCCCTTCGGATTCAATGGTATCGCAGACGTCAGCAACAATAGCCTGTTGCTTTAACTGTACTGAGGAGAGTTTTTTCATTACATGTGCTTCTGAATGTCGACTTCCAAACTCTGGCTCGTTTCCGAACCATCAATGGTTAACCACATTTGGCCATCTTGAATGGTAACCTGAATTTGCATTGAACGCTGAACAGCTTCAGCCAATTGCGCGGCCAAGCTTTCAGGCACAGTAAATACCGATAAATTCTTCCGCATTTGCAGTTTGCTGCTTTCTTTTTTCCACCACACATCAAAGCTATTGTCTGCATAGGCATAAATCATCATCTGTTGACTCTGATTACAGCCTTTCTTAATTCTCTGCTCAGACGGCTGACCCAGCTCAATCCAAAGCTCGATTTCATCACTGTAACTTTTCTGCCAGAGATCAGGCACATCGTCGTCAGAAAGCCCTTTTGTAAACTGCAGACGCTCGTGGGCATTAACAATAAAGGCAATCAGCCGCAGCATCATGCGCTCGTCGTTCTCAGAAGGATGTCGAGCAATGGTTAAGTTATGATCGTTATAGTAATTACGGTCCATATCGGTAATCGAAATGTCCGCTTTAAAGATGGTCGCTTTCAGTGCCATGGTATGTCCGAATAAGTGCTGATCCGGGCATCATAATTGGTTGATATTCTTGCCCGGTAATGTCGCCGCGTATAGTATCAGTAAAACTCAAGGTGCGCTGTAGTCGATTTGTTTTGATGAATTGCTGATGGCTTGGTTGAATCGCGCCGGTAAATTCGGAGGCGGGTTTGGTAGCGTTGAACGATATTTGAACGTTCATGCTCTCGCCCTGAGAAGCGGACATCCTGTTCACCTTGAATGGCTAGTCAATATAACCTAATTTCTATCGGTTGTTCGAGTAGGAAACAATAGTTAAGAATTAGGTTCAAAATCTTTACCCAACTCTGCTAACGTCACCTCTCCAAATCGCTGAAGGAGAACCGCTTCTGCATCATGCATAGCATCCGCTAATGCACGATTTACTGCATGCTCAATCAAACAATTATTGTGCTCATCAGTAAGACCGATTGTAAAAACGCTGCTTTCACCTAATGCCAGGTGTATATCCAATAAGGTAATTTCCGCTAGTGGACGATTCAGCGACCATCCACCATTGTGCCCTTTAATAGATTCAACATACCCGCACTTCCGCAATAGAGCCATTGTACGGCGAACAACGACAGGGTTGGTTGTGAGCATTTTTGCAATGCTCTCTGACGTCACTGGATGCTCATGCACATCCAGGTGAATCAACACATGTAGTACGCGTGAAAGTCGACTGTCTTTTCTCATTCTTGTTTCTCTTTGATATGCAGACAAATCTTAACACGAAACTTTTAAAGTTACATGAGTCATGTTAGCCTATCTCAAGTAACAACAATTGTTACATTAAAATATTGGAGCTTAGTAATGATGTATGACGTGATTATTGTAGGGGGTAGTTTTGCTGGTCTTGCCGCAGCTATGCAGTTAGTTCGTGCACAGCGAAAAGTCTTGGTGATTGATACCAACTTACCAAGGAATCGCTTTGCCACTGCATCGCACGGTGTATTTTGCCTGGACGGAAAAACACCTGCCGAAATTCGTAAAACTGCTCTAGAGCAACTTCTCGTTTATCCTACTTTCGAATTCTGGCAAGACGCTGTAACTACTGTCGAACAACAAGAAAACCAGTTTTCGATTCAAACGCAACAAGACATGAGAGCCAAGGCCAAACGGTTAATTCTGGCTTGTGGGATTACTGATAAATTGCCTGAATTGACCGGGCTTCAAAAGTATTGGGGAAAAAATGTAGTGCATTGTCCGTATTGTCATGGATATGAGTTGCGGAACACGGCGTTAGGTGTTCTGGCCACATCAGAATTGTCGATGCATCAAGCCGCGATGATCCCTGATTGGGGAGATACCACTTTGTTTACTCAAGGAGTTTATTTTCCGGAACCGGCTTTCGAGATGTTTCTACGTGGGCGCAATGTGAATTTCGAGCACTCGCCTGTTGTTGCGGTAAACGGCAACGATGAAAAGATGGAGTCAGTAGAACTCGCTGATGGAAGGATAATTCCACTAGGTGGATTGTACGTCGGCCCCAAGATACAGATAACCTCCCCTCTAGTGAATCAATTGGGTTTATCTTTGTCAGATGCTCCGCTAGGGAAAGTTGTCGAAGTGAATGAATTAAAAGAAAGTTCTGTAAAAGGCGTCTACGTTGCGGGAGACCTGTCCAACCCGATGCAGAGCGGTACACTAGCAATAGCATCTGGTACTGTAACCGGCATAAGCACACATCAATCATTGATTTTCGAAGGTTTAGGGCAATAAACTTATTCAGGGATAAACAACAAGTGATAGTAAACCGTCCAACCGGTGGTTTATGGTTTTAAGCTGCTATCACAGAGCGAATAGCGATTTCCGCTATTCGCTCAAACTAGCCCCACAACCACTACTGCCCCTTATTAATCAACGCGGTTATCTGTTCATCCAAAATTATATTCAGCTCGTCCATCACCAAGGTGGCGGTTTCAAAATAGGTTTTGGCAGGTACCGTCGTTTTATCACTGTCGATAAATTCGCGCTTAATGAGGGCGAGGAAATCATTGCAGTTTTCTCTTGCGTGACGCACCTGGCTTAAGTTTTCTGATAGAGATCGTGTTTCAATTTGCCGGAAAACCCGATCGGTAAGGTTGGCTATTTTTTCTTGCAGGTAGCCAAGTTTCACTTTATCAATTTGCGTGCTACCGCCTTTAGTGGCGACAGCCGAACCTGTTGCCCTGGCCTGCCCGACGAACTCAATGGCGAATGGAAAATCATGCCACACAAACTGGCTGAGTTCCGGGTCTTGCTCGTTTGAAAGGAACTGAAATTCTTCGGCTACATCTTCAAGAATGTACAGCAGGTTTTCGATTAGGTTTGTATGTTGTAAAAAACTGTTTGGTACCGTGAGTGTCATATAGGTACCGCTCAAGCGCTGCCAATGGTCCATGTAGCTTTGCCATCGGGATTGCTTAATAAGGTCGGTGGATGTGCTCAATCGTTGAATGGTTTGTTGGATGCTTTCCTGCAGCGCGATGATATGTTGTTCCGACTCGGCATTTCCTTGCAGAAACGTGGCGGTGTGCCCTCTGTGCTTTTGCGAAAACCCTATCAGACTTTTCACATCTCTTGCGTAAATCAATACTTGCTGAGCCCGCTTTTTATCTTCCCTTTTACGATACTGGCGCTGAAACACAATTAAGGCCACCAGAAGTAAAACCATAAACGCGATAATGGCAATTAACATAGTGCATCAGTCCTTTAAAGCGAGTGAACGGAGGTATTCAGCAACGGCTGACGTCTGTTTTGCCAATTGTGCGTTATCATTCGAACTTTCTACTACCTTCTCAATATTCCTGGATATCTCTTCGGTTGCCAGGCTTTGTTGACTGGTAATATCTGCAATATCCGCAACTTGCTGCTGCACTATTTCTGATTCGTGGCTAATACTGTCTAAAAGTGTACTGGCCTCTTCGGCTTTAATAAAACACGCCCTCGCCCGTTCAGTCACCGATTCCATGCTTGCCAGTACCAAATCACGCTCGTTAACCAATTCTCCCACTCTGCTGTTTATAACTTCAGCCGATTGGCGGCAATCTTCTGCGAGGTTTCTCACTTCATCTGCCACCACGGCAAAACCTCTTCCGGCTTCTCCGGCCCGGGCGGCTTCGATAGAGGCGTTCAGGGCGAGTAGATTGGTTTGCTCGGCTATTTTTTGAATAGAGCCGGTAAGCTCCATTACTTTTTCCATACTGTTGTTCAGTCGTTCGAGTGCGCCTTGCGTATTAATTACGTCAGATTCCACCTGAGCAAACTCAGTGGTTAACGATGCCACCCGCTTTTTACCGGCTTCGGAATGGGTTCTGGCGTTAATAGCAGCCCGATTGACTTGCTCAAAGGTATCAACAACGCCAGCGAGGGATTGGGTTAACTCATTCACAGCTGCAGCGGTAGAGGTAGTTGCGGCTGACTGTGTAGTGGCATTATCGGCCACTTTCATCACTGAAGTGATCATCTGGTCGGCGGAATAGCGCATTTCAGATAAGAACTCTTCAAGATGCTCACGCTTACGACTCATCTCTTTAAGTACGTCAAATATTACTTTCACATGAGCCGGCAATAGCCATTCGTTGGCGGGTAAGTTCCGATAACTTTCAGGATCACTCTGTGTGCTTGTCAGTAAGTTGTCCAGGGAATGAAGCTGATTAGCGAGTAAAAATGAATGAGAAGCACTGAGCCAAATCATCAATACAGCGCAAATTATAGGGGCAAAAAGAAAGTCAGGCGGGGCGATAAGAATAAACACAAAACCCGCCGCGATGATAAAAGAAACCAATGCTGTGGCGTGTTTCAGACCAAATCCATTAATAATGGATTTGCTCGGCCACAGTAAAAATGTCGGCATAGGCAAAGGAAACCTGTAATGAGAAATTTAGCACTACTGCAATGCAGCAATTGTCATTCCAGATCAGGGTGTCAAAAAAACCTTTAAAATCATCAAATAAAAATACAGCGAATGCTTTTATTAATATCAATGCACTAACATGGACATACTAGTGCACTGAAATGATACTGAAAGTTTAACCGTTTTCGTTTACCAAAGCGCTAAGGTGGCCGTTTTGCCTGCAATATCTGTTTGTTCTACCCTACTCGCTTTTCGGTTAGCTAGGCCATAACACACATGCAGCGGCAATAAATGCTCTTCTCTGGGATGGCAGAATCGGGCATGGGGCGCTGTGGTCTCCCAATTGATTAATCGCTCAGCACGCTGCCCTTCGGTCAGTGATTCGCTTTCAACGGTTTCTTTAAGCCAGTGTTGGAACGCATCGTTTTGTTCATCGGCACCGGGTATGTGTCTAAAAAACGCTTTCATGTTGTGAAAAGAGAAGCCAGAACCAATCACCAGGGTATCAGTCAGGTCGGCAGCTTGCAGCGCTTCACCCAGCCGCACATGCAACGACGCATTCAGACTGGCAGCCAGCGAAAGCTGCACAACCGGAATATCTGCATCGGGATACATAAGTTTTAACGGCACAAACATACCGTGATCGTAACCTCGCTTCGCATCGATGGCTATCTTCGTACCACTTTTCCAGGCCGCCTCGCTTAATGCTGCGGCAAAGTCAGGATCACCTTTTGCGGGATACTGGATGCGATACGCTTCCTCAGGAAAACCGTAATAATCGTAAATCAGCTCGGGCTGCGGATTACCGGTAACGGTAAAACTGGATTCTTCCCAGTGCGCACTGATCAACAAAATTCGCTTCGGTTTCGCTATCGTTGCGGTTACCGCTTTTAACTGCTCTACCATATGCTGGTGCGATGGCTCACCGAGCAAGGGAAATGGGCCGCCGCCGTGGGATAGATAAAGAATATTTGATGGCGTCATTATCATGGTGTTACCTCATGGTTTAGCTGATCCACATCAGCCTGTTCATGTAACAAATGATACGCCACTGATGACAATTGTCTTTGTCCTAAAATCGGACATAAAAGTCTATTTAATGGAATGATGTCAGGGAATGACAGACACTGAAGACCACTGCCCGTCTTGTAATTGATGAAGTTCTCGATACTGCGGGTTAGCTTTTAGATTAAGGTAATCAACTTCGGCAACATGAAAGTTAATCTGGCAAAAATGCGGCGGTGGAGACGAATTGTCTGGCACAATAGCCTGCAATGGGCCGTCATCCACACGAAGCGTTCTAGGCTCGCCCCAAAGAAATTGCTTTTTCCCCTGCGCTGATAGCGCCTTCCACTGGGAAGTGAGATCCACACCATTAATACCGTGCACCAAAATGGTAGTAGAACAAGTGAAACGGAATTGCTCTCTGCTGCGGGTGAAATACCAGCAAATGGACGCACGCGGATCGCCCTTCAATTCTGCGATTTTTGGTGTACGGTGATCTGAAATCACCGACAGCACAGCGCTGTCGGCATCTAAAGAACGAAAAACCAATGTACGGTTTTGTGGCACACCAGACTCATCACTTGTCGCCACCTGGAGAAAGCGACTTTCCGGTATGTCTTTACTGATCTGCAAACTTTTTTGCAATCGCGTAGCCCAAAGCGGTTGGGTATTAATCAGCACGTTGAGTCCGGTTGAACAAGCGGTAAAAGTTTTCAGTGGTCTGACGGGCCAATTCTTCTGCCGTTACCCCTTTCAGTTCGGCGATAAACTCAGCCACTTCTACCACATAGCCAGGCTGATTCTGTTTACCACGATGCGGCACCGGAGCCAGCCAGGGTGAGTCGGTTTCAATTAATAACCTGTCTAGCGGTAATGCTTTCACCACTTCACGCAATTCATCGGCAGAATTAAACGTAACGATGCCTGAAATCGACACATAGAAACCCATTTCAATAGCTGCTTGTGCCATTTCCAGGCTTTCGGTGAAGCAATGCAACACGCCGATGGTGTCAGGATCTTTATATTCCTTTAGAAGATTCAGCGTATCTTCCCTGGCGTCACGAGTATGAATGATCAAAGGCTTTTTGAGCGCGTTAGCCACTTTGATGTGGTCGATAAACGAACTGAGTTGTACTTCACGGGTATCGGCGCTGTAAAAGTAATCCAGCCCAGTTTCGCCAATAGCGACAACTTCAGGTTTATCAGCTTTTTCTAATAGCGTCTGATAATCGCAGGCATCCTCCTGATGAAGCGGATGCACACCACAGGACACCGATACATCGGGATACCCTTTTACCTTGTCATACATGTCGTCGAAATCGTTCACCGCTACGCAAACACAAAGAAAATGCTCGACGCCACGCTGGCGAGCGAATTTCAGGGTTTCTCCAAGCTCAGCATCGTCCATTTTTAAACGGTCTAAGTGACAGTGAGAATCTACAAACAAAATGACTTACCTTATTATAAAAATTTAAAGAGGATTTACCGCGAATACATCCAGCACGCCGGTAAGAATAACGGTTTTATTCACACCCGGGTGCTCAAAATGTTTCAGCGCCTGCTGACAGTAAGAATACGCGTCGTAATCGGCTGGCAAATAACTTTGTACGTACTTTTCATGGGCAGCGGATTGCAGCCAACTTACCACTTGCTTACCACTATCCTGCCATTTGGATGCGAGCTGCACAGACGAATCAGTCCCCGACATCAACCTACCAATGCCTTCCTGGAATTCACTGAATGAGAGCCCTTTTGACTCATCTTCCAAACTGGCTTTCACTAAAAACGGCGCATTGCCATATGCTTTTATTGTGGCAGGCGTGACATCGTTGTGCCCCTGCCCGGCTAGCCAGCTCAGTGTTTCACCTTCTGCTGGTAACTTGAGTATGTGCTTCTCAGAACGACTAAGAATTGTGGGTAGCAACGCATTTAATTTACTGGCTAAGAGTATGAGATAGGTATTAGTGGTCGGTTCTTCAAGGGTTTTTAACAAGGCATTTGAAGCGGCTTCTGTCATGGTATCGGCGTGATGTATGACTAGTACCTTGTTGTGACCGAGCTGCGCGGTGCCTGAGAGTTTTGCAATGCCGCCACGAATGGTATCTACCCCAATTTGCTTTTCACTAACCAAAGGGTGAAAGTCTGGGTGGTTCCCGGCAGCAAACAACTGACAGCTTTGACACGCGCCGCAACTGCCCTGCGCAGTTAATTGTTTACACAGCAGTGATTTGGCCAATTCATCGGCCAATGCAGCCTTACCCAATCCTACTGGACCAGAAAGTAGTAACGCATGGTGCAATGTCTGCGACTGAAGACGACGTATAAACTGCGAATAAACCGATTGGAACCAGGGCAGCATCATGCCAATCGAGCCTCCAACGCGGCAACCACATCCTCGTGTACCTTTGCCATAGGCTGCATGGCATTAATTGTAACGGTACTGGAAGATGCTTGCGCGAGTTGCAAATACTTGTCACGGGTTCGCTGGAAGAAATCCATACCCGAACGTTCAATACGATCGAGTTCACCACGGCCCCGGGCACGTTTCAAACCTTCTTCGGGCTCGACATCAAGATACAATGTTAAGTCTGGTTCAAAGCCCTGCAAACACAATGTACGAAGTGCCATCAATTTATCTTCAGGTATTTGTCTGCCACCGCCCTGATAAGCCAATGAGCTCATATCGTGGCGGTCACCGAGCACCCATTCGCCTTTGGCCATTGCCGGATGAATCACATTCACCAGCAACTGTCTGCGAGCGGCATACATCAGCATCAGCTCCGTTTCTTCGACAACGGTTTCCTGCCAATCGCCTTTCACGCACTCTCGAATGGCTTCAGCCATAGGCGTGCCGCCGGGCTCACGGGTGCAAACACACGTTTGACCCAGTGCCTGAATAAAGTTGCGTACGACCTCAATAACAGAGCTTTTACCTGCGCCTTCTAGGCCTTCAATGACAATAAATTTACCTGACATAGTTTACTTACTACTCATGTTTCGTTGATATTCGTTCACGGCCTGATTGTGCTGCTCTAACGTGGCAGAAAAAACATGAGTGCCATCGCCTCTGGATACAAAATACAGCGCATCGGTCACAGCAGGATGCAAGGCTGCATCAATCGCGGGTTTACCTGGCATCGCGATGGGCGTTGGTGGCAAACCACTTACCGTATACGTGTTATAGGGGTTTTTCTCGCGCAGGTGTCGACGGGTTATGTTGCCATCGAAGTTATCACCTAATCCATAGATCACCGTGGGGTCGGTTTGCAGCCGCATATCTTTCTGTAAACGGTTGATAAACACCCCGGAAATAAGCGGTCGCTCGTCTGCAACAGCGGTTTCCTTTTCAATAATAGACGCCATGATTAGCGCTTCATACGGCGTATCGTACGGCAGTCCTGGCTGACGTTGTTCCCATGCAGTTTGCAGGTATGCAGACATGGCGTTATTTGCACGTTTCAAAATACCGGAAACCGAAGCACCTGCGGTGTAATGATAGGTATCGGCAAGAAACAGTCCTTCCGGGTAACTATCAACCGACGCGCCCTCTGAAGTGACAACGTCTGTGGCTGCGACTAATCCGCTCACCTCGTCAACCGAGGCAATGTCTTGCTTAAGCGATGGCACATTCTCTAGTACGGCTAACCATTGCTTGAGTGTAAAGCCTTCGACAAGTCCTACGGAAAACTGAAATTCCTCGTTACGCGCAATCAGATACAGGGCATCGAGTAGCGACATATCAGGCTGAAGCTGGTAGGTACCGGCTTTAACGGCGCGGGCCTGCTCATCAAGCTTCAACCAGATTTTGGCCACCACTTCCGGGGTATCAGCATAACCTTCGTTATCCAGCTTTCGCACTACCGAAATAGCAGAACTGCCTGGTTCCACAACAAATAATGCAGGTTCGCTAACGGTGAGCGGCGCATTCACAGATTTAAGCACCCAGAATGCCAGCGCAGAACCAAATGCCAGCAGCGTAAACAATATCGCTGTAATACTAATCAGTCGCTTCATTTTCCCTCTCGTAAGCGGCTTTAATCTTGTCTTGTAAATCTAATACAGGCGACTTGTCGAAACGGGTTAATGTAGAGTGATGCTCGACGGCATTGACGGGCACAACCCCCATCAAGGTATTACAAAGAAACACCGCAGATGCGTGCGCCAGTGATGCAACATCAAAATGACCGGTTTGTACTGCAGTTCCCTGCGCTTTAAGTACATCAAGAACAAATGCCCGGTACACGCCAGCAACACCGCATTGGTCAAGGGCGGGCGTCACCCACTGACCGTCCATCATCCAGAACAAATTGCTGGCACTGCCTTCTATGAGGTGATTATGGATATCGCACACAATGGCATCATCACACCGCATTTGTTGCTTAATTAATACTTGCTCGAGCCGGTTCAGATGTTTTATCCCCGCCAGCAATGGTTGTAAGCCGAGCTTAACCTTGCTCACTTCGGTAGTGATGCCCTCAGTTCGCCATTTCGCGTAATGGGCCGGTACAGCATGCTCTGAAAGACGATATTGCATATCCGGATGTTCAGGTCGTGCGTAACCTCGGCCACCCACGCCAGAAGAAATATGTAACTTGAGTACACCGTTACTAAGCTGGTCAGCTGCTGCTGCAACGTTTTGCGATAAATATGATAAATCGAGCTTTAAACCAAGACGAGAACTGTCGTGCTCTAAACGCGCCAAATGATAACGCCAAAGGCTCACCCTGCCGTTTTCCACTCGCATGGTGGTAAATAATCCGTCGCCGTAATGGAATGCCCTGTCCTGATATAGCTTTTGCGTCATTTGAATGTGAAATAAATAAATATGGGAGGGAGTATATCAGTACAAGCTGTTAATTACAGTGTGCGGAGTAGGCAATCAAACCGATGGCACTGAGATTGATGTTACTTCCCACTGAATGCATCAGGGAGCGGCGGAGAATGGTTACGCATAACCCATTAAGGTACAAAAAAGGCAGCGTTTAGCTGCCTTTCAATGCTTTCGCCTTTAAATTAGTCGTCGAGACGTTTAAAGACCAGTGAGCCGTTCGTTCCGCCGAAGCCAAACGAGTTACACAGTGCCAGTGATTCATTGAATGCTTTGGCTTTGTGAGGCACAAAATCCAGGTCGCACCCTTCACCTGGATTGTCCAGGTTAATCGTTGGCGGTGCCATTCTGTCGCGCAGCGCCAGTACGGTGAAGATAGCTTCAACAGAACCTGCCGCACCCAGAAGGTGACCCGTCATGGACTTGGTAGAGCTAACCAGCACCTTCTTGGCGTGGTCGCCGAATACACGCTTAACCGCAGCAACTTCTGCGATATCACCTGCAGGCGTAGAGGTACCGTGGGCATTGATATAACCAATGTCTGCAGCATCGATGTTGCCATCACGCAGTGCATTCTCCATAGAGCGTGCCGCGCCATCACCGTCTTCCGGTGGCGACGTCATGTGATAGGCATCGCCGCTCATGCCAAAACCAACCAGCTCAGCGTAGATTTTTGCACCACGGGCTACTGCCGAATCATAAGATTCCAGCATCATCACACCAGCGCCCTCGCCCATGACAAAACCATCACGGTCTTTATCCCATGGACGGCTCGCTTGCTGTGGCGCGTCATTGTTTGAAGACAATGCACGGGCTGCAGCGAATCCGGCAACACCTAACGGTGTGATAGACGCTTCAGCACCACCGGCCAGCATGGCATCGGCATCACCGTAAGCGATGGTACGGGCCGCAACACCAATATTGTGAACACCTGTAGTACACGCTGTCACGATATTCAGGTTCGGACCTTTCAGACCTTCCATAATAGACAGAAAGCCAGAAATCATATTCGTAATCGTAGAAGGCACAAAGAATGGCGAAACGCGTTTTGGACCGCTGTTCGTCAGCTTAGTGTGGTTCTGTTCGATTTGTTCGAGACCACCAATACCTGAACCAATTGCTACACCTACACGGTATGCATTGTCGTCAGTGATTGCTAAGCCTGAATCGGCCAAAGCTTGTTTACCCGCTGCAATACCCAGCTGAATAAACCGATCCATCTTTTTTGCTTCTTTTTTTTCGATGTAATCTTGCGGGTCGAAATCGTTGACCTGACCGGCAAAACGAGTGGAATAGTTACTGCAATCGAATAAGGTGATATCACCGATACCGCTTTCGCCTTTTAACAGACGAGCCCAGGTTCCTTCAACAGAAGAATCCAACGGTGACAGCATACCCATGCCAGTAACCACTACGCGACGTTTTGTCACAAAAAGCCCTCGTATTGGATTGAACGTTAGATACGAAAACGGCTCTTAACAGAGCCGTTTTCGCAAATCTCAAGACAGCTAATTAAGCGTCTTTGTTTGCGTTGATGTAATCTACAGCAGATTGAACGGTAGTGATCTTCTCTGCTTCTTCATCAGGAATTTCAGTATCGAACTCTTCTTCTAAAGCCATTACCAGCTCAACAGTGTCGAGTGAATCTGCGCCCAAATCATCAACGAAGGAAGCTTCAGCTTTTACTTCTTCTTCTTTAACGCCCAGCTGTTCTACGATGATCTTTTTTACGCGCTCTTCGATGTTACTCATAATTCTAGGTTTCCCTTAACGTCACTAGATAAAAAAGTGCCGCTAGTTTATTTTGCAAGGTCTCTCCTTGCAAGTACCAAGTCATGTAAAAACTGTGGTCAAACCAGCAACTAACCAATACTTATACAAATTTTTAACACCAACACCCTGTTAAAACAAGACCTTGGCTCGAAAATGCTGCAAATGCAGCTTAGTTCATATACATTCCACCGTTAACGTGGATTGTTTCGCCAGTGATATAGGCAGCGCCATCACTGACTAAAAAAGCAACCGTTGATGCAATTTCTTCAGGTGCGCCCAGACGGTTCGCCGGGATGTCCTTAAAGATCGCTTCTCGCTGGTCATCTGTCAATGCTTTCGTCATATCTGTGTCGATAAAACCAGGGGCAACCACGTTAATCGTGATACCACGGGAAGCAACTTCACGGGCCATCGACTTAGAGAAGCCAATCACACCGGCTTTCGCTGCCGCGTAGTTTGCCTGTCCGGCGTTACCCGAACTACCTACAACAGAACCTACGTTCACAATGCGGCCATAACGCTTTTTCATCATGCCGCGCAGCACTGCTTTAGACAGTGTGAAAATAGAGCTCAGGTTAGTATCAATGATATCCTGCCACTCGTCATCTTTCATCCGCATTAGCAGGTTATCGCGGGTAATGCCCGCATTGTTGATCAAGATATCAATGCCACCAAACTCGTCAGCAATCGCTTTCAGAGACGCTTCTACAGACGCTTTGTCAGTCACATTCAGCGCCAGTCCTTTTCCGCCACTGGCAGCCAGGTACTCACTGATAGCCGCTGCACCGTTTTCACTGGTTGCGGTACCAATTACGGTCGCCCCCTGTGCAGCAAGTGCTTCGGCAATCGCTTTACCAATGCCGCGGCTCGCACCTGTTACCAGGGCAATTTTTCCAGATAATTGAGTCATGTTTTTCCTACATGTCAGATTATAGATCAGCCAGTGTTTCTGGTGTATTCACCGCTACACTGGTCAATGCTTTATCGATGCGTTTGGTCAGACCGGTAAGCACTTTACCCGGGCCGACTTCAATGATTTTTTCAACGCCTTGCGCCGCTAGAAACTCTACAGTACTGGTCCACTGTACCGGACAATAAAGCTGACGCACCAATGCATCTTTAATAGCAGCTGCTGAAGATTCAACGCTCACATCAACGTTATTAACCACCTGAATAACAGGCTCGCTAATGGTAATGGCAGCCAGTGCATCGTCAAGCTGATCAGCAGCAGGACGCATTAATTCACAGTGTGAAGGCACGCTCACGGCGAGTGGTAAAGCGCGTTTAGCCCCCGCTTCTTTACACGCATTGGCGGCTTGCTCTGCGGCTACTTTCTCACCGGCGATAACCACCTGACCTGGTGAGTTATAGTTAACTGGAGCGACTACATCACCCGTAGCGATAGCCGTTTGCTGACAACAATCCGCAATGGTCTCGTCGTCAAGACCGATGATGGCGTACATAGCACCCGCACCTGCAGGCACTGCCTGTTGCATGAACTGTCCACGAGCTTCAACCAGTTTAACGGCGTCTTTGAATTCAATGGCACCGGCACAAACTAGCGCTGAATATTCACCCAAGCTGTGACCAGCCAGGTAGTCAACCTCTATACCCTTCTCCTGAAGAACACGCCAAATTGCGAAACTCGCTGTCAGCAATGCGGGTTGAGTAATATGGGTTTCGTTCAATTTGCCATCGGCATCGTTCTGAACCAGATCCCACAGATCATAACCCAGCACATCTGAAGCTTCAGCAAAAGTCTCGATAACAACTGGGTAATTTTCCGCCAGTTCTTTTAACATGCCTACAGATTGGGAGCCTTGTCCCGGAAATACACAGGCTGTACGAGTCATAAAGTTTCCTTATTCTTATCGTTATATCAGCAGGATATGTTGCGTGGGCTCAATATCTGACAAGTGCAGAAGCCCAGGCAAAACCGCCACCAAACGCCTCAAGCAGTAAATGCTGGCCACGTTTAATGCGGCCATCTCTGATCGCGGTATCTAATGCAGTGGGTACCGTCGCTGCTGAGGTATTGCCATATTTTTCTAGAGTAAGCACGACCTGGTCAAGAGACATGTCCAGTTTTCTTGCCGTGGCTTTAATAATTCGGAAGTTTGCCTGATGTGGTACTAACCAGTCCAGATCAGATTTAGCCATGTTATTGGCCGCCAGTGTCTGTTCTACGGTTTCAGATAACTTGGTAACGGCGACTTTGAAAGTCTCGTTGCCTTTCATAGAACACCAATTTTCTTCTACAGACGCCGCATTACCACGTTGTGGATTACCGGCATACAGCAGCTCTCCGTATGACCCGGCAGCATGAATATGGGTAGATAAAATGCCTGGCTCATCACTGGCTTCGATGATTGTTGCCCCCGCACCATCACCGAATAAGATAATAGTACCGCGATCGGTGGGGTCCATCATTCGAGTAAGGCAGTCAGTACCAATTACCAGAATGCGCTTTGCCATGCCTGTTTTGATGTACTGGTCAGCAACACTTAACGCATAGCAGTAGCCTGCACATGCCGCTGCTACGTCAAAAGCAGGAATACCGTTGATATCTAACATAGCCTGAATTTCACAGGCTGTACTTGGGAAGGCATGGGCACCACTGGTCGTGGCACACACTATCATATCAATAGATTTGGGGTCGATTTGCGCCGCTTCGATGGCGTGCTTACTGGCTTCGAATCCCATGGTGGCTGCAGTCTCGTCTGCACCAATAATACGTCTTTCTTTTATGCCCGTGCGTTCAGTGATCCATTCGTCACTGGTATCGACCATTTTTTCCAGGTCGGCGTTGGTTCGCACTTCACTTGGATAATAACTGCCGGTCCCGATAATTCGTGAATAATTGCTCAAAGCTGCTCCAACAATACCGTTTCTATTTTACTTTTTATTTTCTCAGGGATGCCCATTTTGGCTTCACGCATACCCTGATGAATCGCGTAGTAAAAAGCGTCAGCGGAAGCGTTTCCGTGACTCTTGATTACAATGCCGCGCAATCCTAACAGACTCGCCCCATTATACTGGTCGGGGTTCACCCTGTTGTAGATGCTTTTGAGTAGCGGCAACGCTATTCTGGCCATCAAACGACTCAAAAGGTTCATTTGAGATTGCCTTTTTACTTCATTTATAACCAGTTTTGCTAAACCTTCGGTAGATTTAAGCGCCACATTGCCGGTAAAACCGTCGGTTACCACTACATCAGCATGGTCAGTAAAAATATCATCGCCTTCTACATAGCCAATGTAATTCAGCGCTTCTGCATCGCGGAACATCTGATCTGCAATTTTAACCTGCGCATTGCCCTTAATGTCTTCTTCACCCACATTCAGCAACGCGACTCTGGGCTTTTCAATGCCCGACACTTCCTGAGCCAGTACGCTGCCCATCACCCCATATTGAAACAAGGTTTCTGAGGTACAGTTTACGTTCGCGCCGAGGTCGAGCAAAAACACCTTGTGCTGGCTTGCTGTGGGCATGGCCGATACCAGCGCGGGTCTGTCGATGCCCGGTAATGTTTTAAGGAAGTAATAAGCCAGTGCTAAAAGTGCACCGGTATTTCCCGCACTCACACACGCGTCGGCTTCACCAGATTCCACCAGCTCGATAATGCGTCGCATCGAAGAATGTTTTTTATTACGTAACGCAAAAGCGGGGGCATCACCCATTTCGACCACATCTTCACAATGCTCGATGGTGACTCTGGCACGTTGCTCAGGCAATAGATCGGCTACAACAGGTTCAATAATTTCCTGCTTGCCGCAAAGAATGAAATTAAAATCTGGGTGTTGCCGGATGGCTTTGAGGGATGCGGAAAGGATAACAGGGGGACCATGATCGCCCCCCATGATATCTAACGCGATGGTTAGCTTAGACAAAAGTTGTCACCTACTGATTAGCGGGCGATTACTTTTTTGCCTTTATAGTAACCGTCTTCGGTCACGTGATGACGACGGTGTGTTTCACCCGACGTTGAATCGACAGACAAAGTCGCGCCTGTCAATGCATCGTGTGAACGACGCATGCCACGCTTAGAGCGTGTTTTACGATTTTGTTGTACTGCCATAACTTACTCCTGGTCTCGCTTAAGTTCTTTCAAAACCGCGAAAGGGTTTGGTCGCTCATTAGCCGGGTCGATTTTACCAAATGTCATATCGTCTTCACCCACTTCGCAATCCTCCTCTGCATGAAGGGCTACGATAGGTAATGAGATAATCAATTCATCTTCAAATAATTGAAATAAATCAACTTCTCCGTGGTCGTTGACCTCTACCGGTTCATAAGCTTCGGGTAATGCATCTGCCTGTTCCTGATCTTTCCCCTGCACCGGGCTAAAACAGAATTCAGTATAAAGGGAGTGGTTAAACTCGCCATTACACCGTTGGCAGACAAGTGTTACCTGTGTATCCAGATGACCGTGAAAGACAGTAAGACCCTGCGCGTCTTTTTCGAACTGTACTTCGGCGTTCACCCATTCATCACAGCTGACAACAGCTTCATTCAATCGTTCCAACTCTTTGGTGGCGATAACGCCTCGATAATCGGAGCGTTTAACGGCACTTTTGACCGGATCGACGGTATGAGGTAATTTCACTTTTTGCATAGGGCGCGCATATTATAGATTTGGTTAGTCTGTGTCAAAAGATTAATCGCCAATCACCGCTATTAACCACGGTTCCAACGGGTTTTGCATGTTTACAAAGCCCAATATTAGCAATAATCCATGAAATATGGCCTACTAGCGGCCTGTTAACTAGTTTCTTTCCCGGTCTGCTATGCCCTCGCTAACAACAAAACAATATCCGAATTTTATTCTTGCTAGTTCATCGAAATATCGTCAGGCACAGTTTGCCTCGCTAGGTATTACCGCTGAAGCCATTGCCCCAGACATCGATGAATCTGCCCATGATCACGAATTGCCACAGGCATTAGCGGAAAGACTCGCGAACGTCAAAGCGGCAAAAATTGCAGGCCATCATGCCGATAGCATTATTATAGCCAGCGACCAGGTTGCTGTGGTTTGCGTAAACGATAAGCTTCATCAGTTAGGTAAACCAGGCAGCTTTGAAAAAGCCCGCGAACAATTACAAATGTGTAGTGGACGTTGCGTTACCTTTTATTCAGCATTAACCGTACATCATGCCCAAACGAGTAAAGTTATCACCGATACCGATGTGACACAGGTTTGGTTTAGGGAACTGAGCGATGCACAGATAGATGCTTATCTTCACAATGAGCAGCCTTACGATTGCGCTGGCAGTTTTAAATCCGAGGGCAAAGGCGTGCTGCTGTTCGAACGCATCGATTCAAGAGATCCCAATGCGCTTATTGGGCTTCCGGTTATGCTACTGCGTGACATGCTGGCCGAATTTAATATCGACCTGCTGACGCTGGCCACATCAATGGGCCAGTAGATACGCTTGCAGTTCACCTAAGCTGTGAACAATGGTTTGAGGGGCATAATTTTCTAAATGCACCTGGGCATGTACGCCGAAAGAAACACCAATGCGATCAACGCCAGCATCACGGGCCATTTGCATATCAAACGTAGTATCGCCAATCATTACCGCCTCTTCCGGCGCTACGCCCGCTTCCGCCAGTAATTGGAGGATCATATCGGGTGACGGCTTAGATGCAGCGTCATCGGCTGTGCGCGAATAGCTGAAATAGACGCCCGTGCCGGTATTATTCCAACAACGATCAAGCCCTCTTCTCGCTTTGCCGGTAGCCACAGCCAATGTGCGATTGTCTGCTTTCAATGCTGAGAGCAACGTATCTGCGCCATCAAACATGGGGCTTGGCGTTTGATCTTGCTCGATAAAGGTATTCTTATACGCTTCAAACAATTGATCCGTTAGCACCTCGTCGGTGGTGTTAAACAGTTTCTGAATGGCTGGGCGCAAGCTAATGCCAATAATGCCCCCCACCTCTTCTGCAGAAGGAATAGCGACACCACATTGTTTTGCAGCCAGCTGCATACAATTTACAATCTTGGCCGCCGAGTCCATCAGCGTGCCATCCCAGTCAAAAATAATAAATTTATACTTCATTTAACTGCTTTAGTGCGTTGTTAAGTTGAGCATCTAATGGGGCTTGAAAACGAATTTGTTCTTCGGTGCCCGGATGCAGAAACTGAATACTTGCGGCATGCAGGAAAAGGCGTTTTAGCCCAGCCCGGTTCATTTGCTGGTCAAAGTCCGCATCACCATACTTTGGATCGCAAGCAATGGGATGACCAGCGTGCAAGCAGTGCACACGAATTTGGTGCGTACGGCCAGTTATAGGCGATGCTTCTACCAATGTGGCATTTTCGTAGCGGGTTAGAATGCGATAGCGAGTTTCCGATGGCTTGCCGTTTTCGTTTACACTTACCAGACGTTCACCCGATTGCAGCACGTTTTTCAATAGTGGTGCTTTAACCTTAAAACGGTTTTCAGGCCATTGCCCGGCAACCAGCGCCTGATAACGTTTATCCATTTGGCCTTCCCGCAGTTGAGCGTGAAGGTGGCGCAATGCCGAACGTTTCTTGGCGATGAGAATACAGCCGGAGGTATCGCGGTCGAGTCGATGAACCAGTTCCATGAACTTGGCATCGGGGCGCAATGCACGCAGCCCTTCAATAAGCCCAAAACTAAGTCCGCTGCCACCATGAACCGCCGTACCGGAAGGCTTGTTGATGACTAAAATACGATCGTCTTCAAACAGGATACAGTTTTCCAGCTCGGCCACTTTTTCCAGTTTTGGATTAGGCGTGTCTTTCTCTTCCGCCACCCGTACAGGTGGAATACGAACCAAATCGTCTGCCTGCAGTTTATACTCAGGTTTTACACGACCTTTATTTACCCGCACTTCGCCTTTTCGCAAAATACGGTAAATCATACTTTTGGGCACACCTTTTAACTGAGTGCGCAGGAAATTATCGATACGCTGACCGGCGAGATCGGACTCGATGGTCACAAAGCGTACTTTTTGAGGAAGTTCTTCTTTCATGGGCGGCAGTATACCTGAGCCCCCCGACTTACGCTAAAGCTAAATAGCAGACAGTATTAAAATGTTACCCGTCGAGTGAGCAATCCAGATATTTCACCACGGTCGCAAGAATCATTATTCTTTCATTTAGCTTCCTCTTTAAACTCACCTCATCACATGAATCAAATGTCATAAACCTGTTCAAAACGTGGTTTATTTACGCCCCTTATAAAAAACCACACTTTAAATGCTGGTTTTTAGTACAAAAGCAGCATAACTGTGCTTGCTAATATCGTGAGTATGGTGAGATAATCACGAGGATTTTGCAGTACACTTGCTTAGCAAAATCCGGTTCGAACTTAAGTAATGAACCATAATAGTGTGCGGACAACTGAATAAATGCATTCGTCCGGTTCCATGGGGGCAGCACAAAACCTCCAGAACCTCAGCACAACTGATGAAAATAAAGTTCGCCGTTTAGCAAACAGAATTGAATTGACCTTCGCCCCTGGCAACAAAAGGGGTGAGAATATAAAAGACAGTAAGGGCTTGTCGTTCCCGACACTCGCAATTATCCGTCAGGCACCTGAATAACCTGTGCCGACAATATGAGTAATACGGCGAAAACAACAAATCCCGCACACAGCCGTGAGGCTGGGTGACGCGTATTTGCACGTGTCATTTTGATTTTGTGTCTAAGCGGCTGTTCAAAAAACAGAGTTAGATACAATGAAAAGAATGTTGATTAACGCAACTCAGCAAGAAGAGTTGCGCGTTGCCCTGGTAGATGGGCAACGGTTATATGATCTTGATATAGAAAGCCCGGGGCATGAGCAAAAGAAAGCTAACATTTACAAGGGTAAGATTACCCGTGTTGAGCCAAGCCTCGAAGCTGCCTTTGTAGACTACGGCGCAGAACGTCATGGTTTCCTCCCTCTAAAAGAAATTGCCCGCACTTACTTCCCGAAAGGTTACAAATTCGAAGGCCGTCCAAACATCAAAGAAGTGATCAAGGAAGGTCAGGAAGTTATTGTTCAAATTGATAAAGAAGAACGTGGCCAGAAAGGCGCCGCCCTGACGACTTTCCTGTCATTAGCAGGTAGTTACCTGGTACTGATGCCAAATAACCCTCGTGCCGGCGGTATTTCACGTCGTATCGAAGGTGACGAACGTAACGACCTGAAAGATTCACTAAGCCGCCTCGACTTGCCAGACGGTATGGGCTTAATTGTGCGTACCGCGGGTGTAGGTAAATCATATGAAGAACTTGAGTGGGATTTACGGGTTCTGCTTAAGCATTGGGACGCCATTTCTGAAGTTGCTGAAAATCGTGCTGCACCTTTCCTTATTCATCAGGAAAGTAATGTCATTGTTCGCGCTATTCGCGATTACTTGCGCCGTGACATTGGCGAAATTCTGATTGATAAAACCAGCATTTATGAGCAAGCACTGCAGCACATTGAGCTGGTTCGCCCTGATTTCGCAAACCGCGTAAAACTGTACAAAGGCGATGTGCCGCTGTTCAGCCATTACCAAATCGAAAGCCAAATTGAATCCGCGTTCCAGCGTGAAGTGCGTTTGCCTTCCGGTGGTTCAATTGTTATCGACCCAACCGAAGCGCTTACCTCTATCGATATCAACTCTGCCCGCGCAACCAAGGGTGGCGATATTGAAGAAACCGCACTGAACACCAACCTTGAAGCTGCAGACGAGATTGCTCGTCAGTTACGCTTGCGCGACCTGGGTGGTCTGGTAGTTATCGACTTTATTGATATGACTCCGGTACGTCACCAGCGCGAAGTTGAGAAGCGCATGCAGGACGCGGTGCGTTCTGACCGTGCCCGTGTTCAACTGGGTCGTATCTCACGCTTCGGCCTGCTGGAAATGTCCCGTCAGCGTTTACGTCCGTCTCTGGGTGAATCTGCGCACCACGTGTGCCCTCGCTGCTCTGGTCATGGGACTATACGTGGTACAGAGTCTCTTGCACTGTCTATTCTGCGCATCATCGAAGAAGAGAGTATTAAGGACAACACCGGTCAGATTGAAGCCCAACTGCCGGTACCGGTGGCCACTTACCTGCTTAACGAAAAGCGTAAGTCCATCAACGTTATTGAGAAACGTCACGGCGTTTCATTGCTGCTGATCCCGAATCCGCATCTTGAAACACCACATTATGAAGTGATTCGTCACCGCCCTGACGAAGTCATCACCGACGCCAGCTATGATGTTGACCTGAAAGAGCCGGAAGAAACTGAAAAGTATCAGCCTGTTGCACAACCAGCTAAACGTGAAGAGCCGGCACTTAAAGGACTAGTTGCACCAACTCAGGCGCCACCTACTCCCGTTGCAGCCGCTCCTACCCCAGCCGCGCCACAAACCCCGCCAACTGCAAATGGTGGCAACCTGTTTACCAAACTGGGTAAGTGGATTTCTTCCATTCTGGGTAGCGACGAGAAAGAAGAAGTTAAAGAAGAGTCAACAGAGAAGAAGACATCTTCACGACCGCCTCGAAATAAAGACAACCGCAACCGCAAGCCACGCAACAACCGTAACCGCCGTGGTGGAAAGCAGCAGTCTGATAACAACGAGCGTGGTGAGCGTACCGACCGCAATGAACGCAATGTAAACGATGAAAACAAGTCGCAACAGAAGCGTCAGGATGACAAGCGTAATCGTACTAAGAGCCGTCGTAAGCCTCAGGAAAACAAGCAGAGTAAACCAGAGCAGCAGAATGCCGCTGTGGAAAATGCTGACGACAATCAGGAGCAGCCAGAACGTAAGAAGCAGGTTGCAGAGCGTCGTAAGCGTCGTGACAAGCGCCGTAGTGTTCGCGTAAATAAAGATGGTGCGCAACACACTCAAAATACGGAAGAGACGCCAGCTATTGCAGCAGAAGCTAAATCTGCACCGGTTGACGCAGTTTCAGAAGTAAAAACCACTGACGCGCCAAACGTTGAAGAGCATAAAGCACCTGAAGTGACTAAAACTCAGGAAAAATCTGCTGTAACAGTCGAAGGTGACACGACAACAGACACGACAAATGGTGAAGAAGCGGGTCAGAAACGTGAAAGCCGTGGACGTTCACGCCGTTCTCCACGTCATGTTCGTGCTGCCGGTCAACGCCGTAAGAAAGAGCAAACGCCTGTTGATGATGCAGAGCAATCAAGCGCTGCTGAAAACAACGAGCAAAATGATGCTCCTGTAGTTCCTGTTGTGACTGAGCAAGCTGAAGAAACAGTCAACGCTGAATCAACTAGCCATGTTTCTGGCGACAGCAAGCCTGCGAACACTGAAGTTCAGGAAAAACAAGACAACGTTAAAGAAGCGGTAGCTGATGCGCCTGCACAGGACCAGCTTAACTTTGAACTTGCTCATCCTGAAACTGAAGAGAAGCCTAAATCAGCTAAACCACGCGTGCGGGTTGAAGGTGATAAAGTTGTTTCTGCGGATGTGTCGCCAGAACAGGTAGAAATTAACCTGAACGACAATGCTGAAGCGGAAGCTAAAACCGAAGCAGTTGAAGAAGCGCGTGTCGCAGATAAAGCGGAACAAGCTGCGCCGTCTGCAGTCGTTGAAGCAGAACCAGAAGCCACAACCGAGGTTAACGAAGTTGAAGCTCCTGCAGAAGAAGCGACAGCAGCGCCAAAAGTTGCTGAAGCAGAAGTAAAAGCAGAAGCTGAGAAACCGGTGGTAGCAGAAAAGGCCCAACCTGCTTTCGTTGCCACTTCCAGCCGTGGTCGTAAGCACGTTTCTCATCCGATGACGTTACCTGCGTCTGTTGATGCCGTATTCAATGATGTTGCATTGACGGCAAAAGCAGATGATGCTCGCCCTGCCCTGATGGTTTCGGGCAAAGCCGCATCAATCAGCCAGGCAACATCTTCTGCCTCTGCAGGCATGACATTGCCAGGTCAGAGCAAAGCAGAAACAGCGGAAGAAACAGCTGAAGTATAATTACCTTAACAGTTGAATAAACGCGATAGGGCCGTACTCTTAGTAGTACGGCTTTTTTTATTTGTTTGTCAAAGTGAGCAGTATGTCTGATAGCCCTCTTTTGCCCTTCCTGAACTGGCTAAATCAAGTTTCTGATCTAGAGTTCGAAAACCCACAACATATCCAAACACTTTGGAGCGGCTACGGCGCATGTTTCCGCGCATTTTCAGTACAAAACCATGAACCGGTTGTCATTAAATGTGTAAAGCCAGAGCAGGCATCCTCTCATCCGAAGGGGTGGAAAACATCTGCGTCTCATGAACGAAAGTTGCGATCGTTTGAAGTTGAACACCATTTCTATAAGCATTTACAAAAGCACACAAATAACCAGTGTCGGGTTCCTGATTATGCAGGCGGATGTCAGGAACAGGATTCCCATTTAATAATCCTCGAAGATTTAGATGCAGCCGGGTTCAGCCGCCGCGAAAGTGTTTTATCAACAACGCAATGTGAAGTGGTACTTATCTGGTTGGCTGAATTTCATGCCAGCTTCCTGGGCCTGGAAGACGAACACGTATGGGAAGAAGGGACATATTGGCACTTGAATACCCGGCAGGATGAATGGCATGCGATGGAAGCTGGCGAGTTAAAAGACAAGGCATCTACCATTGCCAGCGCACTGAAAAATGCAAAATATCAGACGCTACTGCATGGCGATGCCAAAGTCGCGAATTTTTGTTTCACCGAAGATTTATCACACTGTGCAGCAGTAGATTTTCAATACACAGGTTACGGTGTGGGTGTGAAAGATGTGGCCTATTTTATTGGTAGTGCGTTGTCGGAACAGGAACAGCGCGATACAACAGCACACTGCCTCAACGTTTATTTTAACGCATTGCAGCAGACATTAAACAGAAAACACCCCTCGGTGGACGCTTCGAAATTAATCACTGAATGGCGAGGTTTATACAACCTTGCGTGCGCAGATTTCTACCGATTTCTGGCCGGTTGGAGTCCAGACCACTGGAAACTAAACAGGCCACTCAGCGATGCTTGTAAAAGCGCACTGAATGGCCTGTGATGAATTGAGAATAGTTGTAACAGTAAACAAAGACGAGGCGATGAATACCGTCAATTGAACCTTTACCAGGTTAAATCGTCCGGAATTTCATAATCCGCATACCAGTCTTCTTCGTCTTCTTGTTTACCGTCAACGTCTTTGGTATCCAAAACGGCGCGATAAATCACAAAGCTCTCGTCACGTTGCGCAATCTTATCTGCAACGGGTGTTGGAACCAGCTCATATGCTTCATCGAGTAACACCACAACCAAGCGGCCTTTTGTGACCTGACGATGCATTTCTTCACTCACGTACATGCGTTTTACCACATTGTCGTGAGTGAAGTTTAATACCACGTCGCCTTTACGCTCTTGCTTATTCACATTAATAAGCTGTTTAATTTGCGCAATCACCGAACGCTTTTCGCGCTCTTGTTGCTGTTCAGCATTCAGGGCGCGGTCTTTCGCTTTTTTCTCTTCCGCTGCTTTTTCGGCAGCAATTTTGGCGGCATCCGCTTCAACTTGCTGATTTTTATTTTTCAGCTTTTGTTTTTTGCGCTTATCCGCCCGGGCTTGTTTGGCTGAACTTTTGTTCGCCAAACCCGCTTTCAATAGTTGATCTTGTAATGAAGCCACGAATCACCTACTTCTTTTTCTTGTCCTGATCGACCCACTTGCCACCTTCATACCATGAAGACCAGCCCGTAGATTTGCCCTCGCTGTTTTCAGACATGACATACTGCTGTTTTGTCTTTCTGCTAAAGCGAACAATGGCTAAATTACCGTCTGGATCTGCTTTAGGCGCATCGGCCAGATATTGGAATTTCGGCGAAATTCTGTCACGGAAGCGAGCAAGTTCCTCCACTTTCGGCGCACGAGTCTCCCTGGATTTAGGGAAATTATGGGCCGCTAAGAAAATACCTGATGCACCATCTCGCAGCACAAAATGCGCGTCAGATTTTTCGCAGGGCAGCTCGGGTAAATCTACCGGATCTTCCTTCGGTGGCGCGGCTTCACCGTTACGCAGCAACTTACGGGTATTCTTACATTCTTCGTTGGTACAACCAAAATACTTGCCGAAACGACCGTTTTTGAGTTCCATGTCGCTACCGCATTTATCGCATTCGATAACCGGACCGTCATAGCCTTTAATTTTGAACGTGCCTTCCTCGACGTACGTACCCGGACAGGTTGGCGTGTTACCACACACATGCAGCTTACGTTTTTCATCAACCAGATAACTGTCCATCGCCGTACCACAAATGTCACAGCGACGTTTAGCACGCAGCGCTTCAGTTTCCATTTCCTCTTCGTTGTCTACTTTCACCACTTCTTCACCCGGAGTCAGGTTCATGGTGTTAGTACAACGCTCTTTCGGCGGCAGGTTGTAACCTGAACAGCCAAGGAATACACCGGTAGAAGCCGTGCGCACATTCATCTCGCGGCCGCACTTGTCACAGGTAATACCGGCAGGCACTGCCTGATTCGGACGCATACCGCCCTCATCAGCATCTTTCTCTGCTTTCAGCAGTTTGCCGTAGAAATCGGTGTAGAAGCTATTCAGCACTTGCTTCCAGTTTTCTTTTCCTTCGGCGATATCGTCGAGGTGCTGTTCCATGTTCGCGGTAAAGTCGTAACTCATCAAATCGTCGAAGTTTTCCATCAGACGATCGTTAACGATTTCACCCATTTTCTCAGCATAGAAACGTTTATTTTCAAGACGCACATAACCGCGATCCTGAATAGTAGAAATGATACTCGCGTAAGTAGACGGACGGCCAATTCCACGCTTTTCCAACTCTTTAACCAGCGATGCTTCGTTAAAGCGGGCAATAGGCTTAGTGAAATGCTGTTTTGGATCCAGTGCTTTAAGATCCAGGGTATCTCCCTGCTTCACATCGGGTAGCAGTAATTCTTCTTCGCCTTTCTTGCGGATTTGCGGCTGTACCTTAGTCCAACCGTCGAATTTAAGTACGCGACCTTTTGCCGTTAATTCATAATCGCCAGCGGCAACACGAATCGTTGTGGCATCGTATTTAGCGTTTGTCATCTGACATGCAACAAACTGACGCCAAATAAGCTCATACAAGCGCTGTGCGTCTCTCTCCATGTCTTTCAGAGATGCTGCCTGTACTTTTACGCTTGAAGGACGAATTGCTTCGTGAGCTTCCTGAGCGCCTTCTTTGCTGCCGTAGCGAATTGGCGAAGCAGGCAGATACTTAGCACCGAAATTCTCGTCGATGTACGCGCGGCAATTATCCAGTGCTTCCTGACTCAGGTTCGTGGAGTCGGTACGCATATAGGTAATGTGACCGGCTTCATATAAACGCTGGGCCAGCATCATGGTTTTCTTAACACCGAAACCCAGACGGGTACTCGCCGCCTGTTGCAACGTCGATGTAATAAATGGCGCGGAAGGCTTGCTCTGCGTTGGTTTGGATTCGCGGCTTTCCACCACGTACGCTGCATTTTCTAAATGGCCAACCGCAGTATCCGCTTCTTGTTTGTTCTTCGGCTTGAAAGGCTGGTCCTGGTAGCGGGCCACCAGCATACGCAGTTGCTGTGCCTTGCTAGCTGCAACATCGGCATGAATATCCCAGAACTCTTCCGGTACAAAAGCCTTAATTTCGCGCTCACGCTCAACCACCAACCGCACGGCGACCGACTGTACACGACCGGCTGACAAGCCACGGGCAATCTTTTTCCACAACAGTGGCGACACCATGAACCCCACAACCCGATCAAGAAAACGGCGGGCTTGCTGCGCATTCACGCGGTCAAGATTCAATTCACCAGGATGAGAGAAAGCTTCCTGAATGGCATTTTTGGTGATTTCATTGAAGACTACACGCTGATACGTTTTGTTTTTCTCACCCAGAAGTTCCCGCAGGTGCCAGGCGATAGCCTCCCCTTCGCGGTCCAAATCCGTTGCGAGATAGACAGTGTCAGCATCTTTCGCCAGCTTTTTAAGTTCGTTAACGACTTTCTCTTTTCCCTGCAATACCTGGTAGTGGGCATGCCAGTCTGCTTCTGGATCGACGCCCATGCGATCGACCAGTTTGCGGTACTCGTGTTTGCGCAGGTATTCTTCCCGCGCTTTGTCGCTCATCGTTTTTAGTTCTTTTGCCGGTTTTTTCGGTTCGACATTACCCACCGCCTTGGTAGGCAGGTCGCGAACGTGGCCAACAGAAGATTTTACGATAAAATTTTTACCGAGATATTTATTTATCGTTTTAGCTTTTGCTGGTGACTCGACAATAACCAGTGATTTTGCCATAAAAATTGATTAAACCTGTTCGTAATCAGAGACTTAAATCGTCTCAATGAATATTTAGGTGTAGTGAGTGGCGATGGTGCACTACCCTTTCTTTTTTTAACATATATCTACAAAGTGAATGGAAAACAAGATCTTCTTAATAGTTATTCTGTCGCTTGCTTCAAATACCGCCACAAACTGTTCATTATTTAGCCTGCGACGTTGGCAAGCCTAGTAAAAACCGTATAATGCCGCCAATCCAATAGCCAGAAAACCCGCTTTATCCGTTGCTTTGCCTGCATTATCAGGGTGAATCGCTCAAATTCAAGCAAGCATCGGTAAGAAACGGAAATCTATGAGTTAAGAGGCGTAAATATGCAGCAATTCGAAGTAAACTTTGACGGCCTGGTAGGCCCCACCCACAATTATGCGGGACTATCTGTCGGCAACGTGGCATCACAAAGCAATGCCAATGCTGTAAGCAATCCAAAGGAAGCGGCCAAGCAAGGTCTGGCAAAAATGAAAGCGCTGGCTGATATGGGTATGCAACAAGGTGTACTCGCGCCGCAGGAACGCCCGGACATGGCCATGCTCCGTCGTCTTGGCTTTTCTGGCACCGATGCTCAGGTTTTAGAGAAAGCCGCCAAACAAGCGCCACAGGTCTTTCTTGCGTGTTGTTCGGCTTCAAGTATGTGGACCGCAAATGCTGCCACCGTATCACCTGGCGCAGATACAGCCGACGGCAAAATTCACTTCACGCCAGCGAACCTGACCAACAAATTTCACCGTTCGCTAGAACCTGAAGTCACTGGCAATATTTTAAAGGCCACCTTTGCCGATACGGCCCATTTTGCCCATCATAAACATCTGCCAGATAACGAACATTTTGGTGATGAAGGTGCTGCGAATCACACGCGTTTGTGCTCGCAGTATGGCGAAGCGGGAGTAGAACTTTTTGTATACGGACGCTATGCCTTCGACAGCAGTAAACCTGCCCCGACACGCTACCCTGCTCGCCAAACAATGGAAGCCTGTCAAGCCGTAGCGCGTTTGCATGGTCTCGATGAGCAACGTGTTGTTTATATTCAGCAAAATCCCGACGTGATTGACCAAGGCGTATTCCACAACGACGTTATTTCTGTGGGTAACCAAAACGTGCTGTTTTATCACCAGCAAGCATTCTTAAATACGCCTGCGGTACTCGATGAAATAAAAGCTAAATTTGGTGACAACCCGTTGCACTTTATCGAAGTGCCCACCAGTGCAGTTTCTGTTCAGGATGCGGTAAGCACCTACCTGTTCAACACGCAGATCATTACTCTTCCTGAAGGGCATATGGCCATTATCGCGCCTTCAGAATGCGAGGAAAATGCGGCGGTTTCAGATTACCTGAAAACCCTTACCACACTGGGCTCTCCTATTAAGGAAGTGAAGTTCTTTGATGTGAAACAGAGCATGCGTAATGGCGGTGGTCCTGCATGTCTGCGCTTACGTGTGGCAATGAATGACCAACAGCTTGCAGCAACTAACCCAAATACATTGATGAATGACGCACTATTTACCCGTTTAAACCAGTGGGTAGACAAGCATTATCGCGATCGCTTATCCGAACAGGATCTCCGCGACCCGCAGCTGCTTATTGAAAGCCGTACAGCATTAGATGAACTCACCCAGATCATGCAGTTAGGTTCGGTTTATCCGTTCCAGCAGGGCTGATTTTCCAGTTCACTGAATGTCAGATAAAACAAAGCCGGGGCACTGTGAGGTGACCCGGCTTTTTATTTGTAATGCTAGTTAGAAGAAGTCACTACAGTCAGAAGATGTTCCGAAAGGACTGTCGGGTGGAGATACACTCTCGTTAGTCAGGTCGGTAGATAACACCTCGTAATCATACAGAATTGATTGCTTAGACTCGCTACCCGTAGATTGCGCATAAATGGTAATCTCCGACTCATAAAATGCACCATATTCTCTTGGGTATCTCACCTCTAGTGTTGCTTGGCCATTCGCATCGGTAGTACTCACACCGTCTTTGAACGCTATGGAGCCGACAATACCAGGCGTTAGGAATGTATCGCCATTATCGTCTTCAAGAGGGTCTAGCATACCGTTATCGTTATCATCTTCATTAGGGCATGATATTGTGTAATTCACTCGCCATAGCGTACCATCCCACGTCCAGTCACCTTTGTGATATTGTCCGCTAAAAGCGGTAGGTACCGGGACCAACGATGCCGTTAACTCAATGTTTTCAATCGGACGTCCAGCAGAATCAGTCACAAAAACAGCAAATTCTTTCAGGAAAATGGTGTCATCAGGGGCGCCTAACAAGTTCCCTGTTCCAATTGACACATCAAACGCACGATTTCCCACTGTCATTGAAACCTGTGCCGTCACTTCTGGTTCATCTAATACAGTCGCGGTGATTAATACAAACTCTTCACTCGTTACTGCTGCAGATGTGAATACGGTAGATGCAATACCGTTACTGTCAGTGGTGGCTTGCGAAGGTGAAATCGTACCGGTGCTCGTATCATTTACATTGAAACTAACTACCTTGTTTTTAACTAGATTACCTGCCGGATCGCGAACAATGGCGGAAATAGTACTTGTTTGACCATCAGGACCAATGATATCCGGCGATGCATCTACGTACATGATGTCAGTATCTGTGGCGATAAATTCTATTTCAACCGTTGCAGTGACTTCATTACCTGCACCGTCATTACCAGTTGCGGTAATTTCAGCAATGCCAGCATTCGTCGAAGCGATGTCGAATGAAATTTCGCCTGAAGCATCAGTGGTACCGGTTTCGTCACCAGGCCGAATATCGCCGCGTGAGGCTGTGAAAGTCACATTACCACCGGCAAAAACGGCGTTGTCTTTACTCCAGGAAACGGTCAAGGTGGTGTAATCACCAGCTTCATAAGCATTATCTGGTGCTACCGGTACTTCTTCGGTTGGCACTGTTGTAAAAGCAAAATCATCTTCTTGAACAGTAACCGTAAATGTTGTTGTTGACCCCAGTGCAGTACCAGAAATTGTCGCCGTTCCAGATTCAGAGCCTGTAAACGTTACGGAAGCCTGACCATTGGTGCCTGTGGTCACTTCTGTCGCAGACAGCGTGCCGATATCAGTACTTAATGAGATAGATTGGTTTGGAATGTTTGTGCCATCAGAGTCCTGAACACGAAGTGTAAGGGTCGCAGAATCGTTAATCGTAATTGAACGGGAACCATTAATGGTGACTTCTGTACCGTCTATTTCAATTTCAATGGTGCGCACTACGTCGCCTGCTGTAGCGGTTACGGTGACAAAGCGGTTACCTGCATTATTACTGGTGCTCAATAATGCTGAAGCAGTACCATTTTCCAGCGTGGCATCGTCTACTTGTTGAATTTCTACGCCAGCGGATGCAGGAGCAGAAAAGCTCACCTCAACGCCTTCCATAAGCACACTTTGAGAGTTTTTAACCAGAGCAATCAGTTCAACGCTATCAGAGCCACTTGAAGGTAAAAGCACTGAAGAGGCGTAAAACTCCATTTCAGCTGGCACTTCAGTAACAACAGAGGCGCCCGCAGATGAAAATGTGGTGGTTTGAGTAGATCCATCCGGCAAGGTAGCAGTAACTTGGCCATCGCCCGCGGAAGAACCCACGAGCAACCCAATCGTTGCTTCGCCGCTGTCATTAGTTCTAGCAGTGCCAGTGTCGTTAGAAAACTGTGCAATATCGTCATTTGACAGGGTAAAAGTGATGAGTGCGTCAGTTAACGGATTACCGCTAGCATTTACCGCCGTAAAATTAAGGGTAAGCGGATTTTCAGAAGATAAATCACGGTCAGCTTCCCCTCCAGCATTGGCTAACGATAGTGTCACCGTATAGTTGTCTGATGTTGCGCCTGTCCCTGTTGCCGAAAACGTCGTCGTGCCTGTGGTGCCATCAGGCGTTGTTGCCGTAATCTGGCCATCACCACTGGCGGTGCTGGCGGTTAAGTTGATGGTAGCGACACCGGCATCATCCGTTCTGGCGGTACCCGTATCGTTGCCAAACGAAGCCAGGTTTTCATTAGATAGGGAAAAAGTAACGAGAGCATCAGCTAGTGCTGCGCCGTCTTGATCCACCACCGTCGCTGTAAGAGTCAGCGGATTTTCTGAAGATAAATCACGGTCAGTTTCGCCAGCCTGATCGGTAAGCGAAAGCGTTACTGTGTAAGTGGGATCTGTGGTGGTGCCCGTGTCTCCGCCGGTGTTACCGCTGCTGGTTTCGCGCTCAAGTGAGCCTCCGCCGCCTCCGCAGGCAAATAACATTAACAGCATACTGAACAACGTCAGAGACTTGGAAAGTGTTTTCATAGTTGTCTTCCTGGACCTCTAGTAAATGACATTACTGAAATATTTCTCATTTCAATCTGATAAGATTCTGGCAAACTAGCGCTATAACAAAATCAAGAATCATCTGATGTTAGGGAACCTTCATGTCTCAATCTTCTAAAAAGCTAAGTTTAACTGCCAGAATCTTTATCGGCATGGGTGCCGGAATCATTACCGGCGCATTACTTCAGCTTCTGTTCGATGATAGCGGAGATTTACGCTTTTCGATATTCGGCTTCGAGTTTTCCACGTATACCTTTTTAGTAGATGGTATATTCTCAACTGTCGGCGCCATCTTCATCGCCAGCTTGAAAATGTTAGTGGTACCACTAGTGTTTATCTCGCTTGTATGCGGTACATGCAGTTTAACCGACCCCAGTAAATTGGGTCGATTGGGTCTCAAATCCGTATCGTTATATATACTCACAACCGCCATCGCAATTACACTGGCTATCAGTCTGGGATTAGTGGTCAGCCCTGGTAGTGGCGTATCCATGCCCACCAATGCAACCTATGTCGCCAAAGAAGCACCGACTTTCAGTCAGGTGATTATCAACATGTTCCCCACCAACCCGATTAAATCGATGGCGGAAGGCAACATGCTGCAAATTATTATCTTTGCCGTGCTGTTCGGCGTTGCAATGGCAATGACTGGCGATGCTGGTAAGCGTTTGGGCGCAGTATTTGAAGATTTGAATACAATCATCATGCGCTTGGTGACGATTATTATGAATCTTGCACCGTACGGTGTGTTTGTATTGATGGCGAAACTGTTTAGCACCATTGGTGCTGAAATGTTGGGAAGTTTAGCGAAATATTTCTTCCTGGTGATTGTCGTGCTTATTTTGCATGGCATTGTAACCTACTCCGTCATGCTGAAACTCGCGACCGGCCTAAACCCTGTTATCATGCTCAAGAAAATGCGTGATGCTGCCTTATTTGCCTTTACCACATCAAGCAGCAGTGCCACCTTGCCTGTGACTATGGAAACCGCTCGTAACAAACTGGGTGTGGGTAAATCGGTTTCATCTTTCACCCTGCCGCTGGGATCAACCATTAACATGGATGGCACCGCCATTATGCAAGGTGTGGCAACCGTGTTTATCGCGCAAGTTTACGCTGTCGATTTAACCCTTGGCGATTACATCATGGTTGTGTTTACCGCCACGTTGGCCTCGGTGGGTACCGCAGGCGTGCCTGGTGTTGGCCTTATCATGCTGGCAATGGTACTCCAACAAGTTAACCTGCCAGTTGAGGGAATCGCACTTATCATTGGTGTCGACCGCTTACTCGATATGACCCGCACAGCGGTTAATATCACCGGCGATTGCATGGTGTCTTGTGTGGTAGCAAAAAGCGAAGGCGAGCTTGATGAAGCCGTGTTCAACGACCCTGATGCCGGTACAAAAGAAGAAACCATCGACTTCGAGCACTTTGATAAAAACCGCTAGTTAGATGATTCAAAAGAAAAGGGGCGCATTTTACCAATGCGCCCCTTTTTTATATTCAATTCGAACTGTTAGCGGTTCAGTGCCTGGGCAGGATCAACATTCACAGCCCGTCTTGCCGGATACCAGGTTGCCAGCAAGCAAAGTGTAAATGCCACTACGACCGTAAGAATGACATCGGTCCATTGCAGTTCCGAAGGCAAAAAATCAATAAAATAGATATCGCCGGAAAGCAGTGTAATGCCCGTCCATGACTCAATGGTTGCGACAATGGCTGACAGATTCGGAGCAATCACCACTGCTGCTACCGTACCGCACACAATGCCAATGACACCGTTAATCATGCCTTGCATCATGAAAGTACGACGAATCAGGCTGTCAGGCGCTCCCATGGTACGAAGAATAGCAATTGCCCCCTGCTTTTCGCGCACCGACATAACCAGTGTGGAAACAATATTAAAACAGGCCACCGCAATCACCAGCGTCAGCGCAATCATCACAACAACACGCACCAATTGAATGTCGTTGTATAAGTGACCTTGGGTACGCATCCAATACGAGATATACACGGGTTGGTCAAAGTTATAACCGATATCCCGCATCGTTTCATAAGCGCTGTAAGGATCTTTAAGCATGAAACGTAACCCCTGAGCCCCGGTGATGACACCGGATTCCGTTGAGGCTGTGGCCAGGTGCATCATGGCCAAGTAATTATCCATTTCACCGCCAACTTTGAGCCTGCCAGCAACAGTGAGATGCATGAGGTGCGGCGCTTTAAACGACAAATCTTCCGTGGCGGTAGGAATGAGTACGCTAATGCGATCTCCCGCTGCGAGTTCAAGCTTGTCCATTAGCCCCTGACCAATCAGCACTGAATCTTCGTCTGCCTTGAATTGTTGCCAATCTTCAGCCGAGACCTGATTTAGCCAACGATCGTGACTCGCCCGGCTCGTATCAAGTCCGGTGAGTTCTACAGCTCGCAGATTCCCTTTGTGCTGTAACATGCCAGTAATTCGGGTGTAGGGCTCAATGCTTTCGACTCTGTCATCTTGTTCCAACAACGCGATTTCGCTTTTCCAATCGCGGATCCCTTCACTGTTTACTGAATAAAGTTCGCCGTGAGGAATGACGGCTAAAATCCGGTTTAAAAGCTCACGTTCAAAGCCATTCATGATTGATAGCAGCACAATGAGCACAAAACAACCGAGACCAATTCCCAGTGTTGAAGAGAATGAAATGAACGAGATATAGCCGTTTGTCTGTTTAGCCCGGCGAAAACGAGAGGCTAATTGCCACGCAAGACTCAAGCGCTAGCCTCCCCATGAAGCACGCCATCTTTGATGCGTAGAATACGGTCCATTCTCGCTGCTAACGCGTTATCGTGTGTTACAACCACAAAGCTGGTACCTAAACTTTCACTGAGTGATGTGAGCAGCTGATAGATCTGCTCACCGGTTTTATTGTCGAGATTGCCAGTTGGCTCATCGGCCAGCACCAAAGCAGGACGATTCACCAATGCGCGCGCAATGGCTACACGCTGACGTTCACCACCAGACAACGCAGAAGGCTTGTGCTGCATACGGTGAGACAACCCTACTTTTTCAAGTATTTCCTGGGCTTGCTTCGTTGCGTTGGTCGGATTTTCGCCACCAATCAACAGTGGCATGGCCGTGTTCTCAAGTGCGGTGAATTCAGGTAACAAGTGATGAAACTGATAGATAAACCCGATTTTCTGGTTTCTCAGCGCAGCAAGTTGCGCCGATTTCATCGAGGTAATCGATTTTCCTTCAAACCACACCTCACCTTCCGTAGGCTTGTCTAAACCACCCAGTATGTGAAGTAATGTGCTTTTACCAGAGCCCGAACTGCCAAGAATAGCAACATGTTCAGACGGTTCTACAGATAAGGATACGTTTGACAGTACAGGCGTGTCAGTCTGTCCGTCGTGATAGATTTTTGTGATCCCGCGACAGGCGAGTAATGCTTCCATTTATTTAGCGCTTCTAATTTCGTTTCTGACAGTGCAGATACTATCGCGCCTGTGATGAATGGCAAACAAAGAAGCGTTTAAATTGCAGAACGGCAGGGAGAAACCGCTCAGAGCGGCTGTTTTCTTCAAATTTGATTTACTGTTTTAATCCGATAACCGTGTACTGACCTTTTACATAGAGTTTAACCACCACAGGTTCCCCACTGTAGTTCCGCCAATACCAACCATGGCTACCCGCAAAAGGTGCAGTAAAACTTCCTTTCATTTCGGTGGATGTGGATATCGTGTAACTCTCAAAATATCCTGTGGTATCACCCTCTGGCTCGCCGTGTAAGTCGAAATACAATGGTGTTCCATCGGTTATCCATTCGTAGGTCATTTTCGCGTACTGTGGCATCGAGAATTTATACTCCACGCCCTTTCCTGCCGGAACAGTAACTTTAATTGCCTCGAAGCTATCGCTAACTGCTATCTCATTCTCCCTCTGTACAGGCTGAGCTATTTCTTCACTTCCCGCGAATACAGTTAGCCCAAGTGCCTTACCTACGCCAGTAGGGTCAATGTTGTACTCAGCAGGAAGAATAACGGTCAAAAGTGTTATCGCAGCGAGGAGCAATGCGGTTAATGACGCTTTAATCAGTGTTTTTGAACTAACGGTATGTTCCATAATGCTCTCTGTGCGTTAACTGAGGAAATAGCCGGTAAGCTGGTAACCCATAAGCATAAGTCCGGCACTCATTAGCAGTGTATTGGTGATAGTTGCAAAATGTTGAAAAGACGGCAATTTACGCCAGGCAGTGATCAAAATCAAAATTACAGCCAACGCGCTAAATTGCCCCACTTCCACACCGAGGTTAAAAGCAACGAGGTTCGCAAACAGGCCGTTTTCAGATAGTTCGAATTCTTGCAGTTTAGTTGCCAGCCCAAAACCATGACATAAACCAAAGATAAAAACCGCTACGCGGGCGTCGGGTTGCCAATTAAAACAACGTTTAAAGCCAGCTAAATTATCAAAACCTTTGTAAACAACAGACAAGCCGATGATGGCATCGATGAGGTACGCATTAAACTGAATGTGCATCAGCACACCCAGTAACAAGGTGGTACTGTGGCCGATGGTGAATAAGGTAACAAAAAGCAGGATGTCTTTACTGCGATACAAAAAGAATATGACGCCGAGTAAGAATAGCAGGTGATCGTAACCGGTCACCATGTGTTTAGCGCCGATATAAAGGAACGGGATAAATTGAATGCCTTCACTCTGCTGAAGGAAAGCGCGAGTGTTGTTATCTACACCGTGAGCAAAAACGTCTGTACACCACAATGTGGCTGCTACGCTAAAGAAAAGAATGCAGCATCTGATAAATGCAGCTGGCACTTGCCCGCTCCTTAATACTTTTATCTTTTATATTAACAACGGAGTTTTACAAATTATCAAACAGATAGCGAGATTTATTGGTGAATAGACTCAATAACGAAGGCGTATTTTAGAAGAAAAATCTGATTACTAACGAAATTGGAAATAAACGATAAAACAAGAAGGGAAATGGCGGAGCGGACGGGACTCGAACCCGCGACCCCCGGCGTGACAGGCCGGTATTCTAACCAACTGAACTACCGCTCCAACGGCATTTTTTGTTCTGAACTCTTGAATGGCGGAGCGGACGGGACTCGAACCCGCGACCCCCGGCGTGACAGGCCGGTATTCTAACCAACTGAACTACCGCTCCACACAAGAGAAAGCGCGAAACTAAATGGCGGAGCGGACGGGACTCGAACCCGCGACCCCCGGCGTGACAGGCCGGTATTCTAACCAACTGAACTACCGCTCCGAAGAACCATATTAGTTTTGCTATTGAAAGTGGCGGAGCGGACGGGACTCGAACCCGCGACCCCCGGCGTGACAGGCCGGTATTCTAACCAACTGAACTACCGCTCCACTTTTTTCAATTTTTTCAGCAGCTTGCAGAATCTTTATTCAAGTCTCTGCCCTGACTGCGGCGCAGATAATACGTATTCCCTATGGTCGAGTCAACGGTTTTTTTCGATAAAGTAGGTCAATTCGTTCCGTTTGACTGAATAATCGCCACAATGCTGCAATATAAATCAAATAGACTATCAGAGCAGCATTTTCACTGAGAAACAGATGCATAAGCTTTACTTTTTATGCGCCTCGAACAGTACCGATTTAATCGCTACTAGCCTCAGGTTCTTTCTTTTTCTTAAATTTAGCCAGTAAACCCGCCAGAAATCCCGGTTTCTTTTCAACGGGTTCTGCCGTCGCCGAAGTTTGTTCGTCTTTAATGGCCAACTTCTTCGCCGCGCGTTTTCGTCGCCAGATGATAATAATCACCACAATCGCGCCAATTAAAATGATACCGCCGTTGACTGCGCCGATGAGCAAATAAAGTGTCGCATCATCCATCCCCTGCTCTTCAGGTGGTGTTACTGGCATTTCGGGCGCGTTCATTTTATCCATCAGCTGCGCTTCGAGATCGACAGGCGCATCGCTGCCGTCGCCTTCCTCGGCACTGTCTGGTGCTTCTCCACGAAAAGTATACTCAGGCACATCAAGGATCACGTCTCTGCCATCTACCGTAGTGGCGTAGGCAGTAATTTTCACCCTGAACAAGCCCTCACCGTAGGCTAATATGCGATGTAGCCTGGGTTCTGGGGATGGCTCCGTAATCGAGAAATTCTGCACGTCTCCATTAGGGAATCGCACTTTACCGTCTATTAATAACGACGCTATATCGATTTGGTCTCTTACCACATCTATATAAAGATCGTGATAACCCTGTTGGCCATCATTCAGCACTTCACGCATGGTAACCGGGTTTTTATGTAACATGATGACCGGGTCAACTTGCTCCCGGGAAAACATAGGGGTGCTTACGGTGAATACTGGGCGCCACTCGCCTGCGGGAATAGCCAGGTTAAACTGACCAGTGAACACACCATCTTCTGGTGCCTCATCCATGCCTCGGCCGTTGTCTTCGAAGCGAGCAATTTGTTCGACGTTAGCGCCGAAATTATCGTAATTCGGGTTATTCGTACTGCGCAACTCAATGGACACATCCACTACATCACGGAACTGCGAATAATCGATGGGTTTGTCACCATTGGTAAGATAGGCCGTTTGCTTAAGCACTTCTCCAGAGAATATGACCGCCGGCAACGGGTCGGCATGCAATTCTATTTCTGAAATCACCATCACGCGGCTTTCAGGCATTACCTGCCCCACCGCTTGCCATGGGCCGGGTACCGGATTTTTAATCTTTATCATGTCGAAGGTGTCATCATCGAACCATTCGACGTTATTCTTTTCAGCCTGACTGCTAAAAATTTTCGACCCATCAGGCCGCACGAGCACGACGGGGGCTGAGCCAAACTTACGGAAAAATATCAGCGTGACTTCATCGACTTCGTGGTCAATGCGAAAACGATTTTGAAGCAGAATGATGGAATTTTGGTAGTCGTCGCCCAGTGAGGTAAGCACGCTGGTATCGACGGGTTCAGCCGCAGGCTGAGACTGCTGTGCGGCAGATAAAGGAATATAACAGGCTATCGCGGCAACGATAGCCAGGGAAATTGAAGTTATTGATTTTCGGAAGCTGGTCGCCACAAACACTTTCCACCGCTTTTTTGCACGATATCCAGACGTGCCTCATGTTGTTCTAATTCATCGGCGGAGGCACTGATAACCTTTAATTTATTTCCGTTTCGCTGCACTCTGCGAATGGCGCCGTCGTCACCACTGCCACTGTTTTGTCCCGCCAGGTTCAATTTTGTCTGACCGCCGGTCATTAACAGATAAACGTCAGCCAGGATCTCGGCATCGAGTAATGCGCCGTGAAGTTCACGGTGACTGTTATCTATGCCATAACGACGACACAATGCATCGAGGTTGTTCTTCTGGCCAGGATGCATTTTTCTGGCAAGCAATAACGAATCAAGAACAGTACATATTTCTGCCGTTTTCACCGAACGCGTTGCCGGGTTCATGGCAAATTCATGATCCATAAAGCCCACGTCGAAAGCCGCGTTGTGAATGACAAGCTGGCCGCCTCGGATAAAGTCGATGAAATCCTGTGCCACATCGGCAAATAAAGGCTTATCGGCGAGGAATTCATTGGTAATACCGTGAACCTCAATCGCTTCCTGCTCAACAATGCGCTGCGGATTAATATAAACATGGAAATGATTACCGGTGAGCTTACGGTTTATCACCTCGACACAACCTATTTCGATGATACGGTGCCCTTCTTTCGGCTCGATACCCGTGGTTTCCGTATCCAGAACAATCTGACGCATGTTTACAACACCTTGTTTTATTGCACAATAAAGAATGGTTGAAGGGATTTTCAGTTTTCGCTGGTAGAGCCCTTGTCACTTCATTAGTATACCAAGCCAATCGCAGAGAAACACAATCTGAAGTAAAAAAGGCCTCACTATGGCAAAGAAAAAAATCGCTATCTTCACCGATGGTTCCTGTCTCGGGAATCCCGGCCCCGGCGGATACGGCGCATTGCTGATTTATGGTAAGCACGAAAAGGAACTCAGTGAAGGGTTTAACATGACTACCAACAACCGTATGGAGTTGATGGCCCCATCGGTCGCCTTAGAATGTTTGACGGAACCCTGTCAGGTAGACATCACCACTGACAGCCAGTACGTGAAAAACGGCATTAACCAGTGGATCAAAAACTGGCGCAAGAACGGCTGGCGCACCGCAGACAAAAAGCCAGTAAAGAACGCCGACCTTTGGAAGCGTCTCGACGAAGCAGTGAAAAAGCACGATATCGACTGGCACTGGGTAAAAGGCCATTCTGGACACCCAGAAAATGAACGGGTTGATGATTTGGCCCGTGCCGCGGCGGAATCCCCTACGCGAGATGATGACGGTTTTAGCGGATAAGGCCTTTGCGCTGGTGGCGAAGTATGCCAGCAGCGCTGAATTATCCATAGTCTGGAGCTATGAACCCACAATAATTAACTATTTGATAACATAGTGCCTATTAAGCAAATATAACGCTAAATTATTTCACTGATTTATCCTATGAAATCGTTAACACGTTATTTTGCCATAGCTTTATCCCGTATCTCCTTTACAGCCATTGTCGCTTTAATTCTCATCCCAGCGTCTTTTGCTGCATTTGCAGAAAACAGTGAAAACGAGAAATTCATTAAACAAACCCCGTCATTTCGGATAATTGTCGATAACGATTTTGCCGGCGATCCCGATGGCTTAGCGGCGCTCGCTCACCAGTTACTCTCACCAAAAACATCGGTTCGACTGATCACATCAACGGCGTTGAATCCCAGATTTGCTGAGGCCAGTTTCGGGAAACAAAACACGGCAATAGTCGGAAAAGAAAAAGCGCAAATACTGTTAGCCAAGCTGAACCTCAATGCCATACCCGTGCATGAAGGTCGCGACTATATCAATGCGCAAAATCAAACTTCCCCCTCACCTGCAGCCATGGCAATCGTGAAAGAAGCGATGCGTGATGACCCCTTACCGCTGGTAATAACGATTGGTGGACCGCTCACAAACCTAGCAGAAGCACTGAAACTTAAACCGGAAATCGCAAATAAAATGGAAGTGGTGTGGATTGGCGGTGGCGACTACCCATCAGGCGGTTGGGAATATAACCTCTCAACCGACATAAACGCCGCCAAGTACGTATTTGAGCAATCAAAAATACCGGTAACCCAGATCCCTGTTTCTGCATATCGACAAATGCAGTACTCAGTGGCTGAAATGAGAGTCGATTTTCGGCCTTTGTCTGATACAACCCAGTGGTTGTATTCGTTGTATACCGAATTACCTGACTTTGTGGAAATGGGCGGTTCTCTGACCATGGGCGATCATCCCCTGGTACTACTGACAGCCTTGTTTACGGAAAGTAGCTATTCTGAGAGTGTTAACGCAAGAGCTATCCTGCCTGATTCGGCGTACGGGGATATTCTGCACGACAGGCCCATCAAGGTTTATACGCGTTTAGATGCACGTTTGACCTTTGCGGATTTTCTCGCCAGGTTGAAGCTTAATCGATAAACATCAAGGGTTATTTGGGTTACTCTTCTACTATAGAATATTGAAGAGAATAACAATGACTGACGAAATTAAATTTGAAGACTCCGTAGTAGGAGAAGGCAAAGAAGTGAAAAAAGGCGCGCTGATCACCGCTCATTATCGCGGACTGCTGGAAGATGGCACAGAATTCGATTCATCCTACGCAAAAGGCCGCCCGTTTCAGACCGTATTATCAAAAAACAAAGTTATCCAGGGCTGGTTTCAAGGAATTCAAGGTATGCGCGAAGGTGGTATACGAAAGCTTTGGGTACCTGCGTCACTGGGGTATGGTGAACGAGAGATTGGCAAGATCCCGCCAAACAGCAATCTCTATTTTGAAATTGAACTGATTGAGGCTTTGAATCGGGATGACTAAAAACACCGCAAACGTGGCAATATCATTCGGGTAAATATAAATGGGGTCGTGATGATCCCATTTTTATTTGTATCCCGTGTAAAACAACCCGAGCTCACTTATTCCTAACGAGCCAAGTGCACCGGCATTTGAAACTGCAGCAGCCAACGCTGGCGTTGACACACCCGCCATTGGAGCCTGAATAATTGGATACTGAATGCCTACATCGGAGCAAAACCTGTTCTGCTTATACATACACTTCCCGTTTATTTCTCATTGAATATGTTATTTTAATTTCCTCGATATAACGATCCAGAGAAAATTAATGGATGATTCAAAAATCGTTTTAGTCACTGGTGGCAGTCGCGGTATAGGCGCTGCTACTTCCAAATTGTTTGCTGCAAAGGGATATACGGTTTGTATCAATTACAAGTCCAATTCAAAAGCGGCTGAAGCTTTAACCCATGAAATCAACACGCTGGGTGGTCGTTGCTTTGCCGTTCAGGCCGACGTCGCTCAGGAAGCTGACGTAATGAGACTATTTAAGCGAATTGACGATGAACAGGGATATTTATCCGTTGTTGTAAACAATGCGGGCATTTTGCGTAAGCAATCACGACTCGAAGAGCTTACAGCTGAAAGAATCAACAGTATTTTGATTAACAACGTAACCAGTTATTTTCTTTGCTGCCGGGAAGCAGTGAAGCGCATGTCGACACGTCGTGGCGGACAAGGAGGCGTTATTGTAAATGTCTCTTCAGGTGCCTCCCGGACCGGTTCGCCGAATGAATATATCGATTATGCAGCATCTAAAGGAGCCATTGACACCTTAACCAAAGGGCTATCACTGGAAGTTGCTGCTGAAGGCATTCGGGTAAATTGTGTCCGTCCGGGTTTAATAAACACAGAGATGCACGCTGACGGCGGTGAACCTGAAAGAGTCGAGCGATTAAAGAGCATTATCCCCCTTCAACGCGGCGGTGAACCAGAAGAAGTGGCTGAAGCCATCTATTGGCTCTCGTCTGACAAATCTTCATTCTCGACAGGCAATTTTTTAGACCTTTGTGGTGGGCTATGAAAGCGAATTAATTCGCTTTCTTTGTGCTTTTCAATTTGTTTTCTAAGCGCTGTACATTCTCAACAAAATAATCGTAGTAAGGAATATCTTCTGTAGCGACAGCCAACGCTTTTTTCGCGTACGTCAGCGCTTCCCTGAGTTTGTTTTGTCCTTCATAGCCATACGCAACACCGGCAATTGCATCAGGGTTTTCAGGATGATGAGACATATTATGCTTATACAGCATCATGGCTAAATGGGGCTTTTTCTGCCAGTCAAAGTAGTAACCCAATTCGCGAACCACATTTTCTGGTGGCGTTGAGTCTATACCCCATTGTTCACCTAACCGCCGATAGTAATCGTCGATCACTTGCATATTTGCAGTCACTTTCTCCCTGGGAAATGTTTTACTTAGGAAAAATGATTGATAAGCGTTAAAAATGCCAGCCGCCGATGTGAGCCCGTGAGAAACGCCAGGGTGCTCATTTACAACTAAACTCAAATGGGCGTTTTCATGCACTGAAAACGCCGTTAACAACTCGTCGTAATAAGGTCGCATGGGTAGCCCCTCATTCCCCATATTCATATAAACATAGGCAGATTCAGAAGGTTTAGTAGACAGCCACTTTTTGGTCCGTTCCACCATCGCACCCGCGTTCCACCAAACCGCAGGACTATAAGCGATATGCGCATTGAAAAGGCCCGGGCGCTGTTGCATGGCATACAAACTAAACACACCAGCAGCTGATGCCCCGGCGATAATTCGGGTTGAATGTGTGCGATACCGTTTTTCCACATCGGGGATCAGTTCTTGCTCGATGAACGTAAGAAAATTTTTAGCCCCGCCGCCAATACCAACCGGGCCATTTCTGTCCTGATTAACTGTGGGATACATGTCGTGGAGTCTGTCGGTATTTTCAATCGCAACGATGATAACGCCGGGAGCGGCGTCAGCTTCTTGTAATCTGCCTAATACCTCTTTCATCAGAGGAATATTCTCAGCGCCGTCAAGCCGGTAAATTACGGGATAATTTTGCGATGTGGAGAAATAATCCTCTGGCAGTAAAACCTGATATTGCCGCCGTTCGTCCAATACCTCTGAATCTATGTTCACCACTTCGTAATCATTTGCCAGACTTTGAAACGAAGACGCAAGCAATGCCGCAGTAAACAACCATTTGAAATACTTCATACTTATCCTTGTAATTTTTCTTCTACCTTAACAGCTTTTCAGTGCATGTTGCGGGTTTTCTGTCATATTATTTTCGTAGAAGTTTACGTGATCACCTTCCTGTGAGTATGAAATTATTTAGTATAGATGTATTGCCTGCATCTGAATAAAGGACATTCAAAATACAATGCAGGCATGGCTCCGTAGAGCGAATAGAAGAAATGGGTTCGAATATCTCGGGCCCAGTTGGCTAGCCATCTTATGTTGCTGATACATAAGACGAGACCTCAATCAGGTTGTTGTCGGGGTCTCTGAAATAGAAAGATTGGATCGGGCCTACTGCACCAGTACGAGCAACGATGCCTTCGATGATGTCCACACCTTTAGTTGATATTTCTTCGAAAGCCTCTTGAATTGGCATGTTGGTGATAAAGCATAAGTCGGCCGATCCAGGTGTAGGGAAATTAGCTTTTGGCTCGAACTCTTTGCCGAATTGGTGGAGGTTGATTTTCTGTGAGCCAAATTTCAGCGCTACTCTACCTTCTCCAAAGACCTCTTTCTCCATGCCTAGAATATCCGTATAGAAACGAACCGCATCGGCAATACTTTTAACTGTGAGTACCAAATGATCAAGGTTGGAAATCATTGCTAATTCTCCTGGCTACATAACCGCTTATTACTGAAACTTTATAGTAACACCCGTTTACCATGAAAAACTATATACGGTGTTTTCATTGGAAAAATGTAATTGTCTGCTTCTGAACAATATCGGAGATTCAGTCATTGAATTCTCAATGACTGTTTTAGACAAACAGCGGACATTTAACGCTAAGCTAGTGGGCAGTAACGTAGCGGCATAAGCGCGAAGCGCCGCTGCGTTGCTGTCCCAGTGACCAAAGGAGATTTGTTAAGCGTCTTGTTAGTCGCCGCTAGTCACCTTTATTGATTTTGCGCCTAATTCATCTATTTCTTTTGAGGGCATTTGTGTAAGAGAGTCAGGAAAATGCGAATTGAAAAACGAAGAGTCAGTGTGTCGATATATGACGACATACGGGTCAATTAATTGGTCAGTTTCATTTAGAGGAATTTTAAATTTACCACTAGAATTAAATTCCGTATATTTATCGTAATTCTTTATTCTATGAAGCTCATACAGTCCACTTCGGGAATTTATGCTATAAAGCGAAATTACATAATCTTCACTACTTATTTCTTTTTCGAATGAAACTTCTCCCTCAATGTACCTTAGAGTTTCATTTGAAAATAATTGGGCCATGATTACTTGCTTTACTGCATAAGAAGCTTCTCTTGGAAGAAGATACCTACTGTCTGTAAGATCACCGAAAGCAGTTTTTAACCCTGAAAAAATCGTTATAACAACAGCTAAAAGCAAAACACCTAAAATAGATAAAATTATTCTCTCATTTTTATTTGAAGAAGCATCTTTTCGGAATTGGCCTAAAACACCAAAAAAAGTTGAAAGGCATATAACCCCAACAACGGAATAAAAAATAATTGCCCAAATAAATTCAGATAAATCGAACCCTAAACCGACCAACTCTGTAAGAAATGGGCCTGCAACTAATGTAGCAACCGAGATTCCCAATATAGTTGTCACGTCAGCAATAATTGCCAACTTATTTCTCGCAGATAAATTCAAGAATGATTCTATTTTTTCTCTTATCACCTTTCCCATATTCCTTGTAGATTTTTTTGTTGGATACTAATATTTTAATAGTATGCAAATTATACTTTTTCTCCTGAGAATTTGCTCGTTTTTATTTATAGTGCCATCATTTCCAATTTAATGAAAGTCAAATAATACAAAGCTTGCGCATAATTGAGGTCGATTAAATTTGGGAAAAAATGCGCGATTAGGTCGTTTTCCTGAATATAAAGGGGAGGTCACTACACTGTATATCTAGACGGTCACTTAACTCTCAACTATGAAAATACTGTAGTCAGCTATGTCACTTAAAGCAGAAGGTTTTTATGAGTCGTGGGATTGTCAGAAATTCGTGCATTGAATCCATTATGTAATCAATGTGCCAACTTCCGCTTAACGTA